>DAOKZW010000023.1:10218-57835 GCA_035325445.1 Flavobacteriales bacterium
AACCAAGAAGGCCCCAGCTCGATGCTGAGGCCTTCTGCTCCCCGGGTTGGACTTGCCCCGATAGTTATCGGGGCAACGACCCCCTTCGGCCATCCGTTACCCTGACGTCAAGCGCCGCTCGGAGGCTTGCGGAACCTGGCCACTTGGTACTCCCTGTACTGTTGCTCATTGATGAGCCTTTTGATGATCGCGGTGCTTTTCTGCGATTTGACCCACTTTTCCAATGCCCTGGCATGTGCGCGGTCCTCGCATGGTATCACGACCTTCAGCAACCAGTCACTCGCCATGGTAGTCGCAGACCCCTTGAAGGCATGCGCGTTGTGCTGCTGCACTCGGATATGTGGGTCCACGCTTTCCCCCACATAGTACCTTTTGGCTGCTTCGCTATGGATGATATAGAGGAAGTGGGCCATTAAAACCAAGAAGGCCCCAGCTCGATGCTGAGGCCTTCTGCTCCCCGGGTTGGACTTGAACCAACGACCCCCTGATTAACAGTCAGGTGCTCTAACCGGCTGAGCTACCAGGGAAGAAACCCTTTTCGGGAAAGGGAGTGCAAAAGTAGAAAGATGCGGCAATCCCGCAAGTTCGTCCGCATTGTCCACCTTTGCCCGCCGAAAAACATCCTTCCATGAAGCTCGCCACCGTTGGCACCGTTGCCTTCGACAACATCGAAACACCCTTTGGCCGCGCCGATAAGGTCGTCGGGGGGGCCGCCACCTACATCTCCTTGGCTGCTTCCTATTTCATACCCGACCAAGGGGTTGTCAGCGTCATCGGTGACGATTTTCCCCAAGGCATGATGCACCGCCTGCGCGAACGCGGCATCAACCTCGACGGGCTGGAGCTGATCCCCGGCAAGGAAAGCTTCTTCTGGAGCGGCAAATACCACTACGACATGAACTCGCGGGATACCTTGGAGACCCGCCTGAACGTGCTGCTGGACCTGGACCCCAAGCTGAACGACACATACCGCAAGGCGGAATACCTGATGCTGGGCAACCTCGACCCCGTGGTGCAGGCCAAGGTCCTCGACCAAGTGGAGAAGCCCGCCTTGGTGGTGATGGATACCATGAACTTCTGGATGGACAACTCCATGGAGAAGCTGCGCGAGGTGATCGCGCGCGTGGACATCCTCACCATCAACGATTCCGAGGCGCGCCAGCTGAGCGACGAGCACAGCCTGGTGAAGGCCGCCCATGCCATCCTGGAGATGGGCCCCAAGTACCTGGTGGTGAAAAAAGGTGAGCACGGCGCCCTCCTGTTCGACAAGAAGCGCGTGTTCTTCGCCCCGGCCATGCCCCTGGATGAGGTGATCGATCCCACCGGCGCGGGCGACACCTTCGCCGGCGGCTTCATCGGATACCTGGCCCGCAGCGGCGATCACAGCTTCAACAACCTCAAGCGGGCCATCATCGTGGGCTCCGCCATGGCCTCCTTCTGCTGCGAACGCTTCGGCGTGGAGCGCCTGCTGGACCTGAAGCAACAGGAGATCGACCAGCGGATCCAGCAGTTCGTGGAACTGGTGGACTTCGATATCAAGTTGGTGCGGGAGTGAGCAAGGCCTACCCCGAAGGCCATCCCGCGAAAGAGGTTCTTCTTGCCCGTCTTGGTGGGGGCATCGGCCATACGGGCTGCACGCCCGGACAACCGTGGTGGTGCTGGCCGCCTCTCATTGGTGCAACGAGGACACCCTGGGACGGTCATTGCCCGGCCATGCTGATCCCACCGGCCCGCTTCCGGTAGCCTGAAAATACCCCCAAAATGGGGGTTGATGCGCCTGTGGTGAACGGATAACCTTGCAGTGGCCGCCGATCCGGCCATGTCAAGCCTTTCACCATGAGACAGATCCATACCCCCTTCCGGACACGCACGACCCGCATATTGGCCATTTCCTTGCTGTTGGCCTTGTCCTTGTTGATCCCCGCTGCGCTGAACGCGGCCCAAGTGGGCGAGGCTTCGGCCAGGGCCATCGCGCTGCAGTACTTGGCCAAGCGTGATGCCGCCTTTACCGATATGCGGGAGGCCGATGTGCAACTGGTGCTGGTACGCGGCGAGGCAACGGACGACCCCAACGGTGGGGTAGTGTTCTTCCGGGTATTCAACGTGGCCGGCCAGGGTTTCGTGATCGTTTCCGGCGATGACCTGGTGCTGCCCATCCTGGGCTATTCGACCGAGGGCGGGTTCCCAACGGGGGAACTGCGGTACGACGTGGCCGATTGGCTCGAAGCCTATGCCATCCAGATACAGGCGGCCATCGCCGGCGGGAACCAGCAGGCCAGCGAGGTGGCCATGGCATGGCAGCAACTGCAGGAAGATGATGCGGACCGCGATGCCGATGCCGTGCAGCCCTTGGTGCAGACCAAGTGGGACCAGTCGCCCTACGTGAACGCACAATGCCCGGGCGGGTCGGTCACCGGATGCGTGGCTACGGCCATGGCCCAGGTGATGAAGTACCACAACCACCCGGCGCAAGGGCAGGGTTTCCATTCATACAACGCCAACAACTACGGCACCTTGTCGGCCAACTTCGGCGCCACCACCTACAACTGGTCGGCCATGCCCAACATCGTGAACAGCGCCAACAGCGCCGTGGCCACGTTGATGTACCACTGTGGCGTGGGCGTGGAGATGAACTACAGCCCCCAGGTGAGCGGGGCTTACGTGATCAGCAGCTATACACCGATCCAGCATTGCGCGGAGTACGCCTTGCGCACCTATTTCGGCTATGACCAAGGCATGCAGGGGAAGATGCGCGCCAGTTTCTCCGAAAGCCAATGGGTGAACATGCTCAAGGCCGAGCTGGACGGCAGCCGCCCCATCGTTTATGCCGGGGTCGGCTCCGGCGGCGGCCACTGCTTCGTGCTCGATGGCTACGACAACAACAACAAGTTCCACGTCAATTGGGGCTGGGGTGGCCAAGCCGATGGCTACTTCACCATCTCCAACCTGGACCCCAGCTCCATCGGCACCGGCGGAGGCACCGGCGGCTTCAACAGCGATCAGCACGCCATCTTCGGGTTGAAGCCCCCGCCCGGCAGCGGCGGTGGCGGCAACCCACCATCCTACAACATGGCCCTCTACACCTGGGTGACCCCCTCGGCAACCACCATTTACTACGGACAGGCCTTTTCGGTGAACACCAACATCATCAACAACAGCACCAACACCTTCAACGGGGACTACTGCGCGGCGGCCTTCGACGCCAATGGGAATTTCGTGGACTACATACAGGTGCTGTCGAATTATAACCTGCCGGCGGGTTATGTGTACAACAACAACCTCGTGTTCTCCACCGACGGGCTGTTCTCCATGCTGCCCGGCACCTACCGCATCGGCATCTTCTACCGGGCCACCAACGGGGAGTGGGTGCTGGTGGGCAACAACGGCAGCTACACCAACCTGCCGCAGGTGTCCGTGATCAACCCCAACAACATCGAGCTGAACGCGGCCCTGACCGTATCGCCCGGACTGTCCGTGACGCAAGGGGCACAGCTCTCGGTGAACACCAACATCCTGAATGACGGATGGAACACCTTCATCGGGCAGTATGGCGTGGGGTTGTACAACCTGGACGGTACTTGGGCGCAGGACATCGGCGTGCTGACCGAAAGCCAAGGGTTGCCCAGCGGGTACACCTACCTGTCGCCGTACCTCACCTTCGGCCCGGCCACCGTTACCGTGCCACCGGGCACCTACCTGCTGGCCGTGCAGCACAACCCCAACAACTCCGGATGGCAGCTCACCGGGTCCAGCTACTTCAACAATCCGATCTTCGTGACGGTGACGGCCGCGGCCCTGCAACCCGACCCGTACGAGGCCAACAATACGCAGGGGCAGGCCCACAGCATGCCTGTGAACTTCTCCGGGAACAATGCCAACGTGGCCACCACGGAGGCGAACATCCACAATGGCAATGACCGGGATTTCTACAAGGTGGTGCTGCCCGCCGGGTTCAGCTACACCATCAATGCACGCCTGCACGACTCGTGGAACAGCGGCAACGGAAACACCTATTCGGTGGACGGACTGTGGTCGTGGTCGACCAACGGCAGCACCTGGTCAACCACCTATGACGATGTGATGCCCGGCAACATCACCCTGAACAATGGCGGCACGGTATGGTTCCAGGTGGCCCCCTATTTCCCGGGCAACGTGGGCACCTACCTGCTACAGATGAACATCCAGCGTAACACCACGGTGGGCATCCACGGGGAATCCGCGTCCGCCGGGATAGCCATCCATCCCAATCCGGCCCGCAACCAGGTGACCGTGGCCGCCGGTGAGGCGTTGGGCCGCGTGAAGGATCTTTGCGTGATGGACATGCAGGGCCGCACCGTGGCGGCGAGGCCGCTGGGCCCCCTTGTCGGCGGACGCGTGGAACTGGATGTTTCCGGCCTGCCGGAAGGGACCTATGTGCTGCGGCTGTTCACGGATGCCGGCGTGTTGAACGAACGATTGATCATTGCGCGATGAAACCGGTCCTGCTCACCATGACCTTGCTGCTGCTGATCGGATGCCGGGGCAAGAAGGAAGCCGCGCCGGCCGAGGTACCGGCCCCCGCCGCCGATGTGCAGGTGGCCCCGCCCCCGGCACCCATGTCCACGGCCCATGTGGTGGTGTACCGCACCCGTGGCAACATGCGGGAGCAGGTGCCCGTGCGCCTTGCCGCCGACGGCAGCATCGAGTCCTACCCACACCCCATGGACCTGCGCCTGGGCGATGACCTGGCCTTGCCCACCGAACTGGGGGATGGCTGGCTGATGGACAACCGGGGCGTGGGCATGAATACCGTTTTTCTGAGCATGGACTACGCGCAATATGCCGCGCTGGGTGAAGCACCGACCTTGGAAGAGATGCAGGCCGCCATCCTCGACAGGGACCCTCTCACCGACCTGTGCGATTGCGGGCCGCGATCCGCGTATGAGGACCCGGTACGGCAACTGAAGGAGCTCATCCATTCGGGGATGCTCGAGACGCGCTGCAAGCGCCTGAAGTGAGGCGATTCCGCACCGCCCTGCCCGCCCAACAAAAAAGCCCCGCGTGACGGCACGCGGGGCTTTTTACATACGGTCAAAGGCCGTGTTTAGCTGGCCAGATAGTTGAAGGTGCGGTCGCCGCTGTCGTTGAAGGCGCCCGGCACCAGGTTGCCGTCCTTGTCAACCAGCTGCAGGCGCACGGTGTGTTGGCCCAATTCCAGGCCCTCGATGAAGTAGGCGTCCCATTTGTTGATGGTCCAGGTCTCGCCGTCGATGGTGGCACGCACGCTGTAGCCCTGGTCCTCCAGGTTGGTGTTCAGCAGGTAGAAGTCGAGCAGCATTTTTTCGCCGTCGAACTGCTTGTAATCGCCCTTGGGACGACTGTAGAACAACACTGGGTCCTTGGCCAGGTCGATGGCGGCCACGCCACCCTCACCCGGCATGTCGAAGGCCTTCACCACCACGGCGGTGGCGTTCTTCAGGCTCTCGTGGTAGCTGCGGCTCAGGAAGGCCAGCATCACGTTGTGGCCGGGGTCGGCCTTCTCGGTGAAGTCGGCCTTGTATTCGGCGATGTAGGGCTTGTTGTTCAGGATGAAGTGGAGGTGCTGGCCATCGGGGCTGTTGGCGCATCCGCGTTCCGGTGCGTCGGGGGTTTGGGCGGTGAGCTCGAAGCCGCTCACGCCGAACTTGTACCGCACCTTCATGTCCTTGTTATTGGGGGTCATGTTGTCCAGCGCCAGGGCGGCATCCGGGAAGGCCGCGGCAGGCGAGGCCGCCACCAGCTTCAGCTTGGCGTTCTCGGGGGCCACGATGGCCGGGCGCTCCGCCGGGGTGGTGGCCAAGGTATCGGGGGCCGGCGCGGGCGGCGCCGTTTCGGGGGCGGGTTGGTTGCAGGCGGCCAGCACCAACAGGGCCAGCGCGGGGAGGGTTTGTGTTTTCATGGTTTTCCTTGTGGTCGTTATTCGAAGCTCAGCAGCAGCTGCCCCTTTTCCACGGCGGTCTGCTCCACGGCGTGTACTTTTTTCACGGTGCCTTCGCCGGTGCTCTTGATCACGTTCTCCATCTTCATGGCCTCCAAGATCAGCAAGGGGTCGTTCTTTTTCACGGCGGCACCCTCCTTCACCAGCACCTTCAGCACCAGCCCCGGCATGGGGGCCTTCAACTCGTGGGCCTTGGCAGATGCCTTGCGGTCGATACCGAGCATCTTCATCAGCCGCATACGCTCGTCCTGCATGAGCACGGTGTAAGTGCGTGCGCCAACACGCACCCGCACGGCACCGCTCTCGCTATCGCGTTTCAGCACCAAGGCCTTGAACGAGCGCCCGTCCTGTACCACACTGTACGAACCGGGGCCGGTCTTCACCAAGTCGGGGGATGCCTGGCCCGCTACCCGCCACGTGCCCCGGGGCGTGTCCCGCTCCAGTTCGATGGGCCGGGGATCGGCATTGACGGTGGCGTGTTGCTTGATGGCCATGCGAAGGTTAACAGTTGGGTTGAAAAATGGTTCACGCCTCACGGTGGGGCTGCGAAGTTATTCGCCCCGGCCATGGTGATGGCCTACGTATGCACGCCTGTGCCCGCCGTGCGTTCGTATTCCTCGTCCGCCGGAAGGCCCGGTTGCTCCCGTGCGGCCACCGCCAGCCGGTCGCAAAGCTCGTTCAGCGGATGGCCGGCGTGGCCCCGGATCCATTGGAAACGCACCTTGTGGCGCGGGTAGATCCGCAGGAACCGCCGCCAGAGGTCGGGGTTCTTCTTGTTCGCGAACCCTTTCTTCTCCCAAGCGAAAACCCAGCCCTTTTCCACCGCATCCACCACGTATTTGCTGTCGCTGACGATCGTGACATCGTGCCCTTCACCCTTGAGCGCCTCCAAGGCCACGATCACCGCCAGCAGTTCCATGCGGTTGTTGGTGGTGAGCCGGAAGCCGCCCCAGAGCTCTTTGTGGTGTGTGCCCGACTGGAGCACCACGCCGTAGCCACCGGGCCCCGGGTTGCCGCTGGCGGCGCCGTCGGTGTGGATGGTGATCTGCATGATGGGTGGTGATGAGGGAGGTCCCCGATATGCATCGGGGGGAGGTAAGGTGGGTAAGGTGGGTAAGGTGGGTAAGGAGGGTAAGGAGGGTAAGGAGGGTAAGGTGGGTGGTGGTGCGGTTCCTTAGCGGACGGGGAACAGATAGGTGATGTTGCCGGCGAAGAGCTTCACGCTGATGGCCAGCAGGATGATGCCGAAGGCTTTGCGTACGATGATCAGCCCCACGCGGCCCAGCGCCCGCTCGATGCGGTTGGTGAGCAGCATCACGGCCACCACGGGGATCATGTTCAGCGCGATGGCCGCCAGGATCTCGGGGCGCGAAAACTCGGCGCGTAGCGAAAGCACCGTGGTGATGGTGCCCGCGCCGGCGATCACCGGGAAGGCCAGGGGCACGATGCTGTACACCTTGGGGTCCTCGCTCAGGCCGGGGGCCGAGGTGTCTTCCTTGAACAAACGGATCCCCAACGTCATTTCCAGGGCAATGAAGAAGAGCACCAGCGAACCGGCCACGGCGAACGAGTTCACGTCCAGCCCCAGGAATTCCAGGATCGTCTCGCCCAGGTACAGGAAAACGATCATGATGCCGGCGCTCACTAAGGTGGCCCGCGCCGGATAGATCTTGCCCGCCTTCTCCCGCACTTGAAGGATCACGGGGATGCCGCCGATGATGTCGATCACGGCGAAGAGCACCAGGAAGGCCTTGCCGACGTGGACGAGGTTGAACATGTGCGCAAAGGTCGGAAGGAGAGCGCCGGTGGCGGTGCAACGGAAGGGATCAGTCTTGCAGTCCTGCCAAGTATTGTTCCACCACCTGCGGGTAGTGGGCGTGCTCCAGCCCGTGCACCCGCCCGGCCAAGCTGTCCGGCGTGTCGTTTGGCAGCACGGGACATTTGGCCTGGAAAAGCACCCGCCCTTCGTCGTAACGCTCGTTCACCAGGTGGATGGTGATGCCGCTCTCCTTGTCGCCGGCAGCCAGCACGGCCTCATGCACGTGGTGGCCGTACATGCCTTTACCCCCGTGGCGTGGCAGCAGCGAGGGGTGTATGTTGAGGATGCGGTCCGGCCAGGCCTGCACCAGGGCGGAAGGGATCAGGCGCATGAAACCGGCCAGCACGATCAGGCCGATGCGCGCCTGTTGGAGCTCCCGTTGCAGCGTGCCGTCGAGCAATTCCTTCTTGCCGAACAGGTAGGTGGGCACGCCCATGTTCCATGCCCGCTGGATCACCTGCGCCCGGGGCTGGTCGCAACCCACCAAGGCCACTTCCGCGGCGGGGGAGGTGGCAAAATGTTCCATCAGCCGCTGGGCGTTGGTGCCTGAACCGGAGGCCAGGATGGCAATGCGGACCATTATATAGGGGCTATGCACCGGGTGCGATGGCGCGAAGTTGCACTTTTCCGGCTTGCCCCCGGGCCCTGCACGTTGGCGATGGCGCCGCTCCCCACGGATTTCCTGTTGAGCCCCATGGCTTTTCACGCAAGGGGGCCGACCGCCGGACCTTATTTCATGGCACTTTGGAGGGGGGAGGGGTTGCGGATGTCGAAAATATCTTTCCTTTGCAGCCTGTTCAACCAACAACCAACGGATATGTCCGACATCAAGTCAAGGGTCATCGCAATCATCGTGGACAAGCTGGGAGTGGACCAGAGCGAGGTCACCCCTGAGGCAAGCTTCACCAACGACCTTGGCGCCGACAGCCTGGATACCGTCGAGCTCATCATGGAGTTCGAGAAGGAGTTCAACATCGCCATCCCGGACGATCAGGCCGAGAAGATCCAAACCGTAGGCCAGGCCGTGGACTACGTGGAGAAGAACGCGAAGTAATTCCCGGCGATGCAGCTCAGGCGAGTGGTCGTCACCGGTCTGGGCGCCATCACGCCCTTGGGCAATACGTTGGAAGCGTATTGGGAAGGGCTTGTGAACGGCATCAGCGGGGCTTTGCCCATCACGCACTTTGACGCGTCGAAGTTCAAGACCCGGTTCGCCTGTGAGGTGAAGGGTTTTGACCCCACGCTGTTCATGGACCGCAAGGAGGCGCGGAAAATGGATCCCGTCTCCCAATATGCGGTGGCCGCCGCCGAGGAGGCCATCCGCGATTCGGGGCTCGAGCCGGGAACCGACGAGGAAAAGGAGCGGAAGGGCGTGATCTTGGGTTCCGGGATCGGTGGCCTGCTCACCTTCCAGGAAGAGTGCTTCAACTTCGCCAAGGGCGACGGCAGCCCGCGCTTCAACCCGTTCTTCATCCCCAAGATGATCGTGGACAGCCCTTCGGGGCTGATCAGCATGCGCCACGGGCTCCGCGGCCCCAGCTACGTTACCGTGAGCGCCTGCGCCAGCGCCAACAACGCGTTGATCGACTCGTTCAACTACATCCGCTTGGGCACCACCGATGTGATGGTGACCGGCGGTACCGAGGCCTCGGTACACGAGGCCGCGGTGGGCGGGTTCAACGCCATGCACGCCCTGAGCGTCCGCAACGACGACCTCAGCACCGCCAGCCGGCCCTACGACAAGGACCGCGACGGCTTCGTGCTGGGCGAGGGCAGCGGCATCATCGTGCTGGAGGAGCTGGAGCACGCCAAGGCGCGCGGGGCCAAGATCTACTGCGAGGTGGTGGGCGGCGGCATGAGCAGCGATGCCTACCACATCACGGCACCACACCCCGAGGGCTTGGGCGCTTTCCTGTGCATGAAGCATGCCCTGCAGGATGCGGGCATGAAGCCGGGCGAGATCGACTACATCAACACCCACGGTACCAGCACCCCCATCGGCGACCCGCAGGAAGTGAAGGCCATCCAGCGCCTGTTCGGCGAAGATGCCTACCGCCTCAACATCAGCTCCACCAAGAGCATGACCGGCCACCTGCTCGGTGCCGCCGGCGCCGTGGAGGCCATTGCCAGCATCATGGCGGTGTACAAGGACATGGTGCCCCCCACGATCAATCATTTCACGGACGATCCCGAGATCGACCCCAAGCTGAACTTCACCTTCAACAAGGCGCAGCAACGCACGGTCAATGCCGCCATGAGCAATACGTTCGGCTTCGGCGGGCACAACACGTCGGTGGTCTTCCGCAAGTATCGTTGAGCACTTTTGTTCGGGGCATTCTTCAGAAAACCAGCTTCCGCGGAGGAGCGCCGCATTAAGGCCTGGTGCCGCCAAACGTTCGGCATCAAGCCCCGCAACTTGGCCCTGTACAGGCAGGCCCTCAGGCACCGCAGCGCGCTCAATGGCGGGGACACCGTGCTGGAGGACAACGAGCGGCTGGAGTTCCTCGGGGATGCCGTCCTCGATGCCATCGTGGGCGAGTTCCTCTACCACCAATACCCGGACAAGGGTGAGGGCTTCCTGACCCGCATGCGCAGCAAGCTGGTGAGCCGACACCAATTGAGCATACTGGCCAAGCATGTGGGCGTGGAGCGCGTCATGGAGGTCAACATCAATGGCAGCCAGGACACCTCCGTGCCGGGAAATGCCATGGAGGCCCTGTTTGGGGCCCTGCTGCTGGACAGGGGCTTCGACCGCACAAAGGCCATCGTGATCCGACTGATCACCACACACTTCGACCTGAAAGCCGTGGAACAAGAGGACCGCGATACCAAGAGCCGCCTGCTGGAGTGGGGCCAAAAGCAGCACCGAAAGGTGGAGTTCATCTTGTCCGAGGACGGGAGTTCGGGACCCCGGGGCAAGCAATTCCAAGCCCTGGTGCGGGTGGATGGCAACCCCTGCGGAACCGGCAGCGGGCATAGCAAGAAAAAGGCGGAACAGGAAGCCGCCCGCGATGCCGCCAAGCAGCTGGGCATCGGGCATGGGGGGCACGACGGCCCAAGAGAGGAGCCCCCGACCCGGAAGGCCCGCCACCAGCAGGGAAGAAGGCGCGGCGGCAGGCCGCAGGCAGCCCGGCAGGGCCCTGGCATAACGGGCCGTTAGGCCACCGCCCCCAGCGCCCTGCAGGCAGATCGGTGCGGGCCGGAGGAACCCGTGGGCACGCAGATCATCGGGAACCCTATGGCGGCCGGTAAAAAGATGGTGCCCCGCCCGCACGGGCAAAGGCGACGGCCACTCTACCTTTGGCCATCCGCGCAGCATTGATGATCACCAGGCACAAACCCGATTTCGCCCTTCTGCCGGAGGCGGACATCATCGCCATCAGCAGCCACGTGAACGACTACCGGCTTTGCTGGGCGCTCAACCTGGGCATGGGGATCAACTTGGCGCGGCGCGAAAAGGACATCGAACTGGAGGGAACCGGCAAGACAGCCGCCTTCCCGGCCTTTGACCACATCAACGAAGACCTGGGCATGGAAACGGTCACCGTGGTGGGCAACCGCACCGAAGGCGCGGTATTGCTGACCGAACAGTGGAACGCGGATTATTTCCTCGTGCTCCTGGAAGCCGGCGGGTGGCACGTGCGGGAGGTGCTGGAAAGCGTGCGGCGGACCGAGTTCGTGCTGGCCGCCTACACGCTGGACCCGCGAAAGATCAAGGGCATACATAAACTATTTGAATGATCACCGCATCGGACCCGAAAACCAAGATCGTGGCCACGCTCGGACCGGCCAGCTCATCCCGCGAGGTGCTGCGGGAAATGCTCATCAACGGCGTGGACGTGTGCCGGCTGAACTTCAGCCATGGCAAGTATGACTTCTACAAGGAGGTGGTCGCCACCATCCGCTCGCTGAACGAGGAATTGGGCATCAACACCGCCATCCTGGCCGACCTGCAGGGCCCCAAGCTCCGCGTGGGCGAAATGGCCGAAGGCCCCATCGAGCTCAAGGAAGGCAGCGAACTGGTGATCACCACCGACCCCGTGAAAGGCGTTCCCGGCCTGGTGAGCACCAGCTATGCACAGTTCCCGCAGGACGTGAAGGCCGGCGAGATCGTGCTGCTGGACGATGGCAAGCTGCGCCTGGAGGTGAAACACACCGACGGCAAGAAGCAGGTGACGACCACCGTGCTCAGCGGCGGCATGCTCAGCAGCAACAAGGGCATCAACCTGCCCTACACCAAGGTGAGCCTGCCCTGCCTCACGCCCAAGGACTTGGAAGATCTCTCCTTCGCGCTGTCCCAAGGCGTGGACTGGATCGGCCTGAGCTTCGTGCGCAGCGCCCGCGATATCATCGAGCTCAAGCAGCGCATCAAGGAGGAAGGAGGAACGGCCCGCGTGGTGGCCAAGATCGAGAAGCCCGAGGCCATCCAGGAGATCGATGAGATCATCCAAGAGACGGATGCCCTGATGGTGGCGCGCGGCGACCTGGGCGTGGAAATGCCCATGGAGCAGGTGCCCCTGCTGCAGAAGGACATCATCAAGCGATGCCTGCGCCACAACCGGCCGGTGATCGTGGCCACGCAGATGATGGAGAGCATGATCCAAAACAGCACCCCTACCCGCGCCGAGGTGAACGACGTGGCCAACGCCGTGCTGGACCACGCCGATGCGGTGATGCTCAGCGCCGAGACCAGCGTGGGCAAGTATCCGGTGGAAGTGGTGAAGGCCATGAACCGCATCCTGGTGGAGATGGAGAACAGCGAGGAGATGTACAACGTGCCCGAGCCGCCGCTCGACAAGGGCGGGCGCATGATCTCCGATACCATCTGCATGGCCAGCGTACGCATGGCCGCGGCCATCGACATCAAGGCCATTGTCACCATGACCCACAGCGGGTACACGGCCTTCAAGATCAGCAGCATGAGGCCCAAGGCGCACGTGTTCGCCTTCACCAGCAACCGCCGCATACTCACCATGCTCAACCTGGTGTGGGGCGTGCGGGCCGAGTACTACGACAAGACCGTGAGCACCGACCATACCATCGCCGACATCAAGCGCATCCTGCGCAGCAAGAATTTCGTGGGCCAGGGCGACCTGGTGGCCAGCATCGCCAGCATGCCGATAGCGGAACAGGGCATGGCCAATATGGTGCGGTTGAGCGAGGTGTAGTAGGATGGTGAAGGGTGAAGGGTGAAGGGTGAAGGAGAGAAGAGGTGAAGGAGAGAGGAAGCGAAGGAGTGAAGTGACGAAAAGAAGAAGGCGTAGGGGCGGATCATGATCCGCCCCTACGCCGCCCAAGCACGCATAAGTGCCACCGGCCAAATAACACCGACCTTCGTCCGGCATGAACGAGGCGGAGTGGGACGAGGTGGCCGATACCTTCGATGAGGACATCCTTGATGTGCCCCGGCATGACCGGCGCAAGAAGATCCTGCAGGCCGTGAGGCTGCATGGCGGGCGAAGGAAAACAGCCGCCGACCTGGGTTGCGGCATCGGCCGGACCATACCCATGCTGGCAGAGCACTTCGGCAGCGTGCAGGCCACGGACATCTCCAAGCGATGCCTCAAACGCGCCGAGCATACATACGCCCGTTACGACAATGTGGAGTACCACCATGCGGACCTCAGCCGGGAGCTGCCTTTTGCCCCTGTGGACTTCGCCCTCTGCATCAACGTGCTGCTGACCGCCTCGCGCGCCAAGCGTCAGGTCATGCTGGACCACATCTGCGCAGCGGTGAAGCCCGGGGGGCACCTGGTGCTGGTGACACCCGCCGTGGAATCGGCGCTGTATGCCACACACCGCCTGGTGCAGCGGCACGAGGCCCAAGGCATGAAGCCCGCCGTGGCCCAGCGCAAGGCAGCCCGCGATACCACCGGCCTGGACATGGGCGTGGTGGTGGTGGACGGCAACCCCACCAAACACTTCCTGAAGGAGGAGCTCGCCGATGTGCTCGCCCTGCGCGGCATGAAGGTGAAGGACATCAAGAAGATCGAATATCCATGGGCATACGCCTTGGCCGAGGCGCCGGAGAACATGTCGCCGCCCATGCCGTGGAACTGGATGGCCGTGGCCGAAAAGGCTTGAGCCTACCCGAAGAGCAACTTCATGTAGAAGCCCGGCTTCTTCAGCTGCTCGCGCATGTCCAGGTCGTTGAACATGCTGCAGATGGTGTCGGCGAGCACGGGGTTGCGCGTGGCCTTGTTCACCACGAAGTTGAAGAGCCACGGAAAGGCGGAGAGCTGCTGCAGGCGCGTGCTGATGGCCAGTTCCTGACCCAGCCGTTTCCACACACGGACATCGTGATCCTTCAAGGCGCTTGCCGGGATGGGGCCATCGTTCGTTTGCAGGGCTTGCGCCGCCACGTCCGCCGCGTGCATGCCGCTGATCATGGCGTGGCTGATGCCCTCGCCGGTGAAGGGGTCGATCAGGTGCCCGGCATCGCCCACCAGCAGGTAGCCGTCGCCGCTGAGCGGCCAGCGCTTGCTGCCCAAGGGCAGGCCCATGCCCTGGATGGGGCCTTCGGCGTGCGCGTTTGAAAAACGATCCCGCAGTTGCGGGTGCGTGGCCAACAGGTCGGCCAGCACCTTCTTCAGGTCGCCCTTGCGTTTACGCACCATGTCGCTGCGCAGGCCCAGGCCCACGTTGGCCCGTCCGCCGGGCAGCGGGAAGATCCACAGATAGCCCGGCAGCAGCTCCTTCAGGAAGATCAGCTCGATGAAGCCCTGCGGGTCCAGACCGGTGACGCCGCTGTAGTACGCACGTACCCCGGCGCAGTGGTGCCGCGGCTCCATGGGCACCCCGGCCACTTGCGTGGCGAAGGTGGAGTTGGCCCCGGAGGCGTCGATCAGCAGGCGGGCATGGATGGTTACCGCTTTTCCATCCTGCTGCGCGGTGATCGCCCAGCCCTCGGAGGTGCGTTCGAATCCTTTCGCCCGTGTGCCTTCCAGGACGGTGGCTGCGTGCCTGTCCTTCACGGCTTGCAGCAGAAAGTGGTCAAAGTCCAGGCGCGGCAGGATGGCGCCCGGTGCATCGCCCTCGCCGGTGTTCCGGGTGAAGGGCACCTTCAGCGCCCTGCCGTTGGGCGCTACGAAGGTGACGCCCCAGCTGGGCTGTGCACCGGCATGCTTCCGAAGGGCGATGGCCAGATCCATATCGATCCGCTCCAGCGAACGGACCACCTTGCCGCTGAGGGCATCGCCGCACACCTTGTCGCGGGGGAACACGGCCTTGTCCAGCAGGATCGGACGCACGCCGTGCTTGGCCAACTGCAGGGCCGTGGCGCAGCCGCCCGGGCCGGCACCGATGATGCAGACCTCCGCTTTCAGCACCCCGTCCATGCCGGCTCAGGCCCGGAAGGCCCCGTCGGTGAACTGCTCCAGGAAGCGCACGTCGTTCTCCCAATACAACCGCAGGTCGGGCACGCGGTACAGCAGTTGCGCGATGCGCTCCACGCCCATGCCGAAGGCAAAGCCGCTGTACACTTCGGGATCGATGCCGCAGTTGCTGAGCACGGCGGGGTCCACCATGCCGCAGCCCATGATCTCCACCCAACCGCTGCCCTTGCACACCGGGCAGCCCTTGCCGCCGCAGATGGTGCAGCTCATGTCCACCTCGGCGCTGGGCTCCGTGAAGGGGAAATAGCTCGGCCGCATGCGGATCTTCACCTCGGGCCCGAACACGGAACGGGTAAAATAGTCCAGCGTACCCTTCAACTCGGCGAAGCTCACGCCCTTGTCCACATACAGGCCTTCCACCTGGTGGAACATGCAGTGGGCCCGCGCGCTGATCGCCTCGTTGCGGTACACCCTTCCCGGCGAGATGGTGCGGATCGGCGGTCGGCTGTTCTCCATCACCCGCACTTGCACGCTGCTGGTGTGCGTGCGCAAGGCCAGGTCCTCGGCTTTGCTTCGCTCTGCTCGCAATGACGTGCTCGGACTGACAGGGCCTTGCGCGCTTGGAGAGGTGGCCACGAAGAATGTGTCCTGCATGTCGCGGGCCGGGTGGTCGGGCGGAAAATTGAGCGCGCCGAAGTTGTGGCGGTCGTCTTCCACTTCGGGCCCTTGGCTCACGGTGTAACCGATGCGGGCAAACACGTCCGTGATGCGCTGCCGCACGATGCTGATGGGGTGCAGGCTGCCGGCGGCCTCCGTGCGTGCGGGCCGGGTGGCATCACCTTCCGGCCCTTGGGCCGCGGTGGAAGTGCCCAAGCCGGCCTTCAATTCCTCCAGCCGGGCGGCGGCCGCCTGTTTCAGCTGGTTCAGGCGCTGGCCCCATTCGCGCTTTTCCTCCTTGGGCACGTTCCTCAGCTCGTCCAGCAGGAGCGTCACCTTGCCGTTGCGTCCCAGCATGGCCACGCGGAAGGCCTCCACGGCTTGGGCATCGGCGGCCGTGGCCGTCGCCAACTCGGCCTCCACGGCCTCTATGCGTTCGTTCAGGTTCATTGGATCACGCGCACCCACATGCGCACATCGGTGAGCGGCCGGTCGTTGCCGTCGGTCGGTTGGTTCGCGATCAGGTCAAGCACGTCCATGCCCTCCAGCACTTGCCCGAACACGGTGTAGTTGCCGTCAAGGTGCGGGGTGCCGCCCGTTTTCCAGTACACGTCCTTCTGTGCCTCGGTGTAGTGCCAAGCCAAGCCGTTGGGCCGGCCGGCATTCTTCTTTTCATCCATCGCCATCAGGTCCGATGGCCGCCACGTACGCCCCTGCACGATGTAGAACTGGCTGCCGCTGCTGGCCTTTTCGGGGTTGATGTCGTCCCCTTCACGCGCGGCCGCCAAGGCACCCTTGCGGTGGAACAGTTCCGGCCTGAACTCGGCCGGGATGGTATAGTCCGGGCCTCCTTCGCCCAAGGGCTTGGTGCGGTCATCGGCCTTCTTGCTGTCGGGGTCACCCCCTTGGATCATGAAGCCCTTGATCACCCGGTGGAACAAGGTGCTGTCGAGGTAGTGCTCCCGTGCGAGCTTCAGGAAGTTGTCGCGGTGCAGGGGCGTTTCGTTGTATAGTTCCACCACCATGCGCCCCATGGTGGTGTTGATCTCCACCAAGTGCCGCAATTCCTTTTTGCCACCGTCCTGCGCGGAAACCCCCAAAGAGGTCACAACCATGGCCCCGGCCAATGCCAGGGAACGGAAGGGGAATTGCATGCGCATCGCTTGAAACTGTATTTTTGGCTCCTTAGGCACCTGAACGATGCCGCAACGGAGCGGCCAAAAGTAACCAACACGCACACCCATGCCCCTGAAGGCCATTCTTACTGCCACGGTCCTGTTCATCCTCGGTGCCGGGCTCGGCGCCTGCAACAAGGAGAAGGACACCAAGGCCGTGATCACGGTGCTGGACACCGCCGGGGCCGCGGTGGCAGGTGCCTACGTGAAGCTCTACGCCAACCCGGCCCACCCGCTGATGGCCGACTTCTCGCGCCTCACCAAGGAGGGTACCACGGGCTCCAACGGAACGGTCACCTTCGATTACTCGGAGTTCTACAAGCGCGGCCAGGCCGGCTTTGCCGTGCTGGACATCCTGGCGAAGAAGGATTCCTTGGTCGGTGAAGGCATCATCCGCATCGAGGAGGAGCAGACCAACGAGGAAACGGTGAAGCTGAAGATCATCTTCTGATGACCGGCGGTGTAGCCTAACGGGCTGGCCCGACAACGCACGGGCCGTGCTGCACCACAGTTTCGGGGTTACTCGCCGAAGTAGGCCAACGCGGCTTCCTTGAGCAGGCGCTCCTGTTCCTTGCCGGAAAGAACGGGCAGTTCCTTCAGCCGCTCGTAATGGGGCCACCCGTCCTCGTCACGCCGCACTTCGCGGTAGTATCCGTAGGGCGTCAAGATCACCGAAATGGCGATGTGCATCAGGCCGAGCTTTTCATCCTTGGTGAAAATGCGCCCGCCTTGCCCCAGCTCCTGCACCCCGATCAGGAAAAGAAGGCCGTCGAGGTCCATGGGCATCTCGAACCGCTTTTCCAGCCGGCCCATCAGATGGCGCCAGCGCGTCTCGAAGACCAGGTCGATGTCCGTGTCGGAGGTGTAGGAAAGGGCCATGGAAAAGGAGGGCGAAGATACGGGGGTGGGAGTTGGCAAATTGCCCCAATTGCCCGATCGATCATCAGCAACCGGTGCGCTTGTTCGGTCACAAGGGGATGTTCCGCTGCAGTGGAAGTCGCGTTTCCGTGTTTTCGGGGTTACACTTGTCCGGATGAATTGGCTCGATTGGCTGTTGCTGGCTCTTTTGGTGGCCGCTGCGGTGCGTGGCTTCTTCCGTGGCTTTGTGGTGGAGATCGCCTCCTTGTTCGCCTTGGTGGTGGGCATTTGGGCGGCATCGCGGTACAATGCGCGCGTGGCGGGGTGGATCGGCATGGATGCCCAGCATGAGGTGGTCTCCTTCCTGGTCACCTTCGTCGGTGTGCTTATGGCCGTGCACCTGTTGGCCCGCGTGATCACCAAGGTGATGGACCTCGCCCAATTGGGTCTGCCCAACAAGGTCGCCGGCGGCCTGTTCGGCCTGTTGCGCGCGGCCTTCGTGCTCAGCGTGGCGCTCAACATCCTGTTGGCGCGGGCCGAGGTAACGGGGCTGGTGTCCCGCGATACGCTGGAGGCCTCCGTGCTGTACAGGCCGTTGCGCGCCGTGGCACCGGCCATGGTGCCGGCATTGGGCAACGCCCAGTGGCTGCAGGATGCGGTCAAGGCCCTGCAACGGGGTGCGGAACAAGTGTGAAAAGTCATTGGACCGGTCCGGCGAGAACGGTAGCTTAGCGGCATGTCCGACCACAAGTTCCATCCCGAGAGCCTGATGATGAGCTTCGGCTACAAGCCCGAGCTCAGCCAAGGCGCCGTCAAAAGCCCGATCTTCCAGACCAGCACCTTCGTCTTCGACAAGGCCGAGCATGGCAAAGCCTTCTTTGAGGTGGCCTACGGGTTGCGCGAAAAGGCCAAGGGCGAGGAAATGGGGCTGATCTACAGCCGCCTGAACAACCCCAACATGGAGATCCTGGAGGATCGCCTCTGCCTGTGGGAGGGGGCCGGCGACTGTGCCGTGTTCGAGAGCGGCATGAGCGCCATCACCACCACGCTGATGGAGTTCCTTTCGCCCGGTGACCTGCTGGTCTTCAGCAACCCCGTCTATGGGGGCACGGACCATTTCATCAAGGAGATCCTGCCGCGCTTCGGCATCGATGTGATGGGTTTCTACCCGTGGGAACAGGACCGGCTGGAGGAGATCATCCGCCAAAGCGGCAAGGCCGACAAGCTGAAGATGATCTACGTGGAAACGCCGGCCAACCCCACCAACATCCTGATCGACATCGCCAACGCCAGCCGCGCGGCCAAGACCTTCAGCACGGCCGACAAGCAAGTGCTGGTGGCGGTGGACAACACGTACATGGGCCCCCTGTGGCAGCATCCGCTGAAACAGGGCGCGGACCTGGTGCTGTATTCGGCCACCAAGTACATCGGCGGGCACAGCGACCTGATCGCCGGTGCTTGCCTGGGCAGCGAGGAACTGATCGGCCGCCTGAAGGGCATGCGCAGCTTCCTCGGTTCTATGGCCGGGCCTTGGACCTGCTGGCTGATGCTGCGCAGCCTGGAAACGCTGAAGGTGCGCATGGAGGCCCAGGCCAAGGGCGCCGCCGAAGTGGCCGCCTTCCTGAAGAAGCACCCCAAGGTGACCGAGCTGCACTATCTCGGATATATCGACGGGCCCGCGCAGCAGGCCATCTTCAAGAACCAGTGCCTGAGCGCAGGCGCCATGCTCTCCTTCGAAGTCAAGGGAGGTGAGCCGGAGGCCTTCCGTTTCCTCAATGCCCTGAAGCTGGTGAAGCTGGCCGTAAGCTTGGGCAGCACCGAGTCCTTGGCTGAGCACCCGGCCAGCATGACGCACATCGGCGTGAACCCCAACGAGCGTGAGAAGTTGGGCATCACCAGTGCGTTGGTACGCCTCAGCGTGGGTGTGGAGCACCCCGATGACCTGATCCACGATATCGGGCAGGCACTCGAACAAGTGTGACCGCCTTCCCCACCGCCAACGTAGGGTCTTCCGAGGTGCGAGGGAATCCTGCGTGGGCGGCTCATTTGCACCACCCTCACGCCCCCGCCAACACCTCCGCGAAGCGATCCACCTCTTCCTCGTTGTTGTAGAAGTGGATCCCGATGCGCAGGCCCGCGCCGCGCAACTGTGTGGGGCAACCGTGTTGCTCCAAGTACTGCTGTCGCTTTTTGTCGCCCTCGATGATCAGGATGCCCGCCCGGTGTGCCGCATCGGTACCGTTCAGGATGCGGACGCCCGAGGCTTGGATCTTCTCCACCGCCCGATCACAGAGCCCCTTCACACGTTCGAAAGCTGCTTCCACGCCCCAGCTGTTGGAGCGCTTAAGGGCATGGCTGAGCCGCGCGAGGGCCACGGGGTCCACGTGCCCCTCACCCAAGGCCTGCACCACGTTGAAACCGTTTCGTCCGTCCAGCTCCTTGCGCACGGCCTCTGTCAGATGGAAGAAGCCGTTGCCGAAACCGGCCAAGGGCCACTTGTAGCCGCTGCTGCCGATGATGTCGATGGACAACTTCCGCAGATCGATCGGAACCAGGCACCAAGATTGCGTCACATCCACCACCGACCAGGCGCCGTGCTTGCGGCACAGCTCGCCGAAGGCCTTCAGGTCAATGGTGTACCCGGTGAGCCATTGCACATGGCTGATGGCGACCAACCCCGGCTTTTCGCGCTCCAGCACTTCAGCCAGGCCGTCCAGCGAAATGCTGCCGTCGGCGGCCGTCTTCACCATCACCACCTCGAAACCGTTCCAAGTGAACGGCCCGTGCAACGTGGGGTAGTCCCCCTCGAACAGCACTACCTTCCTCCGGTGCTTCAGCATGGGGCCCAACCGCGTGAGCCCCGCCGTGAAGCTTTGGAACAGCACCGTACCCGCCGCTTCGCCGCCCAGGTGTGCGGCCACTTCGGCACCCACCTGTTGGCGGCCCTCCATCTGCCACCAGATACCCCGCAACGAGCCGTTCAGCATCACCTCTTCCTGGGCCTGCCGACCGGCATCCGCCGTGGGCATGGCGATCAGCCCCATGGCCGAGGTGTCCAGATAGGTTTTCCCTTCCAGACCGGGGTAGTCCTGCCGGATCCGGGCCCAGTCGATCTTCTGCGTTTCCATGGGGCGAAGGTCGCCATGAACCGGACCGATCGTTCCCTACCGGGAAAAGCACCCGCAGGGACGGGTGTCCCGGGGCTTGTTGCCCACCTTCACGGGGGTTACCTTTGCCGACCGAACCGGAATTAGAATCAATCTAAATAAGCCGCGCGGCGGCTGATCCCCAAAAAGATGTTGAAGATCACCGACCTCCATGCCCGCGTTGAGGGCAAGGATATTTTGAAGGGCTTGAACCTGGAAGTGAAGGCGGGCGAGGTGCACGCCATTATGGGGCCGAACGGTAGCGGAAAGAGCACGCTGGCCAACGTATTGGCGGGCCGCGAGGAATATGAAGTGACCGGCGGAAGCATTGTCTACCAAGGCGAGGACCTGCTGAAGCTGGCGCCGGAGGAGCGGGCTTGGAAGGGTGTCTTCCTGGCGTTCCAGTACCCGGTGGAGATCCCCGGCGTGAGCAACATGAATTTCCTGCGCACCGCCTTGAACGAGTCACGCATCGCCCGGGGGCAGGATGAGCTGGGCGGCAAGGATTTCCTGGCCTTGGTGCGCGAGCGGGCCAAGCTGGTGGAAATGGATGCCGCGCTGATGAACCGCAACCTCAACGTCGGGTTCAGCGGCGGTGAGAAGAAGCGCAACGAGATCTTCCAGATGGCCATCCTGGAGCCCACGCTCGGTATCCTCGACGAGACCGACAGCGGCTTGGACATCGATGCCCTGCGCATCGTGGCCAACGGCGTGAACAAGCTGCGCAGCAAGGATCGCGCCTTCATCGTGGTCACACACTACCAGCGCCTGCTGGACTATATCGTGCCCGATGTGGTGCACGTGATGGCCGATGGCCGCATCATCAAGACCGGGCCCAAGGAGCTGGCGCTGGAACTGGAGGAAAAAGGATACGATTGGATCAAGGCGGAGATGGTGTGAGGTGGTGGCCACCTCCTT
This sequence comes from Flavobacteriales bacterium, assembly GCA_035325445.1. GTDB lineage: Bacteria > Bacteroidota > Bacteroidia > Flavobacteriales_F > PHOS-HE28 > PHOS-HE28. The sequence goes on from DAOKZW010000023.1 coordinate 32,082, forward strand.
GCCCCGGACAAGCCGATCAACCAATACCCAATGATCATGCGGTCGATCCCGGTGACCGACCTTGAAAAATGAGCACCATTACAACCGATACCGTCAGCGATCCCAAGGCCACTGTACTGCCATTGATCCAGGACGGCACATGGCCATTGGCGGCCGAAGGCTTTGCCAAGGCGGTGGAACTGCCCGTGCCGGGACGCCGGTCCGAGCCATGGAAATACACCCGGGTGGCCCATCTTTTCCGCGAAGCCTATGTGAAGCCCCTCGGCGATGCCGCGGTGGAATTGCCCGATCGCCTGCCGTTCCCGGCCACCCGCGTGGTGTTCGTCAACGGTTTCCTGCGCCCTGACCTTAGCGACGACCTGAAGGCCCACAAGGGCATCGTGATCGACAGCATCACCAACCATCTCGGCCATGGACCGCTGAAGGCCAATTACGGAAGCGCCGCCCTCTTGGACGACCGCTTGTTCACGGCGATGAACACGGCCGCCCCCACCGATGGCCTGATCATCCTGGCCACCAAGGAGGCCAAGGTGCAGCACCCTGTCCACATCCTGCGCATCACCACCGCGCCCGAGGGTAGCCGGCCCATGTTGATCCAGCCCCGCGACCTGTTCATGCTGCATGCCGGCGCCCAAGTGGAGGTGATCGATGAGCATATCGCCATCGGCCACACCACCGCATCGCTGGTGAACGGCGTGCGTGAATGCATCGTGGGCGAGGGGGCCAGCCTCACCCTGCACCTGTTGCAGAACGAGGACAACGGCCCCGCCGACATCACCCTCGATGCCGTGCGCGTGGCGGCCAAGGGCAACTTCAATGTGGACACCACCACGCTGCACGGACCACTGGTGCGCAACGACCTGCGCATCGAGCTCGATGGCCCCGGGGCCCACGCTGAGCTCAACGGCGTGTACCTGCTCAACGGCAACGCCCATTGCGACAACCACACCTACATCGGCCACAACGTGCCCGATTGCACCAGCGACGAGCTGTACAAGGGCGTGGTGGCGGGCAAGTCCACGGCCGTGTTCAACGGCAAGGTGTTCGTGAAGCCCGATGCCCAGCGCACCTTGGCCTACCAACGGAATGCGAACGTGTTGCAGGACGATGATGCGCGTGTCTATTCCAAGCCCGAGCTGGAGATCTATGCCGACGATGTGCGCTGCAGCCACGGATGCACCGTGGGCCGCATGGACGAGCAGGCCGTGTTCTACCTGCGCTCGCGCGGCGTGAGCGAGGCCCAGGCCTGGCGCATGATGTCGCACGCCTTCATCGCGGAGGTGATGGAGCGCATACCCAACGAGGCGTGGCGGGAGCACTTGGCCCGCATGGTGGACGGCACGTTGGAGGAGATCAAGTAACAGGCACGGCGACCATGATGAACCTGGGAACAAGGGCGGCGGCAACGGGGACGGGCTTCGATGTGGCCGCCCTGCGCGCGGAGTTCCCCATACTCGGGGAGCGGGTGCATGGCAAGCCGCTCATCTATTTCGACAATGCCGCCACGGGCCAGAAGCCGCAGCAGGTGATCGACGTGGTGGAGACCTATTACGGAACCATCAACGCCAATGTGCACCGTGGGGTGCATACCCTGAGCAACCTGGCCACCGATGCACAGGAGGCGGCGCGCGAGGCGATACGGGCCTACATCCATGCGCGGCATGCCCACGAGGTGATCTTCACCCAAGGCACCACCGCCGGGCTGAACCTGGCGGCCGCCAGCCTGGGGCAATTGTTGCTGAAGCCCGGTGACGAGGTGCTCATCAGCGCCATGGAGCACCATGCCAACATCGTTCCCTGGCAATGGGCCTGCGAGCGGCATGGGGCCACGCTGAAGGTGGTCCCCATCACTGATGAGGGCGAATTGGAGGCGGAAGTGCCCAGCCTTTTCACCGGGCGCACGCGGATCATGGCGGTGACCCATGCCAGCAATGCCCTGGGCACCTTGAACCCCGTGAAGGAATTGGTGGCGGCCGCCAAGGGACGAGGCATCGTGACGGTGGTGGACGGTGCGCAGGCGATCCCGCACGTCAAGGTGGACGTGCAGGACATCGGGTGCGACATCTATGTGTTCAGCGGGCACAAGGTGTACGGGCCCACCGGCATCGGCGTGCTGTACGGCCGTGAGGAGCTTTTGGAGCGCATGCAGCCGTGGCAAGGGGGCGGCGAAATGATCGATCGGGTCACCTTTGAGAAGACCACCTACGCCAAGCTGCCCTTCAAGTTCGAGGCGGGAACGCCGCACATTGCGGGCATCATCGGCTTGGGCGAGGCCGTGCGCTGGATGGCCGCCAAGGACCTGCCGGCCATGGAGGCCCATGAACAGGAGCTGCTGGCGCATGCCACCAAGGAGCTGGAGGCCATCGAGGGCCTGCGCATCATCGGCAAGGCCCGGAACAAGGTGGCTGTGGCCAGCTTCGTGATCGAGGGCGTGCACCACTACGACCTGGGCACCTTGCTGGACCAGCAGGGCATCGCCGTGCGCACGGGGCACCACTGCACACAGCCGTTGATGGCGCGCATGGGCATCGATGGGACCACGCGGGCCAGCTTTGCCCCGTTCAACACGTTGGAGGAAGTGGATGCTTTTGTGGCCGCCACCCATAAGGCGGTGAAGATGTTGCGATGAGCACGACGATGACCTTGGAGGAAGCCCAACAGGAAGTGGTGGATGAGTTCGCCATGCTTACCGATTGGCAGGACCGCTATGAGCAGATCATCGAATCGGCCAAGGACCTGCCGCGGATCGACCCCGCCCTCAAGGTGGACGGAAACTTGGTGAGCGGCTGCCAAAGCCGGGTATGGCTGGCCGCCGAGGAACAGGGCGGGAAGCTGCACTTTACGGCGGACAGCGATGCGCTGATCACGAAAGGGCTCGTGGCCCTGCTGGTACGCGTGCTCAATGACCGCACGCCCAAGGAGATCCTGGAAACGCCGATAACCTTTGTGGAGCGCATCGGCCTGCGCGAGCACCTGTCGCCCACGCGCAGCAACGGCCTGGCCAGCATGATGGACCAGATCAAGCGCTATGCCTTGGCCTATGCCGGAAAGGGAGAATAACGATGACCAACGACGAAAAGGAACAACTGGAGGAGCGCGTGATCATGGCGCTGAAAACCGTGTACGACCCGGAGATCCCCGTGGACGTATATGAGCTGGGCCTGATCTACAACGTGCAGGTGAATGACGACGCCAGCGTGGACGTGACCATGACGCTCACCAGCCCCTCCTGCCCGGTGGCCGAATCACTGCCCGAGGAAGTGAGGGAGAAGGTGGCACAGACCGCAGGCGTGGCCAATGCCAAGGTGGACCTCACCTTTGAACCGCCGTGGACGCGCGATATGATGAGCGAGGCCGCCATGCTGGAATTGGGCTTCATGTAACGATCGCCGCGAACGGCCCGGAGGAAGGACCGCCATACGAAGCGGCAGCCAAGGGCCGCCACCAAGGACACGCCATGCAACCAGATACCCCCATCGCCAACAAAGTGGCCCAGGCCGGCATCATCACCCTGGACCTTGAGGAGTGTTACCCCGCGGGCCCGCGCCGGGTCTTCGACCTGGAACCACTGCTGTGGCAAGGAATGGCCCTGCGCGAGGAGGACCTGCGCAACTTCTGCAAGACGCACGATTGGACGCAATACCAAGGATGCAACGTGGCCGTGCATTGCTCCGCGGACGCCATCGTGCCCACATGGGCCTACATGCTCGTTGCCGTGCACCTGCAGCCCCATGCCGCATTTGTCACGCAAGGCGATGCGGAACAGTTGGAACGGGCGGTGTTCACACGCTTCATCCAGCAGATGGACATGGAGCCTTATCGGGGGGCGCGCGTGATGGTGAAGGGCTGCAGCAAGCTGCCCGTGCCCCTGAACGCCTACGTGGAGATGGCAAACCGCCTGTTGCCCGTGGTGAAGAACCTGATGTTCGGGGAGCCCTGCGGGGCGGTGCCCTTGTACAAGGCGCCCAAAGGCTGAGCATCGCCGCAGTGTGGCATCAACCTTGGATGCACGCGGGCACGGCCGGGGACCAACACGCACCTACGCCAGATCCTTAAGGGAACGGACCTTTGCCATCGAAAGAACCATGTACCTGCCACGTATGATGCGATTGCTGGCCCGCCTTTGGGCCCTGCTGCTGATGGCGGCATGCATGTCATTGGCCGCAGCGGCCCAGACGGCTGCACCCGTGGTGGCCAACAGCGCCAACGGGTGGTACCTGAGCCCCAATGGCACCATCCGCGTGCTGGTCATCTTCGCCGAGGTGGACTATGACAAGAATCCCGGGAATGATCCGCAGCCGCAAGCCAAGGAAAGATGGCCCAAGGGTGAATTGCCACAGTGGCGGGACGACTTGTTCGATCCCTTTCCAACGGAACGGCCCAAGGCGCAGGTGACGCGCTACTACCACGACATCAGCATGGGCCGCTTCACGGTGCTGGGCGATTACCTGGACCGCCTCGTGGTGGTGCGCGAAAGCGAGCAGCGGAACATGAGGGACTGGAGCGCCATGGCCTGGGAGGAGGCGAACAAGCAGGGGAGCTTGCGTACCGCGCACGGCCTGGGCATTGCCGATTTCGACATGTGGACGGACAGCGGCACCCCCGGTATGCCCAAGATCAACAGGCCCGACGACCCGCACAGCTACGACCACGTGATGGTGATCTGGCGCAACAGCCATGTGCTCACCCATGGCCAAGGAAGCACCGATGCCGGCAGCGCCGGCCTGCTTTTCGGCTACCCCAGCGATACCCAGAGCCGCTTCGGTGCCATGAACGACCTGCCGTTCGGCATCCTCAAGCACGAATTCAACCACCTGCTCCTGGGGGGCAACAACTTCCACAGCGGCGGGGGCAACGCGCCCATCTTCAACGGCTATTTCATCCCCGTGCAGGGCGGGTGGAGCATGATGGGCGCCGCCAACAGCTCGCTGCTCACCGCCAGCGCATGGGATCGCGACCGCTTGGGATGGTTCCCGGAGGGGAGCAGGTACCGCGTACGGGCGCGCAATGCACAGGGAGAGGAGGTCAACGGCGACCTCGATCCGCTGGCGGGGGATACGGGCATCTTCCTGCTCCGCGATTTCGTGTCCACCGGCGATGCCATCCGCATCCGCATGCCCTTCCTCCCCGAGGATGAATATCCCCAATGGATGTGGTTGGAGAACCACCAGACCGCTGCCCGCAACGGCAGCCCTACCGACCGGTTCCAGTATGAGGAGATGGCCTGCGTGAAGCCCGCCGTGCCCGGCATCTACGCGCAGATGCAGGTGGACAAGGAAAAGAAGGAAGGCGACGGCATCTTCGGAGGGCACGCCGACTACCTCAGGCCCCTGCTGGCCAATGGCAACTTCGACAAGCGCCTGCGCGGGGACACCATCATCTTCCAATGCCTGTGGCCGGGGCCTACCGTACCATACGTGGTGAAGGATGCGTGGGCCAACCCGCTCACCGGGACCCACGAGCAGGAGTTCCCCCTGTTCGACAGGGACCACGATGGCAAGCTCATCCGCAAGGAACACATCGTTCAGCGCGTGGGCATCTACAACGGAAAAATGGTGGATGACGGCGGCTTCCTCGGTAGCTCACGCCATGCCTTCACCCCGCAGGGCAACAACCGTATTGCCATGGGCACCAACCCGTCCAGCGCCAACATGCTCACCTTGGTCACGGGGTCCACGGCGGAGGCGAACAAGGGGCGCAAGCCCGACAACCGGGTGGTGTACCTCAACGGCATCAGCGTGGAACTGCTGGAACAGCGCGGCGATGGGGCCATCGTGTTGCGGGTGCGCAACGGTGATACCCGTCTTGCGGCGGATGTGCGGTGGTGCGCGGACAGCATCGTGCTGCCACCCTTGCAGGGATACCAAGGCGCGGCGCTTACCATGGCGGGGGGCAAGACGCTCACCATTGACCGGTCGGGAACGCCCACGCGCCTGGCCAGGCAGGCAGAGGAGCGCGGCAGATCGTGGTTCAGCCCGCCCACCAAGTTTACCCTGGCCGCGGGCGCCAAGGCGGTGTTTGAGCGCAAGGCCAAGCTGCGCCTGCTGAACGGCAGCACGCTGCACGTGATGCCGGGCGCCGAACTGATCATGGACAACAAGGCCAAGCTGGATATCGGGGCGGGCTCCCGCATCGTGCTTCACGGCGATGCGGAAATGAAGGCCAAGGCCCGCACGATGCGCAGATTGCGTAAACAGGACCGCTTGCTTCAGCAGCCGTAGCCCATCCCCGTGGTCGCCGCGTCCCGTTGCATGTGCCGCGAAAAACAGAAAAAGGGGGACCTCCGCACGGGGTCCCCCTTTCCATGGCAGAAATGGCCGATCACCGCGCGATCACCAGCCGCTGGGCGATCTGTGGGATGCCGTCCAGCAGGAGGCGAAGCGTGTAATACCCGTCGCTCAGCGCACCCAGTTCCATGGTGTGCGTGAAGCTGCCGGGGGAGCACATGCCCATGCTTTCGGCCTTCACCGTGCGGCCCAAGGCATCCATCACTTCCAGCGTCACTTGGCCCGATGTGCCCAGCGCAAGCTCCAGCCGGAAGGTGCCGGCACCGGGATTGGGGTACAGCCGGTCCATTACCACCGCGGCCTGTTCCGCGATGCCCACCAGCGAGCAGGTGGCGGTCTGGATGTTGCTGCCGGCCGGGAATGCATTGACGAAGTGCTGCATGCTGCTCACCGGCCAGATGTCGCCGTTCTTCAACTTGTTGTCCGGGCCGATCAGGCAGTAAGTGGGATAGGCCTGAATGCCGAAGGCGTTCTTCACCGCTGCGCAGCCCCCTTCGATGGCCACTGCAGGGCCGTGGGCGTAGCTGCCACCGTAGGTGGCCTCATACTGATCGACCTGGGCGTTGTTGTCCACCCCTTGGTTGATCGAAAGAACGAACAGGTTGTGCTCGTTGCAGCCGTATGTCTCGTGCAGCTGGTTGAAGTAGGGTTGCGTGGCTTGGCAGGGCGGGCAGGCCGCGAAAAAGAAATCCAGCAGCACGTACTTGCCGCTGGCCGTGATGGAGTACAGATTGTGCACGTTGCCGTGCGTGTCGGTCACCGTGAAATCATTCACGGTCTGGCCCACGGAATAGGTGGTTACCTGTGCGCTTGAACTGTACGCGAACAGGATGGCCAAGTAAGCAGGGAGTATTCGTTTCATCATGATCGGATCGGGTTTGGTATGAACAAAGTTGATCATGATCAGCGGGTTGCCAAGTGATTCCGGGGAACGGTGCCGACTGTGTCGGCGAGTCTCCTACAGATTATTTCCAGGCCACTCGTTCACATCCGCACACCCTTTCCGATATGGAGGATGAAGGCCCGGTATGGGCCATAAAATCAAATGCTAAACCACAATCCACATGAAGTTCCGTTTACCCACCACCCTTCTCCTCACCGCCGGGGTCACCCTGTGCGCCCACGCCCAACTGCCGCGTATCGTGGTGCAGGGTTCGGGCGCACCGCAGGTATTCACCGACTTTGAGGCAGCCGTGACCGCCGCCCAGCCCAACGACGTGCTCTACCTCAGCGGTGGCACCTTCGGCTTCACCGGCGGCTTCACCATCGACAAGCCCCTGCACCTGATCGGCGCGGGCATCCACCCGGACAGCTCCTCGGTAACGGCCACCACCACCTTGCAGGCCCTTACGGCCGAGCCCCTCGTCGTCACCACGGCGGCCACCGGCAGTTCGTTCACCGGACTCGTGTTCACCAATGCACCTGGCACCAGCGGCTGGGTGCCCATCGTGCGATACGGGAACAGCGCTGCCGACGACTTGCCCGCGGGTATCGTTTTCTCGCGTTGCCGCTTCGTGAACTCGGTGCAGCTTGCCTTCGATGCCAATGTCACCAGCGTGGCAAGCTCCGTGACCACGGTCTTCGACGAGTGCCTCTTCCACTATCGGCTGGAGGGCTACAAGCGCGGTGCTACCCTCACTCGCTGCATTTTCGATCGCTCCGGCCCGGGCTTCTACAACATCACCCACTTCGAGAACGGGGGGCTGCTGATGGAAAACTGCGTGCTGCTCAAGGCAATCATGGCCAACGTGTACAACGGCACGCTCCGAAACTGTATCAGCACCGCCACCAACTACTTCGGCTACGACATCCCCGGCACCACGATCACGAACTGCGTGATTGCTGCGGTAAATCTTTCCGGTTCCGGCGCGGTGAACGCCACCAACACCATCACCGGGGCCGATCCGGCCACCTTCTTCGTTTCGGAAACGGACGACTACTACCAGTTCACCGACGACCTTCACCTGCAAACGGGCTGCGTGGGCGTGGGCCATGGCACCGGTGGCACCGATGTGGGCATCTACGGCAGTTCCTCCCCGTACAAGCCAGGCGCCATGCCCTTCAACCCGCACTTCCGCCAGGCCGACATCGCGCCCAGCACCAACAACAACGGCGCGCTGCCCGTGAACATCCGCGTGGCCGCCCAAAGCCACTGATCCATGCACGGTTCCGATCACGCAACGAAACGAACACCCATGGAGCGCAGCATCCTTTTCCCCGCCTTGCTGGCCGCCACGCTGGCCCAGGCACAGGACATCAACGCCTACCGCTACTGGTACGATGATGCGGTTTCCGCGGCCGTGACCACCACTGTGGCCGCTACGCCCGAACTGGTGCTGAACAGCGCGCTGCCCACGGGCAGCTTGGCACCCGGTTTTCACCGCTTCAGCATGCAGGCCCGCGATACCGACGGCAAATGGTCGGTGCCCTACACCACCTGGTTCACCCGCAGCAGCACCACCGTGAACGGCTACCGTTACTGGCTGAACGACGACCCGGCAACGGTTGTCACCGGCACACTCACCGCAGCGGGCACCGTGGACCTGAACAGTGCCTTGGCGATGGGCAGCCTGGCCCGCCACTACAACCTGGTGACCATCCAGTTCAGCGAAAGCGATGGCCTGTACAGCGCGCCGATCACCAAGGCCTTCGTGCGCGGCACGGGTGAGGTGAACGGCTATGAGTACTGGATCGACGATGCCATCGCCGACCGGATCACCAACACCATCAGCCCCGCCGGTGTGGCCGACCTGATCACCGACCTGCCGGTGCCCACCACCGAGGGCGACCACGGGTTCACCATACGCTTCAGCAGCATGAAAGGCACGTGGAGCGTGCCGCTCAGCAGCATCTTCAGCTATGTGGTGAGCATTGAGGAGCTCCCCGGCCTGAGCGACCTGCTGTTGTTCCCCAACCCGGCCACGGAGCAGCTGGGCCTGCGGCTGAACAGCGACGCATCGCGCACGCTGCAACTGGACGTGCTGGACATGGCGGGCAGGCCGGTGCTTGCGTTGGACCCATGGGCCGTGCAGGGCAGCGGCTGGCGCAACTGGGACATCAGTGGCCTGGCACGCGGGACGTACCTCCTGCGGATCACCGGGGAAAAAGGCAGCTGGGCCACCCGCTTCGTGAAGCAGTAAGCGTGGTTTGCTGGCGTGGGATTTCGGGATGGCAATGCCGTGCTACACTTGTCGTCCCGGAACCGGGAAGATGTGCTAAGTTCCACCATGCCGACAACACGGGAACAACAAGGGCTTGCGCCCCTGGCGTCCTTGGTCAGCTTGCAGGGCAAGACGGCCTTGGTCACCGGGGGCGCGGCCGGTATTGGCAAGGCCATCGCTTACCGATTGGCCGAGGCCGGGGCCAACCTGATCTTGGTGGACCGTTCGGAACAAGGGTTGGTGGATGCCAAGGCGGAGTTGTCGGTCTGGGGCCGGCGCATCGACACGTACGTGGTGGACCTGGGCGACAAGCAGGCGATCGATCGCCTCTGGGAAACCCTTGCGGACGATCCACCGGACATCCTGGTGAACAACGCAGGGACCTATCCGGCGAAGCCTTTCGGCGAAGTGGATGGGGAGCACTATCGCCAAGTGATGGCCGTCAATCTGGACGCCGTCTTCTGGATGTGCCAAGGATTGATCAATAAGCGCGCCGGCAAGGGCGGCGTCATCGTCAATGTGGGGTCCATAGAGGCCGTGATGCCCTTCAAGGACGATATGGCCGCTTACAGCGCCGCCAAGTCGGCCGTCATCACCCTCACCAGGGCCATCGCCGGCGGGTATGCCAAACACGGCTTCCGGGCGAATGTGGTGGTGCCGGGTGGCGTTGATACACCGGGAACGCGGGGTGTGGCGAAGGAAATATTCAAGGGCCGGTTCGGTTTGCTGAAGGTGGGTTACGACTTCCTGCAACGCCTTCCTGCGCGCCGCAGGGGTCATCCGGATGATATTGCCCGCGTGGTGCTTTTCATGGCCTGCGACCTTTCCTCGTACATGCATGGGGCCGCCGTGCCCGTGGACGGAGGCTTCCTGTCAAAATGATCGGGGGCTGTGGCCAGCCCGGATGACCCGGGCGATCCAAGGACCATGAAAAAACAGGAACGGGGCCCGGTCGGGCCCCGTTCATTTGTCTTGCCGGGATCGCTCAGAGTTCCTTCACCTCGGCAACGGGGCCGTTTTTCTTCACGCTCTCGATCCCCTTGTCCCGGCTTTGTTCGGTCTTGTACACTTGGCTGCTGCCGATCACCTGCTTGTTGGCGGCCAGCAGGTTGAAGGACGCGCCCGCAGCGGTGGTCTTGCATTCGTAGTTGGCGTCGTCGGCCGCGTTCTTCTTCACGCTCTCGATGCCGTTCAGGGCCGAGGCCTTGGCCTTATAGCCTTCGCTGGCCAGGATGATCTCGCCGTTGCCGGCCTTCAGGCGGAAGCGGTATTCGCCGGCCTTGTCTGTATACAGTTCAAAGGTTGCCATGTTTGGGTTGAGGGTTTTAGGTGTTTGAAATCGCGCGTGTCTCGTACCGGCCTTCTCAGCGGATGTTCTCCAGCTTGCGCTGCAGGGCGTCCACCGTGCGCTGCACCTCGGCCTGGGTCGCTGCTTTTTCATCCTTTGCCTTCTCGGCGTCGGGCAAGTTCGAACTTGTCTTTGCCACCTCTTTCTGCGCCTTGGCCTCCTGGTCCATCAGCTTCGCCATCTTGCCATCGTTTTTCGTGATCTTCTCCCGGGCCTTGGTCAGCTTCTTCAGGTCCTTCGGGTTCTGGCTTAGCGTCCACTTCTGGTTGTGCAGGTCGATCTCCTTCTGAAGCACCGCATGCTGGTTCTGCAGCTTGCTCTTCTCCTTGGTGATCTTGGTCAGCTTGGCCTGTGCCTTGTTGGCCTTGCCCTGGGCCTTGTCCTGTGCCTTGGCTGCGCTGGCGGTCTTGCTGTCCGCCTTCCCCAGCTTCTTGCTCCATTCGTTGACCTGCTGTTGCACCACCGCCTTGTTCAGCTTCACCGACAGCTCGCGCATGGCCGGGTTCAGGGCCTCATCCTCCACCACCGTGGTGGTGCCGGGCGCCAGGAAGGCCATGGTCAGCGTGCTCATGTTCATCTTCTTCACATCTTCCGTCTTGGCCACGATGTCAACAGGGCTCGAAAGCGCGCTGCTGAAGCTGACCCCGCTGGCCTTCATGAACTGGCCCTCCTTGCGGAACACCGCACCCGGAAGCTCTGTCTTCAGAAGAGCCCAGACCTGGGAGGCCTTGGCCTCATAAACAGGAACGGACATGGCCGTATAGGTGGCCCCATCACCCTGCAGGGTGGACTGGCTTACCGAGATTTCCTTGTTCCACACCAGGGAGGTGCCATCCTTCAGCATCTGTGCGTGAAGGGTCGGCGTGGCGGCCAATACCAATGCGAGGGCGCCGAGAATGCGGGTTGTTTGCATGTTCATGGGTTTTTATGCAGGCACGAAGCTACCCCGTGCATCTGCGGTGGTTTCTGACGAACAACAGTTATGGGCGCGCCGTTGTTCAAACAGCATGCCGTTCTTAGCCGATGGCAGCCACCCCGGGCAGCACTTTTCCTTCCAGGTACTCCAACATGGCGCCTCCCCCGGTGCTCACGTAGCTCACCTTGTCGGCAAACCCGAAGCGGTTCACGGCTGCCACGCTGTCACCCCCACCCACCAGGGAGTAGGCCCCTCCTGCGGTGGCCTCTGCCACGGCTTGGGCCACGGCTTTGGTGCCCTGCTGGAAGCTGGCCATCTCGAACACACCCATGGGGCCGTTCCAAAGGATGGTCCGGGCGCGCCCCACCACCTCGCCGAAGGCCGCCATCGTCTTGGGACCGATGTCCAGGCCCATCCATCCGTCGGGAATGGCGTTGGCGGGGCATACGTCGGTGTTGGCACTTTCGGAAAAGGCATCGGCCACCACGGCATCCACCGGCAGGTGCAGCTTCACGCCTTTCTGCTGCGCAGCGGCCAGGATGTTCCGCGCGGTGTCCAAGTGGTCGTCCTCCACCAGGGAGCCGCCCACCGAGCCCCCATGGGCCTTGATGAAGGTGAACGCCATGCCGCCGCCGATGATCACCTCGTCGCACTTGTCGAGCATGTTCTGCAACACCTCGATCTTGCTGCTCACCTTGGCCCCGCCCACAATGGCGCACAACGGTTTTTCGGGGTGGTCCAGAACGCGCTTGAGGCTGTCCAGCTCGCCCGCCATCAGGTAGCCGAAAAGCTTGTCGCCGGGGAAGAATTTGGCCACGATGGTGGTGCTGGCATGGGCGCGGTGCGCCGTGCCGAAGGCATCGTTCACGTACACGTCGCCCAAGGCGGCCAAGGCTTGGCTGAAGCCCTCATCGCCTTTTTCCTCCTCGGGGTGGAAGCGCAGGTTTTCCAGCAGCAGCACCTCGCCCGGCTTCAACGCTGCGGCCTTGGCGCGGGCATCCTCGCCGATGCAGTCCGTGGCAAACTGCACGGGCAGGCCCAGCAGCCCTTCCAGGTGCTTGGCCACGGGCCGGAGGCTCATGTCGGGGTTCACCTTGCCCTTGGGCCGGCCCAAGTGGCTCATCAAAATGGCGCTGCCGCCGTCCTGCACGATCTTTTTCACCGTGGGTACGATGGCCCGTGCGCGGGTGTCGTCCGTTACCTTGAACTCCGCGTCCAGCGGCACGTTCAGGTCCACCCGCACCAGCGCCTTGCGCCCTTTGAAGTTGAAGCTGTCCATGGTTTGCATGGCGCGAAAATACCCGAGGAAAGCGACGCCGGCCACGGCGCCGGCAAGCCCACCAGCATGATCATTGCCGAACAGGCCGACAAATGGGCCTTCTTCTTAGAGCCTGTTTGGGGATCTTTTGAGGAGGATCACGAGAAAGGCCAGGACTACGAACTGTAGGCTGGTGCTGAGCTTGCGCTCACAGTTCTTCCATAAGCCTACGACATTTTTCAAGCCAAGCGAAGGACCGCTCCACGATCCAGCGTTTGGGCATGACCGAGAAGGTGTGCAGTTCGCTGCGTTTGGCCACTTCCACTTCTGCTTGGATCAACTCTTCGACGGCTTGGGTGAACTTCTCCCCGGTATAGCCGCCATCGACGAGGACCTTCTCCACCCCCTTCAACTCCTTTTTGGCACGGGACAGGGCGGTCAATGCTCCTGCACGATCGGTCACATTGGCGGTAGTGACGCACAGGGCATGCGGCAACCCTTGCGTATCGACAACGATATGGCGTTTGATCCCCGATACCTTCTTCCCCGCGTCATACCCTTTTTGCTCCGCACTATCGGTATTCTTCACGCTTTGTGCATCAACGATGCAGAGGCTTGGCCGCGCCTTCCTGCCAAGGTCTTTGCGGGCCGCGCCAACCGATTTTTTTAAGCACCGGTCCAGCAGGCTCGGCTTCCTTCCTTGTTGCTTCTTCCATTGGGAGAAGTAGTAGTACACCACGCTGTACGGTGGAAAATCACTAGGTATCATGGCCCACTGACAGCCGCTTTTCAGCAAGTACAACAGACCGCAGAACACCTCATAAAGATCATGCTCCCGAGGTTTTGTCCGCTTCTTGTGCCCTTCCAGATCCAGTCGGATCTTCTCGAACTCCGCGCGAGTGATATCGCTCGGATAGGTCTTGCGCTTGGACTGTTGCTGCTTCATGCTGCAAAACACCGATCAACGACGGCTCATGCATACAGGCAACTCATTGGTTTTCAATAGCCCGATGTGATCAGGCTCACTATCAAAAGATTCCAAACAGATTCTTAAAGAACACCGGGGTGACGCCGAAGTATCCGGTCCAGTAATCAGGCGGTTACATTGAATGCAAAAGCCCGGCACCACAGGCCCGGGGCTTTTTGCATAGCCATGTTTTGTTGTTGTAAAAAAATATGTATAGCTTTAAGCACCCAATAAAAACCCCAAAACGATGAAACATCCCCCCCCCCCTACTCCTGATCGCGGCCTGCTTGGCCTTCAACGCCTCGGCGCAATACATCCCGCCCGATCCCTTCAATGACAACCTGAAGGCTTCATACGGAATTTGGCCCAACATGGGGCAAGTGACGGACGACCAAGGAAACACCGTGCCCGACGTGAGCTTCTATACCACAGGGGCCATGCCAAGGGCCTTTTTCCGTAAGGATGCCTCCTTTTCCCTGGTGGTGGCCACACGTGATACGGTTGCCCAGGTTGATACCCTGCGCCGGTTGGACATCACCTGTGTGGGGCCTACCGCCAATGCGCCGGAACCCATCAGCTGGATGATGAAGGACCAGTATGCACACTTCTATCTGTCCGGCTGTGGGCCCAATGGTGCCGAATACGTGCATCCATACCATCGGGTGATCTACCCGGAGATCTATGACTCCATCGACATGCACATATACAGCGGCAGGCTGGGGCAGAAACTCGCCTTTGTGGTCAATCCCGGCGGGGACCCCAAGGAGATCGCCCTCCAGTTTGAGGGACAGGACTACCTGGACGTGGACCTGTACGGAAACTTGCGACTGCTGCTGGCCGACAAGTGGGTGACACTGCCCCAGGCCATGGCCTACCAGGTGGACGCCAACGGGACCATCCTGCCCGTGAACTGGACCGCCACCTATTATGCCAACAACAACATCGGGCGGGCCTATTTCGATTTTGATGCCTTTGACCACGGCAAACCCTTGGTCTTCCTGATCGGCCCGCCGGCCTTGGGCGTGGCGGAGACGTACGACGAGTACGGCCTGTGCTGGAGCACCTACTATGGTGGCACGGGTTTCGATATGCCCACCGACATCAAGCCGGACAGCGACGGCAACTTCTACGTGGCGGGCCGGACGGAGTCAGGGTGGATGCAGTTTCCACACGGACAAGGCACAAACACCTCCGTCCAAGGGGCCAGCGTGGCCACCCTCACCAAGTTCAACCCAAGCCACCAATTGCTGTGGACGGTCTTCCACGGGGGCACCTCGCAGAGTGGGGGGACTGACTTCGCCTCCACTTCCGTGGCCGGGGTGGCCATCAAGAACAACCCCACGCGCATCTACCTGGCCGGGACCACGGACGAGGCCGGGTTCCATACAGTGGCATTGCCGGGGGCATATAACATGGGGACCAACAACAACAACGAGCAGAAGGGTTTTGTCGCGCGCTATAATGAATATGGACAGCTCCAGTGGTCCACCTTCTTCGGTGCTGAAAGGGTATCCATCCAAGGCATCGATGTGGGCAGGAACGGCGCGCAACTGGTGATATCCGGCACCACGAAAGGAAGCCTGCCCGGTGCCGACCCCAACGATTACAGCGGCAACACGGATGCCTTCGTCACCTTGTTCAATACCGCGGACAACATCGAGTGGAGCCGCTTCCATGGCGGCACCGGCACGGAAAGCATGGCCGTGGTGCGGGCCAATTCCACCCGTATCGTGGTGGCGGGAAATACCGCGAGCAACAACATCGCCGTGCTGGCCAATGCACCGGGCCAAAGCCATGCCGAAGGATACCATGGGGGCTGGGATGTTTTCATCACCGAGTTCAGTTATGCAGGCGATATCGCATGGGCCACCTATTTGGGCGGCCCCGACAACGATTTCCTGGCCCCGCAGGGCATGGCCTTGAACAAGGACCTGTATCTGACAGGACGATGCGGCGAAATGGACCTGGTGGCCGGTTGGGGATGGAATGATGATCTAACGGACGCCTCGGGAAACAACGGATTCATTGCCCGGTTTGAGGATGGATACAACAATGCCTTGTGGATCTCCTACCTGGGTGGCGGGGCCAATCACTCGCCTTATTGCCTGACCGTGGATGACCTCCATAACCTGACCGTGGCAGGCTATACGAACGATGCCCTTTTTGGCCCGCTCCAATGGGCCGGGCATTATTTCCAGCCGGACTATGGGCCGGACCAGGACGACCTTGACCAGGATGCTTTCCTGGTGCGTTTCAACCCCGGCATGGAACGCGTATGGGCCACCCTGTTCGGGGGGCAGGCAGGCGGGCTGCAGCAGCCCCAGAACATACGGGCCTTGACCTACTTGGGCGGGGCTACCTATGCGGTGGGCTACACCTCCATGCCCGAAAATGCCCCGGGCAATTACTTCCCCTTGGATGGCACCGAGGATGCCGGTTACTTGTTCAACCCGCACTACAATTACGATGGTTCGGCCGGGGGCTTTACCGATGGCTTCATCACCCATTTCTGCAGTGAACTGACCATTGGCATCACCGAAGTACCGGAGGAAGGTGAAGGGCTGCAAGCATGCTGGTCTCCTGACCAGGGCCTGGCCCTGTTGGGCCTCTCCGACGGGCCGCACGAGCTACGGGTGTATGATGCCCAAGGGCGCTTGGTGCTGCGCCAACAAGCACGAAGCATGGCGGGCCACACCGGCACCATCCCCTTTGACCCGCCGGGCAGCGCGCTGTACCTGGCCGTTGTGGACGGCCAACAGGCCGCCCGGTTCATCGTCAACCGCTGAGCCATGTGGAACCTGGAACCCCGAAGCTTGGTCTTCGCCCTGGCGGGCGCCCTGCTGTGGCCCGGCCCCGCATCCGCCCAGTACTGGGCGGATGCGGGGCAGCCACTGGACCAATGGGCTGCCCATATTTGCTATAACGACACCGTGCATGATTGGCTGCTGGTGGGCGGAGAGGGCTATCTGATCCTCGATGGCCATTATTACAAGCCCCTGTTCCGGTACGATGGCTTAAAGTGGGATACCTTGGGGCTCTTCGGCAATGTGGTGCGCACCGCGGTGGTGTACCGGGACACGCTGATCGTGGGAGGCGGCTTTGAGTGGATGCACGAGGATACCCTGGTGCGCATAGCCGCATACGCGGACGGGGCTTGGCATCCATACGGCGACCTGGGGCCGGGTCCTGTGCGCAAGCTTAGGGTCGTGGACGGGGAGCTCTACGCGATGGGGGTGTTCCGCTACGCCGATGGGCAATTCTGCGAGGGGGCGGCCAAGCGCGTGGGCGGCCATTGGGAGCCCCTGCCGAACTGGCCCCTGATGCAGTACGGCCCACCCTACATGAATGATATCACCCGCTTCCAGGGCAGGCTGGTGGTGAGCGGCGTTTTCACCACCCTGTCCCCCTCGTTCCGGAACATGATGCAGTACGACGGCAGCGCCTGGATACCCGTATGCAACGGTTGTGCAAGCGGCGGCTTCGATAGTGCGGGCGATCTGGTAGTGTACAAGGACAACCTGTACATGGGCGGGGCCATCCACTTCAGTAGCACCACTCCCGGCCAAGGAGTGATCCGCTGGGACGGGCAGCAATGGTACGGGCTCAGCGTCGAGGCCGGCGGCATACAGATGTACAACTACTCCGACTTCTATACCCCAGTGGTGCAAAGACTGGATGTCTACCAGGACCGTCTGTTCCTGGCAGGCGGAGTACGGTTCGTCAATCACTTGCCCACCCCCGGCATAGCCAGTTGGGACGGCACCAACTTCTGCACACTCGCCCAGCCCGAACTGTACGGGGACTTTGAATCCTCCACCTTTACCTTCTATCACGACACCCTCTATATGTCCATGTCGCCGCCCGCCACGCTGGGCCGCGGGCTTGTCCGTTACCTGGGCACGGACTACACCCACGAGTGCAGCACCTTGGGCTGGGAGGAACTTACCGGGCCCGGCACCGCCTTGCAGGTGCATTGGTCTCCTACCCAAGGCCTGTCCCTGCTGGGCCTGCCCGCTGGGCTGCACGAGCTGCAGGTGTATGATGCCCAAGGGCGCCTGGTGCTGCGCCAACCGGTGCGCAGCCAAGCGGGGCGCAGCGAGGCCGTTGCCTTCGCCCCATTGGGCAGCGCGCTGTACATAGCCGTGGTGGATGGCCAAAAGGCCGGGCGCTTTATCCTTACCCGCTGACCGGCCTGCCCGATCGGGCGGTCCTCCCCCGGGCTTGCCGTAAACTTGTCCTGTGCAATTCAACAAGATCATCGGACAGGCCACGCTGAAGGCGCGGCTGATCGGGAATATCCGTGAGGGGCGGGTGCCCCATGCGCAATTCTTCCTCGGTCCGCGCGGCAGCGGCGTGCTGCCCATGGCCCTGGCCTATGCCACCTACCTGCTGTGCGAAAACCCCGGGGAGGGCGACAGTTGCGGGAAGTGCAGCTCATGCAAGATGATGGCCAAGCTGGCCCACCCGGACCTGAACATGGCCTTCCCCATCTTCTTCATCGACAAGAAGCCGAGGACCTGCGACTACTACCTGGACGATTGGCGGGCTGCCGTGCTTGAAGATCCCTACTTGGATGCCGACATGTGGCGCGAGACCCTGAAGGGGGAGAACAAGCAGCTGCGCATGGGGGTGGACATCGCCGCCGAGATACTCCGGAAGCTCAGCCTCAAGGCGTACCAAGGCGGCTGGAAAGTGATGCTCGTGTGGCTGCCCGAACTGATGGGCCCGGACATGGCCAACAAGATCCTGAAGGTGTTGGAAGAGCCGGAACCCCGAACCGTGTTCCTGCTGGCCGGCCACACCAACGACCAGATGTTACCCACCATCCTGAGCCGCACCCAGCTGGTGAAGGTGCCCGCTTTGGATCCCGGCGAGGTGGGTGCCTCCCTGCAACAGCGCTTCCCCGAGCTGTCGGGCGAGGTGATCAGGGGCATTGCGGCGCGCAGCGAAGGCGACCTGTTGGAGGCGTACGCCATGGCCGAGGGGCGGGAAGAGGAGATCTTCGGCTTCTTCCGTGATTGGCTCCGCAACAGCTATGCCAACAAGGTGGGCGAAAACGTGGAACGTGCCGAGGCCTTCGCCAAAATGGGGCGCGAGAAGCAGAAGAGCCTGATCCGCTACGCCCTGTACATGATGAGGCAGTGCATGCTGCAATGGCAGGACCTTCCCCAGCTGGTGGCCGCCTTCGGTGAAGAGATGGAATTCGTCCGCAAGTTCAGCAACTTGCTGAACGCGCATAACCTGAAGGGCATACATGCCGAGCTGGAAGAGGCCCACCGGCACTTGGAGCGCAATGCCAATCCCAAGGTGTTGTTCATGGACTTGAGCTACCGCTTGGGTGACCTCCTGCGGACCCGGGAGCCGGTGGCGTGAACCGGCCGGAGAGGCGCTTTTTCGCCTGCGGTGAAGGATCGGATGTGGAAATGCCGGGAGGCCATGGGATAACAGGGCATTCCCACCCTTTATCTTCGCGCCAATGTCTTGTACGGGTTGTGCTTCGAACGGTGGCGGCGGAAAGGGCGGCTGCAATGGCAAGGGAGCTTGCGGGAAGATGGAGGTCAACGATTGGTTGGCCGGGGTGCCGCTGCCCGGCGGCCAAGCGCCGTTCGATGCCGTGGAGGTCCGCTTCAAGAGCATCCGCAAAGGCTTCTACCGCAACCCCAACGGGCTGGCCCTGATGGCCGGCGACGTGGTGACCGTGGAGGCCGCCAACGGCTATGATGTGGGTACGGTGAGCCTGGCCGGGGAACTGGTGCGCGCCCAAATGCTGCGCAAGAACGGCAACACCGACACCTTCGAGCTGCGCAAGGTGCTGCGCAAATCCTCGCAGGAGGAGATCGATAAGTGGCACGCTTCCCGCGAACGCGAGAACGAAACCATGCTGGGCGCCCGGCGGATCTGCAAGGAGGCGGGCCTGGACATGAAGGTGAGCGACGTGGAATACCAAGGCGACGGCAGCCGGGCCACGGTGTTCTACACGGCCGATGAGCGGATCGACTTCCGCGAGGCCGTGCGAAAGGTCTCCAACGAGTTCAAGGTGCGGGTGGACATGAAACAGATCGGTGCCCGCCAGGAGGCCGCGCGCTTGGGCGGAATAGGTCCCTGCGGCCGCGAGCTGTGTTGCAGCACCTGGCTCACCGACCTGCGCAGCGTGACCACCAGTGCGGCACGCTACCAGCAGCTGGCGCTTAACCCGCAGAAGCTGGCCGGCCTCTGCGGAAAGCTCAAGTGCTGCCTCAACTATGAGCTGGACATGTACATGGAGGCCATCAAAAGCTATCCATCGCCCAACGCCAAGCTCAAGACCCGGCAGGGCACCGGGGTCCACATGAAGACCGATATCTTCAAGGAGCGCATGTGGTACATGTTCAAGAAACCGGGCGAGCCCATGGCCATGGCCTCCTTTCCGGTGGATACCGTGCGCGATATCCTGGCGCAGAACAAACTGGGCGTGGAACCCGAGGTGGACCTGCACATGGCCGAGGAACAGGCAACCACCGCCGTGGATGAGCCGGCAACCGACTATGAGAACGTGATCGACGGCACGGACGAGCTGTCCCGGTTCGACAAGATGATGAAGGGCGGTGGCAAACGCCGTCGCCGCGACAACCGCAAAAAGAAGCCCGGGGAACAACGGGCGGCCGCGGAAGGCGGTACCCACCAAGGCAAGCGCAACAACGGACCCAAGCAGGCCGCCCCGCAGGGCCCCCCGCCCAACGGCGCTCCGGGCGAAAAACGCAGCCGCGATGCCCGCGGAAGAAGGCGAAAGGGACCCCGCCGCGATGGGGCGGCTCCCGCAGGCAACGCACCAAAGCCCAGCGACGCGTGAAGACACAGGCATTGATCGCCTTGGTGGCGGGCCTGTTGCTGGCCGGCTGTGCCGGCCATGTGGTGTACCAGGAGGATGCCCCGGTGCCGGACGGCAACTGGCACCGGTCATGGAAGCCGCAGTTTGCCTTTGATGTCACCGATACCGTCGCGCAGCGGAACATCTTCCTCGATATCCGCCACACGGGAGACTATCCGTTCAGCAACATCTATCTCTTCGCCACGCTGGAAGGGCCCGGCGGAAGGCTCTTCACGGATACCGTGGAGTGCACCCTGGCCGACCCCAACGGGCGCTGGTACGGAAAAGGCACGGGATTCATCTTCAGCGACCGCTTTCAGGCGCACGTGCTGTACAAGATGAACAACAGATTTCCCCGACAGGGGCGTTATGTCATCACGCTCGAACAGGCCATGCGCACCGAAGAGCTCCCGGGGGTGATCGATGTGGGCATAAGCGTGGAGGAACCGCGGCAACGTTGAGCCGAACAGATGGGTACCAGGAAAAAGAAGAGCAAGACGGGAAAAGGCCTTTACCTCCTTTGGTGGCTGGTGGTGCTGGGGCCCGTGCTGGGGTTGCTTACCATGCTCCTGTTGGCCGCATCCAGCAAGGACCTGCCCGGCACCACCGAGCTGCAGAACCCGCGAAGCGACCTGGCCACGGCCGTGCTGTTCAGCGATGGCACCATCATGGGCCAGTATTACAAGGAAAACCGCATACCCGTGGATTTCGACCGCATCAGTCCCCACGTGGTGGACGCGCTGATCGCCACCGAGGATGAGCGGTTCCGCGCGCATAGCGGCGTGGACGTGCGGGGCACCGTGCGGGCCGCCGTGTACATGGGCCGCAAGGGAGGGGCCAGCACCATTACCCAGCAGTTGGCCAAGATGCTCTTCCACGATGCCAAACGCGACATCATCGGAAGGGTCTTCCAGAAGTTCCAGGAATGGATCATTTCCGCAAGGCTGGAGCGCGAGTACACCAAGGACGAGATCATCGCCATGTACCTGAACCGGTTCGACTGGATCAACCAGGCCGTGGGCATCAACTCCGCTGCGCGTGTGTACTTCAACACCACGCCCGATTCGCTGAGGATGGAACAGGCCGCCATGCTGGTGGGCATGTGCAAGAACCCCGCCCTGTTCAACCCGCTGCGCAGGCCGGAGGCCACACAAACCCGGCGAGGCGTGGTCCTCAAACAGATGGAAAAGCAGGGTATGATCACCCGGGCCGAGTACGACTCGCTCAAGCTGCTCCCCTTGGGGCTCGAATTCCAGCGCATCGACCATACCGAGGGGCCGGCACCGTACTTGCGGGAGGTGTTGCGGGCTGAACTCCAGCGCCTGTTCAGCGAAAAGGACCCGGAGACCGGAAAGCTCAAGATCGCCAAGCCCGATGGATCGCCCTACGATATCTACACCGATGGGCTCAAGGTGTACACAACCATCGACCGCCGCATGCAGCGCTATGCCGAATGGGGCATGCGCGAGCACCTGTCCACCGAGCTGCAGCCACAGTTCTTCAAGGACCTCGCCAAGAAGAAGAACAAGCCGTTCGACTTCCGCGTGAGCCAAGAGGAGGTGGACGGTATCATGGCCACCGCGCGCAAGCGCAGCGACAGGTACAAGGTGCTCACGGGCAAGCTGTGCCCCAACTGCGGACGCCCTGCGGCCTATATCGTGAAGACCAAGCAGGAGGGCAAGCCCGTGTTCCACTGCGATCCGGAAAAGGGAGGCTGTGACAACTGGTGGCCCGCACTGGACGAAAAGGGGATCCTGAAGAACTTCGAGACCCCCACCAAGATGACCGTCTTCAGCTGGCAGGGCGAGGTCGACACGCTGATGTCGCCCAATGACAGCATCCGGTACTATAAGAGCTTCCTGCAGAGCGGGCTCTTCAGCATGGACCCGCGCACCGGCTTCGTGAAGGCCTGGGTGGGGGGCATCGATTTCAAGCATTTCCAATATGACCACGTGGGACAGGCCAAGCGCCAGGTGGGCTCCACCTTCAAGCCGTTCGTGTATGCCACCGCCATCCGCGAGGGCATGAAGCCCTGCTTGGAGCTGCCCAACCAGAAGACCTGCTTCACCATGCCGGCAGGCCAGCCCGAATGGTGCCCGGCCAATAGCGACAACCATTACGGGGGCATGGTCACGCTGAAATACGCCTTGGCCAATTCCATGAACACCATCACGGCATGGATCATGAAACAGTACGGGCCCCAAGCGGTGATCACCTTGGCACGCCACATGGGCGTGCGCAGCCACCTGGACCCGGTCCCGTCGTTGTGCCTGGGGGTGGCCGACCTCACGCTGGAAGAAATGACCGGCGCCTTCTCCACCTTCGCCAATGACGGGGTGTACATCAAGCCTGTGGTGTTCACCCGCATCGAGGACAAGAACGGCAACACCCTCTTCGACATGGTGCCGCAGACCGAGGAGGCCTTGGACCCGCAGACCTCCTACGTGATGCTGGAGATGCTGAAGGGAGTGGTGGACGGTGCCTATAACCCGAGCACCGGCAAGGTGTCGGGCACCGGCATGCGCCTGCGCACCAGCTGGGGCGACAGGGTCAAGTACGCCAACATCAAGTACCCCACCGCAGGCAAAACGGGCACCACACAGAACAATAGCGACGGTTGGTTCATCGGCATCACCCCGGACCTGGTGACCGGCGTGTGGACGGGGGCGGAGGACCGCAGCGTCCGGTTCAGCAGCACCGACAAGGGGCAGGGCGCCAACATGGCCTTGCCCATCTATGGCTATTACATGAACAAGGTGTACGCGGATAGCACCATCACCATCAGCAAGGGTGATTTCGTGAAACCCGACGGCATCGGTGACCTCGACCTCAATTGTTCCGGCAAGCGGGGTGCCACCGGATTGTTCCAGGAGACCCGGGAAGCACCGAGCTGGGAATAGGGGCCGGCCGTCGGGCCTCCTCGCCTATACGTATTGGCGCAGCACTGCGCCCACCCGGTCGGCGTAGCTGCCGCCGAACAGGTTGAGGTGCACCAGCAACGGATACAGGTTGCACAGGTCCATGCGATCCTCCCAGCCTTGCTCCAGCGGGAACTCTTCGTGGTAGGCCGCATAGAAGTCCCGGTCGAAGCCCCCGAAGAGCCTGGTCATGGCCAGGTCCATTTCGCGATGGCCGTAGTATACCGCCGGGTCGATCAGCACGGCCTCCCCGTCCGGGGCGGCGATGTAGTTGTTCTTCCAAAGATCGCCGTGCAGCAGGACGGGCGCCTCCACGGGCAACCAGCCGTCCAGCCGGCCATACAGGCGCTCGAAGCGCAGCATGTCGCCCGGATGGATCCGTTTGTTGTCGTGCGCCTTCTTCACCAAGGGCTCGAACCGGCACTGCACCAGGAAGTCCACCCACTTGTCGTGCGGCGTGTTCACCTGCCGCAACAACCCGATGTGGTTGTCGCGATCGAGCCCGAAGGTGGGTTGTGTATGCCGGTGAAGCCGGGCCAAGGCACGCCCGAGATCGCCTTGGAAGCCGGGACCTTCCTCCCCCGAAGGGATGAACTCCATCAACAAGAAGGTGGTGTCGTCCACTTCGCCTTGCCCGATCACATCGGGTACCCGGAGCTCCCCGGCCGAGCGCAACAGCGCCAATCCATCAGCCTCGGAGATGAACAGGCCGGGGAATAGGTCCGCTTCGTTCACCTTCAGGAAGAAGCGGCCCGAGGTGGTGTCCAGCCGGTATCCGTCATTGATGCTTCCGCCATAGGTTTCCTCGGCGTGATGAATGGCGGTGGCGGTGCCGCAGTGGGCGGAAAGCAACACCTCCAAGTGTGCGGCAAGCGGTTTGGGCAAGGGCATGCACAAAGGAAACCAATGCCCGGCGACCTAGAAACGGAAGCGCAGGAAGCCCATGCCGAGCGACAGGGTGGGGTTGCGGCTGGTGAAGAAGGTGATCAGGTCCCGTGAGGCGAGGCCTGCTTCCCATGTGCCGTTGCCCACGATGAACGAGAGGCCTGCCGGGATCTTTACGGGCATGTCGCCTCCGAACATCACCCCGCTGCTGAACTGGATCCATCGAAAGGGCCGCAGGTCAGCACCCAGGCCGATCACCGGGCTGTCCAGGCTGCCCACTGCATTGTTCAACGGAAGCACCGCATCCAAGCCCAGTTCCCCCCATTCACCCAGCAGCTTGCCCACGCCGATACGGGCGGTGGAGGCCAGGGGCAGCCGCCGCTCCTGCGTGCGCTCCCATTGCAGCACGCCGCTGTTGGTCACGAAATCCTCCAATCCGCTGATGATGTCGAGGTTGTCCAAACCCGATACGGCCAGGTCCACCAAGCTTCCGTCGTTGGCCGTGTACACGTTGCCCTTCCAGCGGATCGAGCCAAGGTCCGCCACGGCCAGGCCGATCTTCCACGAGCCGTTGATGAGCATGTTCGTGCCCAGGTCGATGCCGAAGCCGCTGCCCACGTTGTCGGGGAAGGCGATCATGCGGCCGGTGAGCCGCGCCCCCGGCTGCCATTCGGCGTTCTGGTAGTCGATCTGGAAATCAGAAGACAGGGATGAGAACCCTTCGAGCTGGCCGTTCTCCGCACGGATATCAATGATGCCGATGCCTTGCAGGTATTTCAGCCCGATGCCCAGGTCCAGTTCGAAATTTTCGTTGCGCACCACATGGCGCCCATATATAAACGCCCAAACGAAGCGTACAACTGTGATCAAAACGAAGCGTACAGATCCCTCCGTTTTTAGGATCCCAATAATACGCCGTTCAACCGACGCTTAAATGATGCTCTGGATGAACACCAGCGCTCGGCTCGCCTGACGAACAGGAATCGGGTCGTTCGTGGTGGCATTATCTGCTGTATTCGCCAGCGATGATGTCATATTTGCCGGATAGCCAGAACCACTCGCCAACCCTCCAGCTCCAGTGTAAGTCATATCGCGATAACGGTCATTGAAAGGGTGGTTATGTGGTGGAAGATTGTTGGCCGCGATTGTCGTCCCGTCATTCCCCAC
>DAOKZW010000024.1:0-52727 GCA_035325445.1 Flavobacteriales bacterium
ATGAAACGAAAAGACCCTGGCCAACCAACCTGGACATCGTGGTGGAGAACGATCCCGATCCTGCTCGCCTTTGTGTTCGGCGGTCATTTGGCCGCACAAACGACCGTGGTAATCGGGACGGCAATCGGTGCGAACACCACCACCTCCTACCCATGCCCATTGGGCCATTACTATCAATCCCAGCGGGCACAATACCTCTATACGGCCGCTGAACTGTCTGCCGCGGGCATCAGTTCGGGAAGCCTGATCACCGAGATCGGTTGGGTGGCCAACGCCACCACCATTAGTGGGCACAGCCTTCCGGGATACACGATCTCCCTGCTGAATACGTCCGTCACGTCATTGACCAACAATAGTTGGGTGACCGGCGCCACGGCCGTGTATGGCCCCCAGACCTATTCGTATCCATCAGGATATGCTGGCCAGATCAAGTTCCCGACCAATTCGTTCCTGTACACTGGCGGCAACTTGTTGGTGGAGGTATGCCATAACTCCACCTCATACACCTCCAACCCTGCCATCCAGTGGAGCACGCTGATCGGCTTCAATGGGCAACATACCTACCGGGCCGACGTGGCCACCGGCTGCGGTACAGCCACAACAACCAACACCGGAACCCAAACAACACGCCCCCGCTTGGTGCTGAGCTACGTAACGGCAACGCCATGTTCCGGTACACCCAGCCCGGGCGCCACCACCGGGCCCGCCATGGCTTGCAGCGGCAGCAACTTCACCTTGGGGCTTGGCAATGCATTTATGGAGACGGGCATCACGTACCAATGGTACGCCAGCACCGATGGCGGGGTGACCTATAACCCTGTAGGGACCGGCGCCTCCACCTACACGACATCGCTGACCCAAAGCACCCTGTATTACTGCGAGGTGACCTGCACGAACAGCGGCCTCTCGGCGAACAGCACCCCGTTGGAAGTATCGTTGAACACGAACGTTTGCACCTGTGCGGGCTACTGCAATTCCAACTTCACGGGCGCCTCTTTTGAATACATCACCAACGTCACGTTCGCGGGCATCAACAACACTTCCTCCGGCATTGCGGGTGGTCCCGTGAATTATACCGGCTTGGCCGGGGCAACCGTTTTCGCTGGGCTCACCTACCCCTTAAGCGTAAGCATCCAAGCCGACGGCTCGGAATATCTGTACGCATGGATCGATTGGAACCAGAGCGGAACCTTCGATGCAGGTGAACTGTACACCTTGGCCACCAACACGGGCACATCCGGTGCCTATACGATGAACGTGACCGTGCCGGGCAGCGCCGTTGCGGGCACGACGCGCATGCGGGTGATGATCGACTACAACAACCCAACGGCCAACCCATGCCGTAGTGCTACGTACGGGGAGGCGGAGGATTATTGCGTGACCGTTATCCAGGCCACCTGCTTCCCGCCCACCGCGACGGTAACCGCATTGGCACCTGACTTGACCTTCAATTGGACCAACAACGCCTCGGGGAGCTACAATTGGGAACTGCGCAGCAGCGGAGCGCCCGGCACGGGAGGGGCCGTGGCCAGCGGCAACGTGGCATCAGGCCCAGTGAGCATCCCTGGCCTTACGCAGGGCGCGAGCTACACCTTCTACATCCAAGGTGTGTGTGACGGAGGTGCCGACCTCAGCCCTTGGGCTTCAGTCCCTGTCACCATTTCGTATTGCACGGCCGGCGCAACCAACGAAACGGCCACCAACCTCAAGATCAACAACGTCACCTTCGCCGACATCAACAACAGCTCCACGAGCTTGGTCGGCTACGAGAACTTCACCAGCATCGTCGGTACCGTGCAGGCTGGCATAGCCTACCCCATCTCCGTACTTGACTGGGCCGGAGCCGATGCCGACCGGATCACAGTTTGGATCGACCTCAACCACGACCTGCTCTTCACGGAAGACGAAAAGCTGTTCGTGGGCCTTGGTCCCACCGGTGTTCCGGTGGGCACCGACAACCTGATCACGGGAAGTATCTTCATTCCCGCCAACGCCACCTTGGGGACCACTCGGATGCGCGTGCGCCTGGACAACACGGCGAATGGGCCCAACGAAGCCCCGTGCGGAACGTCCACCTTCGGCCAAGTGGAGGACTACACCTTGGACATCCAGGCCCCGCCGGCCTGTTTGACCCCTGAAGGGGTGAGCGCCAGCAACATCACCGCCACCGATGCCGACTTCTCTTGGAATGCCCAGAGCCCGGCACCTGCGGGCGGTTACGAATGGGAAGTGCGCACCAGCGGCGCACCCGGCACCCCGGGCGCGGTGGCCAGCGGAAGCACCGCGGGCAATACTGCCAATGCCGGGGGACTGCTTAGCGCCACCACCACCTACACGTTCTATGTGCGCGGTGATTGCAGCGGCGACTTCAGCGAGTGGGGACAGGTCACCTTCACCACCCCCTGCTCCGCCGTCTTCCCATACAGCGAGGATTTCAACGCCACGGCCATTGGGACCATCCCGGCCTGCATGACGCGGGTGACCGTTTCCGGCAATGCTTGGACGGTGGGCAACAACCTACTGGAGCAAACCAGCCCCGCGGCCATCAGCTACTACAATGCAACCCAGGCCAAGAACAACTGGCTGTTCGCCCGTGGCGTGAACCTGACCGGCGGCACGGCATACCGCCTCCGGTACGTGGTGCGCACCGGCGAGGCCACCTGGGGCCAGGAGTACCTGGAAGTGAAGTACGGCACCTCTCCCGCTATTGCGGCCATGGGCACCATGATCCATGACCATGGCGGGTTCAATATGCCCACCGCCACCCTGCAGGAGTATTTCTTCACCCCTGCGGCCAGCGGTGTTTACTACATCGGCTTCCATGCCTATTCCCCCGCCGATGTGGACTTCATCATGGTGGATGATATCGATGTGGACCTCGCACCCACCTGCCTGCCCCCAACGGGGCTCACCGTTTCGGGCATCACGGGCAACGGGGCCAACCTCAGCTGGACGGCCAGCACGTCAAACCCCGCCAGCGGCTACCAGTGGGAGATCCGCTCCAGCGGCAACCCGGGTGATCCGGGCGCCACGGAAAGCGGCACCACGGGGGGCGGAGTGACCACGGCTACGGCCAGCGCCCTGAACCCGGCCACGCTGTATGTGCTGTATGTCCGCTCCAATTGCGGAGGAGGCGACCTTAGCGAGTGGGCCATGTCCACGGCCTTCACCACGGCTTGCGGCATCGTCAACGTGCCTTGGAGCGAAAACTTCAATGCTTCGCTGAGCTTCCCGGCCTGCATGACCCAGCAGACCATCAGCGGCAACCCGTGGACCATTGTGGCTGCACCGACCGGATGGACCGGCAACAGCGCCCGGTACGCATACAACAGCGCCCAGGCCGCCAACTCCTGGATGTTCACCCCGGGCATCAACCTCACTGGCGGCGTGACCTACCAGGTGAGCTACCGCTATGGCAACAATGGTGGTGCCACCTACCCGGAAAAGCTGGCCGTAGCCTACGGTACGGCCGCGAATGCGGCGGGCATGACCACCACCTTGGCGGATCACAACGTGACCACGGCAAACAACACGAACACCGTGGCATTCACGCCGGCCACCACGGGCGTGTACTACATCGGCTTCCAATCGCACTCCAACGCCGATGAGTTCTACCAATACCTGGACGACATCCTGGTGCGCAAGGCCCCCACGTGCTTCGCACCCGTGGCCACCTTGACCGGTGTGAGCGGCGGAACCGCCACCCTGAACTGGACGAACAACTCCTCCGAGAGCTACAATTGGGAGCTGCGCGCCTCGGGCAACCCCGGCGCCGCCGGTGCGATCGCATCGGGCAACACCGCCAACGGGCCGGTGAGCATCCCGGGCCTGACCATGGGCAACTCCTACACCTTCTACCTGCAGGGTGTTTGTGATGGCGGTGCCGAGCTGAGCGATTGGGCCGCCACCCCGGTCTTCATGGGGTACTGCCCTGCCGGTGCAACGGCCAACAGCAGCGACCTGAAGATCAGCCGCGTGGCATTTGCCGATGTGGACAACTACTCCAGCGCCGTTGGAGGCTATGAGGACTTCACCAGCGTGGTGGGACATGTCCAGGCCGGCATGACCTACAACTTCGACTTCAGCATCAGCCGTGGGGCCGATGCCGACCGCATCCAAGTTTGGGTCGACTTCAACCAAGACCTGCTCTTCACCCCGGATGAGCGGGTGGTGATCGCCCATAACCCGGCAGGCCACACTTACCCGAACGACTACTCGGTGAGCACCAGCTTCCACATGTCGTCATGGGCCTTGGCCGGCACCACACGCATGCGCGTTCGCTTGGACAACACGATCAACGGACCGAACCCCGATCCGTGCGGCAATTCCGTGTTCGGACAGGTGGAAGACTACACCTTGGACGTGGCCCCGGCACCCTGCCTGCCCCCGATGGTGAGCACCAGCGTATCTCCCGACTGCGCCAACTTCCAGTTCAGCGTGGATGTGAATGTGACGGACCTGGGCGACGGTGCCTCCGTGACCGTTACGGACAACCAAGGCAGCCCCGCCCAGACCGGCGTTGTGGGCACGTACTCCTTCGGACCGTACCCGAATGGCACTGCGGTGACCTACCAAGTGACCTTCGGAACGCCGATCTGCGACAGCTATGTGAGCACCACCTACGCCTGCCCGCTGACGAACACGCTGTGCAGCAATGCCACGGCCCTCTCCGTCGGCACCTTGGGCAACTGCAGCCCGGTGCTGGGAAGCGTGATCGGTGCACCCGAGATCTCCATGGCCGGGTCGGGCTGCATCAACAATGCCATCAGCCTGCCGGCCGTGTATTACTCGTTCGTGGCTACCGGCTATGCCCATTACGTGTTCCTGGAGGCGGACGCCAACCAGTCGGGATGGAACGCATCGGTGTTTGACGGATGCAACGGCACCGAGCTGGCCTGCGCGTTCGGCAATGCCGCCAATCCGGTGTTGGTACCGGGCTTGGTGGCGGGCAACACCTACATTGTGCGTGTTGTGTCCGTGGCCGAAGGCAACTTCAGCATCTGCGTGACCGAGAGCGGCGTGGACCCGGTGACGAACGACGACTGCGCCAATGCACAGCCGATCGCCATTTCACCCTATGGGGCCTGCACGGGCACCGTGGGTAGCAACCTGGGGGCCACCTCCTCGGGCCTGCCACCCAGCTGCGTGAACCAAACGCTGATCCTGGCCGACATCTTCTTCAGCTTCGAGGCCACCAACACGCAACACATCGTGACCGTGGCCCAGGACCGCACGGACAAGGTGTACATGATGGGCCTGTATGACGGCTGCTCCGGAGCACAGATGGATTGCCGCCTGATCGGCCCCGGCTTCGACACGCCCGGCACGGAGTATCAATATTCGGGCCTCACCGTGGGTAACACGTACATCATCCGTGCCATGAGCCGTGGGTCGGAAAGCGGACCGATCACGGTCTGCGTGATGGACATGCCGCCACCCACGGCCGTGGATTGCGGCGGTCCTGCCGTGAACGAGTCGCACTGCATGTCGGGTGTTGAGGATCGGCATTGGGCCTACCATTCCAATGGAACGGGTGAATTCACCCTGACCTTCAACTCCGGCCTGATCGACGACTTCACCTACCACCAGCTGATCGTGTACGATGGCCCGAATGACACCTATCCGGTGCTCTTCCAGAACGAATCCTTCCCGAACGATCCCACGGACCTGACGGGCATTACGGTGACGGCCACAGGTTCCGACCTGTACATGACCTTGGAGACGGACGGTTTCTACCTGTACGACCCCTGCTTCAGCTGGACCGTGGCCTGTGCCTACCACCCGGACGAGGCATGCGATGCCAATGAGGTCACTTGCGGCTCGGTCGTGCCCGGCCAAACCACCGGATTGGGCCATAACATGCCGGCCAACGGCTGCGCCTTCAATGGCCCCGCCTCCACTGCCGGCCCGGAATGGTTCATGTACGAGGCCACCAGCGACGGCATGATCACCGTGAGCACCTGCAGCGACGCCTCCTTCGACACCCGGATCTCCGTGTTCACGGGCGTTGATTGCAACAACCTGGCGTGCGTGGCCATGGGTGACGACTATCCCGGTTGTGCGAACGGCGGCAGCCAGGTGAATTTCGAGGCCAACACGGGCTCCACATACTGGATCGTGGTGACCGGCGCCGGTTCCGAGGAAGGCACCTACTCGTTCAGCCTGTCCTGCTCCACCCCTTGTGCGGCACCGGCCAATGACAATTGCAGCGGCGCGGAAGCCCTGGCCAACAACTTGGCCGATGGCTCCAACACTCCTGCCACGTACACCAATGCCTGCGCCGGTTGGGATGCACCCACGGCCTGCTCCGGCACCATGCCCGTCCAAGGCGTATGGTTCAGCTTCAATAGCGGCGCGTACAGCCATGCCCTGCTGACCCTGCTGGACAACAGCCTTGACAACCAGTACTCGGCCTCCACCTTGGACTACGCCTTGTACAATGGCAGTTGCAACGGTATGGGAGCCAGCGGAAGCGTTGCCTGCGTGGTGAACGCCTCCGGCACCCAAGTGCTGAACGTGACCCCCAATACGGATTACCTGCTCCTGGTGTACAACACCGGCGGTTCCGGCTTGGCGGGCAGCTTCGGTGCCATGGTGGAGCACCCTGCGCATAACGACGCGGCCATCATCGGCATCGTCAACATCGCCCCGGGCCAGTTCTGCGGATCCACCATGGCGCCCGTGGTGACCCTGCTGAACAACGGTGACAACAACCTCACCAGCGTGACCATCACCTACGGCCTCTCCGGCGGTGCCACCCACGTGTACAACTGGACCGGCAACCTGGCATACGGCCAATCGGTGAACGTGACCCTGCCCACCGTGGCAGCGGAAGCCGGGCAGGGACAGTCCTTCACCGTGACCGCCAGCATGCCCAACGGCGAGCTGGATGAGATCGGGGCCAACGACAGCCAGACCGTCAACGGGCTGGATGTGGGCGGCGAAGGCGTCCGCGTGGTGATCCGCACCGACAACCTCGGCGATGGAACCTCCTGGATGATCTTCGACGAGATCTACGACATGGTGGCCATGGGCGGTCCCTACACCGGCCAGAACAACGTCACCATCGACGAGTTCCATTGCCTCTCCACCGTGAACGGCAACCGGTTCCTGTTCATCCTGATGGATGCCTACGGCGACGGCCTGTGCTGCGATAACGGCAACGGCTACTGGGAGCTGCGCACACCTGCCGGTGGGCTGCTGCTGCGCGACCTCTTCGACAACAGCGTGGACGGCTACACCTCCCCCACGGGCAGCCCCGCCAGCCCCGCCTACGACTTCGGCCACCACTTCAACCTGCCCGCAGGGCCCGTTGCCATCGCTCCCAACGAGTGCGGCATCTTCAACAACCTGATGGGCAACAAGGTGTACGCCGTGAAGCAGGCCGGAAACAACTACCTGGGACAGACCTTGAACTACCAGTTCGAGTTTGCCGACCCCGATGCCGGCTTCATCCGCCGCATCGCCAGGCCGTACAACTACGTGGTCTTCTGGGACATGGTGTCCAACCCGCTCGTGCCGGGCGTGAAGTACTTCGTACGCGTACGCACCGACAAGACCGGCCCCATGGCACAAGCCTTCTGGGGTACCGGTTGCGAAACGGGCATCAGCACCTTGGCGCTGGGTTGCTCGCAGCTCATCCAGGCCCCGGCCTACGGGCACTCCTGCAATGAGACGCGCAGCTTCAACACCAACAACAGCTTCATCTACGCTTCGCCCGTGCAGGGTGCCACCCACTACCGCTTCCGCATCACCAACGACGGGGAGGGATACGACCAGACCTTCGAACGGTCCACGTACATCCTCCAACTGAAATGGAACGGCAGCGTGGCTCCTCCGCTGATCAACGGCTACACCTACAAGGTGGAGATCAGCAGCAAGGTCGGCGGTATCTGGAGCGGCTTCTGCCCCACCACCTGCACGATCACCATCAGCAACCCGGTCTCCGGCAACCGCGTGGTGGAGGTCATGGGCAATGCCACCCTGTGGCCCAACCCCGTGCGTGACGGACAGGTGAACCTGAACATCGACGGCATCACGGACGCCGACCAGCGCATCAGCGTTGACATCAAGGACATCTATGGCCAGCACGTCTACGGCCAGGAGTTCGAGAACAGCGGCGACCGCTTCAACACCGTCCTGAACCTGCCGGGCAACATCGCCAGCGGCGTGTACATGGTCAACATCACCGTCAACGGCGAGGTGACCACCAAGCGCCTGACGATCGTCCGATAGGCCGACGACCCTATCCCAAGCAAAGGGCCGTTCCGTTCCGATATGCATCGGAAGGAGCGGCCCTTCTGCTTGGGGGAAGGCGAAAAGCCCATGCCGTGGTCGCACCGCGCTGAAGCCCCATAACCGGTATCCGATTCATCTCATCGACTTGAAGTCCGGCTGGCGCATAGTGTGGAGGCGACCATACCTGGCATCGAAGAGGTCACGCGGGAATCCGACATGGGTTGTATGCCACTTCCAGTGGCCATGTCAAACGCCTTGGCCTAAGCCAACGGCCCTTTCAATACGTGGAAAGTGAATGGGCCTCCTTTGGTGCCCGAGAGAAATTGGGAGAATGGCCGATGGACCGGAACACAAGCAGCTTTCCCGGGATTCAATCGGAAAGGTGCTGGTCTTTCGCGAATGGCTCAACCTTCAATCTTGTTGCGACCTCGACGGGGTCGCAGCAATCCCCTATGTACCCGTATGCGTCAAACAAAGAAGGGAACACGCCACAAAAAGGAGGCGCACATTCCTACGAACATCAACGAATGTGCCTACGCCTTACGCGCACACTTGGGCCAAGTAATTGCTGCCCGGCCGCCCAAGCCCCTTCATCACCGGGCCTGCTCCTCCCCGGAACAAACACCGGGCTGCCTTCCAGACCGCACGGTACGATGTGGTTGTGGCCCTTCCCTGCCTGAGAATCTTCTAAAGATCAGTGGATCACTTGCACGGTCTGGGCCCAACGCACCACACCGTTTGCCTTACCTGTCACGACATAAGCACCGGCAGCCAGATCGGCCACGCTGATGGCGATGCTGCCCTCGCCGGCCGCCCAACGCTTGGTCGCCACGGTCCGCCCCATCCCGTCCAGAATTTCCACAATGTACAAGGGATGGCTGCCATTCATCTCGATCATCAACTGATCTCCGGCAGGCTGGGGGTAGACCAGGGGCTTCTCACCCCATTCCCCGCCCACTGCCGTGGTGAGCACCTCGATGGCGTTGGAAACCAATTGGCACCCTCCGGTGAAAGAGGCCAATGCTGTGTATTCACCATTGGCTTCCGGCACATAGGTCATTCCAGTGGCGCCGGGGATCGGTTGTCCATTGCGGTACCACTGCCAGCCGTTGGCACCCGAGCAGGTCAGCGTGGCGCCGTCGAAGGTGATCTCCGGATCATCCATGGGGCAGCCGTCCACGATCTTCCAGATCCGCCCGCTGATCATGTCCGTCACGTACAGTTCGCCCGCAAGGTCCTCGCCGAAGGCCGAGTACCGTCCGTTGTTGTTGGTCAGCAAAAGTGTGTCCAAGCTGTAGTTGTCGCCGAAGGTGATGAAATCCCCCGCGCAATAGTCCGTGAAGATGTACTTGCCATACAGCCGCGGGAACCGGGTGCCCCGGTATACGTACCCTCCGATCACCGAGCACCACCCCTGCGGCGTGTGGCTGAAGACGGCCACCGGCTCCACAAAGGGACCTGCGGCGTTGCATCCCGTTTGGCTGACGCCCGGGGTGGCCACCAAGCCTTCGCGGCAACGCCAACCGAAGTTGGGGCCGCTGTTGTCGCCGGCGGGCCAGAAGTCAACCTCCTCCCACTCGTTCTGGCCCACATCGCCGATCCACAGGTCCCCGGCAAGCCGGTCGAAGCTCCAGCGCCAAGGGTTGCGGAGGCCGCTGGCCCAGATCTCCGGCAAGGTGTCCTGGCGCCCCACGAAGGGATTATCCGCGGGGATGGCGTAGGTATCGTTGTGCTGGGACACGTCGATGCGGATCATCTTGCCCAGCATCTTCCCCATGTTCTGGGCGTTGTTCTGCGGGTCGTTGCCACTGCCGCCATCGCCGAAGCCCAGGTAGAGGTAGCCGTCGGGGCCGAATTTCAGCCCGCCGCCATTGTGGTTCAGGTAGGGTTGCTGCACGGTCAGCAGGATCACCTCACTGGCCGGATCGGCAACGTTCGGGTCGCTGGTGACGCTGAACCGCGACAGCCTGCTCATACCCGCCCCGCTGCCCGCCGTGTAGTACACATAGAAGTAGCCGTTATCGGCATATCCGGGATCGAACGCCAAGCCCAAGAGGCCTTGCTCCCCATATCCGCTGTTGACCCGCTGCGTGATGTTCAGGAAGGGCGTCTGAAGCGTCTGCATGCTGTCCGTCACCACCTTGATCACCCCTGTCCTGTTGAGCACGAACAACCTGCTGTCGCCCGCATGCTCGATGCAGACCGGTTCATTGAAACCCGTGGCCCACTGTTGCAGGGCGATGCGGTAAGAAGGGGTTTGGGCGGCAAGTGCCATCGGGCAAGCCAAGGCCAAGGAAAGCAGGGTCGTTTTCATGCGCTCACGGTCCGGCCCTTGATGGTCCGGGGGATCGAAATTAGCGGATATGGCCGAGGGAGATTGAAAAGGAACCGGCGTGCGGCCCATGGCGGCGCATCCGCCAGCATGGCCACCAAGGCCCTTGCGCAACGGCGTGCGCCCCGGGCGGCGCTACATTTGCCGCCCTTATCAGCTTATGGGCCAGCAAGAAGAAGAGATCGCCAAGCGGCGCACATTCGCCATCATCAGCCACCCTGACGCGGGCAAGACCACGTTGACGGAGAAGTTCCTGCTCTACGGCGGCGCCATCCAAACGGCGGGCGCGGTGAAGAGCAACAAGATCCGCAAGGGCGCCACCAGCGACTTCATGGAGATCGAGCGCCAGCGCGGCATCTCGGTCACCACCTCGGTGATGACGTTCGAATACGAAGGTGCCTTGATCAACCTGCTGGACACCCCGGGCCACAAGGACTTCGCCGAGGACACCTACCGCACGCTTACCGCGGTGGACAGCGTGGTGCTGGTGATCGACTCCACCAAGGGCGTGGAGCCGCAGACCGAGCGGCTGATGGAGGTGTGCCGGATGCGCAATACGCCGGTGATCGTTTTCATCAACAAGCTGGACCTTGAGGGGCGCGACTCCTTTTCGCTGCTGGACGAGCTGGAGGAAATGCTCTCCATCCGCGTGCGGCCGCTGAGCTGGCCGATCGGCGTGGGCGCCACCTTCCAAGGGGTGTACGACCTGTACGACCACGACTTGCGCCTCTTCGAGGCCGGAAAGACGAAACGCGAGACGGCCAGCGAGCAATTCAAAGACCTGTCCGACCCGCGCCTGGTGGAGATCCTCGGCGAGGATGCCGCTACCGAGCTGCGCAACGAGGTGGAGCTGGTGAACGGCGTGTACGACCCCTTGAACACGGATGCCTACCGCCGGGGCGAGATCGCCCCCGTGTTCTTCGGGAGCGCATTCAACAACTTCGGCGTGCGCGAGGTGCTCGACACCTTCGTGCGGATAGCACCGCCGCCGGGGCCGCGGGAA
Organism: Flavobacteriales bacterium; assembly: GCA_035325445.1. GTDB lineage: Bacteria > Bacteroidota > Bacteroidia > Flavobacteriales_F > PHOS-HE28 > PHOS-HE28. The sequence continues at coordinate 11,574 of DAOKZW010000024.1, forward strand.
ACGGACCAAGGTGTGGTGGCCCCCACCGCCCCCGAATTCAGCGGCTTCGTATTCAAGATCCACGCCAACCTGGACCCCAACCACCGGGACCGCATCGCCTTCCTCCGCGTATGCTCGGGGCAGTTCAAACGCAATACCTACTACCACCACGTGCGCCAGCAGAAGCAGGTGCGCTTCGCCAACCCCACCGCCTTCCTGGCCGCGCAAAAATCGTTGGTGGAGGAAGCTTGGCCCGGCGACGTGATCGGCCTCTACGACACCTGCAATTTCAAGATCGGCGATACGCTCACCGGCGGGTCCAACTTCAACTTCAGAGGCATCCCCTCCTTCTCCCCCGAGCTGTTCCGCGAGCTGGTGAACATGGACCCCATGAAGAGCAAGCAGCTCGAGAAAGGCATCAGGCAGCTCACCGACGAGGGCGTGGCCCAATTGTTCACCCAGCAACCGGGCAACAAGAAGATCGTGGGATGCGTGGGCGAACTGCAGTTCGATGTGATCCGATACCGGCTGGAGCATGAATATGGGGCCAAATGCTCTTTCCAGGCCATACAAGCCCACAAAGCCTGCTGGATCACCAGCTATGACCAGCAGGCGCTGGGCACATTCATCCGCGTGAAAACGTCCCAGATCGTGATGGACAAGGACGACAATCCGGTGTTCATGGCACCTTCGGCATACATGTTGGAGTTGGAGCGGCGCAACAACCCGGAGATCACCTTCCACCTGACCAGCGAATTCAAGACCTTGCAGGCATGACCCGGGCAACGGCAGCCCGCACGAAAGCATCAAAGGATCGTTAACGGCAGGACCCCGCTACACCAGTCCCCTAATTTTGGTTCCCATGCAGAAACACCTCCTCCTTTTGGCCATGCTCGCATCGGCCACGCTGACGCAGGCACAGGATAAGCGTCGCCTGCAATTCACGATCCAGGGCACGGCCAACGACACCGTATACCTCGCCAACTACTACGGCAACAAGTTGTACTACGCCGATACGGCGGTGGCCAATGCCAAGGGCATTTCGGTGTTCGACCGGGCCAGCGGATACAAGGCCGGTGTCTATGCCTTGGTAGTGCCGGGCCCCAAATACTTCGAGTTCATCATCAACGAGCCGGTGGTGGAAATGAAGAGCGATACCGCGGCATTGAATGAGCACCTCACCGTGGTGAACTCACAGGAAAACAAACTGTTCCAAGGCTATATCCGGCACTTGGCCGACAAGCGGAAGGAGGCCGACGAGATCAAGGTCCGGATGGAAAGCACCAAGGACCCCATTGCCGAAGCGGGATACAAGGAGCGGCTGAAGACCTTGGATGCCGACATCCTATCCTACCAGAAAGACCTGGTGCGCAGCAACCCCGGCACGCTGGTGGCCAGCATCGTGAAGATGAGCATGACCCCGGAGAACACCGAGGTACACAAGGCCGACGGGACCTTGGACAGCACGGCATCCTACTACAGCTACCGCGCCCACTTCTGGGACAACACCGACCTGAAGGACCCGCGGAACCTGCGCACGCCCGTGTTCCAGAACAAGTTCGACGAATACATCGGCAAGGTGATCCCGCAGATCCCCGACACCATCAACAAATACGCCGACGACCTGATCCGGCGCATGGACGATGGCGGCGACCTCTTCAAGTTCGCCGTGAACGGCATCACCTACAAGTACGAGACCAGCGACATCATGGGCATGGATGCCGTGTTCGTGCACATGGCGCAGACCTACTACTGCCCCAAGGACGGCAAGAAGAACCGCGCCGACTGGATGACCGACGAGAAGCTGGACAAACTCTGCGAACGCGCACGCAAGCAAGCCCCCTTGGTCATCGGCGCACAGGCCAAGGAGATCCTTCTCACCGACACCACCGAGGCCAACTGGATCAGCATGTACAAGATGCCCGAGCAGTACGTGCTGATCATCTTCTGGGATCCGCACTGCGGGCACTGCAAGAAGGTGCTGCCCCAGATCCACGAGGACTGGAAGGCCAAGCTGAAGCCGCTCGACGTGGGGGTCTATTCCGTGGCCAAGGCCACGGACAGCACCCTGTTCAACGACTGGAAGAAATTCATCCGGGACAACGACCTCGACTGGACCAACGTGGGCCTCACCTGGCATGTCTTCAAGGAAGCGAAAGTGGCGTCCTGGAAATACATTCCGAAGTACACCACCATCGAGAGCCTGAACTATGCCGATGCTTGGGACGTGTATGCCACGCCGCGTTTCTACTTGGTTGACAAGCAGCGCAAGATAGTCGGCAAGCAGCTCGATGTGGACCAGATGGTGGAGCTGGTGAAGGCCCTGAACAAACGGGACGAGGCCAAGCAGTAACCAACCTATACCTGCGCCATCCGCTGGCGCAACCAGTGGTCGGCCAGCACCATGGCCGCCATGGCCTCCACGATGGGCACCGCACGCGGCACCACGCAGGGGTCGTGGCGGCCTTGGGCCTTCAGCAGCATGGCCCCGCCATCGCGCCCCACGCTGGACTGGTCGCGCATGAGGGTGCTCACGGGCTTGAAGGCCACGTCGAAGACGATGTCCTCGCCGTTGCTGATGCCTCCCTGCATGCCGCCGCTGCGGTTGGAGGCCGTGCGTATGGCCCCTTCGCGCACCACGTAGGCATCGTTGTGCCGCGAACCCCGCTGGGCGATGGCATCAAAGCCGCTGCCGAACTGCACGCCCTTCACCGCATTGATGCTGAACAGCGCCTTGCCCAGGTCCGCATGCAGCTTGTCGAACACCGGTTCGCCCAAGCCGGGCGGCACGCCGGTGATGAGCGCCGAGATGCGCCCCCCCACCGTGTCGCCTTCCTTACGCACCGCCTCGATCAGCGCCGTCATGCGCCGGGCTGCCTCCACATCGGGGCAGCGCACATGGCTGGCGTACACGCTTTCCAAGTCCAGGGCATCGGGCCCTGCGGTCAACCGCTCCTCGCCCACTTGGCTCACCCAGGCATGCACCCGGATGCCGGCCGTGGCCAGCAACTGGCGCGCGATGGCCCCGGCCACCACGCGCACGGCGGTCTCGCGGGCGCTGGCCCGGCCGCCACCGCGATGGTCGCGGATGCCGTATTTCTGCTCCCACGTGAGGTCCGCATGACCCGGCCGGTACGCATCCTTCAGGTGCCCATAGTCCTTGCTGCGGGCATCCTCATTGCGGATGATGAAGCCGATGGGCGTACCGAGCGTGATGCCCTCGAGGATGCCGCTGAGGAATTCCACCTGGTCGGATTCCCGCCGCGTGGTGCCCAGCGGCGTGCTGCCCGGCCTTCGCCGGTCCAGCTCGGCCTGCACCTGAGCCAAGTCCAGCTTCAGCCCGGCAGGGCAGCCGTCCACCACGCCGCCGATGACCGCGCCATGGCTTTCACCGAAACCCGTGAGCCGGAATACCTGTCCAATACTGTTGCCTGCCATGGCAGCGAAGGTACAGGGCCGCCGTATGCCGCGCGCCGCCGTTTCCTTTGCACCCATTCCCATGACCGTGACGGAGGGCAGGATGGATAACCACGTAGCCGTGCTCCGGCCGGATGGTGCGCTTACCGAGGCGGCCGTCCTATTGCTCCATGCCGTAACGCGGGTGGACGAACAGCTGCTCCGGGCGGTGCGCATCAGACCGTCCCGGCGCAACTGGCTGCGCGCTCCGTGGTATGCGTACAGGCGTGGCGGGGCCATCACCGTGGGGCGCACCATCTGGTTCACCGGCATCTGGTTCCATGCTGAAGGGCGCGGCGATGGTTCCCCCTCCTCCACCATGCACTGGCTGCTTCACCTGGCCCATGAGGTAGGACACCTGCCACAGGCCGAGCGTTTCGGCCATTCGCTGCCGGGCAAGCTGCGGTATGTAACGGCCTTTGCTGGCCAGTACATCAAGCGGGCCGTGTTGTTCCGCTGGCCCGTACACGACGGCAGCCCCTTGGAGCGCGAGGCTGAACTGGGCCGCCAAACCTTGCTCCACCTGCTCGGGGGCGAGCGCGAAAACCATCCTATGGTGCAGGCCGTGCACCACCAGGATGCCCGGTTGGTGGCTGAGTGGGCCCGGCGGGAATACCGGCATCTGGCCAGCTTGGCGCAGGCCGCCCGGGAGAGCCTTTCAGCCTAACGGGTGATGACCACCTGCTGCACGGCGCCTTGGGTGATACCCCTCAGGAGATAGCTGCCCCCGGCCAAGTCGCGCAGGTCCATGGTGGAGCCCGCCGGCATCACCGCATCGAGGCTGCGTACCACGCGGCCATCCAGGGTGGTGAGTTCCACCCGGCCCTGCCACCTTTCCAAGTGCAGCACATCGCTGGCCGGGTTGGGCCACACGCGGGGCATGGCCGCCGTGGGTGCCCCGGAGGTCCCCGTGGGGAAGTCCTCGGGGTCGTAGTAGAAACGCACCAAGGTGTTCACCCCGCCGACCACATTGATCTGCAGCACCGGCTCATCCATGCCTTGGGCAAGCCACTTGTACTCGATGGTTTCCGGCTCGGGCAGGGCGAAGCCGATGTTGAACTGGTCGATGTGCACCGTGTCCGTGCGGTTGATGCGCGACTTCACACGAAGCACCTGGAAGGTGTCGGCGGGCAGGATGAGCGTGCCCCAGCCGTCCACCTCGTTGCGCCGCATTTGGTCTTGGCCGAAAAAGCCCAGCAACGGCACGGACACTTGGAAATGGCTCGCAGAGCTGTCCACATCGCCGAAGTTGAGGGGGAACCGGTAGATCCAATCCACCGGGTCACGCCGCACCGAGGTGGGCAGCCCGTTCACGTTGGCACCGAAGCCCACGTTGCGGTAGCCGGAAGAATTGTTCTTGTAGTAGTCGAAGAGGTTGCTGAGCGAAAATTGCTGGAACCCGATGGAAGGGCCGCGCATGGCGAAGTCGGCCTTGTGCTGCGGGTAGAGCAGTGCGTTGTTGAAGAAGAATTGGTAGGCCAAGGGCGTGCTCGATACCGACACCATGGTGTCGGCCTGCTCCAAGCCGGCGACCAATGCGCTGAAGTCCCACAGGAAATCGGTGCCGGTGGGTGCGGCGGCAAGGGTGGTGGTGGTGGTGCGGTACCGCACGGTATCGCCGGCCGACGGCATGTCCGTTTGGGAGATGGTGATCTGCGCGACGGCGGGGATGCACAGCAAGGTGGCCGCGATGGCAAGGGTATGGCGGGTGGGGTTCATGGAGCCAAAGTAGTGCGGCGAAGGCATCGTGCGCAGGCCGTGTGCAATATTGTGACGGCACCCATGTTCCGGACGCTGAAGTTACGAGGCAAGCGCCATCGCCATCTGCACTCGCGCTGCCAGTCGCCATCGGGAAAGTCAAGGTTGTCTTGTCCTCGGCTCCTCGGACGACATGCGTCCTGCGGAGCGCCGCTTCGCTGATGCTCGGACTGACAACAACCTTGGCTTTCCCGTCCCAATCAGGGAGGCGTTGTGCAAGACCCTCAGGAAAGCTCCAATCACCTAACACTCATCCCTGCATCGGAAGCAAACTCTTCATGGCCGTCGCCGGAGCAATAAATGGCACGCGATCCGCATGCCTGCCGTTACCTTTGAGGCCATGCGCCACACCCTTCTGACCACCTTCCTGCTGGTTGCCCTGGCGGCGATCGGCCAATCCAAGCAAGACCGCCGCCTGGTGCAGTTCAGCGGCGTGGTCGTTACCGGCGACAGCCTGGAGGCCGTGCCTTTCACCAGCATCCTCACCAAGGGCAGCTACCGCGGCACCATCAGCGATGTGTACGGATACTTCAGCTTCGTGGCCCAGGCCGGCGATACCATCGAGTTCGCCGCGGTGGGCTTCAAACGCGGCAACTACGTGATCCCCGACACCCTGCGCGACAGCAAATACTCCATGATCCACGTACTGATGCCCGACACGGTGATGCTGAAGCCCTTGGACGTGTACCCGTGGCCCAGCAAAGAGCAATTCCGCGAGGCCTTCCTGGCGCTCAACCTCTCCGACACCGAATACCAGCGCACGCTGAAACACCTCAACAGCGCCGAGGCGATCCAGCGCATGGAGAACCTGCCGCCCGACGCCGGGTTGGCGGCCCATTACCAAGCCTCGCTGGACAACACCCGGATCTACAACCAGGGCATGGCACCCACCATCAACCTGTTCAACCCCATCGCTTGGGCCCAGTTCGTGCAGGCGTGGAAGGCCGGAAGCTTCAAGAAGCAATAGGACGCGGCCTCCACCCCGCAACAAGAAGCGAGCACCAGCGACGCATGGCGAAGAAGAAACTGCCTTTGTTGGAGAACGTGCCCATCACCGGCTGGGCCGCCAAGGGAAAATCCATCGCCAAGGTGGACGGCATGGTGGTGTTCGTTACCGGCGCCGTGCCGGGCGACCATGCCGACCTGCAGGTGACCCGCATGAAAAAGAGTTTCGCCGAAGCGAGGCTGCAGCGCCTGGTAACACCCTCTCCCAACAGGGAAACGCCGTTCTGCAAACACTTCGGCACCTGCGGCGGATGTACGTGGCAAGACCTTGCCTACCCGACGCAACTGGAATTCAAGCGGCAGGAGGTGGTGGACAACCTGGTCCGCCTCGGCGGGCTGGACCTCCCCGGGGTGCAGCCCATTCTGGCCTCCCCGAAAAGCCGTTTCTACCGCAACAAGCTCGAGTACACGTTCTCCGACCAGCGCTGGTTCACCAGCGAGGAATTGGCGGGCGGCGAGCGCATCACCGACCGCAAGGCACTGGGCTACCACCTGCCCGGGCGCTTCGACAAAGTGATCGACATCTCCGAATGCTGGCTGCAGCCCGAGCCCAGCAACAGCATCCGCAATTTCATCCGCCGGTACAGCGCCGAACACGACCTGGGGCACTACCACATCCGCAAGCATGAAGGCTGGCTGCGCACCCTGACCATACGCACCGCCACCACCGGCGAAATCATGGTACTACTGGCCTTCGGGCACGAGGACCGCGAAAAGCGCGAGGCCCTGATGGCCGCCGTGGCCAAGGAATTCCCGGCCATCACCTCCCTGCTCTGGTGCATCAACCCGAAGAAGAACGACACCATCTGGGACCTCGACATCCACGTCTTCCAAGGGCGCGACCACATCATCGAGGAGCTGCCCGATGCGGGCTTCCCGGCCCTGCGGTTCCAGATCGACCCCAAGAGCTTCTTCCAGACCAACCCCGAGCAGACATTGGCCATGTACGAACTGGTGCGCCAGCTCGCGGACCTGCGTGGCGACGAGCTGGTGTACGACCTATACTGCGGCGCGGGAAGCATCTCCCTGTTCCTGGCCCGCCACTGCGCACGGGTGGTGGGCGCGGAGATCGTGCCCGAGGCCGTGGCCGACGCCCACAGGAACGCCGCGCTCAACAGCATCGGCAACGTGGCCTTCGAGGCGGGCGACCTGAAGGACCTGCTGGATGCCTCCTTCATTGCCCGGCATGGCAAGCCCGATGTGCTGGTGACCGACCCGCCGCGGGCCGGCATGCACGAGGCCGTGGTGGCCCGGATCCGCGAAATGGCACCGCCCCGGATCGTGTACGTGAGCTGCAACCCCGCCACCCAGGCACGCGACCTGGCCCTGCTGAAGGATCTGTACCGGATCACCCACGTGCAGCCCGTGGACATGTTCCCGCACACCTCCCACGTGGAAAACGTGGTGTGCTTGGAAAGGAGCTGAACGGCCACCGGCCCCTGCTACCGGCCATGGGCCGGAAGCTCCCCCGTTTCCCGTTCGTACACCTCCGCCGAGCAAGGCTGACCATTGCGGAAGTAGGTGACGCCACCATAGTAGCCCGCCACCCGGCGGTACACGCTCTTGCGGCCTTCGCTCTCGCGGGTGATGATGGTGATGACGTGCCGCGGCTCCACCTGCACCTCATGGCTCCAGTGCACTTCCGGCCCCGTGCCGGACGGCGCCCCAGCCCCCGCTGCCATGGCCATGGCCTCCGCCTCCTTGGCCACCTCCGGTCCGGCGGCCGCCACCGCCGCCTGATGGGCGGGAGCCTCCAGCACATGCACCATGGGCGCCACACGCGACACCGTGGGGGCCACACGCTCCGTGGACCAGGCCGCCTTGGCAGCGTACGTGCCAGCGCCCGATGGCCACGTGGTGCCGACGGATGCCACCGGGGCGGTCGGCGCAGCCACGGGACGGGCCACCTCCAGCTCCGCTTGCGCCTGCCCCAACTTGCGTGTGAGAACCGGGTCCTTCGCAATGCGATAATTCGTACTGTACCCGAAGTCGCCCGACCGTTCATCGAAGTGGATGTAGCCCACAGGGCCGGCATACTCCAGCTGGCCCGCCATGGCGGCATCCAAGGTCACTTGGAACGGAAACTGGAAATCCCGCGTGCCGGCATGGCCTTCAGGCACATACGTATCAAACAGCAGCTGCTTGCTGACGCAACCCGGCCGCTCGAACGACATCAGATACCTGTCCTGCAATTCCAGGTCGAGCATGAAGCGCCCCAGATGCTCGGTGATGGTGCGGGTTTCCTTGCCATTGGACACCACGATAAGCCGGGCACCGTCCAAAGGCATGCCCTTGATCAGCAACTTGCCATCGAGCTTCAGCACTGCGGCATCCACATGCGGCAACACGGGCCCTGCGCAGGTCCCTGCAAACAGCAAGATCCCCGCGAGGAATCGCGAAGAAACCAACCTTGGCCGCATGATCTTCACCTCTTGATCCAATCGAAATGAACCGCAAGTTATGGGGGTGCCGACCCCGAAATCAAGTCGTTCGTCGAAATTATAACGCGCTTCATCGAACCGATGCTGACATTTGGCTACACGAAGACACCTTGGCATGGATCTGGCTCATGCCCAGCAAACCGCCCTTCAGATGAGCAACAAAGCTTCCTTTCGCCAACGGCTTCTTGGATTGGCCGTGGTAGCGGCCGTATCGGGAACCGCCATGGGGCAGGACAATGTGTCAGACTGGCCCATGACCTTCACATCCGGCGGCGACCAGGTCCAGATCTTCAAGCCGCAGCCCGAGACCTTCGATGGCACGAGCTTCAGCGCACGGGCCGCCGTGGCGCTGCAACGCCCCGGCGATGCCAACCCCATCTTCGGCGCCTTGTGGGGCAGCGGCGTACTGGCCGTAGACCGTGTGGAGCGCAAGGGCACCCTCTCCGCCTTCAAGGTCACCGACATCCGTTTTCCGGGCATCACCGACGATGCCGAGCGCCTACGCATCCAGGACATGCTCTCGGCGGGCATCCTGCGCAACGCGCCGCCCATCTCCATCGACTGGCTGGTGGCCGCATTGGAAGAAGAGAAACAAGCTTCCACCGCCTACAACAACACCCCGCCCGACATCATCTACCGCGAGAAGCCAGGCATCCTGCTATTCATCGATGGTAAGCCCCTGCTGAAGCCCGTGGAGGGCAAGGTGCGCAACAGCGACCCCGTGTACGCCATGAACGCACCCGACATGGAGCGCGTGGTGAACACCCCCTTCTTCGTGGTGCGGCCCAAGGGAGGAGCCTACTGGCTCTACGGGTCGGGCCTGTGGTACTCCGCCCAAGACATCAACGGCCCGTGGCGCAACGAGAAGAAGGCACCGCCCTACGTGATGGAGCTGGCCGCATCGGTGGACAGCACCTACAGCAACGAACGCACCCTGGACGTGGTGCCCGAGATCGTGGTGACCACCAAGCCCGCCGTGCTCCTGGACCTCAACGGGCCGCCGCAGCTGCAGCCCTACGGCAACGGCACCCTAATGTACGCCACCAATACCGACCAGGACCTTTTCCTGGACATCCCCTCCCAGGATTACTACCTGTTGGCCTCGGGCCGCTGGTATGCCACCAAGGACCTGCGCAACGGCCCGTGGCGATACGTGTCGCCCGATGCCCTGCCGATCGGTTTCGCACAGGTGCCCGAGGGCTCGGCCAAGGATGGGATACTGGCCCACGTGGCCGGCACCGATGCCGCACGTGAGGCCGTGCGCGATGCCAGCATCCCGCAGACCGCCCGCGTGGACCGCCGCACCACCACCGTATCCGTGTCGTACGACGGCGCACCCGAGTTCACCCGCATCAACGGCACCGACGTGTACTCCGCCGTGAACGCCAGCACCGTGGTGCTCCGCATCAAGGGACGCTACTACGTGGTGGACAACGCGGTGTGGTTTGAAGGGAACAGCCCCGACGGGCCTTGGGAGGTGAGCACCGCCGTGCCCGCAGAGGTGAACAGCATCCCGCCCTCGGACCCCAACTACCGCGTGCGCTACGTGTACATCTACGACCATACGCCCGACGTGGTCTTCACCGGCTACACCCCGGGCTACCTCGGCTCCTATGTGCAGGCCGGAACGGTGATTTACGGAACCGGCTTCCAATATGATCCGTGGTGGAACTCGTACTGGTATCCCCGCCCCTACACCTGGGGGTTCCACATGAGCTACAACCCTTGGTACGGCTGGGGATTTGGGGCCACATGGGGCTACAACTGGTTCTACCCCGGATGGATCGGCTACTACCGCCCCTACTCCTGGGGATGGTGGGGCCCCTACGCCTACTGCCCGCCGATAGCCACCTGGTACGGGCATCCGCACTACTGGAACGGGCACTACTGGCCGGGCCATGGCAACACCGGATACTATGGGCACCGCCCCAGCTGGACCCACATGAACGACGCTTCCGGCAGCAACGGCAGGCCCAACCTGCGCCCCACCGACCTCTACCGCAACAGGCCCAGCCCGGGCGTAACGCCCTCGGTGAGCAACGGCCGCGCCGCCGTGCGCACCATCGACCCGTCCCGCACCACCATCGACCGCACCGCACAGGACCGCAACAAGGCACCGCAAAGCCGCGACTACTTCACCGACCGGCAGGGCAACATCTACCGCACGGAGAACGGTGCCACGGAAAAGCTGCAGGACGGCAAGTGGAATGCCGTGCCCGGGCGCGATGCGGCTCCGGCAGGGCGCGACCGTCGCGAGGCGGGCGATGCGCCCCCGCTGACCAGGCCAGGAACGCAGACCGACCGCCAGCCCGAACGGCAACCGGCCAACGACCCCGGATGGATCCAGCGCGAACGCATGCGCGGCGACCAACGCGAGAAGGACTTCAAGGGCTACCAGCAGGAACAGCGGTCGCCCCAGCGGATGGTGCCGCCCACGTCACCCGGCACACCGCAACGCGTGGCCCCGAGCACGCCTCGCACCGCACCGGCCAACCCGAGGCCCTCGACGCCACAAACGCGCCCCACACCCCCTGCCCCCAACAAGGGCAGTGCACCGGCCGCCCCGCCCAGCCCCGGAAGGAGCCGCGGACGTTGAGCCGCCCGCCGTTCACCTCTTTTGGGTCCTTCAGCCGCCGTTCTTCCCCATTTTTGCCGGGAACGAGCGGCGGCTGAATGAATACGGCAGTGGTGATCCTCAACTGGAACGGCCAGCAATGGCTGCAACAGTTCCTGCCGCAGGTGATCGCCCATACCGCAGGACAGGCGCGTGTGATCGTGGCCGACAACGGCAGCACCGACGGCTCCATGGCCTGGGTGCGCGCCCATGCACCCGCGGCGGAGCTGATCGAAATGCCCGGCAACAAGGGCTTTGCCGGTGGCTACAATGCCGCGCTTGCACAGGTGGATGCCAAGTATTTCGTGCTGCTCAACTCCGATGTGGAGGTGACGCCCGGCTGGCTGAAGGCCTTGGAGGACCACCTGGAGGCGCATCCCGACATGGCCGCCTGCCAGCCCAAGATGCTCAGCTTCCACCAACGGGGCCGCTTTGAACATGCCGGGGCGGCCGGCGGCTTCATCGACCGCAACGGATACCCCTTCTGCCGCGGCCGCATCTTCGACCTCACCGAGGAGGACACGGGGCAATACGACGATGACCGCGAGATCTTCTGGGCCACCGGCGCCTGCCTGATGATCCGCGCCGATGCCTTCCGCGAGGCGGGCGGCTTCGACGAGGCGCTCTTCGCGCACATGGAGGAGATTGACCTCTGCTGGACCCTGCGCCGGCGTGGCTGGCGCATCGGCTACACCAGCGCCGCCACCGTGTACCACGTGGGCGGCGGCGCCCTCGGCTACGGCAACCCGCGCAAGACCTTCCTCAACTTCCGCAACAGCCTCGCCGTCCTCACCAAGCAGCTCGATTCGCGCTGGATCTATTACCGCATCCTCCACCGCATCGTGCTCGACGTGTTCGCCGCCGCCAAGTTCACCCTGGAGGGCCATGGCGCCCACGCTTGGCAGGTGCTGCGGGCGCACGCCCAGTTCGCGGCATGGCTGCCCCGCCTGCTGCGCGAACGCAAGCGCCTGAAGCGCATGGAGCACAAGCCCGACCTCACCGGCATGTACCGGCGGAGCATCGCCTACGACAGGTATATCCTGGGATGGCGCAAGTTCAGCGAGCTCGATACCCGCGCACTGGTTCAGGCCGGGTTGCGCACCAAGTGATCCACCGCCAGGCGGTAACCATCCAGCCCGAGGCCGGACAACACGCCCCGGCAGTGCGCCGCCAGCAGCGAACGGTGCCGGAACTCCTCGCGCGCCAGGATGTTGCTGATGTGCACCTCCACCACCGGCACCTTCACCATGGCCAAGGCATCGCGGATGGCCACGCTGGTGTGCGTGTAGCCGCCCGCATTGAGCACCACGCCCCCGCATTCTTCGCCCGCCCGCCGCAGCGCCTCGATCAGCTCCCCCTCGTGGTTGCTCTGGAAATGGTCGATGACGTGCCCGGGGAAAGCACCCCGCAGCTCTTCCAGGTAGTCCGCGAAGGTGCGCGTGCCATAGACCTCAGGCTCGCGCCGCCCGAGCATGTCCAGGTTGGGGCCGTTGATGATCCGGATGTGCATGATGTTGCGCAAAAGTGGCGATTCCTTCGCTTCGCCGCCCGGCGTGCGGTCCTGAACTTTGCACCATGCAGTGGGACCAGGCCATCACCGACTTCCGCGTGTACCTGAAGCTGGAACGCGGCCTGAGCCCCCGCACCGTGGAGGCCTATCTGCGCGACCTGGCCAAGCTGCGCACGTTCGCCGAGGAACACCAGCCGCCCATCGCCCCCGATGCCTTTCAACTGGAGGACCTCCAGGCCTTTGTGACGCAGCAGGTGAAGCAGGGGCTGAAGGCCACCAGCCAGGCACGCATGCTCAGCGCCGTGCGCTCCTTCCACAAGAGCCTGATGCTGGACCGCGTGATCACCAAGGACCCCACCGAGCTGCTGGAAAGGCCCCGCACCGGCAGGCACCTGCCCGACTTCCTCAGCGTGGAGGAGATCGATGCCATGGTGAAGGCCATCGACATGGCGCGGCCCTTGGCGCACCGCGACAGGGCCATGCTGGAAACCCTGTACGGCTGCGGCCTCCGCGTCAGCGAGCTCTGCACCCTGCAGATGAGCCGCCTCCACTTCGAGGAGGGCTTCATCCGCGTGGTGGGCAAGGGCGACAAGGAACGCCTGGTGCCCGTGAGCCCCGAGGCCATGCGCCAGATCGGCATCTACCGCTCCGAGGAGCGCGTGCACCTGCCCGTGCAGCCCAAGGCGGAGGACATCCTCTTCCTCAACGCGCGCGGTGCGGGGCTCTCCCGCGTGGCCGTGTTCAAGCTCGTGAAGGCCTTGGCCGCCAAGGCCGGCATACGCAAGAGCATCAGCCCGCACACCTTCCGCCATTCGTTTGCCACGCACCTGGTGGAGGGCGGCGCCGACCTGCGCGCCGTGCAGGAGATGCTCGGCCATGCCAGCATCACCACCACCGAGATCTACACCCACCTGGACCGCGAGTATCTGCGCAGCAACATCATGCGCTTCCACCCCCGCGCCAAGGGATAGCCCCAAGCCTCAGCGCGCCACCACGAACGTGGCCCGGCCCGGCGTGCCATCGCGCACCCCGCCCGCCTGCACCACGTAGGTGCCCGCAGGCAGCGCCGACACGTCCAGCACCACCGGGGTGCCCGGCTGCGGGCGCCGGAAGGTCTCCAGCACCAGCTCGCCGCCCATGTTGTGCACCGCGATGCGCACCAATCCTCCGGTGCTGTCCAGGCCCGCCAAGGACAGGCGGTCTGTGGCGGGCACCGGCCATGCCTGCAGCGCGGCACCGGGCCGTTGCTCCTCCGCCACGCCCGTGAACAGCGCCTTGCCCAGCGCATACTGGCCCTTGCGCAGCGCGTCCAGGTTCACATAGCCGCTGCCGTTGGTGAGCGGGCCTGCAAATACCGTCTGGTCCGGGTACACCTCCCACGGCACCTGCGGGTCGGGGCGGTACAGCACCACCACACCGGTTTCGTCCGTGCCCAGCATGTCGTGGTCCAGGGAGTTGGCCAGCTGCGCGGAGTAGTTGATGCGCGCGGTGATGGCGGTGCCAACGGGCCAAACGCCGTCAACGATCCAGTAGTGGGTGCCCGAGATCTCGTCCACGCCGGTGCCCAAGTTGGCCTCGGGCGCGGCCCAGATGTGCTCGATGCGGTAAAGCGTGGTATCGGGCACCTGCACCGACTGCAGGCGGAAATCCACGCGTGGCTGCGCCGCCGCCACGCCTTCGCCGGGCACCACCTGCCGCTCGTGCGCCATGCGTGCCTGGTTCAGCCGGTCGTAGCCGTTGATCACCGCCATCACCGGTTCGAAATCGCAGCTCAGAGCGAGCGTGGTGTACTCCCCGCCGGCCATCTCCCGGTATTCCTGCCGCTGCCGGTCGGCGCCGATCAGCGTGATGTCCAGCGGCACCGCCTCGTGGAACAAGGTGGCCCCGCGCAACTTCTGCTTCAACTGCAGTTCAACCGTCCACTGGCCGCCCGAGGGCTGCGCCTGCATGGACTGCAGCACGAACACCGAGAACCCGGGCGCGAACACTTGGTCGGTGAAGAACGGATGCAGGTCGTAGCCGGTGCTGGCCTCCAGCGCATCGCGGAAGCCCGCCGCGTCCAGCGTTTGGTAGGCGTACAGCAGTTGCACATCGTGCATGCCCTGGCGGAAGAGCGAGTCGCCCAGGTAGCCGCGCAGGTTGTGCAGCACCGAGGCGCCCTTGTAGTAGGTGTGGATGCCGTAGATGTACGGGTCGGGCATGGGCGACAGCGCCTGGAAACCGCCGTCCTGCACGTGGGCCGTCTTCAGCACCCGCAGCTGGTTGTCGTTCACCGTGTTGCGCAGGGCGGTGGGGCCGCCCACCCATTCCTCCACCAGATGCGCGCTGTATTCGGCGGGCCCTTCCTTCAGCCACATGTCCTGCTGCGTGTGGGGCGTCACGATGTTGCCCCACCAGTGGTGGCCCAGCTCGTGGGTGAGCAGGCGCCGGTTGTCCGCCTGGGGCTGGCCGGGCATGAAATCGGGATAGGCGATATTGGTGGGGATCTCCAGAGCGCCGTCGGTGGTGAGCACATAGCCCACGCGGCCCCAGGCGTAGGGCCCGTACCACCACTCGCACGCATCGATGGCCGCGCCCACGTCCACCATCTTGCCGGCCATGGCGGTCAGTTTTTCGGGCTTGGCGGTGAGCCGCACCGGCACATCGCCGTAGGCCCCGGCGTGCACGTAGTTGCTATCGGCGTAGTTGGCCACCGCGATGGCCGACAGGTGCGTGGTGATGGGCTGCCCCATGCGGAAGGTGCGCACCACCGTATCGCCGCCCAGCTGCACCTCGCCCAGGAAATCGCCCTGGCAATGCGCCCTATAGGTGCCCGCGCTCTTTACGTGGTACGTGTAGGTGGCCCGCTCCACGAACGAGTCGAAGCAGGGGTACCACACCTTGCCGAAGTTGGGCGGGATGGTGGTGAGCCCGATGCCCAGGTTGTAGATGTAGCCGCTCTCGAAATAGAAGCCGCCCCAGTCGGGGTCGCGGTGCGGATGCCCGTGGTAGTGCACCGTGATCACCTGCTCCTGCCCCACCGGCGGCGGCGCGGGCAGGTCCACGCGCAGCATCTCGCCATCATGGGCGAAGGACAGGGGCCCGCCGTCGCCGGTCACCGAGTCCACCTCCAGGCCCCAGAGCTCGAAGCGGATGAAGTCCTGGCCGTCCATCAGGGCCTTGAAGGTGATGGTGGCGGCTGCCTTCAGCTGCTGCCCGGCATAGTCGGTGACATCGATGGCGATATCGTAATCGAGGATGTCGAAGGTGTCGCTGCGTGCGATGACCTGCTGGATGAGCTCGCGCTCGGCCTGGGTGGGCACCGGCGGCGCCGAGGGGTGGTTGCGGAAGTAGTGGCAACCATCGCCGTAGGGCTGGGCCGTGCCGGGCAGGGCCGCAAGCAACAGGGCGAGGGGTAGCAGGTACCGGGTCATGCGCATGGGATACAGCTTTTCAATGGACGCTCCGAAGCTACGCGACAGCGCGTTTCCCGGCGGCGTGCAACATCGGTTCCCCGCCGATCGGTCGAATAATCCTATCTTCAGCCAAATTCAAAAACTTCCTATCCGTTCCTTTCAGCCATGACCTGTCCCGAGTGTGAAGCCAAGAACAAAACCTCAACCGTTTATCTGCGGAGCAGCACCCGCACGGACCTGGGGTTCAAGGCCTCGGCACCCGGCCCCGGCGGGCCGCACCTGCACGACCCCAACGTGGTCACCGAAGCCTTCGAATGCGTGAACGGCCACCGCTTCAAGCGCGAGAGCCGAGTCCCCTGCACCAAGTGTGAGTACGGCCACGCCGAACCCGTGATCACCATGCTCACGCCCAGGTGGAAATTCCAGCCGGGCGTGACCGAGTAACCAATAAGGCTCATTCCAGCTTTCCAACCGGTGCGGATAACTTCCGAGCCATCGGTTTATTACCTTCGTTGAAGGTTTCCGCACCTTTGCAGAACAGTCCAGCCACCATGGAAACGCGAATGTTCCACCGGACCAGTTGTTACTTGCAGCCTGCCGTCAACACAACTCCCCGGTGCTTGGTGCCAGACAGGCAGTTGGCTTTGTTGATGGTGGCGGCAATCTTCGGATTGCTAGGATTAACCGCGAAGGCACAGACCATTTTCTCGGAGAACATTGGAACTGGCAGCGGAACGCAAACTATTGCCGCTACCATCTTCCAGAACTCAGGAACGTATACGTATTCCGGCACCGGCGACACAAGGGACACGCAACCATCAACCGGATATACAGGTGCATCAGGGGGCAAGAACGTGTATTTGCCCACCACGAGCCTGCCCCGCACATTTCAGATAGAAGGTATTAACACCGGCGGTTATTCCAGCCTTTCCTTATCCTTCGGCGCGTACAAAACCACAAATGCATCTAACATGCTGCATTTAGTGGTGGAATACAGCACGGATGGAATCATATGGAGCCCTTTGACGTTTCCTGCCCAACCAACAGGCACAGGCACTGCCATTTGGAGGCCAATCACCATTACGGGAGGGACAATTCCTTCGACGTCGAATCTCCGGCTACGATGGTCAAACACAACTACCGCCGCAGAAATCAGAATTGACGACATCAAGCTGGTCGGCACGGTCTCCGGGCCCTTGGTGAACTTCACTGCCGCCACCAGCAGCCACAATGAAAACGCGGGCAGCGTGGCGGTGGGCGTCACCATCAGCCCGCCCGCGGCCGCGGCCGGCACCATCAGCTTCACCATCACCGGAGGAACCGCCACCTACGGCACCGGGAACGACTACACCACCACCCCGGCCGCCGTGGCCAACGTGGTCACGGTGAGCGTGGGGGCAGGCGCCACCACCGCGAGCTTCAACGTGAACATCATCGACGATGTGCTCAACGAAGGCAATGAAACCATCAACTTCAGCATCACCGGGGTCACCGGCGGGCTGAACATCGGTTCGGCCACCACGCATGTGCTCACCATCGTGGACGATGACAACACGCCCACGGTGGAGTTCGGCACCCTGAACGTGAATGCCTTGGAGGGAGCAGGGGCCCAAACCTTCAGCATCACCATCACCACCCCGGCCCCCTCGGCCAGCATCACCATACAAGTGACCGGCACGGCCACCTACGGCGCGGGCAACGACTACACCACATCACAACCCGTGGTCGGGGGCCTGATGACGATCGGCCCCTTCAGCCCGGCCGCCACCAGCATCTCCTACACGGCAACCCCGCTGCTGGACGGCCTGCCGGAGCCCACCGAGCACGTCACCTTCACCATCATCAGCGTGAGCGACCCCTCGTTCATGATCGGCCCCAACAGCAGCGCCACGCTCTACATCGGCGACATCGACTCGCCACCGGCCGTGTTCAACCCCGGCGACCTGGTGGTGGTGGGCGTGAACGCGAACAATGGTTCCTGCGGCGGCGCATCGGGTGACGACCAAGTGAGCTTCTTCTGCTTCAAGGAGATCACCTACGGCACGGAGCTGATCATCACCGACCAAGGCTACGAACGCTGCAACCCCGGCCAATGGGGCAACGGCGAAGGCACGGTACGGATGAGGCGGACAGGGCCCGCCATACCGGCCGGGCAAGTGGTGACCTTCAAGATCACGAACACTACCGGTGCCGGAAATATCGTGAGCTTGGCTCCCGACAACCAGTGGACGTGCACCAACCTGAATGCGCCCAGTGGCGGCGGCGGCATCAATGCCGTGAACCTGAACGTGAACGGGGATCAGCTCTTCTTCATGCAGGGCGGCACGTGGAACAGCGGGACGGCCCCGCTCGGAGCCAATGCAAACAACGCCACCTACGACGGTACCATCCTGTACGCCTTCAGCACCAACCCCACCAACCCGTGGTCGGCCAGCTGCTCCGTCACCCCCAACCAGCGCAGCAACCTGCCCCCGGGCGTGGAGTGCTTCAGCACCGCGCCCACCTTGGCATCGGACTTCAACAAATACATCGGCCCCGTAACGGCCGCCACGCAGCGCGACTGGATCATCCGGCTGGACAACACGGCCAACTGGGCCTCCTATGCCTCCTGCGCCATCTACAACAGCAGCGGCTACAACTGGCTCTCCGCGCCCATCATGCCCATCCTGCCCGGCGGCATGACCCACGGCCTGTGGCGCGGGGTCATCAATGGCGACTGGTTCGAGTGCAAGAACTGGGACGATGCGCGCATCCCCGATGCCGCCACCAACGTGCTGATCAATGCCACGGCCAACGCCAACTGCATCGTGGGATGGACGGCAGGCCTCAACCCCGGTGGCACCGGCGTGTGCGCCTCCCTGACCCAAACCACCGGCACCACCGTACGCCAACTCACCGTGGACCCCAACAGCACCTTGGACGTGGGTGGCCTCTTCCTGCTCAACAATACCGGCAGCGCCAACATCCTGACCACCACCATCCAGGCCAACGCCACCCTGAATGCCGGCACTGTGGAGCTGCGGGGATACGATGGCACGGTGAAGGCCACCCTGCGCAGCCAGGCCGCCGGCAGCCGGATCAACGTGGCGGGCTACCTCACCATCGACACGGGCAGCAACCTGGAGATGGCGACCGGCCCCGCCAACTTCGGCAGCCTGTACCTGGGCGGCGACTTCATCAACAATGAGGACGAAAACCACTTCACGGACAACTTCACCACGGTGGTGCTCAACGGCAGCGGCGACCAGTACATCCGCAACAACAACCCCTCCGAGCGCTTCTACGACCTGCACCTGAACAAGCCCGGCGGCGATGTGTACCTCACCGCCCCCATCTCCGTGCGCCACCAACTGGACTTCACGCAAGGGCGCCTGTTCACCACGGCCACCGAGCTGCCCACGCTGGAAATCGGGGCCACGGCGATCAACGCCAGCAATGCCAGCTTCGCACATGGTCCGTTCAATAAGCTGGGCAACACGGACTTCACCTTCCCCATCGGCAAGGACCACAGCTACCGGCCGGCATCGCTTTCGGGCATCACGGGCGGCATCACCGTAGGCTTCACGGCCGAGTATTTCCGCCATCCCGGGCCGGGTGGCGGCGTGCCCGGCAATCCCTTCGGGCTGGCCCACGACCCCTCGCTGGACCATGTGAGCGACTGCGAGCATTGGCAGATCGACCGCAGCAGCGGCACGCCCAACGCCACGGTGACCTTGAGCTGGCGCGACCCCGAGAGCTGCGGGGTGACCAACCCGCCCGACATGCGGGTGGCCTACTGGAACGGCTCCCTGTGGGAAAACCGCGGGGGCAGCCCCATCACGGGCAACGCCTTGGCGGGCACCGTGTCCACCGCCACGGTGCAGAGCAGCTTCCTGCAAGCCACCAACAACTGGACGCTCGCTTCCATCAGCGCGCAGAACCCGCTGCCGATCGAGCTGCTTTCGTTCACCGCCCGCATCGCCCAAAACCAAGTGGACCTGGAGTGGGCCACCGCCTCGGAAAAGAACAACCACTACTTCACCGTGGAGCGCAGCGCCGATGCCATGGAATACACCGCGGTGCTGCAGGTGCCGGGCGCGGGCAACAGCCAGCAGGTGCTGCACTACGCCGACGTGGACCGCTCGCCCCTGCAAGGACTGAGCTACTATCGCCTGCGCCAAACGGACTACGACGGCGGCAGCGAGGTGAGCGATGCGGTGCCGGTGTTCTTCAGCGGCGGCCGCACGGGCATCACGGTGCTGTATGCCGCGGACGGCCTGTACCTAGAGCACGGGTTTGCGCCGGGCAGCCGCTTGGAAGTGCTTGATGCCACGGGCCGCCTGGTGCAGGCCACCACCACCGTGCAGGAGGGACCCGTGCGCCTGCAGATGGACGGCCTGGCCCACGGGGCCTACGTGGTGCGCCTGACCGACGGCCTGCGCGTGGAGGCCGTCCGTGTGGCCTACTGATCACCCGGTCCGTTTGATGGGGTTGCCCCTGCGGCGATCGGCTATTCCGGCAGCACGCTGAAGTGCGGGTCCAGCGGGTCGAGCCCGTCCAGCAGCCGGTCGAAGAAGGCGGGGCCCTCCTTGGCGTACCAAGGCATGAAATTGTCCCGCCGCTCCTG
Organism: Flavobacteriales bacterium; assembly: GCA_035325445.1. GTDB lineage: Bacteria > Bacteroidota > Bacteroidia > Flavobacteriales_F > PHOS-HE28 > PHOS-HE28. The sequence continues at coordinate 32,338 of DAOKZW010000024.1, forward strand.
CAGTCCCCCGCCGGGGAAGAGGTGGGCATGCACCAGCTCAAGCTGCGCGATGGGCTCTTCCTGCTGCCGCTTGGCGGCCCGCAGCAGCTTGCCCTCCAGGCGGCCCAGCCCCGTCAGCGCCCGCTGGGCGATGGCCTCCACCGCGCCGGCCAAGGTGGGGTCGGCCGCCGAGGCCCGTTCCTTCAATTCCGCGTAGTAGCGCTCCATGGCCGCGCGCTCCCCTTGCAGGGACGTGCCGAAGGATGCGCCGTCGCGGGCCAGCCGCTGCCGCAATTCCTCCAAGGGCCTGAACAGGTCGGGCACGGAAAGCCCCAGCCTGTCCGCCCGCTTCAGGTCGTTGGCGCCGATGAAGGCGGCCGAGGTGCGCAGCAGCACCGCGGGCATGGGCACCTGCAAGGCCTGGAAGAGCCATTTGAGCTGGAGCCAGTACGCCAGCTCGCCGCCGCCGCCCACGTACGCGATGTTGGGCAGGATGGTCTCCTGGTACACGGGGCGCATGAGGACGTTGGGCGAGAAATCCTCCGGGCGCCGCTCCACCTCGGCGAGCAGCTCATCCAAGGAGAAGGACGGCCCGCCATCGAGCACCTGGTAGCGGTCGCCCTGCAATTCGATGCGGCTGCGGTGGCCGGGCCGCAAGTGGAACAGGTTGATGTCGCGCGCAAAGGCCTGCGTGCGCCAATGGTCGGCCAGCTTGTCGTTGGCGTAATGCACGGCACGCACGGCCACCTGGTTCACGAGCTCCTCGCGCATCACCGGCGCGAAGAGGCGCTTGAGCGCGGGGTCGTCGCCATCGACGATCACAACGCCGAAGCGGCCGAACAGGGCATCCGCGAACAGCCGCGTGGCCTTGGCCAAGTTGTATTCGGGACGGTAGCAGCGGCGCAGCAATTCCCGCAGCGCATCGGCATGCGTGCCGTGGCCGAGCAGGGGATCCACCTGCGCCAGCACTTCCCCGATGCCCTGCAGGCCGAGGCGGCCCACGGCACCGGCGGTCTCACCCGGCCAGGCCACTTGTCGGCCCTGCACCCAGGCATGGTCGATCTCCGGGCGGTCGTGGTCTTCCGTGGCCATCCAGAAGACGGGGACCACAGCCCGGCTGTCCGTGGAAAGCGTGCGGGCCAAGCGCACCACATTGAGGATCTTGAACGGCACGTACAGCGGGCCGGTGAACAGGCAGAGCTGGTGGCCGGTGGTGACTGTGAGCGTGGCGGGCTTGCGCAACGCATCCAGATTGGCCCGTACCTCGGGGCGCATGTCCATGCCGATGTACTGCCGCTCCAGCGCCTCCACCAGCACGGTGCGCGCTTCCGGCGGGAAGGCGCGGGCCGCGGCGGCCTCGCGCAGGCCCTGAAGGTCGGGGCTCCAACGGTACAGCTCGCGCAAGCCCGGGTTGCCGCCCAGGTAGTCGGTGACAAGCGGGCTGAAGCGGCCCGTTTCCCCGTAAGGAATGGCAATGCGCTGCATGGCGCGCGAAGGTAACGGTTGCCGCACAGCCTTGCCCGGCGCACCGTTGTTGCGCGCCGTAATTTGCCGCCCGTTAGAAATACGTTGCCATGCCGATACGGATGACGCCCGATGAAGGGCAAGAGAGACGTTCCAGCGGACCCGGGCCCGGCCGCCCCGGCGGCGGTGGTGGAGGTGGCGACAGCTTGGGCAGCCTGCTCCCGCTGCTGCTGAGCTTCCTGATCAAGAAGCCCAAGCTGCTGATCATCGCGTTGGTGCTCTTCGGCCTTTACTACTTCTTCAGCGGCGGCTCCGGCGGCACCGACAGCGGCGGCCTCAGCAACGTGGTGGGCCAGTTGCTCACCGTGCGGGGCGCCAACTTCGACCCGGCCTTGTACGACAAGGCCGAGGTGTACGAGCCGCTGGCCGACAACGTGAACGCCCCGCTGCCGGAGCGGGTGACGCTGGAGAAGTACGCCCCCAAGCGGCTCAACCAAGGGCAGCAGGGCTCGTGCGTGGCATGGGCGAGCGCCTACGCGGCCCGCACCATCGTGCAGGCGCAGGCCACCGGCACCGACCCCAACAGCAGCACGTTCAGCCCGAGCTATCTGTACAACCAGATCAAGCTGGGCAACGACTGCCAGGGTTCGTACATCTACCGCGCCATGGATAACATGAAGGCGGGCGGCGTGCTCCCCTTCAGCCAATTCGGCTATACCGACCAGAGCTGCAGCAAGCAGCCCGACGGCAGCCAGAAGCAGGCCGCCCTGCCCTACCGCATCAAGGGCTACCAGCGCCTGAGCTACAGTGGCGACGACCAGCGCACCGACATGCTCGCCATGAAACAGCAGCTGAGCCAAGGCTCGCCCGTGGTGATCGGCATGATGGTGGGCGGCAGCTTCATGCAGGACATGGAGGGCCGGGAGGTGTGGATACCCACGCAGGCCGACTACCGCATGGCCGGCTTCGGCGGACACGCCATGTGCGTGATCGGCTACGATGACTACAAGGAGGGCGGCGCCTTCCAGATCATGAACAGCTGGGGGCCCGAATGGGGCAAGAACGGCATCGCCTGGGTGCGCTACCAGGACTTCGACTATTTCGCCAAGGAGGCCTATGCCGTGTACCCGCAAGGGCAGGGCGTTGACGTGAAGCCCTCGGAGTTCGACATCCGCTTCGGGCTCCTGCCCGTGGATGCCAAAGGGCAGGAGCTGGACGGCTACATTGCTCTGCGGCATGAGCAAGGACGCGTATTCCGCACCACCCAGCCCATCCGCAAGGGCAGCCGCTTCAAGATCGAGGTGACCAACAACGCCGAGTGCTACACCTACCTCTTCGGGCAGGAGACCGACGGCAGCTCATACGTGCTATTCCCGTACACGCCGAAGCACTCGCCGTACTGTGGCATCACCGGCACGCGCGTGTTCCCCAAGGACCACAGCCTGACGGCGGACCAAGAGGGCGAACGGGACGTGATGGCCATCGTGGTGGCCAACCAGCCGTTGGACTATCCCAAGCTGAACCAGGCGATCAACGCAAGCAATGCCCAGGGGCTGGAGGCCAAGCTGGCCGCGGCAATGGGCAACGAGCTCACCGATGCCTCGGCCCCTTCCTACTCCCAAGGGGAGACCTTCGGCGCCAAGGTGCGCGCGGAGCGGACGGCCTTGGCCATCGTATTGGAGATCGACAAGCAGTAAGGCGGTCACACGGGCACGGCGTCCAGCTCGTGCCCCGGGGCGAAGGAAAATTGCACGTCGGCGAAATTGTCGATGGGCAGATGAACTACCTTCGATACATCACCCAATAACCTTACCCATGAAAAAGGTGCTGTACATCCTGGCCGCGATCATCATCCTGGCCCAGTTCATCCGACCTGCACGCATCGCCGAACCCGTGGACCCCGACGCCGACCTGATCGCCCTCACACATCCTTCGGCGGAGGTGGAACACCTGCTCCGCGTGGCCTGCTACGATTGCCACAGCGGCCAGCCCCGCTACCCGTGGTATGCCAACATCACGCCGGTGAACTGGATGCTGGCCCGCCACATCGAGGAAGGCCGGGAAGATTTCGATGCTTCCACCTGGGGCAAGGTGGAGAACTGGTCGCGCGACCACCAGGCCAAGGAATCGATGGAGATGATGGACGAAAAGGAGATGCCCTTGGCCGGCTACATGTGGATGCATGCGGATGCTCGGCTGGATGATGCCCAACGGCAAGTGCTCCGCAACTTCTTCGAATCCCTGCGCGACGGCTCGTGGGAAGCGGAAAAGGCCAGGCGCAAGGCCCAGAAGGAGCACGAATAAGATCCTTCGGTCACACGGGCACGGCGTCCAGCTCGTGCTCGCGGGCGGCCGTGATGCGCACCTCGGCGAAATCGCCGATGCGCAGGTGCCCGGCGGAGGTGGGGATCAGCACGTCGTTATCCACCTCGGGTGAATCGTGCTCGGTGCGCGCATAGTAGCGGCCACCCTCGGCCTTGTCCACCAGCACCTTGAAGACCTTGCCGACCTTCTGCTGGTTCAGTTCGTAGCTGATGCCCCCTTGCAGCTCCATGATCTCGGAGGCGCGCTGCTGCTTCACCTCGTCGGGCACATCGTCCTCCATGGTGTAGGCATGGGTGTCCTCCTCATGGCTGTAGGTGAAGCAGCCGAGGCGATCGAAGCGCATGCGCTCGATCCACCGCAGGTTGTCCTCGTGATCCGCCTCGGTCTCACCGGGGAAGCCCGCGATGAGCGTGGTGCGGATGCCGATGCCGGGCACCTTCTCCCGGATGGTGTTCACCAGCGCCTCGGTCTTCTCTTGGGTGATGCCGCGCCGCATGCGCTTGAGCATGTTGGTGCTGCCGTGCTGCAAGGGCATGTCGAGGTACTTGCAGATGTTGCTGCGTTCGGCCATCACGTCCAGGATCTCCATGGGGAATCCGCTGGGGAAGGCATAGTGCAGGCGGATCCAGTCGATGCCCTCCACGTCGCTGAGGCGCGCCAGTAGCTCGTGCAGGTTGCGCTTGCCATAGATGTCGAGGCCGTAGTAGGTGAGGTCCTGTGCGATGAGGATGAGCTCCTTGGTGCCTTGCGCAGCCAGGCCCTTGGCCTGCGCCACCAGCTGCTCCATGGGCACGCTGATGTGCCCGCCACGCATCAGCGGGATGGCGCAGAAGGAGCACTTGCGGTCGCAGCCCTCGCTCACCTTGAAGTAGGCGAAGTGGGCAGGCGTGGTGAGCAGCCTCTCCCCCACCAGTTCGTGCTTGTAGTCGGCCTTCAGTGTCTTCAGCAGGCGGGGCAGGTCGCGCGTGCCGAACCAGGCATCCACCTGCGGGATGCCCTCCTCCAGCTCGGGCGCGTAGCGCTGGCTCAGGCACCCGGTGACGTACACCTTCTCCACCAGACCCTCTTCCTTGGCCTTGGCGTAGGCGAGGATGGTATCGATGCTTTCCTGCTTGGCGTTGTCGATGAATCCGCAGGTGTTGATGACCACCACGTTGTGGTCGCCGCCCTTCGCTTCGTGGTCCACGGCGATGTTGTTGGCCCGCAGCTGGGCCATCAGCACCTCGCTGTCCACCACATTTTTGGAACAGCCCAAGGTGATCACGTTCACCTTGGTGGGCTTGAGGGTCTTGGCTTTCATGGGATCTTGTCCTGTGCGATAAAATTACCGCATCGCCGCGGCGCTCAGTGGTTCCCGAAGAGGCTTTCCACGAAGGCCTCCTTGTCGAAGGGCTGGAGGTCGTCGATGCCCTCGCCCACGCCCAGGTATTTGATGGGCACCTGGAACTGGTCGCTGATGCCGATGGCCACGCCGCCCTTGGCAGTGCCGTCGAGCTTGGTTAGCGCCAGCGCCGTTACCTGCGTGGCCTTGGTGAACTCGCGGGCCTGTTCAATGGCGTTCTGCCCGGTGCTGGCGTCGAGCACCAGCAATACCTCGTGCGGCGCGTCGGGGATCACCTTACGCATCACCTGTTTCACCTTGGTGAGCTCGTTCATCAGGTTCACCTTGTTGTGCAGGCGTCCGGCGGTGTCCACGATCACCACGTCGATCCCCTTGGCCTTGGCGCTCTCCACGGTATCGTAGGCCACGGCGGCGGGATCGGCGCCCATGCCCTGCTGCACGAGGGGTACCCCCACGCGCTCGCTCCAGATCTTCAGCTGATCTACGGCGGCGGCCCGGAACGTGTCGGCCGCCCCCAGCACCACGCTGTGGCCGGCCCGCTTGTAGGCATGGGCCAGCTTGCCGATGGTGGTGGTCTTGCCCACACCGTTCACGCCCACCACGATAATGACGTACGGCTTGGGGCCGGTCACCTTGAACGGGTCGCCCGCATGGTCCGCATCGCGCATCAGTCCAGCGATCTCGGCCCGCAGGATGGCGTTCAGCTCGGAGGTGCCCATGTAGCCGTCGCGCTTCACGCGGGCCTGCACGTTCTCAATGATCTTGAGCGTGGTGGCCACGCCCACATCGCTGGTCACCAAGGTCTCCTCCAAGGCGTCCAACACCTCGTCGTCCACGGTGCTCTTGCCCGCGATGGCCCGCGCCAGCTTGCCGAAGAAGGACGTGCGCGAGCGGTCCAGCCCGGCATCGAGCTGCTGCTTCTTCTCCTTGCTTCCGAAAATACCGAACAGTGCCATGGTCTTTCAACAGAAAAGGCCCCCGCCATCAGGTGGAAGCCTTTCCATCAGGGATGGGGTTCGATCACTTCTTGGCGGCCAGGGCCTTGTCTACGTCCTCGGCAGGCAGCACCTGCTCCGCGAACTGGTAGCCACCGGTCTGGTTGTTCTTCACCATGCGGATGACCTTGACGAACACCTTGGCGTCCGCCTTCTTCATGGATGCAACGCTCTTCTTTGCCATCGTTTACTTGATTTCTTTGTGAACCGTCATTTTGCGCATGATGGGGTTGTATTTCTTCAACTCCATCCGCTCGGTCGTGTTCTTGCGGTTCTTGGTGGTGATGTAGCGCGAGGTGCCCGGCAGGCCCGAGTTCTTATGCTCGGTGCACTCCAGGATCACTTGCACACGGTTTCCTTTCTTGGCCATTGCGTCTTTGGAATGGGGCGCGAAAGTAATACGTTCGGGCCCAGCTACAAAATTTATTATCACCGGTCCATCTTCACCGGCAGCACATGCACCGTCGATGCCTGGTGCAGATGGGGCCCCACACCGGCCAGGATCTCGGCCCGCAGCACCTGCTGCAACTTGTTTTTCACCGCGTGGCGGTAGGTTACCAAGGCAATTTCGCGCACCGGCACCGGCTCTTGGAAATGGCGCAACCGGCTGCGTTGCTCCCCGCTCATGCCCACGGTGGCCAACTCGGGTACCACGGTAAGCCCGCCTTGGGTGTCCACCATCCGCATCAGCGCTTCCATGCTGCCCGAAACGTAGGCCAAGCGCCCCATGCCCTCTCCCTGCTCCCGCAGCTCGCACAGGTCGAGCACCTGGGAGCGCAGGCAGTGCCCTTCCTCCAACAGCCATAGCCGGTCGGCGCGGATCTCCGAGGGCAGCACGTAGCGCTTGGCTCCCAAACCTTCATCCGGCGACACGTACAGCAGGAAGCGTTCATTGAACAGCGGGTCCTCCTTCAGGCCCGGGATGCCCAAAGGCGTGGCCAGCAGGCCCATGTCGAGCCGGCCGTGCTCCAACCGGTCGATGATGGACTCGGTGGTGAGCTCTTCCACGCTGATGGTGAGCGCCGGGTATTTGCGGATCAATTCGCCCAGGAAGAGGGGCAATAGGTATGGGGCCACCGTGGGGATCACCCCCAGGCGCAGCTCGCCGCCCTCTTCATCCCGCGAGGTGTCGGCCATGGCGCGCAGCACCTGCACCTCGTTCAGCACCACCCGCGCCTGCGCGATCAGCGCCTCCCCCTCCACCGTGGGCACCACGGGCACCTTGCTCCGGTCGAAAAGCACCACACCCAACTCCTCTTCCAACTTCTTGACCATGCTGCTCAAGGTGGGCTGGGTGACGAAACAGGACTCCGCGGCACGCGCAAAATGCCGGTGCGTATCGATGGCCACGATGTACTGGAACTGCTGCAGGGTCATGGCCCAAAGATACTTATTGATAAAATCTATGCTAACATAGAATCATTCAGTTTGATAAATGAACCGGAACATGGGACCTTTGCCGCCGCAAACGACAAACCCACGGTTGAACACCGTGACAAACCCATCAAAGACATGGAAAACAACAAGCAAACACAACTGGCCCCCCAGCGCATGGTGGGCCTCGGCAGCCTCTTCCCCATCTTCAAGAAGACGGCCTGCGTGAGCCTCGAAAAAGGGAAGGAATTCGCCGAGATCAGCAGCGATGACCTGACGAACACCCCCGGCCGTTGGACGGTGATGTTCTGGTGGCCGAAGGACTTCACCTTCGTGTGCCCCACGGAGATCGCCGCCTTCAACAAGGCCCACGGCGAGTTCGTTGACCGCAACGCACAGTTGATCGGCGCCAGCACCGACAGCGAGTTTGTGCACGCCGCATGGCGCCGCGACCACGCCGACCTGCGCGACCTGAAGTTCCCCATGTTGGCCGACACGAGCAAGAGCCTGAGCGAGGAGCTGGGGATCTTGACGGCCGATGAGAAAGTGGCCTACCGCGTGACCTACATCATCGACCCCGAGGGGGTGATCCGCTGGGTGAGCGCCTACGACCTGAGCGTGGGCCGCAGCGTGGAGGAGGTGCTGCGCGTGCTGGACGCCCTGCAAACGGATGAGCTGTGCCCCTGCAACTGGACCAAAGGCGAGGCAACCTTGAACTAAGATGTCCAGCGAGGCCCTGATGACCTACGAGGAAGGCACGCAGTCCCTGCTTGCGGAAGTGGGCGTGGCGGCGGACCACCCGAACCCGGCGCTGCGGCTCCTGGGTGGCGTGCCCTCACGCTACGCCCGCGACCTGAAGCTGAACCTGAAGGCCGTGCTGAAGAGCGCCCACCTGAGCGAGAAGGAGACCGCCCTGCTTGCGCTGAGCGTGGCCGCCAACCAGAAGAACAGCCTGTTGACGGACCATTTCCGCAGCATGGCCGAGGCCCAAGGCGCTACCGCCGAGGAAACGGCCGAGGCCGTGGCCTGCGCGAGCCTGCTGGCCGCCAACAACGTGCTGTACCGCTTCCGCCACTTCACGGGCAAGGAGAAGTACCAGGAGTTGCGGCCGGGGTTGCGCATGAACATCATGATGAACCCGGCCACCGGCAAGCACCTCTTCGAACTGATGAGCCTGGCCGTGAGCGCGGTGAACGGATGCCAGCAATGCGTGAACAGCCACGAAGCGGCACTGCTGGCGCTGGGCACAACGGAAGAGCAAGTGTGGGATGCCATCCGGATCGCCTCCGTGGTGGCCAGTTACGACCGGGTAGTATACTGACCCTCCCACATATACCAAGACAACAAGGCCGCCTGCTCCAGGCGGCCTTGTTGCTTCATGGCCCTGCCGCTCACGGCAGTTGTTCAAGGCGGGTATCCACGGCGTTGTTGCCGCCGATGTTGAGCAGGATCGGCTCGCGGTCATTGCGGGAGCCTGTATAACGGACCACCCCGTCCAGGTTCACATCCTCCACATGGTAGCCGGACACGGTGTTGGTAGGCACCATGCCGCCCACTTGCTGCAACAAGGGATCGCGGTCGTTATTGGCCCCGGTGTATTTGAGGATGCCATCACGCACCACGTTGCCCGTCCATAGTGCTTCGCGTGACAACGGCATGTCCTTGCGGGCTTCGGTGCCGTAGGTGCGCTGCGAAGCGCGGGTGAAGTCCAGGCTGGCCCCATCCTTGGTGACAGGCACCGCGGATTGCGACATGGCCGCGAGGTGGTTCCTATGGCGAACGGCCACATAATAATCGTCTGCCGGCACGGTGAAGATGAGCTTGCTGCGGCCATCCGTGCCCACCACATCGCCGTCGCGCTGCAGGAGCGCCGCCCGGGTCGCCACGATCTGCGCCGGATTGGTCTTGTTGCGCAGCTCCACCAGCACCCAATCGACCATGGCGTTCTTGCCGATGACGGCCAGCATACCGGCCGGCATCGTTTCGCCGCCTGCACCGGCCCGGGCAAACCCGAGGGCGGTATAAGGCTCCACGAGCGGCAGGTACCCCTTCGCCCGGAGGTCATCGTGCATCAAGCCCGTTGCCGCATCGTACGGCCCCTCCAAGCAAATCCGCACTTGCACGTTGGGGCCGCAATCCTGCCATGGGGCCACGTTGCTGCCCCCCACCGGGGTGAGCACGGCGATGCCGGGGCCCGTCCAGCGGACCGTAAGATGGTCGCCGCCGCTGGCCTCCTTGTGCAGCGCCTCGAAGTAGTAATACTTACCGGCCGTCAGCTGCACGGGGCCGCTCTGTTGGCTCGGATACTTCGTGTAGTCGTTGTCTGCCGTCCACCCGGGCACCTCGCAGATCATTTCCTTGAGCGCCGGGTCGGCATTCCGGCTCAGGTAGAACACCCCGGCATCGTCCGCCGTGAGGTTGAAGGAATAGGTACCGGTGGTGGACGGGATGATGTAGCCGCGCAGCCGTGTGCCGTAGTTGTTGGCAAAGTTGACCGGTATGCTGATCGTGCCCGGCGTTGTGGTCCCCGTGGGTGAATTCGGATAGCGCGGGTCGTTGATCAAGGAACTGATCATGCCGCCGGGGATGCCGGTCCAGTATTGCCGCAGGATGGTGCCCGTGCCGCCCACGCATTGTGGCGGGTCCATGTTGAACGCATTGATCACCGCCACGGCAGAGGCTTGCAGGCCATCGTTGTCGGTGACGGTCAGCCGGACCTGGTACGCGCCCACCTCGCTGAAGGTCTTGGTGACCTCAGGGCCCGTGGCGAAGGTGCCGTCGCCAAAATCCCACGCATAGGACACCACGGTGCCGTTGTCCACGCTGCTCCAGCCATCCAGGGTGGACGTGAAGGGCGCCAAGCCGTTCATGGGCGTGGCCTTGATGACCGGCGTGGGCGGGATGCGGGCACAATCCGGGTACAGGTGATGCACCACCGTGGTGGCCAATCCGCCCGGATCGGTCACGGTCAGCAGCACTTCATAATGGAATGATTCACCTCCGTAACATCCCACGCCGGAGATCACCGTGGAACCCGAGGGCGAATTGTCCACGGATTCCGGGTGGCTATGTGTGTTGTGGTGCAGAATGGTCTGCCAAGCGTAGGTCAATTGCCCGGCGGGGCTTTCCGCATCGGACACCGATGCGTGCAGCGCGATGGTGGTATCCACACCAACGGGATACAGCTGGCCGTCGGGGAAGCTCGTGATCACCACCGTGGGCGGGGTGTTGTTCACGTTCACGATCAGGCTGGCGATGTTCGGTTGGTTCTGGTCGTCGCGCACCGTCAGCGTCACCGTGTAGGCCACCGGTTGCCCCGCCGGCGCGGTGAAGACGTGCGTGGGGTTGGCCGCCGTGCTCGTACCGCCATCCCCGAAATTCCACTGGTAGGTGAGCGGCCCGTTCTCGGGGTCCGTGCTGCCGCTTCCCGTGAACTGCACCGTGAGCGGCCCGGGGCCGTAAAGCACATCCTGTGTGGCCACCGCCACGGGAGGCAGGTTGGTATAACCGATCGGCGACACCTTGCGGATCTGGCCTGTTTCGTAACGCACATACCACAAGGCGCCGTCCGGGCCCTCCTTGATGCACACCACGGCGCCCATGTTCGCCCCGAAATTGGCCACTTGGACCGCCTTGTCGTCCGGGGTCATCATCACCTGCTTGATCCAAGCTGATGCATAATCGGCAATGAAATAGGTGCCTTGGTATCCTTGCGGCCAACCCACTCCGGAAATGAAGGCTGCCCCCACGGAGGCACTTCCGCCAAAACGGGGACCCGGCACCGGCGAGGCCGGGGCATCCAGATCATAGGACACCGGCGTGCTGCCGTCAAAGGCGCTGCACCGCGATTGGTTGCCATGCCTCCAATCGATCACCGGCCGTGTTTGGGCAAATACGGGAATGCCCGGGGGAATGGACTGGCCGGGATCGCAGGGGTTGGGCAGCGAGGAGAGATGCGTCCTGGTCTCTTGGACAAGCAGATCCTGGAAGTCGAAATAAGGTTTGACGCAACCGCCCTGCCCGTACAGTGGATTGGGCGCTTCCGGGTTGGGGGTCCGGGCGGCCATGTAGCCCGTATGGGGGTCCATCCCTTCGAACATCGGCCACCCGAAATTCTGGCCCTTGGTGTTGCACACGTTCATCTCTTCGAAGGTGATGAAGCCCACATCCCCGAGATAGAAGGAGCCGGGGTCACCGTCGGCAGGGTTGGTGCTGCCCGTTCCGGGGCGGTGGGTGAACCGGTACGGGTTGCGCAGGCCCAACGCCCATACCCGGCTGCGCGGCGACCGCGGTTCCGCCGCGTTGAAGAACGGGTTGCTGGGCACGCCGTCGCCCGTGGCGGGATCGATCCGCATGAGTTTGCCGTTCATGCTGTTCAGCAACTGCGAACGGAAGGCCCCCACATTCTCCTCGGGCCGGAGGATGCCGTCGTCCAAGGCTTGGGCATAATAGGTCTGCGGGTCGCTGCCGATATCCACCGTATTGTAGCTGGCCCCATCACCCGCCGACAACATCAGGGTGCCATCCGGCGCGAACACCAAGGAACCCGTACTGTGCGACTCGAACAGCAAGGGGATCCCGGTTTCCTTGGTCTCGCCGATCAAGATGTGGCGGCTTGACGGATCCACCGAATTGAAGTCCGGCCCATTGGCCGTATACCGCGTGAGGCGCATGATGGTCGCGCTGAAGTAGTCATTCGCGGAGGGGTTGTAGTTCGGCGTACCATAATTCATCAGGTAGTGCCTGTCCACCGTGTAGAACAAGTAGATATGGCCATTGCTGAGAAAATTGGGGTCGAGCGCGAACCCCAGGAAACCATGGTCCCGCCAATTGCCCACTTCCTGGCTGATATCGATCAACGGGGATGGACGCTTCATCCCATTCTCAACGATCCAGACCTTGCCTCCCTTCTCCCATACATACAAGCGGTCGTTGGCATCGAATGTGAAGCCCACCGGCTCGCTGAATCCACTTACCACCACGGCATCCGAAAAGCCGGCCGGAACGCTCTGCCCCTGCACGGAACTGCACACAATAAGGCTTGCCACCATGACCGGGATATGAACAATCCATTTTTTCATCTTGATCCGTAATTTTCACTGACCGGGAAAACCCGCCATACCGTCGAACAAAATTGACCATTTGTCGAGTGCAAGTCAATTGATTCCGAGGCGATTTATCAACAGTCCAACACCCTCCCCGTCCGCCACGGTCCACGGGCCTTGGAGCCCGCGGGTGCGCAGGCTACAGGGTGCCTCGAAGAACCTTGAACCGATGGCACAAGCACTTATCGCCCGTGACAGCCAAGTCACTCCGGAAGGAAGTTACCCGTAGTTAGCAAGGAAGGATGGCCGATCGCGGTCCGAAATATATCGGACACTTGCCCCGAAGAGGCGGCACGCAGGGCCGATGACGCGGGCAGGAGGTCCATCGAGGCGCCCTGCACCCACAAGCCTCTACCGGGCCCGCCCATCGCGTGTGCGGGGCGCACCTTGCTCAATCCTGACAAATGGCAATTTCGTGAAGGATAATTTCGCACCCCAATTTTCAAGATGAAACAAACCTTTGTACTTCTTCCGCTCGTGGCCCTGTTCGGCTGCGGCACCGCTCCCCAACCTGCAACCACCGTTACCGAACCGGTCGCCGAGGCCACCTCCGCCCGGATCCCGGACAGCTTGTATTGGAACGCCGACCACCTGATCGACTCCATGGAACGCAAGCACTTTGAACACCTGCGCCAGATCACCTTCGGCGGCGACAATGCCGAAGCCTACTGGAGCTTCAACGGCGAGATGCTGGTATTCCAGGCCACGGTGCCCGCCTGGGGCGACGAGTGCGACCAGATCTACTTCTTCAACCCTTTCACGGACGACCTGAAGAACAACCAGCCCAAGCGCCTGAGCAACAACGGCGGGCGCACCACCTGCAGCTACTTCCTGCCAGGTGATACCACCGTGCTCTTCGCCAGCACGCACCTGGGCGATACCGCCTGCCCGCCTGTGCCTCCGCACGTGCCCGGTGGCAAGTACACATGGCCCATCTACCCCAGCTTCGACATCTTCGTGAGCGACCTGAACGGCAACATCATCAAGCAGCTCACCAACGAGCCCGGCTATGATGCGGAAGCCACCGTGTCCCCGAAAGGCGACCGCATCGTGTTCACCAGCATGCGCAACGGCGACATGGACCTGTATACCATGAACATCGACGGCAGCGACGTGAAGCAGATCACCCACGAACCGGGTTACGACGGCGGCGCCTTCTTCAGCCCCGACGGCAGCAAGCTCGTGTGGCGTGCCAGCAGGCCCAAGACCGCCGCCGAGCTCAAGGAATACCAAGACCTGCTGAAGGAGGGATTGGTGCAACCCACCAACATGGAAGTGTTTATCGCCAACGCCGACGGCAGTGATGCCCGGCAGATCACTTCCCTCGGCCAAGCCAACTGGGCACCTTACTGGCACCCCGACGGCAAGCACATCATCTTCGCCACCAACCACCGCAGCAAGCGCGGATTCCCCTTCACCCTGTTCATGATCGACACCGACGGGAACAACCTGGAACAGATAACCGAGACCGACCAGTTTGACGCCTTCCCCGTGTTCAGCCGCGATGGGCAGTACCTCATGTTCAGCAGCAACCGCGGCGGCGTGAACAACGAGACCAATCTGTTCATCGCCAAGTGGAAAAACTGATGCGCCATTGAACTTGACCTAGGCAAAGGGCGGAAGAAATATCTTCCGCCCTTTCCATAACCATCAACTTGATGCAGACAGGAGAGGACAAAAGGCCCAATTGGCTACAGCGGTTGGGCAAGCGATGGGGAGTGAGCACCACGCGCGCCCTGATCATCCTGCTGGTATTCACCTGCACCGGCTTCACCATCATGTTCCTGAAACGCCCCGTGGTGGGCTATTTCACGGAAAATGGGGAACAGCCGATGCTCTTCTCCATCGCCTACTACGTGCTCATCCTGCCCTTCTACAACGTGGTGCTGCTTCTGTACGGGGCCCTGTTCGGCCAGTTCAGGTTCTTCTGGGAGTTTGAGAAGCTCTTCGTGAACCGGATCTTGGGGCGCAAGGCGAAGGATCAGTCCTCCAACTGAGGGGCGGCCAAGGCGCGCTGTACCCGGCGCACCACGGCTTCGGGGTTCTTTTTGAAGCGGCATTCCCACACGGTGACCACCCGCCAGCCCTCCTTGCGCAAGGCGCGCAGGTTGCGCTTGTCCCGCCGCACGTTGCGGTCCAGCTTTTCATTCCAAAAGTCCTTGTGCGTCTTGGGGCGCGGCGGCTGGCAATGCGGGCAGCAGTGCCAAAAGCAGCCGTGGATGAACACCGCGACCTTTCTGCCCACAAAGGCCACATCGGGCTTGCCGGGCGCCTTGGCGTAGTTGAGGCGGTAGCCCCGGATGCCTGCGTTGGTGAGGGCCGCCCGTAAGGCCAGCTCCGGCTTGGTGTTCTTGCCCCGGATGCGGCTCATCTGTCCGCTCACCCGAGGGTCCACCGGGAAAGGGGCCCGGCCATCGCGGAGGTAGCTGCGTTGCTTGGGCATGGTTGCGAAGGTCGGAAGGAAGAGGTGAAGGAGGTAAGGGAGGTAAGGGAGGTAAGGGAGGTAAGGAAGGTAAGGGACGTAAGGGAGGTGGCTTTCCTTTGTCGCATGAACTGGATACTCCTCATCATCGGCGGGCTGTTCGAGGTGGCCTTTACCACGAGCATGGGCAAGGCGCAGACCACCACGGGTACCAACGCCCTGCTGTGGTGGCTAGGCTTTGCCGTGAGCGTGAGCCTGAGCATGTACCTGCTGCACCGCGCCACGCTCACCATCCCCATGGGGACCGGCTACGCGGTGTGGGCCGGCATCGGCGCGGTGGGCACGGCCCTGGTGGGCATCTTCTTCTTCAAGGAACCCGCGGACTTCTGGCGTGTGTTCTTCATCTTCACCCTGATCGCCAGCATCGTGGGGTTGAAGTACGTGAGCGCGTGAAGCCTTGCGGGCGTGCGCAACATCGCCGCCAGCGTCTTACGACAACCAGTGGAACCACACCAGCTGATCGATCAAGGGGACGTTCTTGTTCCGGCACACATCCATGGTGTGTCCCGTGCCCCCTTGTCCCGGATTGCTTAAGTCATCATAGAAGATCCCGAAAGAGGCCGGGGGAATTCCGCTGCCCGTGCCCGTCACCTTGATCGTGTCGCGTAACAGGTAGGCGGCCTTTATGGTGTTGCGATCCCGGTTCCCGTCAACGTAGCGCCTCACCAGCTGTTCATTGCGCCGGTTGTTGGCGGTCTGATAAATAACCTCCGGTTCATTCACCAGGTCGACCTCATCCAAGGGTATGGTGTAACCAGCCAGGCTCGGTCCCTGCCGATGCCCGGCATAAGGCGTGATCACTTCCAGCCTATTCGGGTTCACTTCCGCAACGCCCTTGGAGAAGTATTCGTCGGCTCCGGCTGCATTGCCGCTCCTGAACCGTATGTGTTTCGTGCGTTCCGCCAGCATCCGGCCCAAGGTCTCCAGCTTCAGCCTATCCTCCGGAAGCACATCCCGCTTCCCCTCCAGAAGCACGACGGAGCCTTCCCTGTCATACTGTTCGATGAATTCCTCCAAGGTCATAGGGCGATCGTCTGGTTGCATGCATCTAAAGGTAGCCACCCCGACCGGGATATGCCATACCCCGGCAGGTCAACCTCGATTTCAGGGCTTATGCCTGTGCTCCAACAACGGGCAACAGGACTACTATCCCCTCTCCTTCCACGCCTGATCGAGCGCCCCCAGGAAGTGCTCGCTGGGCTGCGCACCGCTAACGGCATACTTGTCATCCAGCACGAAGAAAGGCACGCCGCGCACCCCGATCTGCTGGGCCTCGTACTCGTCCATGTGCACCGCCTCGGTGTAGGCGTCGGTCTCCAGCATCGCAGCCACCTCCCCGCCATCGAGGCCTATCTCCTCGGCAATCTCCTTCAACTTGGCGCGGTCGCCAATGTGTTCCCCCAAGATGAAGTGGGCCTTGAACAGGCGCTCCTCGGCCTCATCCCCCTTGCCCTTGGTCTTGGCCAGCTGGATCAGGCGGTGTGCATCGAAGGAGCTGCCCATGATGGCCCGCTCCATGTCGTATTCCAGGCCCACGGTGCGGGCGCGTTCCACCACGCCGGCCACCATTTCCTTGGCTTCCTCACGGGTGCGACCATACTTCTTGGCCAGGTGGTCGTACATGTCATCGGGGCTGCGCACCGGCGCCTCGCGGTCCAGCTCGAAGCTCTTCCACTCCACCTCCACTTGGTCCTTGTGCTCGAATTGGGCCAAGGCCTTCTCAAACTCCCGCTTGCCGATGTAGCAATACGGGCAAACCACGTCCGACCAGATCTGTACTTTCATGATGGGGCAAAGGTCGGGCTTATGCCCCAGGCATCGGCACACCCCGGACCGCGTATGGCCTTGGACTTGCTTATTTCAGGCAACAACTGGATGCGGCAGGTTTGGAATGATCGGGGAAATTGTTTCATTTTGAATAACAAAACCCCAAACCAATGACGATCAAATCCCTACCCCCCCCCCCCCCCCCCCCCCCCCCCCCCCGCGCAAAGCGCTTGATCCTTGGTAGTGCAGCCCTTCTCTGCTGCACCATGCTGGCATGGGGCCAGACGTACGTACCACCCGACCGCTTCGGTGATGAGCACAAAGGTGCCGCCATGCTGCGACGGAACATGGGACAGGTATTCGATACCGACGGCAACCAGCGAAATGATGTGAAGGCCTATTTTGAAGGAGCGCCTATTGGCCTCTACCTACGGGATTCTTCCCGCGTATCGTTTACGTTCACGGCCATGCACAAGGACAGCCTGACGCCCGATACAACCTACCGCGTGGACATGGCCTTTGCCGGGGCCTACCAAGTGGCGCCCGACCTGGTGGTGCCCGCGCCGGGGGTGGCCAATTACTACCGTGGCGCCGTCGTGGCGGAGCAGGTCCCCGCTTTCCGGCGGGGAGTGTACCAGGAAGTCGCGAAGGACATCGACTTCCACATGTATGGCAGCACCGGCGGACCGCGCATGGCCTTTGTGGTAAAGCCGGGCGGAAACCCGGACAACATCAAATTGGCCTTCACCGGCCAGGACAGCCTGAACATTGATTGGATGGGGTCGCTCAAGGCCTACCTGAACGGCAAATGGGTGGAATTGAAGCAGGCCATTGCCTACCAGGTAGCCGGCAACGGCAGCATGAACGAGGTGCCTTGGACACCCCAATGGATACACCAGGACGGCACCATTTACGCCAAGCTCACCTTCGGTACTTATGACCACAACCTGCCCTTGGTGCTGCAAGTGGGCTATGCCGCCATGGGCGGGGTAAGCACCATCGAACCCCGCAACATGGAGTGGAGTACCTTTATTGGCGGATTCGGCGCGGACGACCTGACCGACGTGCAGATGGACCAGTTCGATGCCCCATACGTCTGCGGAAGCACCTGGTCGGATTATTTCCCGGTGGTTACGGGCGATGCCTCCTTCAACCCCTTCCTCGGGGAAGCCGTGGGCGCCTTGAATGCCGTGGTGATGAAGTTTGACCACACCACCAAGCACATTCTCTGGGGCACCTATTACAGCGGGAGCAATGCGGCCTACGATGGACTGGCCTTGACCGATGCCCGCAAACTAGCCGTGCCCCAGGCCGCGGAAGGGCCGAATGATTATGTGTTCGCCGTGGGGACCACGAATTGCCTGGATTTCAACTACCATGCGAATCCAAACAGTGTTTTCGCAAATGCTGTCGTTGAACCCTATACTATCGATCGCCAGCGGATGTGGCTGGGAGCATTCAACAAGAACACAGGCACTAGGGACTGGGCCACCACCCATGGATTAGCGAATGCCAGTTTCGGGGAGCATGGCCTGGCCATTGCCTATGACCCGACTGGCGGGCTGGCGGTAGGCGGGCGCATCTACCGGTACTTGGAAGACTACACCCCGCCCGCATTCCCCTGCGTCACCCCCACCGGGGCCTACCAGCAGGCTGCGGGCGGAGGGTTCATCATGCTCTTCAACGGCAACTTCCAGGTCCGCTGGAGCACGGCCTTCGGGGGCTACGACGAGTACAGCCTGGGGCTGTATGACCAGCGCACCCAGGTTACGGACTTGTGCTTTGCCAAGGCCGACGGGCTGAAGCTATGGCTTACCGGTGCCAGCACCGGCGATGGCATGGCCTTCCTGCCGGCCCCCCTGAGCCCGGGCCAGGCGTACAGCAACACGGAGGGCATGGCCATGCTGGCCGCTTTTGACGTGACCAGCCTCCATCTGGACTACAGCACGCTTTGGGGCCGGGACCGCATCAGCGTAGGCTATGCCATTGATTTCGACGGAAAGAACGTATGGGTCGCCGGGGGCACCGAATCGCAGAACCTGACCGCTGCGGACTGCCCGCCGCCCACGGGCAGCGCACCGGGCATCCACCATACCCATGCGAACAGCAGCCCCGACCCGTACATATTCACCCGCAGCGACGGCTTCATTTTGGCCGTGGACCCCTTCCTGCACCGCCTGAGGTACGGAACCTTGTTCGGGGGCGCGGCATACGACATGCTCCTGGATGCCTGCCATGACGACGACCACGTGTATTTCATCGGGGAAACACGCAGCACGGCCGGGTTTGGCGAGGACCTGGACCCCTCCCGCTTTTTTCAACCCCTGCACGCCAATGGATACAGCCGGGATGCCGTGATCCTGGCCCTGGACAAGGACGTGAACAACCCGGTGGTGGCCTGGAACACGGCTTACGGCGGCACCAAGAGCGAACGCGGCTGGGCCATTGCCAGCACCAAGGCAGGGGTGTACATCGTGGGGACCACGGCCTCCAACCAGTGGGAGGAATTCCCCCTCTTGGATTTCAACCCCGATTCCGACCAGGACTTCTACCAATGGTACAACCTGCAAGGAGGCCATGAGCTGGATTGGGCCGGCTTCAGCTTCCTCCCCTTCTACTCGTTCGAGTACAGCCTGAACTACCTGCACACCTTCTACTATGAAACGGCCGCTGAATCGGAATTCCAGGATACGGACGGCTTCATCGCCTTCTTCAATGCCTTCTACCATGTGGGGGTAGAAGCACCACAGGCAGAGGCCCAAGCCCTGACCATCACCCCACTGCCCGTTCCCGGCCAATGGGCCGTAAACCTCCCCGGGGCCGGGCCGTGGCGGCTATCGGTGGTGAACAGCGCGGGGCAGCAGGTGATGGGCGCCACGGCGGCCGGGCGAAGCACCACGGTTGACCTGCGCAACCGCGCAAGCGGGATGTACCTGCTGCGCGCCGTGGCCGCTGACGGGACCATGTACCACGGTAAGATCGTGCAGCGATGAAAGCACTGTTGCTTGCAGCCGCCGTGCTCTGGGGCACGGCGGCAATGCCCCAGTACTGGAAGCCTTTGGGCCGGGGTACCGTGGGGGCCACGGAAGTGCAGACCCTCTTCGGCGACAGTGTTTCCGATCGTTTGTTGGCGGGCGGGACATTCCTGCATATCCTGAACGACAACGACACCGTACTTGGCGTGGGCCAGGCTAAATGGGACGGAATGAGGTGGGATAGTCTTTATTCCAGGATCCAGCCCATCGCGGGTAATTCAGCGCAACAGACTTATTGGTTCCTTCGATTTGATGGAGACCTCCACGCATGCGGGGCGTTCCCGGTCCTACAAGCGAATGGAAATTGGACGAATTATCTTGCCCGTTACAATGACGGCATTCAATCTTGGGAGGGACTCGGCTGCGATATACCGATTGGAACCAACATCATCACGCTGGTCCCCAAGCACCCGGACACCACGCTGTACGCCACCGGTTTTTACGGCAGCGTCTGCGGCTTTCCGGAGAGCTGCGTGTTCCGGTATGACGGCTCGGCCTTCCACGTATGGGAACCCTTTGCGC
>DAOKZW010000024.1:52827-57749 GCA_035325445.1 Flavobacteriales bacterium
GCGGCGGCATCCGCACGGTGGACGGCGATACCATGCGGCAGGTGATCCAATGGATCGGCGGCGATGCCGTGGCCGCGTGCAGCACCACCGGCATACAGGAGGTACCCCCTGGCGGCGAACTGTCCATCACCCCGCTGCCCGTTCTCGGCCAATGGGCCGTACACCTGCCCGGGGCCGGGCCGTGGCGGCTATCGGTGGTGAACAGCGCGGGGCAGCAGGTGATGGGCGCCACGGCGGCCGGGCGAAGCACCACGGTTGACCTGCGCAACCGCGCAAGCGGGATGTACCTGCTGCGCGCCGTGGCCGCTGACGGGACCATGTACCACGGTAAGATCGTGCAGCGATGAAAGCACTGTTGTTTGCAGCCGCCGTGCTATGGGGCACGGCGGCCCGCACACAGTACTGGCGGGCCTTGGGCCGGGGCACCGTGGGGCCCACGGAAGTGCAGACCCTTTTCGGCGACAGTGTTTCCGACCGGCTCTTGGCCGGAGGAACATTCCTGCATATCCTGAACGACAACGACACCCTCTTAGGGTTTGGCCAGGCCGCATGGGATGGCTTGCGATGGGACAGTGTCGCACACCGCATTCAGGAATATGGCGGAGGAGAGAGTGCACAGCAGACATTCTGGTTCCTCCGTTTTAAAAGCATCCTATATGCATGCGGGGGCTTTACGCTTCATTTGGCTAATGGCGAATACAACAGGTATCTCGCCCGATTGGATACCTCCACTGGAATGTGGGGAGACCTAGGCTGTACAAATAATAGTGCAATTGAGACACTAACACTGGTCCCCAAGCACCCGGACACCACGCTGTACGCCACCGGTTTTTACGGCATCGTCTGCGGCTTTCCGGAAAGCTGCGTGTTCCGGTATGACGGCTCGGCCTTCCACGTATGGGAACCCTTTGCGCAAATTCCCTACTACACCAACAACTACGTGGGCACCGTCTTCGACTTTCAGGGAATGACCTACCTCACGGGAACGGTCCGCGATCCCTTGGGCCCGGGCTTCGTGACCTTCCTGCGCTGGAACGGCACGGCCTGGGAGCACGTTCCCGGCTGGAACACGGAAGGGGCCATCAAGGAAGTGCTGGTGCGGGACGGAACGCTCTACGTGGCGGGCACCTTCCGCAAGGCCACCGGCGGGCCCGGCAACATGGTGGCCAGCTTCGACGGCCAGCAGTGGAACGACCTGGGCGGCGGCCTGCTCTTTTCCCCGCTGCCCACCAGCGGCGCCGCGCTGGACCTGGAATGGCACCATGGCAACCTGCTGGCCTGCGGCCTGTTCAATGTGGCCGGCAATGCCCCCTGCCACAGCATTGCCCAGTGGGACGGGCAGCGCTGGTGCGCCTTCCCCGGCGACATCCGCAGCACCAACAACGCCTTGGCCACGCTGTACGACATGGCCATCTGGCGGGACAGCCTGTACGTCTGCGGCGGCATCCGCACGGTGGACGGCGATACCATGCGGCAGGTGATCCAATGGATAGGCGGCGATGCCGTGGCCGCGTGCAGCACCACCGGCATACAGGAGGTAGCCCCTGGCGGCGAACTGTCCATCACCCCGCTGCCCGTCCTTGGCCAATGGGCCGTACACCTGCCTGGGGCCGAGCCGTGGCGGCTATCGGTGGTGAACAGTGCGGGGCAGCAAGTGATGGGCGCTACTGCGGCCGGGCGAAGCACCACGGTTGACCTGCGCAACCGCGCAAGCGGGATGTACCTGCTGCGCGCCGTGGCCGCTGACGGGACCATGTACCACGGTAAGATCGTGCAGCGATGAAAGCACTGTTGTTTGCAGCCGCCGTGCTATGGGGCACGGCGGCCCGCACACAGTACTGGCGGTTAAGAAGGGTTGTCTCCTGCTTGTGCCCGATCGCGGGCTCGCTGCCCCCCCCTGACGGATGTCCAGGTATCCCCTCCCTGGCTAACTACAGCACCGTCACCTCCGTCCTCCGGTTCAGTGCCCGGCCTTGCTCGGTGTCGTTGGTGGCCACCGGCTGTTTCGCGCCATAGCCCTCGGCCGACACCCGTTCCGAGCCGATGCCATGTTCCGTGAGGTAGTTACGCACGGCGTTGGCCCGCTGCTCGCTCAGGACTTGGTTGGACGCGTCCTTGCCCACGTTGTCCGTGTGGCCGCCCACCTCGATGCGCATGTCCGGGTTGCCCTTCAACAGGCGCACCAGCTTGTCCAACTCCATGGTGGAGGCCGGCAACAGCTGGTAGCTGGCTGTTTCAAAGAAGATGTTCCGCAGTTCGATCTTCTCCCCTGCCACCGGCTTGGAGAGCTTCACCTCCAGCTGGTAGGGCGCGCCACGCTGGATCTCGGCGAACGTGTAGTTCCTCGAATAGAACAGATAGCCATCGGCGGAGGCGTTCAGCGCTTGGTCCACCCCTTCTGGCAGGCACACCAGGAATTCGCCGGTGACCGGATCGCTGTATGCGGCCGTGGAGAGTTTCCCCGTGGCCAGGTCGTACAGTTCCACATCGGCCTCCACCGCCTTGCCCGTGGCCTTGTCGGTGACGCGCCCCTTGATGTAGCTCACCGGCGTGGGGCGTGCCTCGGGGTACAGTTCGAAGCTGTACAGGTCCAGGTCGCCATGCCCTCCGGGGCGGTCGCTGGCGAAGTAGGCCAGGCGGCCATCGGCGCTCACCAGCAGGCTGTTCTCATCCCCGGGCGTATTGATGGGATAGCCGAGGTTGAATGCCGGCCCCCAGGTGCCATCGTCCTGCATGCGGCTCATGTAGATGTCGAGCCCGCCCATGCCGGGCCGTCCATCGCTGCTGAAGTAGAGCGTCTTTCCGTCCGGATGGATCTGCACGCTTTCCTCGCGGCCGGGGCTGTTCACATTGTCGCCCAGCTTCTCCGGCTTGCTGAAAGTGCCATCGTCACCCATGCGGGTGACATAGATGTCCGTGCTTCCTTGGCCACCCCGCTTGGTTCCCCGGATGAAGTACAGGGTGCGCCCATCGCTGCCCATGCTGGGCTGGCTTTCCCAGTTGGCGCTGTTCACCGGTGCGCCGAGGTTTTCCGCCGGTGTCCAACGGTTGCCCACCTTGCGGCTGATGAAGAGGTCGCAGCTGCCCAACCCCTTGAAGCCCTTGCCATAGCTGCCATCGGGCCCGGCGCATTTGGTGAAGATGATGAAGCGTCCGTCCGGCGTGAGCGTCCCCGCCCCTTCGTTGTCCGCCGTGTTCAGGCTGGCCACCGGCTGTGCCTTGCCCCACGTGCCATCGGCTTGGCGGTGGCTGACGAAGAAGTCCTCCTGCTTGCCGTATGCGGAGCGTTCGTCAAGGATCAGGCGGGTCAGGATGAGCGTGCTGTCGTCCGCCGTGATGCACGGGAAATACTCCGGGTCCTTGGTGTTCACGCCGGGGCCCAGGTTCACCGGCTCGAAGGGCACCGGCTGCTTCATGGCATGCTCGGCGAATTCGGCATTGGCCAGGCCCAAGGTGGCCCGGGCACGCCGTTGCGGGTCGCGGTCCACCTCCTTGGCCAGGGCGAAGTGCTTGCGCGCGGCGGCATGATCGCCTTGCCGCAATTCGAGCTCCGCCAGATGCAGGGCCGCCGGGGGAAAGTAGGACGGACTGATGGCCACCACCTCCCGGTACATGGTTATCGCCTCCTGCGGCATGTCGCGTTGCTCGTACATCTCGCCCAGGTAGATCCGCGGCTCAATGAAGCGCGGGTCGGCCATGGCCGCCTTTTTCAGGTTGGCCTCCGCGCACTCCCATTTGCGCAGCCGCATGCACTCGGCTCCGGCCTCGTACGCCTTGATGGCCTTGTTGTCCGTGGTGGTATAGCGCACCGGCTGTGCCTGGGCGGCCCATGCCGCCATGGCCATGATCGCGGCGGCGGCCAACCGATGCCTCCATTCCATCCGATGCTTGCGGGCTGCCCTCATGGGATGTCCATGTATTTGTGTGTCTGCAACGAAATGCGCCAGCGCGGATGGGCCAGCACATAGTCCACCACCAAGGGGGTCATGGTATCGCGCTTGCCCCATTCGGGTTGGAGGAACAAGGCGCAGTCGGGGCGCGTCTTTTCCGCGTGTCCTTCGGCCCATTGCAGGTCATGTTTGTTGAACACCACCACCTTCAGTTCATCGGCCAGGCGATGGAAGCCTTCCACCGGGGCCTTGAATTTCTTTGGACTGAAGCAGATATGGTGCCATTCCCCGCTCAGGGGTGAGGAGCCGCTTGTTTCCAAGTGGGTGCGGAACCCGGCGGCGCGCAGGGCGCGCGTGAGCTCCCCAAGGTTGTACAGCAAGGGCTCACCTCCCGTGATGACGGCGATGCGCGCGGGTTGCGCGGCGGCCTCGGCCACGATATCGCCCACGCTCCTGAGCGGGTGCTTCGACGCATCCCAGCTTTCCTTAACGTCGCACCACGGGCAGCCCACATCGCAACCGGCCAGCCGGATGAACCAAGCGGCCTGCCCGGTGAACGCCCCTTCCCCCTGCAGGGTGAGGAACGTTTCCATGACAGGCAACAGGCTGCCATCGGGCGGCAGCCCCGTGGCAGGCGAAAGGGATGGATGACTATTCACGGGGGAACAAAAAAAGCCCACACAGGACCGAGTTCAAAAAACCCATGGATCACATGAGCGGGTTGGACAGAAAGGGATCGGTAATCCTCGATGTTCCCGAAGGAAACCACCCGGAGGTGGCGAGGCCCGCCCTAACCCTTTGGATCTTCCGACCCTGAGGTAGAAGTGTTGGTTTTGAGAACCTATGGCCTGCGTGGGCTGTCTGTTGACCAGCGCGCAGCTGGGAAAGAACGCTTCAGTGGTCCGAAGGTAACGATTCCGGGGGGAAAGGCAAAATGATTTTGGGCAGGCGTGGCGAGAAGGAAGAAACGTGGGTAAGGTGGGTAAGGTGGGTAAGGTGGGTAAGGTGGGTAAGGTGGGTAAGGTGGGTAAG
>DAOKZW010000025.1:0-56241 GCA_035325445.1 Flavobacteriales bacterium
TTTGAACGCATGACCCCATGAGCAATCAGTTGCGTTTATGGGTTGAATCCAAGCTTCATTCAATAGTTCCACTTCATGAATCCTCTTCAAAAAAGCTTCCTGTTCGGCGTTCGGTATTAAAGGAAAAGGAAGACGGCCAAAGTCTTCCATCATTAACCGCTTCGTACCATGTGAAGTAGTGGAAGTCATCCCCAAGATCCTGGGCGTCATCCATTTGAACCATTGGTAGACGTACCTAACGTCAAGGTTCGATTCGGGAGTAAAGGCTTTGATGTCTTGGTTGAAGGCCATTTCCGAACCCGTGATGCAAACTGGGAACGAATGTGCAAGGATCATTCCCCTGACAACGATCATAAGAGTACCCGGGGGTACCACTACGCCCTGTTGTTTGCCCGATGCCGTCAGGTGCTCTTGGGTGTCTTCCAAGAGTGCTGTCTTCATGTCCTTCGGGCTTGCCCAAGGGAAATCCCCCTTCCAGTACTCCGGAATTCTTCTTGATGGTGTATTGCCCGTAGACCATTTACCAACGTCCTCAATACTTTGGATCGGTACATCCGCCAATACGCCATCAAAATGGGCAGACCGAATGGAGTCAACAACCGTTAAGATGGATTGCTCAAGAACCAGGTACCTCTCCACCACCTCATCCACTGCCCACAGCAGTTCGGCCATGCGGCGTTGCTGTTCCAAGGGGGGAAGGGAGAACTCCTGCAACTTCAGCACTTTCCAACTGATGGTGGGAGAGAGGGAGCCCACGGAGATCTCCACGGCGCGCTGCATGAAGGCATCGCTCATCATCAGGAACGGCAGGAATTCCGGCAGGCACTTCCCGGGTTTGGCCCGCAGCACCATGGCATGGGCGGAACAGATGCCGTCCACTTCGGCCACGGCCAGTTTCCGCTGGTAGGCCCGCCGCCTGCCGAAGATGATGTCGCCCTTGTAGAAGCGCAGCTTCACGCCTTCGACGTCGCTGCCCTTGCCCCAGCGGCGGATGTGCAGGTCTTGCGGATCCAAGTGCTCCAAGCCCACATACACGGCATCCGCCTCTTCCTTGGGGTCCGCCCGCTCGCTGATGCAGTCGGCAATATCACCGAATGGCAGCTTTTCCCAGCCCTTGCGGTCGAAGAGGGGGAGTTTGGCCCAGTGGGGGTTGGGCTGCATGCGGGCGGCTTTGGCCATGGTGGTGCGGCGGGTGTCTTGCGCCAGTTGGGTCATGGGTTCACTTCGTTCCGTGTGGTAGGGCGGGTCCGGCCGGCCAATGGGGTATAAAGTTGCTCATGTTCGGCTTACCCAATCGTTGAAGCGTTGCTCAAACGCCTCGGCGGCCTGCATCAATTCATCAAAACCGGGTGGTTCGGTATAGTACATGGCCCGGCTACGTTCCAGGTCACCACGCCAACCGGCCTGGTCCTCGGGGGCGGGTAGCAGGCGGATACCTTCCTTCAACAGCGCATCGTAATTCAGCCGGTTGTAGCGGAAGAACAGCTGCCGGTGCCGCACCACGGCCTCGAACAGGGGCCGGTCCATGGCCTGGTCGCCATAACCGGCGGCATCCAGTTTCATCAGGTCGTAGTAGTGGCGGCTTTTGCGCTCCATGCCCCCGCTAAACCCACCCACGGTTTCGTGCAGCAGCAAGGCTTTTTCCAACAGGGTGCGGCGTGGCTCCAAGGTAGGCACCTGGATCCGGGCCTCGCCCAAGAGGTGCGGCAGGGCCTGATGCACCAGCGGCGTGATGCCTTGCAGGCTGTTGGGCTCATCGTCGGCCCGGGGTACCAGCTCCACCAGCACGCCAGGCAGCAGGCCCCCGAGCTCGTCCTTCAGGCTGCCCGGGAAGTTGAAGTAGAGGGCGCTTTCATTACCCTGGATGCGCGATTCCAGCGCCCATGCCTCGTTGGGCAGAAGCTCCGCTACCCGCGCTTGCAGGGCGGGCAGCAGGTCGTGCTCCACCCATTGCGTGCAATGTGTGGCAAGCCGTTCGATGTAGGCTTTGCGTTTGGTGTTGCTCAGCTCTCCGGGATTAGCGGGCCCATCGGGCAACAACAGTGTTCGATCAAGCACCAGATCGATGTCTTCCGAAAAGCGATCGATCAGGCCGAAGGCCTTGGAAAGCGAGGTGCCGCCCTTGAAGGTGAGGTGGCCGTGGGTGAGGGGCAGTTCCATGAGCACCTGCAGGAGCCAAGTGACCCAGAAATCCTTTTCCACCACGGCCGCTGGCAGGGGATGGGGCAGGTGCTCGGGTGCCTGGCGGCAATACAGGGCGCGATCACGCGGCGAAAGGGCGAGGAAGGCTTGCATCATTCCTGTGCCAATCGGGTAAGGATGCGGGCGATCCAGGCCGGGGCATTCACCCGGTGCTGCATCAAGCTCTTGCGGTCTTCATCGTCCAGTTGCCCGGCAATTTGGGCGATCATGTCCTCGTCCACATGGCGCTGTCCGATGTGGCGCAGAGCCTGGATGATGAGCCCGGCCTTGGTGCCTGCGGCGGCCATGTTGCGTGGGGTGGTGGGCTTCAGCAGGATCTGTTGCCGGCCGTAACGGATCACCTTGCGGGGGCCGTTCGTGTACAGCTCCACCCGCATGGGCACTTGGGTGGAAAGGCCGAGCAGGTTGGCGGCATAGGCCCCCGTGGGCTGCACGGTAATGGCATCGGAGCGCTCGATGGCGCGCACCACCTCTTCCACCGAGGGCAGGAGCGGCCCCAGTTCCGGATGCTGTTCGGGCAGGTCGTACAAGCCGCGAGCCAGGCGCCGGATGGATCCTTTCTTCGTCAAGCGGCCCAAGGCGGTGGCCACGGCCTTAGGGTCATCCGAGCCCTCGGTGAAGAGCTTTGGCGTAAACACAAAACCTCTGCCCCGTGCCCGCACTCTTGCAATTATCTGTCGCTCAGTGAGTTGCATGTATTTTTACAAATCTTCCCCGTTGTAAATATAGCTATGTTTTTACAACGAATGCATACAGGCAGTGCACCATGCACCTTCGGTGCATGGTGCACTGCCGCGCGCGTGGGAGCGTACGCGCCTATACGCGCGCGCATGCACACGCCTACACACGGGTTACTTCGTAACCCGTGCACCAAAGCGCATGAGGCTGAACACAAGCTCAGGCAAGCGCCTTTATCGCGGAAAGCGCTTTCCCGAATACGCCCAAGCTCCCGGCTGCATGAAAGGCCTGCAAGCACCTGGCAACCAAGCCTTCGGACAGCCCGTGTTCATCAGGGCTTGTTGTAAATCCCACCTACTTTTTACAACCGGGTCAGGTTCTCCAAGGCCGTTGGACCGTTTTCCAAGTCACTTGGGTATTATTTCTTGGTCTTGGCCCGGAGCGCCTTGCCCTGTTCGGTTAACCGGTAGCGCTGGTTCACGCTGGTAAGCTTGTCGGGCAGGGTCATGGCGAGCAGGCCCAACTCAAGGGCAGGTTTGATATACCCATCCATGAAATTCTTCCGGTCCTTGATCCCCAGTAGGTCCATGATCTCCTGGCGGGCCAGGTCGCGGTCCTTCATCGCTTTCAAGAGCCGCTCCACTTGAGGGGTAACATGGGGGGTGACATGGGGAGTATCATGAGGGGTAACATGGGGGGTATCATGTGGGGCGTATAAGGTGAGGGTGACCCCTGCCTTGGTAGAGGTCCATGTCGGCGCGGGCAAGCCATGTTCAGCGCATTCCTTGATGATGAGCACGCTGCCGCGGCCCGCCTTTTCCATCAGCCCCCGCAAGTAGACCACATGGGCAATGTCGGGGTTGCGCAGCACGGAGATCTGGCCTTCGGCCAGGCTTTCGGGCGTTACTCCTTCAGGTAGGCTGCCGGCATTGGTGATCTCCATGCGCGTGGGATAGATGTGGATGCTCACCCCACCCGACGGGGAAGCATAGTCCCGGTGGACCAAAGCGTTGATCAGGGCCTCGCGGACGGAAGCTTCGGGATACTGCGGGCTGTCCACCCGCAGAGGGCTTCCTTTGATGAACCGCGCCGTGGTGGGCGTGTTCTGAACGATGAAGGCATATGCGTGCTCGAACAAGGTGTGCAACGGCCCTTCGAATGACTTGATGTCGCCGTACTCGTCCCCGGCCTTGTCCGTCTTGTAGCGAAAAGCACGCACCCGGGTTTGCGGAAGCCGTGCCGCAGGGTTCTTGGCGAAAAGCACGTCTCCACCATGGGTCAGTCGGCCATAGCGGGAAACGGACATGCCTTCGAGCGCCTTGACCGGGTCATCCTGTTCATTGAAGAAGGCCCGCCCTGCGCGAACAGCATCCTTCACGGCTGCGGCAACTTCATTCCGGTCAAGGTCTTTATCCAGCTGTGCCAAGGACAAACGCCGTTCCCACCGCTCGGGCTCGATCTGCGAACTCAGCACGATGTCGCGGATCTCCGCAGGGGTGGCCAGCCTTATCTGATCATCCGCCCTGAGATGGATCATATTGTCGAAGGAGTAGGGAAGATCCCTGCCTTGGGGCACTTCGATCAGGACGATCCGCTTCCCGTCCAGTTCCATGGCCTCCACCGACACCAAGGCCTTTGGAGAAAGCCCCTCATGCAAATGCTGTTCAAGATCATGCAACTTCTCTTTGTCGGCCTTGACCCCGCCAACCCGGCCTTCGTGGTCGGCACCAATGATGATATAGCCTCCTGAACTGTTCAGGAACGCGCACACCACTTGGCCGATGGCTTCCACGTTCCGAAGGTCCGCCTTGAACTCCACCTGCACGTTCTCGCCCAAATGGAGCAGCTCTACTATGCGTTCAGCCTTCATGGGTGCGAGGTTCGGGGTTCCAGTGGTGGTCCGTCCGCGAAGTGTTCCTTCAGGTATGCGGCGATTTCCTGGTAACGGCGGAATTGGTTGATGATATAGGGCAAAGCATCCTTCCGATCGTAGAATTTCTGCACCCAGTTGCCTTTGCGTTCAGCCAGTGGGAGCCGATCGAGGGTCGCCTCCTCATACATATCGATCAGCCGCAGGTCACCCAGCACGTCGGAGCGCTTCAACGTGAGTTTTGCACGGGCCTCGGGGCCGACGTGCCCAAGCTTCATCAACAAGGTTCGTGCGGTGATCACGTTTTCGTGGGCGAGCAGCCACCGGGGTTTGTTCAGCTCGATGGCTCTACGAAGCTCATGGTGGACGATCGAGAGCGGCTTGGCATCACCCTTGTCTATCCCAGTACCGTAGCTCGTGCCGATAATGCCGAGGAAGATGTCACAATTGCGCACACCTTCCAAGCAATTCTCGAAAGCCGTCCTATTGGAGAAAACGGGCAATGTCCCCTTATGCGACATCCAGACCTCGTAGCCGAAATTGGTGAGCAGGTCATAGGCGGCTTCAAGCACCTCCTCGATCCCATAAACGGTTGAGGAGACCATGACGGTCAGCTTCTTTTTTGGGAGCTGTGTTCTTTTTGGCAATGGCATCAAGATAGGAGTTGCTTTAGGGAATCTTGAAGCTGCGCTGAGCTGGCGAGCCAATTGCCGATGACCTCATCCAATAACGGGGGAGCAGGTTTCCCCGTCCCATCTTCCGGTCCATCCTGGACAGGTGCCACATACAACGCGATACTGAGGTTGCCCTGTTTTTCGCGCACTTCCTCCAGGGTGGCCACGTGGGCAAAGCCGGGCTCCTCGACAAAATCGCGGTAGGCCTTGACGATGCGCCGGATGTGGGCCTCGGTGAGGAAGCTTTGGGCGCGTTCGCGGGTCACCTCGTCCACGGCATTGATGAAGAGCACCTTGCCCTTGCGAGCCTTGGGCTTGCGGCTGCGGCACACCACCACGCAGCTTTCCATGGGGCTGTTGTAGAACAGGTTGGGCCCTAGGCCGATGATGGCCTCAATCAGGTCGGCCTCGATGATCTTGCGGCGCATGTCGGCCTCCACCTCGCGGAAGAGCACGCCGTGGGGGAAGAGGATGGCGCTGCGCCCCTCGGCGGGAGCCATGCTGGCGAGGATGTGCTGGAAGAAGGCGTAGTCGGCGTTGCCCTGCGGGGGCGTGCCGTAGAGGTTGCGCCCCCAGGGATCGGTGGCCCACTGGGCGCGGTCCCACTGCTTGATGGAGTAGGGCGGGTTGGCCAGCACCATATCGAAACGGCGTAGGCGGTCGCCCTCCAGCAGCTTGGGGCGGGCGAGGGTATCGCCGCGCACGATGCGGAAATCCTCGATGCCGTGCAGGAAGCAGTTCATGCGGGCGATGGAGCTGGTCATCAGGTTGCGCTCCTGGCCGAAGAGGCCCACGTTGCGCCACTCTTTTCCGCGGGCCTTCAGGTGGGCGATGGCGCTGAGGAGCATGCCGCCGCTGCCGCAGGTGGGGTCGTAGATGCTTTCGCCGGAGCGGGGCTCCAGCAGCTCGGTCATCAGGTGCACCACGGTGCGGTTGGTGTAGAACTCGGCGGCGGTGTGGCCGCTGTCATCGGCGAATTTCTTGATCAGGTATTCGTAGCCGTTGCCCAGCTCGTCCTCGGGCAGGTTGGCCAGGGTGAGCTCCAAGGTGCTGAAGTGCTCCACCAGGTCGCGCAGCAGGGCATCGCTGAGGCGGTCCTTGTTGGTCCACTGGGCATCGCCGAAGATGCCTTGCAGCTTGTCCGGGTTGGCGGTCTCGATGGCGCGCATGCCATCCTGCAGGGCCCGACCCACATTGGTGGTCACCTCGCGCACACGGACCCAGTGCGCCTCCGGCGGCACCTGGAAGCGGTGGAACTCCTGGAAGGCATCCACGTCGGCATCCTCGGCCAGGCCCAGCGTTTCGCGGGCCTTGCGGCTCTCCTCATCGAACACGTCGCACACCCGCTTGTAGAACAGCAGCGGGAAGATGAACTGCTTGTAGTCGCCCGCATCGATGGTGCCGCGCAGCAAGGTGGCCGCACCCCACAGGTAGGATTCAAGCTGGGATTGGGGGATGCGGGTCATTGGCCATCCTCATTTTGCAGGTATTGCCTCACCGCTTCCCAAGCACGTCTATTTGTCTCGTCGCGGTCGATCTCTGGATATTGGTCGTGTACATGCATGATGAACAGCCTTAGTGCCGCCTGCATCTCCAGAAGCGCCTTGTCATATCTGTTTAGGTCGTCACGGTACTCGGGGCTCCGGTCCTGTTCAGGCATGAGCGAGTACTGCCCTGGAGAATGCGGATTCGGTGCATAAACGAACGCGCCGTAGTTGTCAACCTCACCCCAATGCGACTGCAAGGCCCTCACTCGTTGCTCCAGCTCTTGGTCGTAAAAACGGAATCCACTAGCCTCTGTCATGCCGGAAAAATGGTACCAGTAATAAGCAGTTTCATATATGAGCCGATGCTCCATGCCACTGGAAATAAAGCTGTCTAGAGCATCTGTATTTATGGTAGCCATCAGGTCCTTGAGCAATCTCAAGTCACGGCCTCTTTTCAGCGCCCTGTCCCCCAAGGTGGGGTCCATCACGCCACGGGCTACCTCTTGGACTATCGTCCTGATTGCAAAAGTCAATTTCCCTGTTAGGTCCTTTTTCGCTTCATTTCGTTGTTCTCTATTCACGCAGGTGTATGGAGTCGATTGCCTATGACGAATATCGAACGGCAGCTTTTCATGCGTTACACTATTGGCACTGTTATATAAGGGCAAAACCCTATTCCATCCGATGCAGTGAGCTGCGTAGCCTAGTTCAAACATGACATTCGGGTTGGGATAGTAACGGTCATTAGCCTCATCCCTCAGCACCGGTGTTACGTCAGCAATCACAGCACTGCATGTTCGTAGCTTCTCCAAGATAGTATGTGCAATTGCATTGCTCCCTGCACGGCCCGTAGTGTCCGAGTCAAATCGGAGATGGCATGTGCTATCCTCTGGCATCTGCGATTGGACGTTTTGAATCGCCGCCTGCAATGCATCACGGATCAGATAGCGGTGCAGTGCTGAATCAAGGTGACTTTGCCAGCAGTAGAACACCACAAAATCATCTGGAAGCTTGGTTGGGTCTTCAAGTTCAATCGGCATCTGCTGCTACGTTAATAGCCCCTCTTTTTTCATCAATTCCACCAGCCGTTCCTCCGCCTCCAAAGCCTTGGCCGCGCTTTCCTTCAGGCGGGCCATGGCTTCCTCCACGCTCAGCACTTCGTGGTCCAAGGGCGGCTCCACATAGAGGGAGATATTGAGGTTGTGGTCGTTGGCGGCAATCTCCTCCAGGGTGGCCACCTTGGCGATGCCTTCCACGTCCCGGTAGGCGGTGTACCACTGGAAGATGCGGTCGGCGTGTTCGGGCAGCAGCTCGTTCTGGGCGCGCCCGGCCTTGAACTCGCGGCTGGCATCAATGATGAGCACCTTGTTGCGGCGGTCCTTGGCCTTGCGCTGGCGGAACACGAGGATGCAGGCGGCCAAGCCGGTACCGTAGAACAGGTTGGGGCCCATGCCGATCACGGCCTCCAGCAGGTCCATGTGCAGGATCTTTTGGCGGATACTCCCTTCCTTGCCGCTGCGGAACAGCACGCCGTGGGGCAGCACCACGGCCATGCGGCCGGTGCCGGGGGCCATGCTTTTGATCATGTGCTGCACCCAGGCATAGTCGCCGCTCTTGGCGGGCGGCATGCCGGCGAAGTTGCGGCCCCACGGGTCGCTGCCCCATTGTTCCTCGCCCCATTTCTCCAGCGAGAAGGGCGGGTTGGCTATGACGCAATCGAAGGTGGCCAGGCTGCCGCCGCTGTAGAAGGCGGGGTTGCGTAGGGTATCGCCCCGCACGATGCGGAAGTCGCTGGCGCCGTGCAGGTACAGGTTCATGCGGGCGATGGCGCTGGTGGTGAGGTTGCGCTCCTGCCCGAAGAGCCTTCCGTAGAGCGTGCGCACGTCGCCGCGCTTTTCGCGCACGTGGTGGATGGCCTCCATGAGCATGCCACCGGTGCCGCAGGCGGGGTCGTAGATGCTTTCGCCCTCTTGCGGGTCCAGCATCTTCACCATCAGGCGCACCACGCTGCGCGGGGTGTAGAACTCGCCGGCCTTCTTGTTGGTGGCGTCGGCGAACTTCTTGATCAGGTACTCATAGCTCTGGCCGAGGATGTCCTCCTTGGCGGCGTTGTTGCCCAGCGGGATGCGGCTGAAATGCTCGATGAGGTCGCGCAGCAGGGCATCGCTGAGGCGCTCCTTGTTGGTCCACTGGGCATCGCCGAAGATGCCGTATAGCGTTTCGGGGTTGGCCTGTTCGATGCCGCGCAGGGCGCGTTGCAGGGCCTGCCCCACGTTGGTGGCCACCGCGCGTACGTCCCGCCAATGGCAGCCCTCGGGCACTTGGAAGCGGTAGTGCTGGGGGAATAGCGCGTACTCCAGGTCGCCGCCGCCCTCGGCCAAGGCCGCTTCGTACTCTTCATCGCGCACGTCGCAGATGCGCTTGAAGAAGAGCATGGGGAAGATGTAGGTCTTGAAGTCGGCGGCATCCACCGGCCCGCGCAGGATGTTGGCGCTTTCCCACAGGTGGTTCTCCAGCTGGGAGAGGGTGATCTCGTCGGGATCCCCGGCGGGTGCGGTCACCGGCTCGTCGGCTTTCTTCCTTTTGGCCATGGCGCGTGAAAGTAGGGGCGGGGGCGGGAATTGGCCAATTGGCAAGGGCTCAATTCGCCAAAGGCCGTGGGTTCAGGGCCTTGCGTTGTTCACCCCCGCAGGAACCGCACCCTTGGCACCACCACCTGATATTCCCTGCCGTCCTCTTTCTTGTACCAATGCACCTTGTACTCCACCCGGCCGCCGGCAGGGGTATAACCCGCCTTGGCGAAGCGCTCAAAGACCTCGGTCTTCATCTTCTTGGAGAAGCCCATTTGCCCATTGAGGCCTTGGAGCTGGAAGGTGCCGTTCACCACAAGCGGGTGCCCGGTATGCGCTTGGGCGATGGCCTGCTGCACCGGTTTCATGGAATCCAGATGGACTTCCTTCAGGTTGGCGATATAGTCCACCTCGGTGGGCGGCGGATATTCCGTGTCGTCCTGCTCAACACGCACCGTGTCCAACGATAGGGAGCCGGATAAGGCCCGGCCGGTGTGGATGGAGAGCCGCCTTTTGGCGCGCGTGCAGGCCACATAGAGCAGGCGCCGGTCCTCCTCGGTGGCCAGCGGCAGGTCCGGCAACATGAGGATGACCTCGTCGAACTCGCGTCCCTTGGCCTTGTGCAGGGTGGTTACCAGCACGGTGTCCTTGGTGGTCATCACCACCTCCTCCATGCGCAGGTCGCGGATGAACTCCTGCCAGAGGGCCAGCTCGTAGCGGCCTTTCTGGTCGGTCTCGAAGCGCATGATGATGTCCTGCAGGTCGGCGAGGAGTGGATTGGCCTCTTGCCCGTGCAGGAAGTGGTCCTTGGTGTTCCGCCAAGCCTCCTCCGTAACGGTCCGGACCTCCGTGGACATGACCTCCAACAGGTCGGTGAACCGGCGGACCTCGTCCAGCATGCCGACGTAGAATCCTTCCGAGGCACCGATGGTACGGACCTTGAAGCCGGCCTTTTCCAAGGTGCTGGCAAGGATGAGCACTTCCTCGTTCTTGCGGGCCAGCACGGCCATGGTGCCATCCTTGGGCCGGGCCAACAGTTCATTGACCACGGGCGTGGCCAGGTGTGGTGAGCGGTGCCTGCAAAGGACGATCTCCCCCGGCTCCTTGTCACGGGCCATCATGATCTGGCCGGCCTTGGAACGGTTAGCCACCGGTTCGATGATATGGCTGCTGAAGGCCACGATGTCCGGCGTGCTGCGGAAGTTGGTGAGCAGGGAGAATTCCTTGGGACTGAACTGTTCCCTGAAGGTCTGCCAATGGGCCACGGAAGCGCCCCGCCACTCGAAGATGTTCTGGTCGTCATCGCCCACGGCGATGATGCGCATATCGGGGTTGCGCTTGGCGATGGCCTGCACCAGGGCCCATTCCTGGGCGGTCATGTCCTGGAACTCATCGAGCACCAGCACGCTCTTCTTCTCCAGGTTGGGCAGGTTTTCCTCCTTGTCCAGGATCAGGGCGGTGGCCTGCTCGATCACTTGGTCGGCCTTTTCCAGGGATCCCACCTCGCTGAGCAGGTCGAAGCTGAAGCCGTGGAAGGTGGATACCCGGACCAGCCATTTGTACTCGGGCACCAGTTTGTGGATCTTCTCGCGGAAGTCGAGCACGGCCGAGCGGCTGAAGGTGAGCATGAGGAATTGCTCGGGCTTCACGTCCTCCAGCAGGAGCAGGCTGGCGATCTTATGTACGAGGACGCGGGTCTTGCCGCTTCCGGGCCCGGCGGACACAAGGATGTGCTTGGCCTTTTCATCCACGATCTTCTTTTGCTCCAGGCTGAGCTGGCCGAACAATTCCTTGAACCGCCGCTCGGTCATGGTGCGGGTGATCTCGGTGCGTCTTTCGGGGAAGTACTTCCTGACGAACCCTTCATAGGGCATCTTGAAATAGTCGTCCACAAAGGCGAGGGCCGAGCCATAGTCGCGCAGGCGCCGCCGGGCATATTCACCCACGAAATGGATCTGTTGCACCCGGCTCTGGTAGAATTGCCGGAGTTGCTCGTAGTCCTCCTGCGTGAACCGTTTCCGGGTGTTCTGCTCCTTGCGGACAATGCGCAGGCGCTGGAAGTAGACCATGAAGCCGCCTTGCAGTTTGATCACGCCCAGTTCATTCAGGAACCGTAAGGCGCTTTCCACGGCGGGCAGTCCCAGCGGGCCCTGCATGAGCCTGGCCTCCACTTGTTGCTTGAGCTCCTGCAGGGAGAAGGTGACCCGCACCTCTTCCAAATTCCGGTCAGCCGGGGCCTTTGGCTGCTGCCGGGCTTGTTGCTCCAGGTAGGCCAAACACTCTGCGGCCACGGCATGCCGCCTCTCCACCTTTTCCTGTAGCTCCTTGACCGGGTGGCGCAGCCATAAGCGATACAGCCCGGCCTCCCGATCGATCCGTTCCTTGCCGAGGACATGGTGCATGCCCCAAAAGAGGATGAAGGAATGGACCAGTTCGTTGTTGGCCTCGACGATACCGGCATCTTTGAGCCTTTGGCACAAGGCCCGCAGGGTGATCCGTTCCGGCTCCTGGTGCAGCTCCTTGAGCAATTCCTTCTCGACCTCGAAAACGAGCTTGGCCCGCTTCCGTGAGGCCTTTCGGGCTTGGGGCTGAAGGTTCAGGAAGGCATCCATATCGCGCCCATCGGCCAGGATCTCCACCTGCCGAAGCAGGTCCACCGTTGTTTGTGCCTGATGGGTGCTCATGCCCAGGGTGTCGGCCAGGTAGTCGATCCGGGCCTCGCCATCCTGATCGGCATTCTTCACGATGCGTTGCACCATGCGGATGCAATCCTCCTTCTGCTTTTCATCCAGGTCTTCCCGGGCCTTGATCCGCTTCACGGCCTCGGACACGTTGCGCACCAGCATGCTGGTCGCCTTGACCGTGGTGTAATTGAGCTTCCGCTCCACATAACCCCGCTCCTCCAGGACCGAAACGGCCGTCCTGATGCGGGTTTCCAGATCCCGTACCTCTTCGTCCCAGCCGGCCATGTGCGCAATCTCCAAGGCGCTTTTGCTCACTTGCTCACGCACCTTGGTCAGATTCTTGATGGCCCACCAGACCTGGTCGATCTCCTTTTGGTTGAGCTTGTTGGCCTGGTGCAGGCGGAAGTGGCCCTCCAGGTCCTGCTCATTGAACAACACGAAGCACTTGGCCTCGATGTCCTTGCTCCGCCCGGCCCGCCCGGCCTCCTGCATGTAATCCTCCAAGGAGCCAGAAATGTTGTAATGCACCACGGTGCGGATATCCTCCTTGTCCACCCCCATGCCGAAGGCCGAAGTGGCCACCATGACCGGGAACTCGCCGGCCATGAAGGCGTTCTGGTTCCGCTGTTTCTCGTCACGATCCATCTGCCCGTGGTAGCCCGTGGCACCGATCCCGCTTTTTTCCAGCAACTCCACCAGGTCACCAACCCGTTTGGTGCGATGCACGTAGACGATCGCGGGCCCCGGGTTTTCGCGCAGGACCGCCACGAGCTTGCGTTTCCTGTCGTCCGTGTCCTCCACATGGATCACCTCATATTCCAGGTTCTCACGCGGGGCGCGTGTCACGAACAACTCCAGGTCCAATCCGAGCCGTTCCTTGAAATAGCTGCGGATGTCATCGATCACCTGCGGCTTGGCGGTGGCGGTGAAGCAGGACACCGCAATGGGGTGGACGTTGCCCTTCGCTTCCTGGATATCCTTGATGAACTCGGCGATGTAGAGATAGTCCACGCGGAAATCGTGGCCCCATGCCGAGAAGCAGTGCGCCTCGTCGATCACGAAACGGGCAATGTGCCGGCCTGAGAGCAAGCGGTGAATGGTGGGCGACCGCAGCGATTCCGGCGAGAGGTAGAGCATGTGCACCTCGCCATTGGCCACCCTTTCCACGGCCTCATCGCGCTCCAGCGGGGCCAATAGGCTGCTGATGAAGGCCGCGTTCACCACGTCATGCCGCGACTTCAACACGTCCACCTGGTCCTTCATCAACGAGACCAAGGGCGAAATGACCACCGTGAGATCACGGGTCAGTTCGCCCTGCATGAGGGCCGGTAGTTGGAAGGTGATGGACTTGCCGCCACCGGTAGGGAAGACCGCCAACAGCGAGCGGCCCTGCACGGCGCTGCGCACGGCCCGTTCCTGCAGGCCTGGGCCACTTTCTCCTGCAAACAGGCGGAAATCCTCATAGCCGAACACCCGCTTGAGCCCGGCACGGATGTCCAGGCGCTCAAGGCAATAGGAGCACGGGGCTTGGGTGCAGGCCGTGAAACGAAGGGCGTTCAGCAAGTCCTTGGTCACGGGATGCTCATGGACGACATATTCGGGGAGCACCGAGGCGGACGTCTCGGTATTGATCAAAGCCAATACATAGGCCAGCTCCACCGGATGATCCGCGGCCATTTTGGTGATGGAAGCGTTGGCACATAGGCGGCCCCAGAAGTAGTCGTGGATCCTGTTGCCCACGCTCCCGTTTTCCTCGGGTTGGTATCCAACCAATTGGAAGAAGCCTTGAAATGCGGGCTGTTGCCCGAGCAATCCGTGCAGGATGGCCTTCCATGCAGCATCCAGCTTCGTGAAGGCCTCCACTTCGTCCTGGAGCAAATGCTTGCACAGTTTGCTATCGGAAAGCGGATCGTTCGGGGCATCCTCGTTGATCAGCTTGTAGCCCTTGACGAGCTTGTGATAGGGTCTTTCAGGAAACAGCAGGGGAGACCAGAGCAGCGTATCGATCGCCGGTTTCCCTTTGATGGGATCCCTGCCAAGTGCATCCTTCAGCACAGGCAGGTCGTGGGCGATCACGTTATGCCCACAGATGAAATCGGCCTTGTCAATCCATTCAGCCAAGCGGGTGTTGGAGTGTTCCCTCAATTCCTGTTTGCCCAAGAGCCCGCCAACGGTCCGGATCTTCCCCTTTTTATCAACCTCCAGGTCGATGTATAGGATTTCCGGGTGTTGTCGGTTCTGGGCCATGGATAGCGGCAGCGGGTCGCCTTGTCTTCAATAATAGGCATTGCAAAGCTTGGGCCGAATCCTAAGGGGCTGTGATGATTGGCTGGTGAGGCTTCCGGGAGGTTTATCCCGGCGAGCTATTGTACACCTGAAACCGGGCACGGCATAGCGGGTGGGCGAGGGGCATGCCCAGAGCAATCTGCCAATTGAGGCAAACCCTCAATTCACCAAGATCGGTCCGTAGCAACGATTCATTAGAGCCTTTGGCATCGTGCCGCAGGCGCGGGATTAAAGATCGCTTCGCGGCCAGGGCGCCGCTCGCGAAGACGTGCCGCGGGCGCAAATCACGCCCCAGTCACTCCCCGATAGGCTTCGGGGCACTATTCACTAGTCGCCAGTCACTAGTCACCGTTCCTACCCCAACGGATCCCACATATAATCCGCCACGGCCCCCGGCAGGTCGTCCGGCTTGGGCACGGTGGCGAGGCCGGTGCGGTAGGCTTCCAGGGCCACGGCGGTGCCCACGGCGTGGCTGAGGGTGCGCACGGCGTTGAGCTGCGGGTAGAGGGAGCCGTGGCGCAGGTCTTCCTCCTGCACGTGGCGGGCGAGGGTGCGCGCGGCGATGAGGAACATGGCGTCGGTGACGGCGCGGGTGCCGGAGACGATGGCGCCCAGACCGATGCCGGGGAAGATGTAAGCGTTGTTGCCCTGCCCGGGCCGGAACTCGTGCCCGCCGTAGTGGACTGGGGCAAAGGGGCTGCCGCTGGTGAAGACGGCGCGACCCTCGCTCCAAGTGTAGGCCTCTTCGGCGGTACACTCCGCGCGGCTGGTGGGGTTGCTGAGGGCGAAGATGACGGGCCGCTCGTTGATGGCGGCCATCTTTTCGATGACGGCCTGGTTGAAGGTGCCGGGGCTGCCGGTGGCGCCGATGAGGACGTGCGGCCTGATGCTGTCCAGCGCCTCCATGAAGTCCATGGGCGGGTGCGGGTGGGCGTAGCGCCGCTTGAGGGGGGTGAGGCCTTCGCGGCTTTCCACGATGAGCCCTTTGCTGTCGATGAACCAGAGGCGGC
The DNA here is from genome assembly GCA_035325445.1 of Flavobacteriales bacterium. GTDB lineage: Bacteria > Bacteroidota > Bacteroidia > Flavobacteriales_F > PHOS-HE28 > PHOS-HE28. The sequence continues at coordinate 15,462 of DAOKZW010000025.1, forward strand.
GAAGGGCTTCCTCGGGGCTGAGTCCTTCCTCTTGCAGGGCCGAGGCCATGAGCTCGGCGATGCCGGTGGCGGCGGAACCCGCGCCGAGGAAGAGCACGCGCAGGTCCTTGAACGGGGTGCGGGTGATGCGCGTGGAGGCGTACACGCCGGCGAGGGCCACGGCGGCGGTGCCTTGGATGTCGTCGTTGAAGCTGGGCACGCGGTCGCGGTACTGGCCCAGCAGGGTGTAGGCATTGGGGGTGGAGAAGTCCTCGAACTGGATGAGGGCGCGCGGGAAGCGGCGCTGCACGGCGGTGATGAACTCGTCCACGAGCTGGAAGTAGGGCTCGCCCTCCAAGCGGTGGTGCGGATAGCCGAGGTAGAAGGGGTCGTCCAGCAGGGTTTGGTTGTTGGTGCCCACGTCCAGCGTGATCGGCATGCACTGCTTGGGGTGGATGCCGGCCATGGCCACGTAGAGGGCGAGCTTGCCGATGGGGATGCCCATGCCGTTGGCGCCGAGGTCGCCCAGGCCGAGGATGCGCTGCCCGTCGGTGACGACGATGACGCGCACGTCCTTTTCGGGCCAGTTGGCGAGGATGTCGTGGATGCGGCCTCTGTCCTCGGGGGTGATGTAGAAGCCCTTGGAGCGGCGGAAGATGCGGGAGAACTCCTGGCAGGCCTGGCCCACGGTGGGGGTGTAGATCAGGGGCATGATCTCCTCCAGGTGGCTGACGGCGACGGAGAAGAAGAGGCGGCGGCTACGGTCCTGCAGGGAGTTGAGCAGGATGTAGCGCTCCAGGTCGTTCTCCTTGCGGCGCAGGGCCTCCATCACGCGTTCGATCTGCTGCCCGGGCGTGGCCACGGCGTAGGGGAGCAGTCCTTCCAGGCCGAGTTCCGCGCGCTCCTCGCGGGTGAATTCCACGGAGCGGTTGAGGTCCAGGTCGCGCAGGACGGCGAAGCCTTTTTTCATGGTGGGGCAAGGTAGGACGGGTGGGAGCGGAAATGGCCAAGTAGTGATCGGCCAAAGGAGTACAGGAAGTGACGGTGAGCCCTCGGCTCCCTCAAGGCTTTGCCTCGTCCGGTGGATTGTTCCTTTTGGCCGTGCGAACTTGGTACAGCCGCTCGCCAAAGCCGCCGTTCTCCTCAAAATCATGGCCCAGCCGCTGTAACTGGCGGTCCAGCATGGCCATGACCACGTTGGAAAGGATGGCCCCGATGTTCCCGGCGATCTCGGGGATCGATCGTTCGGGATGGCGTTGGTTCACTTCCTTGGTCCAGCGCGCCAAGGCGTCGGCGTCCTTCATGCGCCGGTCGATCAGCTCTTGGCGAAGCGGGTCATCGCTGGGCCACTCGGGCAGCTTGTTCTGCCGAAGGAAGGCCTGGTAATCCTTCCGCAGCTCAATTTGGCTGGCTCTGGCCACATTGGTCAGGTTCATCTCCAATTTCTTGGAAGTGGCACTGAACACACTGCCCTCTGAAATATTCCGGGAGCCGCTTCGGGCGGCTTGCTCCATCTGATCCTGAGTCCGGCTTCCCGGCCGGACGAACTTGGCCGCAAAGCGCACCGTGAAATCGAAAAGCAACTCGGCCACCTGGTAGCCCACGAGTTTTTCAAAGCCGCCGCTCTTCGGAAAGACCTTGCTATTGGGTGGGCGCTCGGGCATAGGTCGAAGGTAGGCCAAAAATGCAGCCGGGCCGCCCTCGGGTGGACAAGGTGGACGTGGTGCGCACGCACTCCGTCCACCCCGTCCACCTGAGCAATAGCGACCTATAGGTTCTGATCGAGCTTTCTGACCATGGTAAGAATGGTCGCGATAGCCACCGTCTCGCCGGTCTCATCATACACATCCACCAGGAACTTCACGATGCCCTTGGCGATGTCATCCTCGCTGCGCTTCTCCTGGTCCACCTTTTCCTTCACTGTAAACTTCACGCCGATCGTCATGCCGGGGTAGACGGGCTTGGTGAAGCGGGCCTCATCGATGCCGTAGTTCAATAGGACGGGGCCTTTCTTGGGGTCCACGAAGAGGCCGGCGGCCTTGCTCAGCACGAAGTAGCCGTGGGCCACGCGCTGTTCGAAGATGGTGCCTTCCAGGCTGGTGGCGTCCACGTGGGCGTAGAAGTTGTCGCCGCTCACGTTGGCGAAGTTGGTGATGTCGGCCTCGGTCACGGTGTGCTTGGCGGTCATCACGGTGTCGCCCACCTCCAGCTCCTCGAAGTGCATGCGGAAGGGGTGCTTGTCCGTTTCGCGGAAGGCGGCCCCTTGCTGGTACTGGCGGGTGATGGCGGTGATGGCGCTGGGGTGCCCCTGGATGGCCGTGCGTTGCAGGTAGTGCAGCACGCCGCGCTTGCCGCCCATCTCCTCGCCGCCGCCGGCGCGACCGGGGCCACCGTGTACCAGCGTGGCCAACGGACTGCCGTGGCCGGTGTTCTCCTTGCCCATCTCACGGTCCAGCACGAGGATGCGGCCGTGGTGGCTGGCCGCGCCCCAGGCAAACTGTTGGGCGGCCGCCTTGTCGAAGGTGGCGATGGTGGCCACCAGCGAGCCCTTGCCCAGCTTGGTCAGCGCGATGGCATCGTCCAGGTCGGTGTAGGGCATCAGGGTGCTCACCGGGCCGAAGGCCTCCACTTCATGGCTCACGCGGTTCTTCCATGGGTCGTTGTTGCGCAGCAAGATCGGGCTCATGAAGTTGCCTTTCTTGGCATCTGCGCCGGTCACCTTCACCTGGTCGGGATCGCCGTACACCAGCTCGCTGCCTTGCAGCAGCTTGCCCAGCTGGCTCAGCACTTCCTTGCGCTGGTCGGGGCTGGCCAGGGCGCCCATGCGCACGCCCTCGGCGCGCGGATCGCCGATCACCGTGCCACCGAGGCGCTTGCCCAGCGCGTTCTGCACGTCGTCCATCAGCGCTTCCGGCACCATGATCCGGCGCACGCCGGTGCAGCGCTGGCCGCACTTCAGGGTGATCTCCCGGCCGCACTCCTTGATGAACAGGTCGAACTCCGGCGTGCCGGGCTTCGCGTCGGGCGCCAGCACGATGGCGTTCAGGCTGTCCGCCTCCATGTTGAAGGGCACGCTCTCCTCAATGATGCGCGGATGGGCCTTCAGCTTGCGGCCGGTGCTGGCACTGCCGGTGAAGGTCACCACGTCCTGGCTTTCCACATGGTCCAGCAGATCGCCGGCGCTGCCCACGATCAGCTGCAGCGCGCCCTCGGGCAGGATCTTGCTCTCCACGATCGCCTTCACCATGGCCTCGGTGAGGTAGCTGGTCACGGTGGCGGGCTTCACCACGGCGGGCACGCCGGCCATCCAGTTCACGGCCACCTTCTCCAGCATGCCCCAGATGGGGAAGTTGAACGCATTGATGTGCACGGCCACGCCCTCCTTGGGCACCATGATGTGGTGGCCGATGAAGCTGCCTTGCTTGCTGGTCTTCACCGCGTCGCCGTCCACGTAGAAGGGCATGTTGCCCATCACGCGGCGCAGGCTGGCGTTGGCGAACAGGTTTCCGATGCCGCCCTCGATGTCCACCCAGCTGTCGGCCTTGGTGGCGCCGGTGCGGTAGCTCACCTGGTAGAATTCCTCCTTGCGGTCCATCAGGTACAGGGCCAGGGCCTTCAGCATGCGGCCGCGCTCGGGGAAGGTCATCTTCCGCAGGGGCGGCCCGCCCACCTCGCGGCCGTAGCGCAGCATTTCGGCAAAGTCCAAGCCACCGGAGCTGGTGGTGGCGATCAGCTCGCCGGTGCTGGCGTCGGTCAGTTCGGCGTGCTTGCCCGTGCCGGCCACCCACTGGCCAGCGATGTAGTTGTGCAGTTGCATGCCGCGAAGGTAAAGGTGCCCCGCAGCTATGCATGGACGGTGATGGACGCGCTTCGAGGCTTCCATGGGTGTCCATGGAAGTCCATTAGAGGTGGCCTGGTTGAATGGACAACCATTCAGGGGGCGTGCCCCCGCAAGGGCCAAGCAACCCGATCGTTTTTCACCGTTATACCCATAAATTAGGCATCATGCGGTCCTTGATAGTCACGTTGATGCTCGCCGTTGGCTCCGGCTGCACGGCCCAGGTCGTCCTGACCAACGCGAACAGCTCCCCCCAGCCCGGGGATGTGTACGTGCGCCATTTCACAGCGGACTCATTTTGGGACCCTCCTCCGACCGGTGGGCCGATACCCACTTATAATTATACCTCATTTGGTTCAGGGTGGTGGGTTGACACACTGCGCTACACGGCGCCAACGGATACGCTATGGTACAGTGGACTTGTGCCCGGTGCGAATGCGGAACAGATGATCGGGGACGGGTGGGAAGATGCCAATGGCTTCTATTATTCCGGCACCGATGCCGGCTTGGACGTGGTCGACTGGATGGATCTTGGCGCGTTATACACCATGTCAAGCCCCATGACGACGCTGGTCTATCCTTGCGCAGCGGGCACGACTTGGTCTGGATGGTATTCCGGGCACTCGTATGGTGGGTACAGCCTGAGCGGAGAATACACGGTCACCGGCAGTACCGAATGCCATGTGGTCACCCCTGCAGGCACATTTTCCAATGTGCTGCGGTTGACGATCGAACAGAGCATGGACTACGGAAACGGCTCCTTCCCCATACTCCACAGGGAGCGCTCGATCGTGCTCTATCGCAAGCCCGGGCTCCATCATCCCGTCCTGTGCTGCGTCCGATCCACGGGCTTCGATTCATCCGGCAATCCGGCCCCTGGCCTCTACGGCGAATGGAGCGAGTGGCTGGAGGCCGATCAGATCACCGGGATACAGCCCATACCTGTTTCTGCATCTTCCTGGTCGCTGGTACAGAACCCGGTTGAGGACCTGCTTCGTGTGACCGATTCCATGGATATGGGCACCTCGGCCTATCGCATCAGGACCGCGGATGGAAGGCTCGTACGTGAAGGTGCTGCAAAAGAACTGCACGACGGCGTACAGGTTGGCGATCTGCCCTGTGGGGTCTATCTGCTTCAGTGCGGAGAGGGGGCGGTCCGGTTCATCAAGGAATAGACGAGGAACGAGGATTCCCCCGTGAGCTCATTTTGCACATGGGCGGACCACCCACTGGCCGGCGATGTCGTTGCGGAGTTGGCAAAGGTGCCTCGCCGCTTATTGATCCGGCATTAAATAGATGACACTTTGGCACGATCCTTGGATCGTGGTTTTTCATGCGAGAGAACGATTCAAGGAAGCTATCGATCGCGGAGCTCAACGAGCGCCGCAGGCAGGTGGTGGCGTGCCTGAAAAGCGGCATGACCCAAAAAGCGACGGCCGAACTCTGCGGCATGGCGCAGGGCACGGTGCGCAAGATCAAACGGCTCTACGAGGCCAAGGGGCTGGGGGCCGTTGCGGCCAAGCAACCGGGGCGGCCCAAAGGCAAGGGGCGCATCCTGACCACCGAGCAGGAAAGGGATGCGCAAAAAGTGATCGCGGACCGCACGCCCGATCAATTGAAGCTGCCTTACGCGCTGTGGACCAGGCAAGCAGTACGGGAGATGATCGAACGCCGCTACGGGCGCAAGCTAGCGGTGCGCTCGGTGGGCAACTACCTGGACCGTTGGGGCTATACCCCCCAAAAGCCCTTGCAGAAAGCCTACGAACAGAGGCCCGAGGCTGTGCGCAAATGGCTTGAGGAGGAATTCCCCGCGACAAAGTCCGGGCCAAGGCCGAGGGTGCCCAGATCCAATGGTGTGATGAGACCGGCCTGCGAAGTGACGACGTTCGTGGCCGCAGTTATGCCCCCAAGGGAGCAACCCCGGCCATCCGGGTGAACCAGCGGCGGCATGGCTGCACGGTGATCTCAGCGGTGACCAACAAGGGGGCCATGCGCTGGATGGCCTTCCATGGGGCATTGAATTCCCAAGTGTTGATCAAGTTCCTCAAGCGATTGATCAAAGGGGCGACGAACAGGATCTTCCTGGTGCTGGATAACCTGCGTGTCCACCACAGCAAGCCTGTGAAGCGATGGCTACAGGAAAACGAACAGGCCATCGAGTGTTTCTTCCTGCCGAGTTACTCCCCTGAACTCAATCCTGTGGAGTTGGCCAACGCCTCCCTGAAGCATGCCGTGACCACGCATGCACCGGCACGCAAAAAGGGGCAGATGGAGAAGGTGGCCGCCGCCCATCTGAGGCATTTGCAGCGGACCCCGGAAATCGTCCTTGGCTTCTTCAAAAAGGACACCACCAAATACGCCGCTTGATGTCAACAAATTGTGGCCGACTCAATAATATGGACGGCTGTGGGCCATCCGCTCTTCCCGCTAACTATCGGGACCCTCACGCGGCATCGGGCAAGGCATTCCCGCCGCCTTCCGCTGCGCGCTCACTGGTGGTGCCTGGGGCAATGGCCGCAGATGTCATCGCCCACGATCTCGTAAGCCCGTTTCACGGCCATCATGGTACTGGTGAAACGGACCTTCTGTTCCCGGAACACTTCCGCGCGGCCGAAGTCGGCACCGGTGCGCTGCAGCATGGCGTACAGGTCGTCGTTCACCCCGCAGAGCAGCACCTCGATGCCCCGGTCTTCCACGCGCTTCACCAGGTCGTTCAGCAGGTAGAGGCCCACCGCATCGGGGTTGCGGGCCCGCTTGAGGCGCAGCACCAGGACCTTGACCCCGGGCTTGAGCCGTTGTTCGATGGTGTTGAAGTGGTTTTCCAAGGCGGTGGCGCTGCTGAAGAACATCTCACCCTCCAGGCCGAAGACCTGGATCCGGCCGCAGGAGGGGTCGTCGGGGAGGCGCTCGGCGATCACGCGGCCCGAGGCCGTGGTGGTGAATTCTGACAGGCGCATGCGGCCCGCACGTGGCACGGCCAGCAAGAAGGAAAGGAAAACACCGATCAGGATGCAGAATTCAATGGAGATGAAGACCGCCGAAAACGCGGTGGCCAGCACGATGCCCGCGTCAAAGCGCGAGGCCCGCAGATGGAACAGCACGGCGTGCGGGTCGATGAGGCGGATGCCGGTGATGATCAAGATGCCCGCCAAGCAGGCCTTGGGAATGTATTGGGCATGACCGGCGAACAAGAGCACGATCAGGGCCACCGCCACGGCCGAGAACATGCCCGACCACTGGGTGCGTGCGCCGGCCTGCATATTGATCGCCGAGCGCGTGATGGAGCCCGAGCCGGGAATGCCCTTGAAAAGGCCGGCACCCAGGTTGGCCAAACCTTCGGAAAGACAGATCTGGTTCAGGTCAAGCCGCTGCCGCGTTTGGGTGGCGATGCTCTTGGACATGGCTATGGCCTCCAGCAGGCCCAAGGTGCCAATGGCCAATGCCGCCGGCGAAAGGCTCCTGATCAGCCCCAGGTCCATGGTCGGCACATGGAAGGCGGGGAGCTTGGCCGGGATGTGCCCGACCACGGCCACGGAGCCCTGCTGCCAGGCCCACGAACCCAAGGAGATCAACACCACCGTGGCCAGCAGTTCCGGGAACAGGCGCCATTGCTTCCGCTTTTTCAGGAAACGCAGGCCCAGCAGCAGGGCGATGGAGGCCAGCCCCACGGCCAACGTGGACGGGTCCACTTCGCCGCCTTCGGTCATGGTATGCCAGAACCGGATCACGAAGGGCTCTTCCAGATCCCCCTTGTAGTGCAGGCCCAGCAGGTGTTTTAGCTGGTCCATGATCAACAGGGCCGAGGCACCCACGGTGAAGCCCACCACCACGGAATGGGAGATGTACTTGGTGAGGTCGCCGATCCGGGAAATGGCAATGGCCACCTGCAAGGCCCCGATCAACAGGGCCAGCACAAGGATGGCATTCAGCTTGTCGGCCACGGGGACCATGGCGGTTGCGGAAAGCACGGCGATGGAGATGGCATTGGTGGGCCCGTTGATCAACTGCCTGCTGCTGGCGAAGAAGGCTCCGATGGCAGTCATCACGATCGCCGTATAGAGGCCATACTCGGCGGGCACGCCGGCAACCAGGGCGTAGGCCACGGCTTGCGGCACCGCCACGGCAGCCACCGAAAGCCCGGCCAACAGGTCTGCGCGCGCCGCCGCCGCATCATACTTGCGCAGGCTGTCCAAGGCGGGGAAGAAGCGCCACCATCCTGTGGGGAAGGCATCGAGCTTGCTGGTGGTGGCCTGGGGCATGGTGCTGGGTAGGGGACCGGTCGCCAAGGGCCAAAAATAGACGGGTGGCCCGGGCGGCGCCAGCCCCTTGGGGGTGTTCCGCACGCGGCAACCATGGCAGCCTCACCGCCCGAAGTACTTGTTCAGCGCCTCGGTGCGGCTGTGCACCTGCAGCTTGGTGTACACCGAGCGGATATACGATCGCACGGTCTCGATGCTCAGCTCCAGCCGGTCGGCGATCTCCTTGTAGCGGTAGCCTTCCGCCAGCAGCTTCAGCATCTCGCGCTCACGGGGGCTCAGGTTTTCCTGCAGGGCCCGGTCGGCCTGCGTGCGGGGTACGCTGTTCACCAGCATGCGGGCAATGGCCATGCTCATGGGCGATCCTCCGGCATGGATGCCACGGATGGCCTCGGCCAGTTCCTGCCCGGTGGCCGTCTTCAGCAGATAGCCCGTTGCCCCCGCACGCAGGGCATTCAGCAGGTTCACGTTGTCCTCGAAGACGGTGACCACGAGGTACTGCACGCGTTCGTTGAGCGGCTTGCGCCCGGCGATGCAGTCGATGCCGCTCATGCCGGGCAGTTGGATGTCCATCAGCACCACGTCGAGCCCGTCGGTGCCCTGCGGCCGCTGGATGAAGCTTTCAGCGCTTCCATGGCTGTCCACCAGCACCAGGTCGCCTTGGGAGTCCACCGCCTCCTCGAAGGCGCGGCGCAGCTCCTGGTCGTCCTCCACGATGGCCACCCGTATCGGCATGATGCGAAGCTATGTCCCCGAGGACCTCTTCATCCTCACATGAAAGTGGGGGATAGGGGGCAGGTGAAATGGACCGTGGTCCCGCGGCCGGGGGCCGTGTCCATGGTGAGCGTGCCACCGGCGGCGGCGGCGCGCTTCCGCAGATTGGGCAGGCCGTTGCCCGCCTGGGCCCGTTCCTGCACGTTGAAACCGGCCCCGTTGTCCTTTACCGTCAGTTCCAGCCGCTCACCGGCCAAGTGCAGGCGCACCGCCACCTCACTGGCGTTTGCGTGCTTCAGCGCATTGTTCACCGCCTCGCGCAAGATCAGCACCGTGTTGCGCTTCACCTCGGGCGGCAGGGCCGTTTCCTCCTCGCCGGGCGTCATCGACAGGTCGAGCCGCAGCTTCACCTCGAGCTCGTCGAACTGCCGGCCCAGGGAACTGCGCACATAGGCCATGAAGGCGGAACGCGTGTCGTTCTCGGGGTTCACGGTCCACACGATCTCGCCCAGTTCGCGCACCAGCTCGGTGCTGGTCTCGGCGATGCGGGCCGCCGTCTCCTCGCGGTTGCCCGCGTTCATGCGCCGGCTCAGCAGGGCGATGCGCGTGAGTCCCCCGCCGATGCCGTCGTGGATGTCCCGGGCGATGCGCATGCGCGTGCGCTGCACCTCGCGCTCGCGCTCCAGCTCGGCGATCCGCCGCCGGTAGTGCAGGCGGATCACATAGCGGGTGCCCAGCGAAACCAACAGCAACGTGGCCAAGGCCACGGCCACCTTGAACCACCAGGTCTGCCAAAAGGCAGGCCGGATGATGATGGTCTGCTCCAGCTCGGTCCCTTCGAGGCCCTTCAGGCGCACGGCGAACTGGTAGGTGCCGGGCTCCAGTGCCACGTAGGTCACCGTGCGCACGCCCCGGTTGTCCAGCCATTCCTTGTCGTGCCCTTCAAGCCTCACCTCATATTCGAGCTGGTCGGCGTGCAGCAGGTCGATGGCCGAATAGGCCAAGGTGATGGTGTTGCGGTCGTGGTCCAGCACGATGGGCGCGCCCTCGTTCACCGGGCTGGGGTCCTGTCCGGTGCCGTTCACCGCCCACGAGCGCACGTACACGCCCGGCCTGGGCTGCAGCGGCGATGCCTTGGAAGCGTCGAAGCGGACGCGGGTCGCGCCGATGGCCAGCACGTGGCCGGGGCCGTCGCGCAGCAGGGCCGACACGTTGCCGGGCGGAAAACCCTCCAGCGGGCCGCACCGCACGAAGCTGTCCGTGCGCGGGTCGTAGCGCAGCAACCCCGAAGTGCCGGCTATCCACACCATGCCGCCGTCGTCGGCCACCGCATCGTTGAACACATCGTACTGGCCGGGCAGTTCGGCCCTCCCCAGCAGGGTGAAGGGCGGCTTGGCCCCGGGGCCTTCCCACCGCAGCCGGGCAACGCCGCTGGTATGGGTGACGCCCACCAGCATATCACCGGCCGGGGCCAAGGCGGCCAGGTCGCCGAGGAATGGCAGTCCGGGTGTTTCCTCCGGAACGTATTCGATGGTGGACGTGGGCAGGTCCAGCACGCCGATCCCCGCCCCGTTGAAGCCCAGCAGCACATGGGTGGGGTCCAGCATGGCATAGGCCGATCCCCAATGGACCTCCCGGCCGTTGTGCAGGGGCGGGGGCGACACGAGGTGCATCTTTCCGCTTCCGGGGTCCCACCGCCCGAAGCCTTGGCCCACCGTGCCGATGAGGACCGAACCGTCCGGTAATTCGAGCAGCGAGGTCACGTAGGTGGGCTTGCCGGGCCAGTCGCCCTGCAGCGCCTGCACCTGCCCGCCGCCGGGGGGCAGGTGCAGCACCCCTTTCGTGGTGCCGATGAAGACGCCGTTGCCCTCCGTGGCCAGCACATTGAACGGCTCGTACTTGTTCCGGTCCGCCCCCGGCAATTCCCAGGTCTTGAGCACTTGACCGGTCCTGTCCAGTCGCATCAGCAACCGCTGCTGGTAGTACCGGCAAGCCCAGTAGCCGTCCCCGCCGGGATCCAAGGCCATGGCCAGGCTGCCTTCGGGCCCGTGCAGCGGGTTGAACACGCCCTGCGGCGGCAGCAGGCCCAGGCGACCGGCCCCGCCGACCCAAACAGACCCGTCCGTGGCGGGGAGCAGGCAGTAGATCTCCTCCATTCCCTCGCGGGTGACTTCCTCGGCCCAAGGTGTGGCGGTGCCGAAGGTGCGTTGCGCCAGGTCGAACCGGAGCAGGCCACTGTTGGTGGCCACCAAAAGGGCCTGCTCTCCCCACGTCATCATCGCGTACACGATGTTGGTCAAGGTCGGTTCGCCCCGCTGCCACAAAAAGGGACCCTCAAACGTGCGGTCCTTGAGGTTGAAACGCAGAAGGCCCAGGCCCCAGCCGCCCACCCAAAGGGCATCCGGGTCGGCATCGGAATGGAAGATCGTGGAGAAGAGCGTCCCCGGTGAAAACGGCCTGCCGGGCGTTTCAAGTGCATGGTCCTCGCGTTTCCCGGTGCGCGGATCGAAGAAGATCAGGCGTCTTCCGCTGGTGCACCAGAAGCCATCGGGCCCTGCATGGAAGGAATTGGTCCGGAACGGCGGGGCCTCACCGGTGGCGGGCACCAGGCAGCCGCTGGCCGGGTCGTAGCGCATCAGGCCCAAGGTGTTGCAGGCCGCCCACACGGTGCTGTCGGGCGCTGCCCAGAGCTGCAGGCACTCGAAGGTGGCCGTCCGACCTTGTGCGGTGCACGCCTCTATCCGGCGGAAGCGGCCACTCTTGGGGTCCCGGATGCTGAGCCCGGTACCGCCGGCCCAGAGGCGCCCGTCGGGCCCCGCCAGCAGGCATCTGATCGAGTTGCCGGGCAGGCTGGTGCTGTCGTCGGGAACATGACGGAACAGGTCCAGGTTGGTGCCGTCAAAGCGGCACAGGCCGTGCCCGGTACCGATCAGCAACATGCCTTTTGCATCCATGGCCATGGCCAGCACCGGGCCTGGCGGAAGGCCCCGCAAGGACACCTGGGCCAAAAAGCCCGGTGAAGGCGGCATCTGGCCCGTGGCCATGGCGGTTGCCACCATTGCCATGCCCCATGCCATGCCCCGGATATGCCTTGCGCCCATTACCCAAATTTGGTGGGAAAATTCCGGAACGGGCAACGGAAGGCCGACCCAAGGGCGTCGGGCCGCCACATGGGGCATGTCTTGCCATAGGTAGGCACCGCGCCATTTTCTACAGGCACACGTGCATGATCTTCCCGTTCACGCCACAACCCCGACTTGGCATGCGCCGTATCTTGCACTGGCTTTAGCCCCGTATCCTGAATGTCCTTCCAGCGCCGCCATCTTCTTTCCGCCGCCGCTTTGCTCCTCGCCGCCATCGGAGCCCAGGCGCAGTCCTGGCTCTGCGATTCGCCCATCATGACCGATCGCAATGCCGTGGAGAGCTACACCGTGGAAACCGTGGCCTTTGCTTACTGCGCCAGGCCCGATTGCGACGGAATGGGCGATACCCTGCACATGAACGTATACACCCCGCAGACCATGCGGGGGGCAACGGCCAAGCCCGAGCGATTCCCGCTGCTGGTCTTCTTCACCGGGGGCGGATTCTGGCAGGGTAACTTCAACATCCCCCAGTGGCCCGAGGCATTCGTGAAAAGAGGCTTCGTGGTGGCTACGCCGGAATACCGCCTCGGCTGGGATCGCAACAGCGACGGGGTGATTGACAGCCTCGACTTCTCGCCGGACCTGGTGTCGGCCCACTGCGAGGGCAACGCCCTTTCGCTCATGCGCGCCGTCATGCGCGGCTACCTCGATGCCCACGCCGCCATCCGCTTCATGCTCGGCAACCCCACCGAATACCCGGTGGACCCGGATCTCGTGTATGTGGGAGGCCCCAGCGCGGGCGGCTCCCTTTCCATGACCGCCGCCTTCACCACGTGGGAGCAGCTCGAGGATTACTGGAACAACTTCTCTGGCGGCCAGCCCTACGAGGTGGGGCCCTGCGACATGCGGTACAGCATCAGGGACTGCCCTTTGCTGGGACCTGACTATACGGCACCGTACAAGATCCGGGGCGTGGTCAACTGCTGGGGCCAGGCCATCATCGATCCCAACCTGGGTGGCGATCCGGGTGCCATCGACCTCATCTCCATCTACGCCTCCGGCGATTTCGTCAACCCGCCCGATGTGGGCCGCATCCTTAGCTGCCCCGACTATCCCTACGGGCTGGGTGGCCGCGCCATGCACCACCGCCTGGTTGACCATGGCCACTGCGTAAAGACCATGGAGGACCCCGACGCACGGCACAAGACCGTTTTCCTTACCGAGGTGGACACCCTGTATGATGATGTGGTGTACCCGCTCTCCGTGCAGCGCGGCGAGCGCGCCCGGTTCATCGCCGCACAGGCCAGCTGCCTGTTCAAGAGCAGCCTTTGCGGTACGCCATGCACCGATACCACCATCTACATCGTAGACGACCCGGCGGACTGGCTGCGGGCCTACTATGCCGTCAATGGCACCTCGCGTGGCGAACCCAACGGATGCGAGGTGGATGGCACGGCCCGCTTCCTGCCCATCCTGCCGCCGGGAGGCTTCGCCCGGAACGACCTCCTCGTGTGGCCCAATCCGAGCCCGGGCGGTCCCATGTCCGTGGCTTGGAACAAAGGCACACGCTTCGGCGACTGCATCGTCACCGATCCCACCGGGCGCATCATCTTCAGCGGCACCATCGCCAACCGCAGCACGCCGTTCTCCAGCATCGGGCTCGATAATGGCTACTACTACGTGCGGGTCAAGGACAAGGACAGCACCTACACCACCCGCTTCATGGTGTTCCGGTAGCAACATCCCGATCTGGTTTGGCGCGTGTACCGCCGGCCTTCGGTAGCGCTGCTCCACCCAAGAGCCTCGGCCTTAAGGCCGCGCCCGCCGCTAAGGCAAGCCTGTTATTGCGACCCTCACGCAGTATCCGGCCAGCGGCCTATCGCAAATGCAGGTAGAAAGCCCGGTCGCCCGGACAGTTGGCGGGGCAGGGCAGGGCCGCCACCCGCACATCCCCAGGCCCGCCCACCGGGGTGGCCGTGCGGCCCGACAGCTTCACCGACGCCACCTCAAATGTCCAATGGCCGCTGGTCAGCAATTTGACACGAAGGCCCAGGCCGTTCGCGCCTTTTACCGCCAACAGCACAGGCACCAGTTCGGACGGTATATCCACCGACCAAGGCTGCTGGCCCAGGTCCATAACCTGCTTGGCCGCGCTTTCCGCCTGCCCCGCATCCATTGTGCGGGTACGGGCCCGGCCATTGGCCACTTCCTCGAACAGGAGGAACGACTCCCGGCCCGATGCATCGGGCACATGCCGGTGGTTGAGGTCCACCGCCACCGCCAGGGCCGAAAGCACGTGCTTGTCCGGCGCGGCCGCATAAAACCGCACCACAGGGGCGGCCGCCAGCAGGGCCATATCAGTGCCATTGAAGCAGGCCGTCCATTCCCCGGCAGCGGGAGGCGGGCTTTCCGCACCGCTCCAGTACACCATCCTCAACGCCGCAAAACACAGTGTAGCGCCGATGGCGATCCCGGCGATCAGGCGGCCCAAGCCGCGGTGCTTACCAATAACTTCCGATGGGTTGGCCATGTGGATGGATGGTTTGGTGAACGAAAGCTAATTCGTCCGCGATGGAATGAGTACATTTAATCCAAGTTTTTTCCGGGCATGTCCATACGTGCTTGCATCCTGTTGTCCCTCGTGCTTTCCACATCGGCCACCCATGTCGTGGCAGGTCCCGGGGAGGGAAGTACCGCTGCCCTTTTGGATAGCTGCAATGCGGCCCTGCGCAGGAATGACCATGCACAGGCCCTGCGCTTCCTGGGTGATGGGCTGAAAATGGCGGAGGCCGCGCACGACGTGGCAGGGCAGGCCCGGTTGCTCATGCGGCGGAGCGACATCTGGTTTGAGCGGGCCGAGTACGGCAAGGCCCTGATGGACCTGCAGGCCGCGTTGCCCCTGTACGAATCCTTGCAGGATACCATTGGCATCGCCACCGCATACAATGCCTTCGGCTCGGTGCACTTCTACGACAAGAACTACCCGAAAGCCTACCTCTATTACCAGAAAAGCCTGCACACCTTGGCCGGTACCGACGACTCCAGCCAGATGGCCACCACCTACGGAAATATGGGGGCGGCCTTGCAGGAAATGGGTGAACTGGACAGCGCACTGGCCTACCTGCGGCGGCACCTTTCCATGCGCGTGGCGGCCGGACAGGAAAGATGGTTGCCCATCTGCTACATCAACCTGGGCTCCTGCCTCGAGCGTATGGGGCGGCTCGACAGCGCCAGGCACTACCTGGAAGCCGGGCTGGCAGCCTACGACAGGCTTGATGGCCGCGGCTCCGGCTATTTGGACGGCCTGCGACTGTTGGGCCTGGTGCACCTGCGGGCAGGACATCACGGCACCGCCTTGCGCCTGTGCCGAACCGCCCTTGACTTGGCCCTCAAGGCCGGCGACCTGCCCCTGCAGGAAGGGTGCTACAACTGCCTCTATGAAACGTACAATGCCATGGGCGATGCCCCCGGCGCGCTGGCCATGTTCCGCCAGTACGCGGCCATCCGCGACAGCATCAGTGGCGCCCAACGCAACAAGGAACTGATACGCCTGGAACTCACCTACAACTTCGAACGGGAGCGTGTGGCCGACAGCCTCAAGCAGGCCGACAAGGAACACCAGGCCTCCATGGCCTACCAGTACGGCCTCTCACAGGAACGGTACCAGAAGCGCGCCTTCCTGGTCGGGGCCCTGGCCATCTTGCTGCTCGCCATGGGGCTTTGGCGCCGCCTGCGCTACATCCAGCGGTCGCGCAAGCTGATCCAACGCGAACGCGACCGCAGCGATGGCCTGCTGCTCAACATCCTGCCCAAACCCATTGCCGAGGAACTCAAGGCAAACGGACGGGTGCAGGTGCGCGAGGTGGGGGAGGTGAGCATCCTGTTCACCGACTTCAACGAATTCACCAAGATCAGCGAACGCCTTTCGCCGCAGGCCTTGGTGGCCGAGATCGACACCTGCTACCGGGCCTTCGACGTCATCGCGGCCCAATACGGGATTGAAAAGATCAAGACCATCGGCGATGCATACATGTGCGCCGGTGGCCTGCCCGAGCCGCGGCCGCAAAGCGCAGCAGACACGGTACGCGCAGCCCTGGCCATGCAGGAGTGGCTCAAGGGGCGCGCCGCCATGCGCGAGGAGCTGGGCCTGCCCGCCTTTCACATGCGCGCCGGCATACACACCGGAACCGTGGTGGCCGGTGTAGTGGGCAAAAGCAAATTCCAATATGATGTCTGGGGCGATACCGTCAACACGGCGGCACGCATGGAAGCCGCCGGAACGGTAGGGGAGGTGAACGTGAGCAAGGCCACCATGGAGATGGTCAGGCATGAGGCCGGACTGCTCTTCATCCCACGCGGGGAGGTGAACGTGAAGGGCAAGGGCGAGATGGCCATGTACTTCGTACGCAGCGGATCGCAGGCCCGCCATACGGCCGGAATGGCCATGGACCCGGCCGTGGCATAGCCCGAGCTCCTTTGTGATCGGCCTGGGCATGATCCGTGGCCGTGGTGCCCGCTCCGGGAAGCGGGCACCACGGCCACCGCTTGGCGCAAAACAGGTGGAAGTATGCTGCTCCGCTCGGGACAGGCTTCCCGCCAGTTCCGTTCATGGCCTGGCCATGAACGGAAAAGCCCCGCTTTCGCGAGGCTTTTCGGCACCTTCGGTGCCCAGGACTGGACTCGAACCAGCACGCCGGTTAAGGCACTACCCCCTCAAAGTAGCGTGTCTACCAATTTCACCACCTGGGCAGGTCCCGCCATAAAGCGGGTTAAGGGGCTGCAAATATAACCGCCGGTGCCATTGCCGGAGCTACTGCTTCACAAAGTGGGAAACCAGCCTGTGGGCGCCATCTGAAACCTGCACCACGTAAGCACCTGGCGCCAAGTGTTCCGTGCCGATCATGCCGGGCCCAAGCCGCCGGGCCACCGTGCGCCCCATGGTATCCATCACCAGCACAGGGACCGTGCCGTGGCCGGTCGGCCAGGTGACCTGGAGCCGACCTGTGCAGGGGTTGGGGGAAACCTGCATGAGCGGGCCATCGGGTTCCGTGATCCCCGTGTTGCAGTCCAACTCATTCATCCGCTGCCAGATCTGGTTGTCCAGGAGGATGGAAACGCTCGGTGTGTTCGGGTCGGGATCGGGGTCGTTGCCCAGGCGCACCAACACGATGCCCTGGCTGGGCACCACGTTGAGCAACTGGTTGTTCTTGCCCAGGCCACAGAACATGTCCGGCGGGGCATCCGGCATCAAGGGGCCGGGAAACACCAACTGCGTTTGCGGCATCATGAAGCTGGACTGGCCGTTCAGCCACCACAGGTATCCGTAGCCTTGGTTCAGGTGTTGGGAGGGGGAGGTGGCATCGTGGAAAAACGCCGTGTCGTGCAGGATGGTGTCCGTGCCCCACACCATGCCGTTCAAAGCCAGCAGCCCGAAGCGGGCCATGCTGCGCGCGGTGCTGAAGTACAGTTGCAATTCCCCGACGGGAATCCAAAGCCCGTCCATGCCGATGGGGTTCTTGATCTTTTGGTTGAAGTAGACCTGGAAGGGCTGGCCCGTGGCGCTTGCCACAACATCGCGCAGCAGCGTGTAGGGCGCATTGTGGTACGCCCAGCGCATTCCTGCATCGGCCTTGTAGTGAAGGCAGCCGGGATCGGTGCAGTCGGGATCGTCCACCCCATCATCGAGGCCGGTGGTCATGCTTAGCTGGTGCCGCACGGTGATCTGCTGCTCCTGCGTGGGTGTTTCCGAGGTCCAGCCCGTGCCGAGGTAGGTGCTGGCGGGCGCATTAATGTCGAGGTATCCTTCCTCCTGGGCGATGCCCACCAGCGTACTTTTCAAGGTCTTGCCGGCACTGGCCCAGTACCACAGGCTGTCCTGCGTGAAGGTGCCGAAGTAGTGCTCCAGCACGATGCGGCCATCCTTCAGCACCATGAAGGCCTTGGTGTTCTTCGATCCCAGGAAGTTGTATAGCGAATCAATGCGGCCCGGGCACCAGCCCAAGCTGGCGGGATCCAGGGTTTCCCAGGTGCCATTCCCCGGCACCGGCGGGAAGTAAATGTCTTGGGCAACGATGGCCGCGGGTCCGGACAGCAGCAGGAAAATCGCAAGGCAGGCAGCTTTCCACATGGCCGATCGGGTCTTGGGGGTCAATTGTCGCCCTCCGGCAACTTCATCTTGTTGATCCGCACCAAAGGGCCGGGGCACATGGTGGTATGGCAGGCGGCGCAGGTGGATACCAGGTCATTGTACACTTCCACCCGCTCGTCGGACGCCACGGCATACAGACGGTCCAAGTGGTGCAACCAAGCATCGGCATACGGGTCGAACGTGTTCTTCTGCACCATGCCCGGCGTGGAGCCCGCCGTCTTCAGCCCCTTGAACCGGTCCGGATAGGGCGGCAGATCGCGGTCCTCAAGCAAGCGTTTCGCCGTACTATCGGCAAACGTGGCCATCTCGCGCATCATCAAGGCCAGTTCGCTGGTGGCCGGTGGCTCACCCACCACGATCCGTACTGCGGGAGGTGGAGCATCGGGCGCGGTGGTGGCAGTCGCTGCCGGCTGTCGCGCCGAACAGGCATGCAGCACGGCCAGTACTGCGGCCATGGCCAAATACGCAAGGCTGCGCTGATGGGAAGGGGGGGAGGAGGGCATGGGGTCGTTATTTGTCCAACTTCGCCTGCCAACGTGGCCGATGAAATCTTCGGCCCGAATTTAGCGAGGCAACCGCGCACCAAATGCACCCATTCCAAGTCCCCCCCGTGGACCATGATGGCCGACGGCTTCTCACTGCGGCTTTCATGCCGGTCTTGGCGGTTGCCTTTTTGTGGGTGGTGCTCGCCTTCAACGAGGTATACCATCTCCACCTTTCGCGCTTCGGGATCTACCCGCGCACCACGGGGGGCTTGCGGGGCATTTTGCTGGCACCCCTGATCCACGGCGGCGTGGACCACCTGTTCAACAACAGCATCCCCTTGCTGATCCTCGGATGGCTCACCGTGTACTTCTACCCCAAGGCCAGCGGCCGCGTGCTATGGGTCAGTTGGCTCACCACCGGTCTTTGGGTATGGGTGATGGGGAGGGAGAGCTACCACATCGGCGCCAGCGGCATCGTGTATGCCTTGGCGGCCTTCATCTTCTTCAGTGGCGTCATCCGCCGTCGCATCGCCCTCATGGCCGTGTCGCTCATCGTGGTATTCCTCTATGGCAGCCTGTGGTGGGGCGTGCTCCCCATCCAGACCGGCGTGAGCTGGGAAAGCCACTTGGCCGGCGGCATCGTGGGCACCCTGATGGCCTGGTACTACCGCAAGCTGCCGCCCGCACACGTGCCACCGCCGCGCGTGTATGAAGAGGAAGAAGTGGAAGAAGAGGCCATGCCCGGAAGCGACCCCGGCGACGAGCACGTGCCACAACCCGATCTTCCACCGATATCGCCGCCATCCTTCTACGACCCCGCGCGCACCAGCGGGACCTGGTGACCTGGCTGAGGCACGGGCTTCCACAAGGGTTACCTTTGCAGCATGTCACATGACGAAGCCCGCGACCGTATGCGCAAAGCCCTGAACGAAGTGCATACCTGGCCGTCGGTATACATGTTCAAGTTCATCCTGGAACCTGACCAGGACCGCTTGGATAAGCTCATGGCCCTCTTTCCGCCGGAAGCCGAGCTGTTGCGCAAATACAGCAAGGGAGGGAAGTACCTCAGCCTGACGGTGCGCGAGGTGATGATGAGCGCGGATGAAGTGGTGGGCCGATATGATCAGGTGGGCGCCATTGAAGGTGTGATCGTGCTGTAAAGACAGAATGATAGAGAGCTTCCGCACCGCCCTGCTCATCACCCTGTCCATTCTGGTGGTGGTGATCCTGGTCCGACGTTTCAAACAGTACATCCGGCTTCACCACTTGCCCGTGCCGCAACATGTGAAGGTCTTGGATGTGCAGGTGTTGTACCACCCCGCCCGGGTACGGGTGGCCATGGACCTTCCCGAGGTTGCCCAAGTGCACCCCGCCATGCTCAACGCCCACCACGCCCCCTTGAAGCAATGGACATCCGTGCAGATGGAAAAGGGCAACCATGTCCTGGAGCTCCAACTGGACCACGGCCTGGAAGGTGTATTCTACCTCGAGATCGCCACGGATACCCAACGTACGGTGAGGAGGTTCACCGTTCGACAAGGATGAGAACCCGGCTTGTGGCCTTGTTGCTGGCCGCCTGCCCCTTGGCCGGCCACGCCCAGCACCTGCCGGAGTTCAAGCCCACGGCCCAAGGCTTCCTGTTTCTTCCCATCGCATTGAAGAACCCTGTATTCGACAATCTGGCGGCCGTGCTCGGGCAGGTGGACGGTTCCCTGAGCTTCCCGATCTTCAAAGGGATCGGACTGGGGGCCGGGGCCAACCACACTTGGTACGAGTTGAACGAAACCGGGCTGGCACCGGAAGTGACCATCGGCAGCGTGAACCGCCTGCTGCTCTACGGCAAACTCTCCTGGGGCCACTACACCGGCCAGCGCACCTTCTACGAGCTGAACGCCAAAATGGGGCAGAGCATCTGGGATTGGCAGTGCGGAACCTGCGCCGACAGTAAGCGCCAGAACGACCTGAGCTGGGGCCTCAACGCCGCCTTTCTCCTGCATGCCTCGGACAACTTGGCATTCGGCGTTTCGGTGGGCTACCACCGCGACCTGAGCCGGTTCAGCCCCGAAGTGGTGGGCCTTGACCACTTCCCCGGACGCACCGACATGGGCGGGCCGTACCGCTTCCTGAACATCGGTCTCGGCTTCAGCACCGGATTCCAGCGGAGCAGGGAAGGGGAGGCCGGATGGTGAATCCGCAACACCACGGGCACACCGGTGCCACGCCGTTGCGCTTCACCCCCCCTTTGATCCAGCAGGCTGACAATGCCCCCAAGGCCCCGAATGGCCACCGGGCCAGGTGGAAGAAATGGGCCGGGGCGATCCCCATGCGCAGGTATGAACAGGACTGATGCCATGGGCCAGCTTCCTCCGTCGGAGGCCCGTGCGGCCAAATTCCCGGCAACCGGCGTTGCCTGCGCTGCACTTGTTGCATTCCTTTGTCATAACCAACAGGAACATGCAGTTGATGCCCATGAAGGAGCTTCCCGGTTTTTCCCCGGCCAACCGCAAGGCCAAGCCATGGGTACTTGCCATGGTTGCCTGCATCCTGATCTCCTGTGGCGGGGAGGAGGTCCAACACACGATGCCTCCCGTGGTGGCACCGCCCTCGGAAGGACAGGAGGTGAAGGTCAACAGCAACAAGCAGGAGCCCATGCCGGCCGTGGAATTTCCTGCGTCATCGGCCCATGCCAATGCGGAGCTCACCTATCGCATCATCGATGCGCCCAATGGCACCTTCGGGTACGACATCCTGAGCAACGGCCGCCTCTTCGTGCACCAGACCAACCTGCCCGGCATGCCGGGCATCGAAGGTTGCCGCAGCCAAGCCGACGCCGAAAAGTTGGCCGCCTTCGTCATTGCCAAGATCCGCCAAGGGCAGATGCCACCGAGCATCACCCCCGCCGAGCTGGACTCCCTGCAAATACGCTGACCCCCATTACATGGCCCATAGACCCCTCCTCCAGACACCGACCACCTTGCTCCTTGCGCTGACCGTGCTGCTGCCGGCGGCGCTGGACGCCCAATCGGGCACATGGACCCAAAGAGCCGACTTCGGGGGAGGCACCCGCGAAGGGGCCGTGGCCTTCAGCATCGGAACCAAGGGGTATGTGGGAACCGGGCAATCCGGAGCGGCCCGCAAGAAGGATTTCTGGGAATACGACCCGGCTGCCGATGCGTGGACGCAAAAGGCGGATTTCGGTGGGACCGCCCGGCGCTATGCCACCGGATTCAGCATCGGCAACATGGGATACATCGGAGCAGGCAATGCCACCGATGGGCGCAAGAAAGACTTCTGGCAGTACGACCCCTTGGCCAACACGTGGACCCAAAAGGCGGATTGCGGCGGACCCGAAAGGGTGTTCCCCGTCGGGTTCAGCATAGGCAACAAGGGGTATGTCGGAACCGGGTTCAACCAGTACGACGAGGATGTAAAGGACTTCTGGGAGTATGACCCCGCCACCAATACCTGGACCCAGAAAGCCGACTTCGGCGGTACCGCACGCGACGGTGCCGTGGGCTTCAGTATCGGCGACAAGGGATATGTGGGCACCGGGTTCGATTTCGAGGATGTTACCAGCGACTTTTGGCAGTACGACCCCGGGACCAACACGTGGACACAAAAAGCAGGCTTCGCCGGCAGCCCGCGCTACAACGCCACCGGATTTTCCGTGGGCGGCATGGGCTACATCGGCACTGGCGACGGCGGTGCCGGGCTCCTCGACGACCTGTGGGCATATAACCCGGCCACGGATTCATGGAGCGCCATGCCCGCTTTCGGGGGCGGCCTCCGGCAACGGGCAGCGGCCTTCACCATAGGCACCAAGGCATACATGGGCATAGGTAGCCGCACGGCGGCCATGCAAGACCTATGGGAATACCATGTCCAACCGGCCATCACATGCAGCGCAAACACCGGGCCTTTCTGTGCGGATGGCACCACAGGCCCCACCCTATCCTTCCAAGTGGAGGAAGCCTTCCAAGCGGGCAACATCTTCACGGCCCAATTGAGCAATGCCATCGGAAGTTTTGCCAACCCGTTGGCCATCGGTAGCGTGCAAGGCACCACCGGCGGCGTCATCAACTGCTCCATTCCCGCCAACCAGCCATCGGGCACCGGCTACCGCATCCGGGTGGTGGGTAGCAGTCCCGCACGCATCGGCAGCGACAACGGGGCGGACATCAGCGTCATGGAAGGTGTGCCCGTAGCGCCGGCCATTTCCGCAGCAGGCCCCGTGGAATTTTGCGACGGTGGCAGTGTAACGCTGAGCGTGGCCACCACTTCGGGATCGGCCTATCTCTGGTTCAGGAATGGCGCGGCCTTGGGTGAAACCGGAGCATCCTTGGCCGTGGAGGCTGACGGCACCTATGCCGTGCAGGTATCCAACGGATGCGGACAGGCCATGAGCGACGGCATTGCCGTTACCGTGCACCCCGCTCCCGTGCATGTGCTGCCCCAAACAGCATTTGTCGTGTGCAACGGGCAAAGCGTCACCATCAACGCCAACAACCAGTCGGGGCTGACATCGCTGGAATACCAGTGGGTCCGGAACGGCTCGATCATGGCAGGGGAGAACGGCCCAAGCATCAGCACCACGGCGCCGGGGGCCTATGCCCTCGAGATCTCCGACCCGCAAACAGGTTGCTGGTATCTCACGCCCGAGGCCACGGTATCCATGGGGTTGGCACCCGGGGTGCAAGTGGCGGCGAACGGCCCCACCACCATTTGCCATGGCGATACCGTGCTGCTGGAGGCCACCAGCAACATGGCGCAAGCCACCTTCGCGTGGTATTTGGATGGAGTCCTGCTGCCCGGCGATGACCTGCATGGATACCCCGCCATCACCGGCGGCCAATACACCGCCGTGGCCGCGATGGATGGCTGCAGTTCGGCCCCGTCAGCCCCGGTTGATGTGGTCGTGAACCCGCTGCCGCCCGTACCGGTGATCACCCAGGACGGCAATACGCTGGAGGCAAGCGGGGCAGGGGAACACCAGTGGTTCCAAGGGGGCAGCCCGGTGCCCGGTGCCAGCGGCCAGTTTTTCCTCCCGCCGGGCAATGGCCTGTACAGTGTAAGCCTGACGGACGGAAATGGCTGCACCAGCACCTCCGGGCCCTATGCCTACATCTCCACCGGGATCTCCCTGCCGGACGCGGAAAAGACGGACGTATGGCCCAACCCTTCCGAGGGGCTGTTCCTGGTGTCCTTGCCGGTGGCAACCGGCCCGGACAGGAGCTATACCGTGTTCGACGACACAGGGAAATCCATCCTGCAGGGTCGGCTTAGCGGTGCGACCGTGACGGTGGACCTTTCAACATGGCCTGCCGGGGTATATGTCCTGAAGGTCATTTCCGGAGAGGCCGCCCATGTACGGCGCTTGGTGAAGCGCTGAGCCCAAGGCCGATAAACCGAAGGGGCCGGTCCACCAGGACCGGCCCCTTCGGTTTATCGGCAGGACCATCAGGGCATCGGATCGGCCTTGTCCTCGTCGGACTTGCCTTCGTCGCCCTTGGCCAACTTCTTCTTGCCTTTGGTCACCTTGATGGTCACCTCGTTCTTCTCCTTGGTCAGGCCCACGGTGATCTTGTCGCCTTCCTCCACGTTCTGGTTGATGATCTCCTCCGCCATGGGGTCCTCGATATACTTCTGGATGGCCCGCTTCAGCGGACGTGCCCCGAACTTCTCATCGTAGCCTTTTTCCACCAGGAAGTCCTTGGCCTCATCCGTGAGCTTCAGGTCGTACCCCAGCTCGCCTACGCGCTTGTACACGTGGCCCAGTTCGATGTCGATGATCTTATGGATGTCCTCACGCTTGAGCGTGTTGAACATGATGATGTCATCGATCCGGTTGAGGAACTCGGGGGCGAACGCCTTCTTGAGCGCCTTTTCCACGATGCCCCTGTTGGCCTCGGCGCGGCTGTCCTCCCGGGCCTTGGTGCCGAAGCCCACGCCGCTGCCATACTCCTGCAGGTCGCGCGCACCGATGTTGGAGGTCATGATGATGATCGCGTTCCGGAAGTCGATCTTCCGGCCCAGGCTATCGGTCATCTGGCCATCGTCCAAGGCTTGCAGCAGCAGGTTGAACACGTCCGGGTGTGCCTTCTCGATCTCGTCCAGCAGCACGATCGAGTAGGGGCGCCGCCGCACCTTCTCGGTCAGCTGCCCGCCTTCCTCGTAGCCCACGTAGCCGGGAGGCGCGCCGATGAGGCGGCTCACGGAAAACTTCTCCATGTACTCGCTCATATCGATGCGCACCAAGGCATCCTCGGTATCGAACATGTAGCGGGCGAGCTCCTTCGCCAATTGCGTCTTGCCCACGCCGGTGGGGCCCAGGAAGATGAAACTGCCGATGGGCCGGTTGGGGTCCTTCAGGCCGGCGCGGTTCCGCTGGATGGCCTTCACCACCTTGGCCACGGCCTCGTCCTGCCCGATCACTTTGCCCACCATCTCTTCCTTCATCCGCCGCAGCTTGCCGCTTTCCTTCTCGGCGATCCGTTGCACGGGGATCCCGCTCATCATGGCCACCACCTCGGCCACATTGTCCTCGGTTACAGTGGTGCGATGCGTGCGGCTTTCCTCCTCCCACTTCTTCTTGGCCACCTCCAGCTCCTCCAGCAGCGTGCGTTCGCGGTCGCGCAGCTTGGCCGCTTCCTCGTAACGCTGGCTGCGCACCACCTTGTTCTTCTCCTCCTTCACCTCCTCGATCTTCTTCTCGATGTCGAGGATGTTCTGCGGCACCACGATGTTGCTGATGTGCACGCGGCTGCCCGCCTCGTCCAAGGCGTCGATCGCCTTGTCCGGCAGGTGCCGGTCCGTGATGTAGCGGCTGGTGAGCTTCACACAGGCTTCCACGGCCTCGGGCGTGAAGGACACATTGTGGTGGTCCTCATACTTCTCCTTGATGTTGTTCAGGATCTGGATGGTCTCTTCCACGCTGGTGGGCTCCACCAGCACCTTTTGGAAGCGGCGCTCCAAGGCACCGTCCTTCTCTATGTATTGGCGGTATTCGTCCAAGGTGGTGGCCCCGATGCACTGGATCTCGCCGCGCGCCAAGGCGGGCTTGAACATGTTGCTGGCATCCAGCGAACCCGAGGCGCCGCCGGCCCCCACGATGGTGTGGATCTCGTCGATGAACAGGATGACGTCCGGGCTGTTCTCCAGCTCGTGCATCACGGCCTTCATGCGCTCCTCGAACTGGCCTCGGTATTTGGTGCCGGCCACCAGGCTGGCAATGTCCAAGGCCACTACGCGCTTGCCAAAGAGCACACGGCTCACCTTGCGCTGCACGATGCGCAGCGCCAAGCCTTCGGCGATGGCGCTTTTGCCCACGCCGGGCTCACCGATCAGCACCGGGTTGTTCTTCTTGCGTCGGCTGAGCACCTGGCTCACGCGCTCAATCTCTTTTTCGCGACCCACAATGGGGTCCAGTTTGCCGTCCTCGGCCATCTTGGTGAGGTCGCGGCCGAAATTGTCCAGCACCGGTGTCTTGCTCTTGCTGTCCGCCGGCTTCTTGGCGCCAC
This sequence comes from Flavobacteriales bacterium, assembly GCA_035325445.1. Lineage (GTDB taxonomy): Bacteria > Bacteroidota > Bacteroidia > Flavobacteriales_F > PHOS-HE28 > PHOS-HE28. Next base: position 41,482 of record DAOKZW010000025.1, read on the forward strand.
CTCCGTACGGGGCACCGCTGCCCTCGTCGTCATCGTCGTCGGTGCTTTGCGGGCCTTGGGCCTTTGGCCGCATGCGTGTGGCGCCGGCACCGGTGGGGGGCGGGCCATCGGCCTTGATGGCGGCTATCTCGTGTTTCACGCTCTCGTAGTCCACGTTCATTTTATTTAGGGCACGGGTTGCCAGATTGTCCTGGTCCTTTAAAATGCTCAATAGCAGGTGTTCCGTATCAATCTCGGGGCTCCGGAAGAGCTTCGCCTCCAAGAAGGTGATCTTCAGCATCTTCTCGGCCTGCTTCACCAAGGTGATCTTGTCCTTGTCGGGCGGGCGGATGGCGCTTGCCGGCTCCATCCCGGCCTCAACCGTCTTCCGCAGCGCCTCCAGGTCCACGTTCAAGCGGTGGAGCACCTTCACGGCATTGCCTTCCCCTTCACGGATCAATCCCAAGAGGATGTGTTCGATACCGATATGGTCGTGCCCCAGGCGCAGCGCCTCCTCGCGGCTATATCCGATGACCTCCCTTACCTGAGGTGAAAATTTGGCGTCCATGTGTTGTGATCGATCTTCGACGATGGAATGTCATTCGGCCCTGCTACCCGAGGTAGCGCATGCAAGTTACATGCTACAGGGCGGGGCCAAGCTATCCTAGCGTGCTCCAAGGCACCATCCATGGGCTGTTTCTTTTATTCACAAGGCTTTGTGCGGTTGTGGAAAAGTACGAACCGCCATAAGCCTCATTGGGGTACCTTCGGGGCCGCTTTCGCAAGGGGTGCCCAATAACCGTGCGAAACGTCAGAAACGAACAGAATGGCAGAAGAAGGAGGAGAAAAGATCATCCCGATCAACATTGAGAACGAGATGAAGACCGCCTACATCGATTATTCGATGTCGGTGATCGTGAGCCGGGCCCTGCCCGATGTGCGGGACGGGTTCAAGCCCGTGCACCGTCGTGTGCTCTTCGGCATGGAAGGCCTTGGCATGAGCAGCACCAGGCCCTACAAGAAGAGCGCCAGGGTGGTGGGCGAAGTGCTCGGTAAATTCCACCCGCACGGCGACCAGAGCGTGTACGATGCCATGGTGCGCATGGCCCAGGAATGGAGCATGCGCTACCCGCTGGTTGACGGCCAAGGCAACTTTGGCAGCATCGACGGCGACAGCCCGGCAGCCATGCGATACACCGAGGTGCGCATGCGCAAGCTCGCCGAGGAGGTGATGGCCGACCTCGACAAGGAGACGGTGGACATGCGCCCCAACTTCGACGACACCCTGGAGGAGCCGTCGGTGATGCCCACCCGTATCCCCAACCTGTTGGTCAACGGCGCAGCCGGCATTGCCGTGGGCATGGCCACCAACATGCCCCCGCATAACCTCACCGAGGTCTGCAACGGGATCGTGGCCTACATCGATAACCGCGACATCGATACGGCGGGGCTGATGGAGCATATCAAGGGCCCCGACTTCCCTACGGGGGGGGTCATCTATGGCACCGAGGGCATCCGTGATGCCTATGAAACAGGCCGCGGCCGCATCGTGCTGCGGGGCACCTGCCATATCGAGGAGGACCCCAAGACCGGGCGAGAGACCATCATCGCCACGGAAATACCCTACCAAGTGAACAAGGCGGTGCAGCTCTACAAGGGCGTGGCCGAGCTCGTGAACGAAGGGCGCATCGAAGGGATCAGCGAGGTGAACGACTACAGCGACCGCAACGGTATCCGCCTGGCATACGATGTGAAGCGCGATGCGATGGGCACCGTGGTGCTCAATCAGCTGTACAAGTACAGCTCGCTGCAGACCAGCTTCAGCGTGAACAATATCGCCCTCGTGAAGGGGCGCCCGCAGTTGCTGGGGCTGAAGGACATGATCAAGTACTTCGTGGAGCACCGGCACGATGTGGTGCTGCGTCGCACGAGGTTCGACCTGCGCAAGGCCGAGGAGCGGGCCCACATCCTGGAGGGACTGCTGATCGCGCTCGACCACCTGGACGAGGTGATCGCCTTGATCCGCGCGAGTGAAACGCCCGACACGGCGCGGGAAGGCCTGATGACCCAATTCGGCCTCAGCGAGATCCAAGCCCGGGCCATCCTGGACATGCGCCTGCAGCGCCTTACCGGCCTGGAGCGCGACAAGATCCGCGAAGAACATGCCGAACTCATGAAGCTGATCGACCACCTGCGGGCGGTATTGGCCAATGAAAGCATGCAGTACGACATCATAAAGGCCGAAACCATCGAGGTGCGCGACAAGTACGGCGACAAGCGCCGCACCCAGATCGTGCAGGCCAGCGGTGACATGAGCATCGAGGACCTCATCGCCGATGATGCCATGGTGGTCACCATCAGCCACTTGGGCTACATCAAGCGCACCCCCCTCAGCGAGTTCCGTACACAAGGGCGGGGCGGCAAGGGCCGCCGTGGCGGCTCCACGCGCGACGAGGACTTCCTGGAGCACCTGTTTGTGGCCACCAACCACAACTACCTGCTCATCTTCACACAAAAAGGACGCTGCTACTGGATGCGCGTGTTCGACATCCCCGAGGGCAGCCGACAAAGCAAGGGCCGCGCCATTCAGAACATGGTGCAGCTCGAAGGGGATGATAAGGTGCTGGCCTACATCAATGTGACCAACCTGAAGGATGAGGACTACACCCAGAACCACTTCGTGGTGCTGGTGACCAAGAAAGGGGTGATCAAGAAAACCACGCTGGAAGCGTACAGCCGACCACGCACCAACGGCATCATCGCCGTGGGCATCCGCGAGGGCGACGAACTGCTGGAGGCCAAGCTCACCAACGGCCAAAGCCACATCATCATCGCCAGCCGCGCCGGCAAGGCGGTCCACTTTGAGGAAGATCGCGTGCGCCCCATGGGCCGAAGCGCCAGCGGTGTACGCGGCATGCTCCTGGCGGACGACAAGGATGAGGTCGTGGGCATGGTGACCGTGGAAGGAGAGGAGCTGAACACCACGCAGGTCCTGGTGGTGAGTGAAAAGGGCTACGGCAAGCGCAGTCCCGTGGAAGACTACAGGATCACCAACCGGGGTGGCAAGGGGGTGAAGACCCTTCAGGTGACCGACAAGACGGGCGAGCTGATCGCCATCAAGGCGGTGAAGGAGGATGACCAGCTGATGATCATCAACCGGAGCGGCCTCACCATCCGGATGGACCTCACCGAGATGCGGGTGCTGGGCCGTGCCACCCAAGGAGTGCGCCTGATCGAACTGAACAAGAACGACGCCATCGCGGCGGTGGCCCGCATCGATAGCTCCCTGAAGGAGGATCCGGAAGGTGACGAAGGTGCGGAAGAGGGTGGCGCGGAAGGCGCGGACCTGAATGGCACCGAAATTGATAACGGCAGTGAAGAATAAAGGAAACCGATGAAGAAGAAGCACTATCTCCTGGTGGCGGCCTTGGCAGGCGGCATGGGGCTGCAGGCGCAAAACCACATGGTGGTGAGCGCATACAACTACATGCGTGACGGCAACTTCGAAAAGGCGGCGGAAGCCATCGAGCCGACCATAACGAATGAGGCCACTTCCAACAAGGAAAAGACCTGGCGCTATCGGGGCGATATCTACCGGCTGATAGCCATGGGCACCGATGAGGCGCTCAAGGCCAAGTTCCCGGATGCGGTGACCAAGGCCGCGGACAGCTACATCAAGGCCAACGAACTGGACACCAAGGGCAGCTACAAGAGTGAGAATGCCCAGTGGCTGCAGAACCTGCAGATCGTGGCGCTCAATGGCGGCAACGATGCCTTCACGGCCAAGGACTATGACCGGGCCATTGCCAGCTATGCCCAAGGCGAGCGCATCGCCAAAGCGCTGGGACGCGTGGATACCAACGCCGTGTTCAACAGCGCCTTGGCCTATGAATCCAAGGGCGACCTGGCCATGGCCATGCAACGCTACCAGGAGTGCATCAACATCGGCTACAACAAGCCTGACGTGTACCGCTACCTGGCCAGCATGCAGAAACGCAATGGCGACCTCAATGCCGCCATTGCCACTACGCGTAACGGCGTGGCCAAATACCCGGGCAACAAGGAGTTGCGGCTGGACGAGGTGGCCTTCCTCCTGGAAGCCGACAAGATGGCCGAGGCGGAAACGAGCGTGATGGACGCCATCAAGAACGACCCCAACAACCCTGTGCTGTACTCGGTACTGGGCGGGCTGTACGATGGCAAGGCCAACCCCAAGGAAGGGGAGGTGGCCGAAGCCGATATGTTGAAGTGGTACGGCAAGGCGGAGGAAGCCTACAAGAAGAGCATTGAGGTGGCCCCCGATTTCTTCGACAGCTACTACAATATCGGGGTGCTGTACAACAACCGGGCGGCCTATGAATACGATAAGTGCAACCAGATCAAGGACGAGAAGAAGTACGAACTGTGCAAGGTTGAGGCTGACAAGATCTACCAACAGACCATTCCGTACTTCGAGAAGGCCCACGAGCTGAAGCCGGAGGACCGTGCCACCATGCAGCAGTTGAAGGTGATCTTCGCGAAAACAGGCGACGAGGCGAAGTACAACGCCATCAAGAAAGAGCTGGGGGAGTGAGGACGAAAGTGCGTGGGACTGTACAGCCCCGTCCGGAAGTCTTTAAGTCCTCAACGGAACACGAAAGAGCCTCGGGAACTCCCGAGGCTCTTTCGTGTTGGATCAGCAATCGTTCCTAGCTCCGCTTGCCGCCACGCCGGCCAAACCAGCGCTTAAATCCCTTACCGTTGTTCTTGGGGGATACGCCGGCGGTTTCGCGCAAGTCCTGCATCAGCTCACGGGTCAGGGCTTCGAAATCCTGGGAGAAGTGGGGTGATTCCTGCTTTTCGGGGCGCTCCTGCGGTGTCCTGTTTCCGGGCTGTCCCTGGTTCCTGCCCTCAGGACGGGGTGTCGCAGGCTGCCCGTTCCGCCTGTTCCTATTGGCCCGGTCGTTGCGCTGCTCGCGCACCTCGCCGGGCTGGCGCTCCTCCCGCTTGGGTCGTGGCTCAGGTGCCCGTGCATCAGCAGGGCCCCGGCCTTGCGGTTGTGCTTTTTCGGATCGGCCCTGCCCGCGTCGACGATCGCGCCCGGGCTGTCCTCCCCGTTCATGCCGCCGTTGCCCTTTGGGCGTTTCCGGCACAATGGGCTGGGCAGCCTCGCCGGTGGCCGGGTAGGGGTGTTCCTCCACCACGGGGATGGGCCGGGCGATCAGCCTGGTGATATCGCGCAGGTAAGTGCGCTCCTCCTCATCGCAGAGCGAAATGGCGGTGCCGCTGGAACCGGCGCGGCCCGTGCGGCCAATGCGGTGCACGTAAGTTTCCGGGATGTTGGGGATCTCGTAGTTCACCACGTGGGTGAGCGAGTCGATGTCGATGCCCCGCGCCGCGATGTCGGTGGCCACCAGCACGCGCAGCTTGCGCTCCTTGAAATTGTTCAGGGCGCGCTGGCGGGCGTTCTGCGCTTTGTTGCCGTGGATGGCGGCCGCGCTGATGCCCGATTTCTCCAGGATGCGCACGAGTTTGTCGGCGCCGTGCTTGGTGCGGGTGAAGACCAGCGCCTCGGGGATGTCGCGCGTTTGCAATAGGTGCACCAAAAGCTTGGGCTTGTTCGCCTTGTCCACGAAGAAAACCTCTTGCTGCACCGTTTCAGCGGTGGACGACACCGGGGTGACGGCCACTTTCACGGGGTTGGAGAGCAAGGTGTCGGCCAGCTTCTGCACGTCGGGCGGCATGGTGGCGCTGAAAAAGAGCGTTTGGCGCTTGGCCGGCAGGGCCGCGATCACCTTGCGCACGTCGTGGATGAAGCCCATGTCCAGCATGCGGTCGGCCTCGTCGAGCACGAAGAACTGAAGGTCCTTCAGGTGCACGTAGCCTTGGCCCATCAGGTCGAGCAAGCGGCCGGGTGTGGCCACCAGGATGTCCACGCCGCGTTGCAGGGCGTCGGTCTGCGGCTTTTGGCCCACGCCGCCGAAGATGACGGTGGTGCGCAACTTGGTGTGGCGGCCGTAGGACTTGAAGCTGTCGTCGATCTGGATGGCCAGTTCGCGTGTGGGCGTGAGGATCAAGGCCCGGATCGGGCGCTTGCCGCCCTGAACGGGGCCTGCGTTGTACAGGTGTTGAATGATGGGCACCGCAAAGGCACAGGTCTTGCCGGTGCCGGTCTGGGCGCAGCCCAACAGGTCGCGGTGCTGCAACAGATGCGGGATGCTCTGTTCCTGGATGGGCGTGGGGTGCGTGTAACCTTCGTCGTGAAGGGCTTTCAGGATGGGCTCGATCAGGCCGAGCTGGTCAAAAGGGATTTCTGCCATAAAATGGTCAAGTCAGATGAACGGTCCCGGGCCATTGCACCACGGGAGCGCGTCGGTTTGTAAAAATGTGCCCTAGATCGGTCCGGCGTTCAATGAATCCGCTGGGGATGCGCCTGGACGATACCCGGAAAGGGAAAGTTGGGCGCTTGGGCGGTGCAAATGTATGGGATGGCGGGTTAGCGCGGTGTGTTTGTCCCGAAAGTGATGAGTTCGTAGTTCGCAGTTCGAGGGTGAGCAACGTGCATTTCCTACGAACTGCGAACTGAAATCTGTTGGCTTGAGATTGGGAAAGAGTGATGAGTTCGTAGTTCGAAGTTCGAGGGGTGGTCCTACGAACTACGAACGTCGAACTGAAATCTGTTGGCTTGGCATCAGGAAGAGTGATGAGTTCGCAGTTCGGAGTTCGAGGGGTGGTCCTACGAACTACGAACGTCGAACTGAAGACTGAGCGACCGGTGAAGCGATCATCTGAATGAGACCAACTGGATGCCAAAGGGATATGCCGAAATAATCAAGTTAACATAATATAAATTATGCGCAGATTGGGGTTTCCGGAAAACGCTGGAACCAGCATCCGACGCTGGCTCGGAAAGTCCGGTGCCGCGCAATCGGCAATTGGGCGTTGCGCCAGCTGGGTTTGCGAAATGCCTGCCACGACCATTGGGCGACTCGGCTCTCGGTTAGTCCGGACAGCGTCCGTCTACTTCAGGTGCTTCTTCACAAACTCTGCGGCTGTGTACACGGGCACGTTCACATGGTCTCGGAAATCGCTGTCGCGGGTAACGATGGCCTCGGGGCCGCGACAGGCGAAGAATTCGATGCCGTCCTCCACGTCGTGGAAGGAGCTGGCCAGCGCGGTGCGGCAATGGTCGGGGTTAATGGGCACCCATTCGGCGATGTCCAACAGGAACTCCAGCGCCTGCTGCACCCGCTCGCGGTGGTGGGCTCTGCGCGGCTTCACGATTTGCACCGCCAGCACGAAGATGGGCGGGGTGATCAGGCCGGTGATGCGGCCCCGCGCCACCGCTTCAAGGACCAGTTGGGCGTTGTGGCGGTCGCCCTGCTTCCGTTCCTCGGATGTCAGGATGGCATCGGCAATGATGTTGGCGTCTATCAACACCCTCATGCACGGCGACTTTTGGCTGCTTGCGCGGCCTTCGCTTCGCGGTAGGCGGCGGTCTTGCGCAGGTGCTTACCGGCCCAGCTGTCGCTTTCGGCCTCTTCCATGTCAATGGGTACGCTCAGGTCACCGAACTGCTCTATCCACCCTTTGCGGGCGGGTTCCTTCTCGGCTGCTATGCGCTCCAGCATGGCATCCACCTCAGCGCTGATGCTCCGTCCCCTCAACCTCAATCTGCGACGGGCCTTGGCAAGCGTGGCGCTGTTTACGGAAAGGGTGAGCTTGGTCTTCATGTTCCAAATATACGTACACCGAATACGTACGTGCCCAACGGATTGTTCTTCAACCCTCAAGTTAGGAACCGCACAGGTCATGTTGTTCCCCCGGTCGCCAGCCCGTTAGCTTTTGACCGGCTGGAACGGAAGGTCCCCTACCAACACGGCACCGATGCCCGGCCCATCCGGCATGGCCAGCTTCCCGTGGCGCATGACCATCCCTTCGAATGGATCATTCTTGATCAGATCGGACCGTCCAGGTCCAGGATGTCGGCGTAGCCGGACAAGTGCGCCATGGCGGTGCAGCCCAGCGAACTTTCGCTCATGCTGCCGAGCATCACCTTCAGGCCCAGCTCCACGGCGCGCTCTGCCATCTCCTTGGCGCGGTCCAATCCGCCACACTTCATCAGCTTGATGTTCACGCCTTTAAATCGAATTACTGAATCTTCCAGTTCAATTAAGTTCTGAATGGATTCATCCCCATAGACGGTTACTTGCAATTGCTCCTGGAGTTCGGCCTGCATGTCCTTTTCCGCAACCGGGAACGGCTGTTCGAGGCCCAGCAAGCGGTCACCGGCGGCTTTGGCCAAACTCAACGCAGCTTCGACGCTTCGCAGACCTTGGTTGGCATCAAGAAAAACTGGACGCTGGTCTATACTCCTGATTGTCTGCATGATATCGACTGCTGATTCATCTTTAACTTTCAGTTTCCATGCATCCGAATCAGGTAGTTCGGACAGCTTGGCGGCCAGCTCAGCTTCCGGGGTAATGCCCAAGGTGACCAGCGTCAATGATTGCTTTAGATTTCGAGCGTCAAGTAATTCAGCAAGAATGATTTGTTTCTGTCTTGCTATCCAATCACTTAAAGCCATTTGCAACCCAGCCCGACAACCCGGAGCATCCGGCCCGAACCAGGTCGGGTTATCCAGCTTCGCTTGCAGGCTTTCCGGTGTGATCGGCCCCGAGGCCCCTATCCGCTCCAGATGCTGGATCACCTCGGCGGGCTTCTCCTTCAGGTATGGTGGCAAGGTCACCTCGCCGTACCCGGTAACCCCCTCGCCTTCCAGTCGGATGAAGATGCTGTCGGTGCCCGTGCGTACCCCGTGGGCGGTACCGAAGGGATGCTTGAACTCCAGACGGTACGGGCAGTAGCTGAGGCGCAGGGCCATGCAGCGAAGGTCGCGGAAGTCGACGGGGACAAAGCGAGCCAGTGGCCGGAAGTATGCACGATCAACGGGTGACAAACCGGGGTGCCAAAAGACGGCACCATGGGAGTCATTGTCCATTGACCGTCGACGGGCAATGGACAGACGGCTCAAATCTCCCTTCGATGCCACCCTGTTCTACCTTCGCCCCCCACCATGAACACCCGGGAGATCGCCCACCTGCTGAAGCTGGAATGGCAGCTGGACCGCCGCCAGAAGCATGCTTGGGGCAGCATGGCGTTGTATGTGGTCAGCACCATCTATGTGGTGTACCAAGGGGTGCATCACGTTTTCGACCGGCCGATCTGGAACGCGCTATTCTGGATCATCCTGCTGTTCGCCGCCTTCAACGCCTTGGCCCGCTCCTTTCAGCGGGAGAACCAGGGACGCCAGTTCTACCTCTATACGCTGGCCTCGCCGCGCAGCGTGGTGCTGGCCCGCACCATCTACAACGGGCTGACCATGGCCGTGCTGAGCCTGCTGAGCTTGGCAGCCTACGCCCTCTTCATCGGCAGCCAGCCCATGGCCGATGCGCGGCTGGACATTTTCATGCCAGTGGTGGTCATTGGCGGCATCGGCTTCGCCTTCCTGCTCACGCTGGTCTCGGCCTTGGCCGCCCGCGCCGGAAACGGCATCGGCCTGATGGCCATTCTGGGCTTCCCCATCGTGCTGCCCATGCTGCTGAGCCTGATGCGCGCCAGCAAGCTGGCATTGGACGGCATGGGCTGGAATGTCACGGGCAAGTATGTGTTGTGGCTGGTGCTGATCGACCTGATCACCGTGGCCTTGGCCTGGCTTCTCTTCCCGTACCTTTGGCGCGACTGATGAAGGGCTGGTGGTGGAAGTTGACGGGCGTGCTGCTCCTGCTGTACACGGTGTACATGGGCCTGCACACGCCTTTGGGGCCTGCGCTGGTGCATACCTCCGTGGGCCGGATAGCGCCGGGCGAGGTGAGCGTGATCGCCACGGGCTACAACACGCATTTCCAACAGGACGCGCCGCAGGTGTGGCTGGAGAACGACGGGGAACGCGTGTGCGCCCTAAGCGTGGAACCCGCATCTGATGTCGAGGTAGCCCTCACCTTCAATGTGCCGGAAGGCTTCCGCAACAACCTGACCAGCTTGTGGGCTTGGAGCGCCACGGACGGTACTGTCGTGCTGCGCGAGGCCTTCTTTACCGAAGGACAGGGTACAGGCACCGGCCTGGAAAGTTGTACCGTTGGCGATGCCCCGCGTGCCGGCTTCTCCTTCCCCAACCGCTCCATCCTGAACGAGACCATCCGCAACCTGTTCTTCCACGTACCCATGTGGTTCACCATGATGGTGCTGATGACCGTGGCCCTGTGGCAGAGCTTGAAGGTGCTGCGCAACGGCAGCATGGAAGCCGACCGCAAGGCCCTTTCCGCCGTGGACACCAGCCTGCTCTTTGCCGCGCTGGGCCTGATGACAGGCAGCATCTGGGCCCGCGCCACCTGGGGCGACTGGTGGACCAGCGACCCGAAGCTGAACGGTGCGGCCGTGGCCGTGCTGGTGTATGCAGCCTACCTGATCCTGCGCGGCTCGGTGCCTGACCCGCACAAGCGGGCGCGGCTGGCGGCCATCTACAACATTTTCGCCTACGTGCTGATGATGCTGTTCACCATGGTGCTGCCGCGCCTGACGGACAGTCTGCACCCGGGCAGCGGCGGCAACCCCGCCTTCAACCAGTATGACCTGGACAGCTCGCTGCGCGCGGTGTTCTACCCCGCCGTGCTGGGCTGGATCCTGCTGGGCCTATGGGCCTACACGCTGCACGAACGCACGGCACGCCTGAAATCCCTTGCCGATGAAACCAATGATCGTTAACAGACTGACCGCCCTCATGGCCTTGATGGCCCTGTCGGTGAGTACCTTCGCGGCATCCGGTGCACCGGGCTGGTTGCAGGAGTGGATGTATTCCTCCGGGAAGATCAACACGGTGGTGATGGTGGTGGGTGTGGTGCTGATCGGGATCGCGGTGTGGATGTTTGCGTTGGACCGGCGGTTGGCGAGGATGGAGAAGAAGGTGAAAGGTGAATAGTGATAGGTGATTGGTGATAGGTGAATGGGGTGTACCGTAGGGTCGGATCATGATCCGACCGAAGGGGCAACCCAAGGAGAACAGGAAACAGACAAGGAAGTACCATGAAACGCAGCCATATCATAGCATTGGTGATCATTGCGGTGGCGGTGGCGGCCCTGATCGGGTCGCTGAATGACAGTAGTAGCTACGCCAGCCTGACGGATGCCTTCAGCCAGCCGGAACGCGAGTTCCACGTGGTGGGCACGCTGGACCGTTCGGAACCGATCGTGTATGAGCCCAGCGTGAACCCCAGCCTGACCAGCTTTACCATGCTGGACCTGGAAGGCCGCAAGTGCCGGGTGAACCTGGCCATGGCCAAGCCCACGGACCTGGAGCGCTCCGAGCGTGTGGTGCTGATCGGCAAGGCGGGCACCGACGGCGAGTTCCACGCCAAGGACATGCTGCTGAAGTGCCCCAGCAAGTACAACGAGGAGAACCAGGTGACGGCCGGCATTTGATGGCCATTCCCCTCCCCTTCCTCCTTAACGCCGATCCCCGGATCAACTGAACGTGGACGCTCCATCCATCGCTTACGCGGGTGAACACCTCTGGGCCGGCCGGCTCGGGCATTTCCTCACCATCCTTTCGGTCACAATGGCGCTGTTCGCCATGGTGGCCTATGCCCTGCACACCCGGAACAAGGACGCCGGCTGGCGCACGCTGGGCCGCCTGTTCTTCCGCATCCAGTCGCTGGCCATCATCGGCATCGTGGGTACGCTGTTCATCATGCTGTTCAACCACTGGTTCGAGTACGACTACGTGTGGAAACACAGCAACACCGAGATGCCGCTGCGCTATATCGCCAGCTGTTTCTGGGAAGGCCAGGAAGGCTCGTTCCTGCTGTGGGCCTTCTGGACCATGGTGTTGGGCAATGTGCTCGTGTGGACGGCCAAGGATTGGGAAGGCCCGGTGATGGCCGTGTTCGCGCTGGTGCAGGTGTTCCTGGCCACCATGCTGCTGGGCATCTATGTGTTCGGCGCGAAGGTGGGCAGCAGCCCGTTCATGCTGATCCGCGAGCTGCCGGAGAACATTGGCCTGCCGTGGACGCGGATGGCCAACTACCTCACCATCATCCCGCAGTTCGCCGACGGGCGCGGCCTGAACCCGCTGCTGCAGAACTACTGGATGGTGATCCACCCGCCGGTGCTCTTCCTAGGCTTCGCCGCCACGCTGGTGCCCTTCGCCTTCGCCATCGGCGGGCTGTGGACCAAGCGCCTGAAGGAATGGATCACCCCGGCCCTGCCGTGGACCTTCTTCGGCATCGGCATCCTGGGGGTGGGCATCCTGCTGGGCGGCGCCTGGGCGTATGAGTCGCTGAGCTTCGGCGGCTTCTGGGCGTGGGACCCCGTGGAAAACTCGTCGCTGGTGCCGTGGATCATCCTGGTGGGCGCCGGCCACCTGATGCTGATCAACCAGCGCAAGGACACCTCCCTCTTCAGCACCTACCTCTTCGCGCTGGTCTCGTTCATCATGGTGCTCTACAGCACCTTCATGACGCGCAGCGGCGTGCTGGGCGACACCAGCGTACACAGCTTCACCGGCGAGGGCATGATGGCCGGGTTGCTCCTGTTCCTGCTGGGTTTTGTGGCCCTGTCGGTGTACATGCTGAACCAGCACCGCAGCGACCGCCTGTTCTACCTGGGCCTGGGCGTGGTGATGCTGATCCTCGGCACGGCCCTACAGGTGCAGGTGCCCGCGATCATCCTCTTCGGGGTGGTAAGCACCGTGATGACCGTGGTGGCCTATCGCAAGGGCGGCTTCCGCCGTCCGGATGAGGAACAGATCCTCAGCCGCGAGTTCTGGCTGTTCATCGGCTCGCTGGTGCTGCTGCTCAGTTCGGCGCAGATCACCTTCAGCACGTCCATGCCGGTGTTCAACCTGCTGCTGGAACCCTTCCAGGGCGTGTTTGAGAAGCTGCACGACGCCATCGGTTGGAACTGGGCCCATACGCTTTCCGAGCTGAAGTTGGCGCCGCCGGTGGAAGCCAAGGCACATTACAACAAGTGGCAGATACCCTTTGCGTTCCTGGTGACCATGCTGATCGCCATCGGGCAGTACCTGGCCTATAAGAAGACTGACCGCAAGAAGTTCTACCGCTCGCTGGCCTTCTCCTTCATCACCGCGCTGGTGATCACCGTGCTGGCGGCCTGGGCGCTGAAATACAAGCTGCACGAGGCCAACCTGGTGGCCCTGCTCTTCGCCACGGTCTTCGCCACCTTGGCCAACCTGTTGTACATCCCCAAGGTGCTGAAGGGCAAGCTCGCCAAGGCCGGCCCGTCCATCGCCCACGTGGGCTTCGCCCTGCTGCTGCTGGGGTCGCTGGTGAGCATGAGCCGCGAGCAGAAGATCAGCCGGAACACGTCCGGCCCGCTGCTGGCCTATTTGAACAAGGATTTCAGCGACAGCGAGGACATGCTCTTGTACATGGGCGACACCGTGCCCATCGGCGAGTACTACGTCACCTTCAAGGGCAAGCACCAGGACCGCGTAAACCTGCACTACGACATGGACTACTTCCGTGCCGTGCCCGCACAGTACCACGCCGGCGATACCGTACGCGTGCGCAACTCGCTTTTCGTGGCCAAGGATGACCACACGGCCGGCGGGCAGTTCCTGGTGGACCAGCCGGCGCATTGGGAGCCGTTGGAGACCTTCACCCGCGGCGAGCTATGGCGTGCCAGGCACTGGCGGCCGCTGGAGCCCGGCCCCAAGGAGTTCTCCCTGGAGCCCATGGTGCAGCTGAACCCGCGTTTCGGCAACGTGGCCGAGCCCAGCACCAAGCACTGGCCCCATCGGGACCTCTACACGCACATCCGCTACGCCAAGCTTGACAGCGCCTCGGACGGCTACATGCCCTCGCGCCTGTACGAGAAGAACGTGGGCGACACCATCGTGACACCCATGTGCGTGATCCTGATCGACAGTATCCGTACGGTGCGGGACAGCGTGACCATCACCCGCTTGGGCAACGATTTCGACGTGTTCGTTCTGAACATGCGTGTGCGCGACCTCTACGACGAGCATCGCTGGTTCGAGGCCAAGCCCGTGGTGATCTACCACAACAACGAGCCCGTGGGCAGCAAGGGCTTTGAGATCCCTGAGCTGAACGTGAAGTTCGACCTGGCCACCGTGAAGGGCAGCAAGGTGGGCGTGGAAGTGAGCGAACGCGAGTTCGTGATCATGCAGGCCATCCTGTTCCCCGGCATCAATATCCTGTGGATCGGGGTGATCCTGATGGCGCTGGGCACCTTCTTCAGCGTGTGGGATCGCGTGCGGACGGCGCGCAGGAAGAAGTGAGGCAGACTGTAAAGTGCGAGGGTGTCAGGGTGCGAGAGTCCCCTACCCTTCCGACATAGCACTCTTGCGCCCTTATTCTATTGACCCGGATTGAAGCGAGCATTGTTTAAGTGTGGATCGCAATGCGCCCGATTTGGTCAATCCCGTATAACTTGCGAAGACTTAAGTGTTGCTACGCCATACACGGGAACTGAGAAACGGTAGACTTGACATGGAATCATGTCTTAACGGCTGGAACGGTTGTGTCACGAAATAGGACTACAGGAAGACAAGTAGCGCTAATTCTGTTCGTAGTGGTAATCGCAGTTATGGCAACCACTCCGGATAAGATTTGGTTGCCGCTGGGTTTGGGAGGCCTCGTTTGGTTGGTTTTGCGGGTTAACAAGAAAGTAGAGTCCCAAGGCAATAGTAAGTCGGCGAGAGCCATGGGCGGGAGTATTATGAAAAGTGTGTCAACAGCCTTTTCATTGATGCTCAATTGCCGT
>DAOKZW010000026.1:0-55513 GCA_035325445.1 Flavobacteriales bacterium
GTAGGTGGCAATCTATTGGCCGGCTCCCTAACATCCAAGTGCCTAATTCAATGGTTCTTTTCATTTGGGATAGGATTTTGGCCCGGAGGAGCCCGGGCATGGAGCAAATGCAAGAAGGACGAAAGTAATGGCTTTCCCGGTCCGTGCAATGGGCCTTTTGTGCTTGCGGGCGGCCGAGGCCCGGAACAAGAAAGGGCCGCCGTTGCCGGCAGCCCTTTCGATGTTCAAGGTCTTGCTCCTCAGCGCACCAGCGGTACGCGCACGGTGTGCTGCACCTCGCCGCTGGTGATCCGCACGAACCACACGCCGTCGCCCAGGCCGGCATTGCCCAACAGGATGCGGCCCGGCTGCTTCAGCCCGCTGTGGGCCATCACGCGGCGGCCCGTGGCATCGTGCACGTCCACGTCAACGGCGCTGTTGCCGAAGGGGTGCTCGATCACGATGTGGTCGGGCGTGGCCCAGGCACGGATGTCGGCGGCGGCCTGGAGTTCGCCCACGGCCATGTTCACGCCCACGGCCACTTCCATGGTGAAGGTGTCGCTGCAATCGCCACCGGTGGCGGTGAGCGTCACGGTGTAGGTGCCGGCCGTGGCCCAGGTGTGCCCGGGTTGCTCCTCACCGCTGGTGGTGCCGTCGCCGAGGTCCCAGCTGTAGTCATCGGCGCCCACGGTGTTGTTCTGCAGGGCCGCCGGCATGCCGGCCGTGATGTTGGCGGGCACCTCGAACTGGGCCGTGGGGCCCTCGCCCGCAGGTACGTTCACCTCCAGGGTGCCGGTGCATCCGGCATCGTCGGTGATGGTCACGGTGTAGTCGCCGGCGGGCAGTTCCATGGCCGCCATGTCGCCGCCGTTGCTCCAGGCATACTGGTAGGGGGCGGTGCCGCCCAAGGTGGTGATCTCCACTTGGCCGTCGGCGCTATTGGGGCAGCTGGCGCCGGTGATGGCGGCCTCGCTCTCCAGCATGGCCGGCCCGGCGATGCTGAACGAGGCGGCCAGTTCGCCGCATTCCCCGCCCGGGGTCACGCGCACCATGTAGTTGCCTGCCGGTGCGTCGAACTGGAAGATGGTGGTGTCGGCACCTTGGCCATGCTGCGTCAGCAGGGCATTGCCGAAGGCATCGGCCCAGGTGATGGTCACCGTGCCGCCGTAGGATACCACGGAGCCGGCCCCCTCAAGGCCATGGCAGAGGGCATTGTCCACCACCAGCGGCATGGGCCTGCTGCCGTTGATCACGAAGCGGGTCTCGGTGTCGCTGTCGGTGGTGTTCATGGTGAAGCTGTAACTGGCGCCGTCGGTCAGCGGGGTGGACACCCCGGTCTTCTGGTCGAGCAGGCTCAGGCAGCTCAGCATGTTGAAGCCGGAGAGGGAGGCTTGGATGGTGTAGGTGCCGTTCACCTCCACGGCCACTCGCAGGGGGATCTGCACGGCCTCGCTGTAGGTGCCGAAGAAGTCGATGGAGAGCTCATGGCCGTCCGCCGTGAGCACGCCGATCTGCGGTGCGCCGATGGTGTGGAAGGCGAACTTCAGGGCATCCGTGGCATCGTATTCGGGCGTGCCGTTGGCGAACACGATGGTGGCCTCGTCGCTGTATGCGTTGAGGTTGCTGTTGATGGCCAGGTTCAGGATGGGCAGGTTGGGCTGCTGCGAGCCGCCGAACAGGCCGCCGACCGGCTGGTTCACCTTGGCGGACTCGCTCACCGTGGTGGTGAGGCCGGTGCCGTTGGCCTTCATCCAGAAGCCTTGGCTGCTCTGGATGATGCCGTTCACGCCGCCGGTGCCCACGCCATTGCTCCAGGCCTTGTTGTTGCCGGCAACCGGGTCGAAGATCCAGTAGGCGTTCTGCACGTCGGCGCCGCGGCTGACCTGGGTGAAGTCGATGGGGCTGGGCAGCGGGTTGCTCACCAGGTTCCAGCCATCGGCACTGACATCGCCCGAGGAGGTGAAGCTCATGGGGAAGGTGATCGGCGTCTTGGCGATGTGGGGCGCACCCGTCACGTCCACCTTGAAGGCGGTGGTGGTGGTGAGGTTGTCGCCGCACCAGGCGGAGAAGCCTTGGCCCGTGCTGAGGGGCTGCATGTTGTCCGTTACGCCCACCATGCCGTCATCGGGGTTGGTGGACACCACGGTCTCATCGTACCAGCGGATGCTGGGCCACAGGATGTTGCTGCCCACCGGGCTGTAGAAGTTGGGGTAGTGCGACCCGGGGAAGCCCGCCGTGAAGAAGTCGTCCTTCCAGTGCTGCACCTTGCGGTCGGCCACGGGGCTTCCCAGCAGGCGCCAGTTGGTGCGGCCTGCGGGTATGTAGCGCTCCACGGTGAGGTTGCCGTCGTAGTCGGCGTCGGGGCCCACGGGGCCCAGGCGGCCGGTGCCGGTGGCATTGCTCACCAGGGTGACGTTGCCCACGGCGGTGAAGAGGCCATCGTTGAGCTGCAGGGTACCGCGGATGTCCGTGGCGGGGTTCATGGTCGCGCCGCCGCTGGTGTTCACCGTGAGGTCATACACATCGATGCTGCCTGTGCCGGTGACGGCCAGGGCCGCGTTGCGGATGCTGCCCAGGACCAGCGCGTCGCTGGCACTGCCGATGGTGCCGTTCACCACCAGGTTGTTGCCGTTCACGGTGAGCGTGCCGCCATCGATGCCCACGGCACCGCCGGCCTCGATGGTGAGGTTGTCGATGGTGTTGTTGTCCCCCACGGTGACGGTGTGGCCGCTGCGGACCAGCGCATTGGTGATGGTGGTGGGCACGCCTTGGATGGCCACGGCCCAGGCACCCCAGCTATGGCTGGCATCGAGGGTGAAGCTGCCCGGGTTCTCGCTGGCGGCGCTGCGTTTGCGGGTGGCGGTGGCCATGTAGGCATGGTCCACACCGACGTTGCCGGTGCTGGAGGTCACCAGCCCGCCATAGTTTGTCGGTGCGGTGGCCCAGATGGTGCCGGTGACGTGTGCCGCTGCCAACCACAGGGTGGGGACGTTGCCGAAGCCTGAGGTCAGGTTGTTGGGGTCGGGGTTTGTGTTATTGCCCGTGACCATGTTCGATGCCACCGGGGTTCCTTGGTAGGTGCCCGCTGCGATGCGGTAGGCGAGGTGGGCGCTGCGCTCGGCACCGGCCGTGATGTTGATGCTGTTGCCTTCGGTGCCGTCGGCGACCCGGTACATGGCCATGTATCGGATGTTACTGCTGGGCCATTGGCCCGAGTACAGGTTCGTCCAGCCGGAAGGTGTGCCGGGTATGGTTGTAACGGTGTTCGCATCGGCCCAGAAGATCATCAGCAGGTCACCGGCCTCGATGCCGGAAGGAAGGGCCACGGTGTGGGTGGTGCCCGGGGTGCCGGTCTTGGCGCTGGTGGCCGTGGCGGCCACCAAGGGGAAGCCGTCGCCGCCGCCCATGGCGGGCATGTCGATCGGTGTATAGCTTGTCACCACGGGCGCGGGCCCTTCTATGGCCAAGGTCCAGCATACCCATTGTTCACTGCCGCTGGTGAAGGTGCCCGGGTCCTCGCTGGCTTGCGGTGTACCGAACACGCGTACCGCCGCATTGGTGGAGGCACCATTGGCGTTGCCTGCACCCTCGGTGATCAGGTCGGTGTAGTTGGCAGGGGCGGCGCTGGCGGTAACGGTGCCATCGCCGCTGCGCGTGGCGATCCACAGCCAGCTGTCCTCCGTGGCATTGTGGTTGGGCGGGTTGCTGTTGGTTCCGCTTCCGTTGGAGGCCGTTCCGCTGATGCCCGTGGCCCCCTTGATGCGGTAGGTGATGTGGCTGCTGCGTTCGTTGGCCGAGGTGTTCACCGTCAGCGCATCGGCGGCAGGCGTGGTGCCCGAGGCCATTTTCCAGAAGATGGCACCCGTGACCGGTTGGTTGTTACCGCCGCCTCCGGGATGGCTATGGTCGCCGAGCTTGTTCCAGCCGCTGCTGGTGGTGGAACAGGTCACATTGCCGTCGCTGGAGAACACGGTGACCAACATGTCGCCCACTTCGCCGGCGGGGATGCTGATGTTGTGGTTCGATACATCGGAACCGCTTTGTGCGCCCTGCGCGGTGGCCGTCACCACCGGGTGCGGGAAATGTTGGAGCATCGTGGTGCCCTGGATGGCCACCGTCCAAGCCGTGTGGATGGCCGAGCGCTGGCGGCTGAAGCTCCCCGGATTCATTTGGTTGGTCTCATCTTCCCGGGTGGCCGTGGTCACTTGGCAATTGCTGTCATTGTTCGAGCTGTTCGAGGACTTGCTGTCGAGGTCGTTGGAAAAGCCCGTGGGGGTTGACACGCTTCCGCTCCTTGCACCATGGGCGCTGGCGATCCACAGGAACTTCTGCGTGCCTTGCCCGGGGTTCAGGTTGTTCGGGTCGGGCGAGTTTCCGGTGCCGTTCGAGGCACCGGAAACGAAGGGTATGCCGGTGTAGGTATCCTTGGCGATGCGGTACACCACGTGGGCGCTGCGGTCGCCGAAGGCATTGGTGGAAACCGTGCTGCCCTCGGTGCCATCGGCGATCCGGTACCAGATCTTACGGTAGATGGAGCTGGTGTTGGCGTTGCTGGAGGCCAGCTGGGTCCAACCGCTCAAGGTGGGTTCGGTACCGTTGTTGTCCGCATCAACCCAGAAGATCAACAGCAGGTCGCCCGCCTCGATGCCGGTGGGCAACGAGATCACGTGCGCCTGGTTGCTCGTGGTGGTCTTGCCGCTGGTGCTGGTGGCGGCCACCTGCGGGAATACGTTCACAGGGGCGGTCACCTCGCCGGGCGCGTAGTTGGCATTTTGGGTGACCCATTGGGTGCCGTTCCATTGTTCCCATGTGCCATGTGTATCCCAACTGCCCGATTGCGCGCTGCGGTAGTCGCCGACCTGCTGTGCCGAGGCGGGCAATGCCAGAAGGCCCAAGCCCATGAGGGCCAGCAGGAGGAAACGCCTGATCGGGGGGGGCATTCCGCCGTGCTGGTTGGCCCGTATTGATGTGTTGAAGTTGTTCATCCTCTCCATGTGTTGTTGCTTGAGGGCTGGTCCTTTTCGGGCCGTGTGTACGTCAGTTGCCCCGGAAGAGTTCCGTGAATACGAAAAAACCATCGATGAACCCATGTGCCTGGCCTACGAACGGGGGCTGGACGGCCTTTGTCCGGTTTCAGCGGCGACGGCGGCGGTTGCGGCCGGCAGGGCCGGAACCATGGAAGAAAACGTGGGTGAACGGGCTTGGATGGTGGCCCGCCGAGGTCAAAAGAGCATTTCCATCCGGGCCACCTTGCCGTCGGCGCGAAAGGTGTAGGCATGGCGGATAAGACCATGGGAGAGCACGCGGCCATCCAAGGCCCGTACCGTGCGCAGCAGGTTGGTCACCACGGTACCTTGGTCGTCGACGATGGCATTCACTACCTCATAGTGGTGCTGGGTGATCTTCCCGAGCCGCTCCCAATAGGCCTGGATGGCCTCCCGGCCGTGCAGCAGGCCACCTTCCAATTGGTCGGGCCACTCAGTATCGTCGGACAGATACGCTCCCGCAGCCGGCAAGTCCCCCGCGTTGAAAGCCGCATAGCTCTCCCTCAAAGCCTGTTCATTGGGGTGCATAGCAGGCGAAATGTAGCATGATTTCGATGGTTTTTGCATGTGCTGGCAGGTGCCCCGGGAAAGAGCGTGGTGGGCTGGACTGAAGGGGCCTTGCCCGCTGAAATGGACCAGCTGTTCCAAATAGGACGGCCGAGTCGGCCGATGCGGTTATTTTCGCGCCACTTTTCCAAGGGGGCGTATCACGTCAGGTGATCTTTCCGCCACAGCGGCCTCATAGTTCAACGGATAGAATAGGAGTTTCCTAAACTCTAGATCCAGGTTCGATTCCTGGTGAGGCCACCACGCCCCTTGGAAACGGGCCCGGCATGCCTGTGGAGGGCCGCCGGGCATGCCATACCTACCAGCCCCGGGCACCAACATCGGCGTGTGTGAAACTGCCCGTCGCGCGCGGAAAGCGCCTTCGGTGGCGGCCTACCTTCCGCGCAACCCGCCGTATGCCCATGTTCCAAGTACGTCCGTTCCTGTTTTGCCTCCTGTTCGCCGTGGGGGGCGGCTTGGCCGCCCAGCCGCCTGCGCCCAACGGCGATTGCGGCGCCGCCGTGGGCATCTGCGCCGGACAGCCCATGGCCGGGTACAACGACGGGGCCATCAACACCTTGCCGGCCTATTGCCAGCCGGGAGGGCTGATGGTCTGGTACACCTTCACCACCAACAGCGTGGGGGGCGACGCCACCGCCACCTTGGACGGCCTGGCGTGCACCACCTCCGTGCCCGGGATGGGCAATGCCCTGAGCATGGTGTTCCTGGCCGGCGATGGAAGCTGCGATCCCGCCAGCTTCCAGCAGATATCGGAATGCGCCAGCGATTCGATGGCCTTTGCCGTGTCCACCACCCAACCGTTGATGCCCAACACGCAGTACTGGCTGGTGGTGGGCGGCATGCGCAACAACGGGGCCACCTTCCCGGCGGAATGCGCCTTCAACATCACCGTGTCCGGCCCGGGCGTGGACGTGATCGGCGTGGACTTCTCGGCCGGGCCCGACGTGACCATCGCGGAAGGGGCCAGCACACAGCTGCAGGCCACGGGCGGCACCACTTACGAGTGGAACCCCACATCGGGCCTGAGCGGCAATACGGTGCCCGACCCCGTGGCGCAACCCGGCGAAACCACCGCCTATACCGTCACCACCGAGATCAACGGATGCACCTTCACCGATACCGTCATCGTGGAGGTGAAGCAGCTGGTGAACCCCGTGAACACCTTCACGCCCAACGGCGACGGCATCAACGATGTGTGGGAGATCCCCGAACTGAGGAGCTTCCCGCAGGCCGAGGTGAGCGTGTATGACCGGTGGGGCCAGCGGGTGTACCACAGCATCGGATACAAGGACCCCTTCGACGGGGCAGGGTTGCCCACGGCCACCTACTACTGGTACATCCAGGTCAATGATGCCAAAGGAAAGTCGGATCCCTACACCGGCTACGTCACCATAATACGCTGATGCGCCGGCTCGCCATTCCCCTCTTGTTTGCCTGCACCGCGATGCAGGCCCAACAGACCTCGCAGTACACGCAGTATGTGCTCAACATGTTCGCCATCAACCCGGCGGTGGCGGGCAGCAAGGATTGCATCGATGTGCGCATGGGGTACAGGCAGCAGTGGGTGGGCTTCCAAGGCGCCCCCACCACCGGATGGGCCACCATCAATAGCGTACTGAAGCCCAAACGGCCCAAGGGGCTCCACAATAACCGCCATGGCATCGGGGCTTTCGTGGAATCGGACAACACCGGGCCCTTGGGCTATACCAGCTTCCAACTGGCATACGCCTATCATATCCAGATGAAGCAGGACGTGTTCCTGGCGCTGGGCTTCTTCGGCGGGGTGAAGCAAGAGAAATTCTCGTTGGGCGATGTGTATGCCATGGACAACAACGACCCCGCCCTGGTGAACAGCAAGAGCGTGATGGTGTACCCGGACATCACCCCGGGCATCTGGCTCTACGGCAAATCCACCTGGGCGGGCCTTTCCATCCAGCAGATGCTGGGCAACCGGGTGGACGATATCGGGCTGGAAACGCGGCTGACCCGCCACTACATCGCCAGCGTGGGGCATCGCTACCGGATGAGCAAACACTTCAGCGTGGTGCCCAGCGGCCTGTTCAAGCTGTCGCCCGGATCGCCATTGGCCATGGACCTTAATGTGATGCTCGAGTACCGGCGCAAGCTCGGGTTGGGCATCAGCTATCGCAACCAGGATGCGGTGGCCCTGATGATCAAGGTGCCGTTCCTGAAGTATTTCACCTTGGGATACAGCTACGACATCACCACCAGCAAGCTGCGGGTGGGCGGTGCCAATACCCACGAGCTCATCCTCGGGATCTATCCATGTACCCCGTTGGACCCCGACAAAGCCATTGTACGATGCCCCATCTTCGAATGAGCACCAACAAGCCCCGCCGAGCGGCCGCCCCCATTGGGATGTGGTTGCTGCTCGCCGCCCTACTTCCGGCCATGCTGCAGGCCCAACAGCGTTTTTGGGTGGGCGGCAGCGGTGCATGGGGCGACCCCGCCCACTGGGCCGCCACGCCCGATGGCGACGGTGGTGCCGGCGTACCCCGCAAGGGCGATGCCGTGGTGATAGCCCCCGCCAATGGCGAAGTGGTGGTGCTGCTCGACAGGGACGCCCAAGCGGCCGACCTGCTGGTGGACGGAAGCCATGGCACGGTGGTGTTGCAGGGCGCCGAACCCCGCATGCGCATCAACGGCAACCTCAGCATGACCGGCAGCGTGGCCTGGCAAGCCGGGGGAGTGTTGGAGATATACCCGGGCAGGCCGGTCGGCCAGGTGGACGTGCGCGGCATACCCCTGCAGGCCGATGTCCGCTTTGTCGGCAACGGAACGTGGAGCCTGCGGAGCGACCTGGTGCTTTCCGGGCAGGGCACGCTGGCCATCCAAGGCGGCACCGTGGCCACCAACGACAATATGCTGATGGCGGCGAGACTATCCATCACCGGCAAGAACGCCAAGTTGCTGGCCGGTAGCTCGGTGATCCTCCTGGATGAGGCACCGGCCGGGGACACGGCACAAGGGGCCGTGGAGCCGGGCAGCTCCAAGCTCATCGTGGCGGGCACATGGACGCCTTGGCCGGCCCGGCAGGGCGAACAGGATGACGCCCGGGCCCAGAACGTGTGCGCCACCGGTGTGGGACAAACGCCCTTTACCATCGATGCCCAGCTGATGAGCAACTACAACGGCTACGGCGTGAGCTGCCACGGCGTGTGCAACGGGCAGGTGCGCGTGGTGGTCGCCGGGGGCGTGGGACCGTTCATCTACAACTGGGTGGGCGGGCCGGCCACGGCCACCTGGAACAATGTGTGCCCCGGAAACCAGATCGTCATCGTCACCGACCAAGGACAGGGTGTGAGCTGCGCCACCACCGTACAGGTGACCGACCCCGCCTTGTTGAGCGTGATCTTCACAGGGGTGGTGCCACCGGCCTGCGCCGGTGTTTGCAACGGTTCCACCACGGCCTTTGCCGTGGGGGGCGTGCCCGGCTATACCTATTCGTGGAACAACGGGGCAGGCACCGGATCGGCCTTCAACGCCCTCTGCCCGGGCAACAACACCCTGCGGGTGACCGACGTGAACAACTGTGTTTTCGATACCACCTTCAGTTATCCCCTTCAACCCATTCTGCCGAACCTGACCACCACCGACGTGCTGTGTGCGAACAGCTGTGACGGTACGGCCGCCGTGGCCCCTGCGGGCGGCACCGGGGCTTTTATCTACAGCTGGGGGCCGGGCAACCCGGCCGGCAACGGAACGCCCCAAGTGACGGGCCTGTGCGCCGGCAACTATGCAGTGACGATCAGCGATGCCAACGGATGTGACACCACGCTGCAATTCCAGATCACCGAACCGCCGCCGATCCTGCCCAACCCCAGCCAAACGGATGCCTCATGCGGCGGCACTTGCGATGGCACCGCCAGCGTGAACCCGACCGGTGGTTCGGGCACCTACAGCTACACTTGGGCGCCGGCACCCGGCGCCGGCCAAGGCACGGCCACGGCCTCGGGCCTGTGCGAAGGAACCTATATGGTGACCATTGAAGACCTGGCGACCGGATGCGATACGACGGTGGCCATCGTGATCGATGCCCCGCCGGCATTGGTGCCCAATCCCTCGAGCACGGATGTGACCTGCGGCAATACCTGCGACGGCACCGCCACGGTGGCGCCCACGGGCGGCACCACGCCCTATTCATACCTGTGGAGCCCCACGCCCCCGGTGGGACAAGGCAACCCCACGGCATCCCAGCTCTGTGCCGGCACCTGGAGAGTGACCATCCGCGACTGGGCCAATTGCGACACCACGGTGGAGTTCATCATCCAGGCCCCGCCCGCCTTCGATGTGCAGGTCACCCAAACGGATGAAACCTGTGGCGGCTATTGCGACGGCTCGGCCAGCGTGGTGGTACCGGGTGGCACGGGGCCCTACACCTTCCAATGGGGGCCGGACAACCCGCCGGGCCAGGGCACGGCCGACGTGACGGGCCTGTGCATCGGCCTGTGGAGCGTGCTGATCACGGACCAGAACGGCTGCGATACGCTGGTGCAGGTGCAGATCAACGAGCCGGACCCGATCCTGCTGGACGGCAGCCAGACCGATGTGAGCTGCGGAGGAGTATGCGACGGCAAGGCCTCGGTGACGGCGAGCGGCGGAACGCCGGGCTATACCTATGATTGGTCGCCCGCGCCGCCCACCGGCCAAGGCACCCCCATCGCGGAAGCGCTGTGCGCCGGGCAGTGGACGGTGGAGGTCACCGATGCCAACGGATGTTCCTCCTCGTTGCAATTCGATATCGATGAACCGCAGGCCATCGTGGCCAATCCCACACATACGGATGCTTCCTGCGGAGGAACCTGTGACGGCACCGCCAGCGTGAACCCCGCCGGCGGTTCGGGATCCTTCACCTTCAACTGGGTGCCCGAGCCCGGGGCCGGGCAAGGCACCTCCGCCGCCACAGGACTCTGCGCCGACACTTACACGGTGACCATCACCGATGCCGTGACCGGTTGCGAGGAAGTGGCCAGCATCACCATTGATGCCCCGCCCGTACTGGTGCCTAATCCCTCGAGCACCGATGAGACCTGCGGCAACACCTGCGACGGCACCGCCACGGTGGCGCCCACGGGCGGAACCACGCCCTATTCGTACCTGTGGAGCCCCGCACCCCCGGTGGGACAGGGCAACCCCACGGCATCCCAGCTCTGTGCCGGCACCTGGAGCGTGACCATCCGTGATTGGGCCAATTGCGACACCACGGTGGAGTTCGTCATCAACGCAGCGCCGTCCCTCGATGTGCAGGTCACCCAAACGGATGAAACCTGCGGCGGCTATTGCGACGGCACGGCCAGTGTGGTGGTATCGGGCGGCACGGGGCCCTACACCTTCCAGTGGGGGCCGGACAACCCGCCGGGCCAGGGCACGGCCAACGTGACGGGCCTTTGCATCGGCCTGTGGAGCGTGCTGATCGCGGACCAGAACGGCTGCGATACGCTGGTGCAGGTGCAGATCAACGAGCCGGACCCGATCCTGCTGGACGGAAGCCAGACCGATATGAGCTGCGGTGGTGGCTGCGACGCCACGGCCACGGTGATCGTGGATGGCGGCGTGCCGGGCTATACCTATACCTGGACGCCCGAACCCGGTGGGGGCCAGGGTACCCCTACCGCCACCGGCCTCTGCGACGGCCAGTGGAACGTTGATGTGAGGGATGCCAACGGATGCGAGGCCAGCTATGGGTTCGATATCCTGCCAGCCCCGCCCTTGGATGTGTCCGTCTTCGTCAATGAACCAAGCTGCCATGGTGCCTGCGATGGGGAGGCCGGGGTGTCGGTGCCCGACGATCCCGCGGACTACACCTTCCATTGGACCCCGGAGCCCCCGATCGGGCAGGGAACGGATTTCGTGGAGGGACTTTGTGCGGGATCCTGGTCCGTGCTGGTGACCAACCTGGCCGGCTGCGACACCACACTGGCGTTCGTGCTCACCGAGCCCGATGCCATCGACCCCCAAGGCGTGTTCACCGATGAAACCTGCAACGGCCCCTGCGATGGCACCGCTGAGGTGAACCCCGTGGGCGGCGCAGGCAATTACGCGTTCCTCTGGTCGCCGGAACCGCCGACGGGCCAAGGCACCGCATCCGTTTCGGGCCTTTGTGCAGGCGACTGGTGCGTTACCATCACCGATGACATCGGCTGCGATACCACCTGGTGCTTCACGGTACAGCCCGTCGACCTCATCCAGGCCAGCCTGGCCATTACCGCTGGCGGATGCCATGGTGAATGCAACGGCGAGGTGGTGGCCACCGTCAACGGCGGCGCAGGCGGCTACACCTTCGTCTGGAGCCCCGTGCCGGCCAACGGCCAAGGCAACCCCACGGCCACGGGCCTGTGTGAAGGACCCGGCTCCGTCACCATCACCGACGCGGCCGGCTGCGATACCACGATCACGTTCAATATCTCGAATGCGCCGCCCATCGTGCCCAACCTGACCGTGCTGCCCGAGGCCTGCGGGGCCTCGTGCACCGGCTCAGCCACCGTGGCGCCGACCGGCGGGGACGGCACATTCAGCGTCCTGTGGGACCCTGCACCGGCCGCGGGCCAAGGAACGGCCAACGCCACCGGGCTTTGCGCCGGAACGAACTACACCGTGACGATCACTGACGGGAACGGCTGCGACACCACGCTGGCCTTCACCGTTCCGGCCGGAGTGCCCATCCAGGCCACGGTCAATGCCACGCCTCCATCCTGCTTCAACACATGCGATGGCGCGGCCACGGTCGATAACATCACCGGCGGCACGCCGCCCTATACCTTCTTCTGGGACCCCGCGCCCGCCGCGGGCCAAGGCACCGCGAACGTCAGCGGCCTGTGCCCCGGCAACTACACCGTCACCATCGGCGACCTCGCCGGTTGCAGCACCGACCACCAATTCACCATCACCGCGCCCGACCCGATCACCGTGGCGCCGGACATTACCTCCATAAGCTGTGGCGGTGATTGCACCGGGGCCATTGTGCTGAACACCTCCGGTGGACAAGGCGGCTATTCCTACGTCTGGAGCCCGGAACCGGGGGGCGGGCAGGGCACGGCGCAGGTAAGCGCCCTTTGCGCGGGTGATTGGGATGTGACCATCACCGATGCCGCGGGATGCACCCGCACGGCGACG
This sequence comes from Flavobacteriales bacterium, assembly GCA_035325445.1. Lineage (GTDB taxonomy): Bacteria > Bacteroidota > Bacteroidia > Flavobacteriales_F > PHOS-HE28 > PHOS-HE28. The sequence continues at coordinate 12,726 of DAOKZW010000026.1, forward strand.
TTCACCTTGGATGAGCCGCAACCCTTGACCGCCACGACCGACGTTGTGCAGAGCCACTGCGGCCAGTGCGACGGGAGCGTGCAGCTCCAGGTGTCCGGCGGGCTGTTCCCATACCAGTTCCAGTGGGGTGCCCCGCTGAACATCACCACCAGCGACCCGAGCATGGGCAATCTCTGCGGCGGCACCTACTCCGTGTTGATCACCGATGCGGCGGGATGTACCCATGCCCTGACGGTGGTGATTCCCGACGAGGATGGGGAGAATATTTCCGCCACCGGCGGAAGCACCAGTTGCGCGGGTGTTTGTGACGGCACCGTATCGGTGGCCTTCACCTGCTCGCTGCCACCCTGCACCGTGACGTGGATGGACTTGGCCGGCAACGTGGTGGGCACGGGCGTGAACACGTTGACCGGCCTTTGCGCCGGGTCGTACCAGGTGGTGGTGGCCAACGGCGGCGGGTGCGTGGCCGTGGATACGGTCCAGGTCACGGAGCCCGATCCATGGGTGGCCAACATCAGCAGCACACCGACAACATGTGCCGGTGATTGTGACGGCACCGCGACCATCGGCATCTCCGGAAACCCGGGACCGTTCAACATCACCTGGACGCCTGCCCCCGGGGCGGGCCAGGGAACCCCGCATGCCACCGGGCTGTGCGCAGGCGCCTACCAGATAGCGGTGCAGGACCCCACGGGATGCACCAACCAGTATTCCGTGCTGATCACCGCACCGGACCCGATCACGGTGGATGCCACCGTGACCGTGGTTTCCTGCGCCGGGTCCTGTGACGGGGCCATCTCGCTCGCCGTCACCGGCGGGAACGGGGCCTTTACCTACAGTTGGGCGCCGCAGCCCGCGCAGGGCCAAGGCACCGCCTCGGCGCACGGCCTCTGCCCCGGCACGTACGCGGTCACCATCGCCGATGCCAACGGCTGCGACACCACGCTCACCTTCACCTTGGACGACCCGCTGCCGATAGACGTCACGTCATCCACCACGGCCAGCCATTGCGGGGTGTGTGACGGCACCGCCACAGTGGACATCACGGGCGGAAGCGGCCTGTTCACCGTGACGTGGGCGGGCATCGGCGGCCCTGCCGGCACGGGGACAACCGTCAGCGGCCTCTGCGCCGGGCCCTATGTGGCCACCATCACCGACGCCACCACGGGATGCACCCAGAACAAGCTGGTGCTGGTGCAGGATGTCGGCGCGGAAACCATTGTCGTCAACGACGGGCAAACCACCTGCGGCAACACCTGCGACGGGACGGTGAGCGTATCGTTCAACTGCGGCAGCGTGCCCTGTGTGACCACCTGGTACAGCACCTCGGGGACCATGCTCGGCCACCAGGCCACGCTGACCGGCCTATGCACGGGCAACTACGTGGTGCAGGTCGTCAACGGCAATGGCTGCACGGCCTTCGGGCTGGCGCACGTGGGTCCGTCGCAGATGATCTTACCAGGCTTGACGGCCGTGCCGGCCTCCTGCCACAACAGCTGCGACGGCTCGGCCACCGTGGCCCCCACGGGCGGGATCTTGCCCTATACCTACACGTGGTCGCCCGGGACCATCAACGGGCAGGGTACGCCACACGCCACCGACCTGTGCCCGGGCACCTACCAAGTGCTGATCCAGGATGCATCGGGCTGCGACACCACCGTGCAGGTGGTGATCAACGCCCCGCAGCCCATCAGCGTGGATGCGCTGGTGCAGCAGGTGAATTGCGCGGGGGGCGATGACGGCTCCATCGTGCTGGTACCGACCGGGGGCGCCGGGTTCTACTCCTACTTCTGGACCCCCGAACCGCCCAACGGGCAAGGCAACAATGCGGCCACCGGCCTCGCCGCCGGGAACTGGACCGTCACGGTATCCGACCTCAATGGTTGCGATACGACCATCACCTATGCCATCACGGAGCCCGATCCGTTGACCGCCACCACTGCCGCGACGCCCAGTACGTGCGGCGCCTGTGACGGCACTGCCTCGGTGAACCCGGCCGGGGGAACGGGCCCCTACACGATCACCTGGTCGATGAACGGCACGGCCATCGGCACCGGGCCCAACATCTCGGGCCTGTGCTCCGGCCTCTATGCCGTGCAGGTGGTTGATGCCAACGGATGCACGGTGGACCTCGCCGTGCCCATCGGCGATGCGGACGGCGTCGCGCTGACCGTTACGGACTTCCACCTGGCCTGCCCGGGCGATTGCAACGGCGTGGTCAGCGTGGCCTTCAATTGCGTGGACCCGCCATGCACCGTGGCCTGGTTTGATGCCGCCGGCAACGACCTGAACGAAACAGGCAATACCCTTACCAACCTGTGCGAAGGCTTCTACCTGGTACAGGTGACGAACGGCCTGGGATGCACCAGCGTGGATACCGCGTATGTCACGGCGCCGGATCCCATCCAGGCCAACTTGGGCACCACGCCCGAAACCTGTCCGGGCTCCTGTGACGGCACGGCCACGGTGGGCCCATCCGGAGGTGCCGGTGGCTATGCCTATGCATGGGACATCGGAGGCACCACCTTCACCGATCCGCAGGTCACCGGCTTGTGCGCAGGTTCCTATTCCGTGGTGATCACCGATGCCGCCGGATGCTCGATCTCCCAGAATGCATTGATCCTGTCCCCGCAACCCTTCACGGTGGATGCGGTGTTGACCGACCCCGCCTGCAACGGCGCCTGTGATGGCAGCATCGTACTCGATGTGCAGGGCGGTACGGGCAACCTCACCTTCCAATGGGCTCCTGAACCGGGTGCTGGGCAGGGTACGGCCACGGCCACGATGCTCTGTGCGGACACGTACTCCGTCACCATCACCGATGCCAACGGGTGCGATACCACGTTGAGCTTCACCATCGCTGAACCGGATGCCATTGGCATCACGGGCACCACCACCCCGGGCCATTGCAGCGTGTGTGATGGCACGGCCAGCGTGGCCGTGGCCGGCGGCACGGGCGCCTTGTCCGTGGAATGGACGGATGCCAACGGGCCCGTGGGAACGGGAACGGCTTTGTCGTCCCTCTGCGCCGGGGTGTACGTTGCCACCGTCACTGACCAGGAGGGTTGCAGTGCATCGCAGGCCTTTGCCGTGCTGGACGTGGGTGCGGAGGACATCCAGGTGAATGACGGACAGGTGTTGTGCAGCACTTCCTGCGACGGCGAAGTGAGCGTGGCCTACACCTGCACGGATGCCCCGTGCACCACGACATGGTATGACGTTGGCGGGAACGTGCTCGGCACGCAGGACACGTTGCCCGGCCTGTGCCCGGGCACGTACATAGTGCAAGTGCTGAACGGCAGCGGATGCCTGGCCTTCGATACCGCGCAGGTGGTGCCTTCCCAAGTGATCGTGCCCAACCTGGGCACCACGCCGCCCTCCTGCCATGATGCCTGCGACGGCACCGCCACGGTGGGACCGACGGGCGGAACCGCGCCGTACACCTTCGCTTGGTCGCCCGAACCGGGCGGCGGACAGGGAACACCGCAGGCCACGGGCCTTTGCGCAGGCACGTACCAAGTGCTGATCCAGGATGCCTTGGGCTGCGATATCGTGGTGCCCGTGCTGATCACGGCGCCGTTACCGATAGACCTCGATGTGCAACTGCAACAGATCAGCTGTGCAGGCGCGGCCGATGGCTCGATCATCCTTGCGCCCACCGGTGGGGCAGGGGTGTTCTCGTACAACTGGACGCCCGAGCCGCCCAATGGGCAGGGCAACCACGAGGCGATCAACCTCGGTCCCGGCACCTGGACGGTGACCGTGACGGACCTCAACGGGTGCGACACAACGGCCACCTTCGACATCACCGGACCGGACCCGCTGACCGCCACAACGTCCTCCACCTTGAGCGCATGCGCGGTGTGCAACGGCACGGCCACGGTGAGCCCCGCGGGCGGAACGATGCCCTATGTGATCACCTGGACGCACAACGGCGCCGTTGTCAGCAATGATGAAACGGCCACCAACCTCTGTGCAGGCCTTTACTCGGTGCGGGTGGAGGATGCGCACGGATGCGCCGTGGAGATGATGGTGGCCGTGCAGGATGCCGGCGGTGAAACCTTGGCCACCACGGACTTTATGCTGACCTGTCCCGGCAATTGCGACGGCGTGGTGAGCGTGGCATACAACTGTGATGATCCGCCGTGCACAACGGCATGGTTCGATGCCGCCGGCAATGACCTGAATGAGCCGGGCAACACGCTCACGGATCTCTGTGCCGGCACCTACCTGGTGCAGGTCACCAACGGTTCCGGATGTGTCAGCATCGACACCGCCCTGGTCGCGGCCCCGGACCCTATCGAGGCCAACCTGGGCACCACGCCCGAAACCTGCCCGGGCAGTTGTGACGGCACGGCCACCGTCGGACCTTCGGGCGGGGCGGGCGGCTATGCCATCGCCTGGGACATAAACGGGACCACGATCACCGATCCGCAGGTGACCGGCCTGTGCGCCGGCAGCTACACGGTCACCATCACCGATGCCCAAGGATGCTCCATCGTGCAGGATGCCTTGATCCTGTCGCCGCCGTCCATCACGGCGATCGCGGTGGTGGGGCCGATCACCTGCAACGGCAGTTGCGATGCCAGCATCTTCGTGGATGCCCAAGGAGGGACCGGCACGCTCACCTTCCACTGGACGCCCGAACCGCCCAACGGACAGGGCACCAATACGGTCACCGGGCTTTGCGCCGGGGCATGGTCCGTGGCCATCGCCGATGCCAACGGGTGCGACACCACCTTCACGCTGACGATCACCGAGCCGCCGGTGCTCACCGTGGACCTGTCGCATACCGATAACGCCTGCTTCAACGATTGCGTGTCCACGGCGCACCTGGACATTGCGGGCGGCGTGGCGCCCTATGCCATCACTTGGACGGACCAGGACGGCAACGTCATCGACCAGAACGTGGAGGATGTCTTCGGCCTGTGCGCGGGATCATTCGAGGCCGCGGTCACGGATGCACGAGGCTGTACCGTCATCCAGGGCTTCACCGTGGGTAGCGGCGATCCCATCGAGGCCAACCTCGCCTTCCTCGGCGAAAGCTGCAACGGCCCCTGCGATGGCACGGCCACCGTGGCGCCGACGGGCGGAAGCGGTTCGGGCTACACCATGCTCTGGCAACCCGATAACCCGATCGGCCAAGGCACCAACCAGGTGAGCGGACTTTGCCCGGGGCTCTATTCCGTGCTGATCACCGATGGCCTCGGCTGCGACACCACGTATTCCTTCACCATCGATCCCTACCAGCCGATCGATGCCAACGCCGTGGTGCAAATGGTGTCCTGCCACGATGCCTGCGACGGAAGCATCACGCTGCAACCCACGGGCGGCGCGGGTGCCCTCACCTTCCTCTGGCAGCCCGAACCGGGCTCGGGACAAGGAACCGACGCGGCGACCGGCCTCTGCGCCGGCACCTGGAGCGTGACGATAACCGATGCAGCCGGGTGCGACACCACCATCACGTGGACCATCACCGAGCCGCCGGCCCTGGTGTTCACGGTGGACAGCTTGGTGGATGCGACCTGCAATTCCGCGCCGGACGGCTCCATTGCCATCAGCATCTCGGGCGGTACGCCCGGCTATACGGTCCAGTGGGACGGCCCGGGGGGATTCCAATCCACCGATGAGGATATTGCCGGCCTGCTGCCCGGAACCTACACCGTGCTCGTTACCGATGTGGGCGGATGCCAGCTGACCAGCACGGTTGAGGTGGGCTCCTTGTCCACCGTGAATGCCGTTGCGGGGGCTGACCAACAAGTGTGCGCCGGCAGCGCAGTGGTGCTCGATGGCAGTGCCACCACCGGGGCCTCCGGATACCAGTGGACCGATGGCACGGGAACGCCGGTCGGGTCGGGCCCCGTCCTGGACCTGGGCGCACTTCCCGAAGGGACATACACGTTCGCCCTGCTGGCCTTCAACGGGCCGTGCACCGACACGGACACGGTGGAGGTGACCGTGCTGCCGTTGCCTGAGGCGGACGCAGGACCCGGCAGGGCCCTGTATATCGGTGGAAATACCGTGCTGGGCGGTTCGCCCACCGGGCCCGCCGGAAGCACATTCCAGTGGCTGCCGGACAGCCTGTTGGATCACCATGACGTGCCGAACCCCACCGCCACCGTGAACCAGACCACTTGGTTCTACCTCACCGTAACGGCTCCCAACGGATGCGTCGGGGTGGATTCCGTGCTGGTGACCGTGGTGCCTGAAGTGAAGGTGCCCAGCGGCTTCACCCCCAACGGCGATGGGTACAACGACACGTGGGTACTGGATTTCGTCAGCCTCTTCCCCGAGCTGGAGGTACAGGTGTTCAGCCGATGGGGCGAGCCTTTGTTCCGAAGCGTGGGCTACACCGTGCCATGGGATGGAAAGTATGATGGCAAGCCGGTGCCTGTGGGCACGTACTACTACGTGATCGACCTGCACGATGAACGATTCCCCGAGGCCCTCACCGGCCCCCTAACCGTGATCCGTTAATCCATGGGAACCATGCGACACCTTCTTCTCCTCCTGATCGCCGGATCATCCCTGCATGCCCTGCACGCACAGCAATTGCCGCAGCTGAGCCAATACAACAGCCACGATTACCTCTTCGATCCGGCGGTGGCCGGGTCGAGGCCGTGGTTCGAGATCCGAAGTGCGCACCGCAACCAGTGGGTGGGCATACAGGACGCACCGCGCACCTTCATGCTCAGCACCACCACGCCCGTCGCCAGGAACATGGGCATCGGCGGGTACATCTTCACCGACCATGTCGGGCCATCGCGCCGGACCGGGGCGCAGTTCACCTATGCCTACCACCTGCGCATTACCGAGGATATCAAGCTGGGGATGGGCCTGTCTTTCGGCATGCTGCAATTCCTGATCGACGGTTCCAAGATCCAATTCCATGATCCCGACGAACCCCTGATGGACGACCAGGTGCGTGGGTCGCTCATGCCCGATGCCACCTTCGGCCTGTATCTCTACCACGACAAATGGTGGTTCGGCGCCACGGCACCGCAGCTGCTGCACAACAAGGTGAAGTTCTTCGAGGAGCGCGACCCCACCATGAGCAACTTGGAAACCCATTATTACGCTTTGGGAGGCTATCGCATCGCCTTGGCGGAGGATTTCAGGTTGGAGCCTTCCTTCCTGCTGAAATACGTGGACCCCGTGCCTCCCAAGGTGGACCTTACCGCCACGGTGCGCTACAAGGACATGGTGTGGCTGGGGGCAACCTATCGGACCGAGGATGCCCTGAGCTTCATGGTCGGCTACTGGCTGAAAAAGACCTTCCAATTCGGATACAGCTACGACCTGACCACCACCAGCCTGCAGAAATATACGAGCGGAACGCATGAGGTCATGCTGGGCATCACCATCGGGAAGGAGGCCAGACCGGTAAGTCCATAAGCGCCAAAAGGCACCGGGGCAAGAAAAAACGCTGAAATATTCGTCGAATAAAACAGGGCACTCGTCTACTTTTTGCGCACGTCCGTGAAGGACGGAATTGACCTTTGGCAACCGGAAATGCCCGGTAGCTGCGGGGGTTTTATATTGCGGCCTATTTGTGAACACTTTTCGGTGGAATGGTTGAAAACATGACCGTGAACAGGATCGTGTTGACCTGGGCGGCAGCGGCGTGCATGGCCGTCGTTGGCATGGCACGGCCCGCCCATGGCCCGGCGACTTGGGTGGAAGCGCCGGTCTTGGCCGTGGAGGCCGGGCCGGGAACCGATGGGACGGTCATTCTGTGCAGTACCGGGACACCGGTGCAGTTGATCGACTTTCTCGGAGGCTCACCCGACCCGGGCGGCACTTGGAGCGGCCCCGCCGCGCATCCCGGCACCTTCGATCCCGCCACGGACGCACCGGGCATGTATACCTACACGGTGCCCGGCCCCCCCGTGGCCTCGGCCACGGTAACGGTGGTGGTGAATACCGCGCCGGATGCAGGCGCCAATGCGGTCCTGGCAACCTGTAGCAATGGCGTTGCGGTGGACCTGTTCACCGTGCTGGGCGGCTCGCCCGATGCGGGTGGCTCGTGGAGTTTCGCCGGAAACCCCGTGGGCAACATCTTCACGCCAGGGGTATCGGCGCCAGGGGTGTACACCTATACGGTTGCCGGCACGGCACCATGCCCCAACGCCACGGCAACCGTTACCGTAACGGTGACCGCCGCGCCCAACGCGGGTACCAGTGCCAACGTGGCCGTATGCAGCAACGAGGCCCCTTTTAGCCTGCTGGGCAAACTGGGCGGCACCCCCAATGCCACAGGTACATGGACTTTCGGCGGCAATCCCGTGGCCAACACCTTCACGCCGGGAACATCCACTCCGGGGATATATACCTACACGGTAGCGGGTACCCCGCCATGCGCCAATGCCACGGCCACCGTCACGGTTACCGTGAATGCCCTGCCCAACGCGGGCATCAACGGCACATTGACCGTGTGCAGCAACAGTACCGCCGTGGACCTGTTCACCATGCTGGGCGGTACGCCCGACCATGGCGGGGTATGGACCTTCGGGGGCAATCCGGTGGGCAACAACTTCACGCCCGGCACCTCCTTGCCGGGTATCTATACCTATACCGTGCCGGGCACCCCGCCGTGCCCCAATGCCACGGCAACCGTGACCGCGACCGTGGTGCAGGCCCCGGTGGCCGGAGATGACAGGAGCATCACCGTGTGCAGTGATGATGCGCCCTTCAGCATGCTCGCCCAATTGGGCGGCACACCCGATGCGGGCGGCATGTGGTCTCCCGGCGGAAGCAACATTTTCACCCCTGGTACTTCGGCACCGGGCGTATACACCTACGTGGTCCCGGGCACCGTGCCTTGCGCTAATGACACGGCCAAATTGAACATCACCGTGCGGCAAGCGCCGGACGCAGGTTCCAACCGGACCGTGGTGGTGTGCAGCGACGCCGCCGTGTTCAACCTGGTGGATTCATTGGGTGGCACCCCCGATGGCGGCGGTACGTGGACCGGCCCGAACGGTGCCCATTCGGGGCAGTTCCAACCGGGCACCGACCCCTCGGGCAACTATGTCTACCACGTGGCCGGCCAGGCGCCTTGCGCACCTGCCACCGCCACGGTGACCGTCACCGTGCGCACCGCGCCCAATGCGGGCACCAGCAGCAACGTGGTGAAGTGTTCCAATGATGCGGCGTTCACCTTGTTGTCGCAGCTTGGCGGCACGCCCGACGCGGGAGGCGCGTGGAGCGGACCCGGGGGAGTGCCATTCCCGTCGGGCAACTTCATTCCCGGCACCACGCCGCCCGGCCTGTACACCTACACCGTTGCCGGGCAATCGCCGTGCACACCGGCCGTGGCCACGGTGAACGTCACCGTGATCCCCGCCCCGAAGGCAGGGACCAACGGGACCCACACGGTGTGTAGCACAGACGGCACCTTCGCCTTGTTTGCCCACCTCGGTGGCACTCCTGATGTGGGCGGCTCCTGGACCGGCCCGGGCAACGTACCGGTGCCGTCGGGCAACTTCAACCCGGCATCGAGCACGCCGGGCGTGTACACCTACCGCGTGACGGGGACCTCACCCTGTGCCGATGCCACCGCCACGGTCACCGTGTCCGTGGTGGCCGCGGCCAACGCGGGCAGCAACGGCTCCGTGACCTTGTGCAGCACCAGCCCGGATGAAAACCTCTTCCCCCACTTGGGCGGCACGCCCGATGCAGGCGGAACCTGGACCAAGCCTCCCCCGGCGGGCGGCACGTTGGCCGGTGGCGTCTACAAACCTTCCGACCCCACCCACCCGGCGGGCACCTATACCTACACCGTCACCGGGGCAACGCCCTGCCCGAACGTGTCCGCCACCGTGCAGGTAGTCGAACACCAGGCACCCAATGCCGGCATTGACGCGGTCACCACGCAGTGCAGCACCAATCCGCCCTTCAGCATGCGCACCATCTTGGGCGGAGGGCCCGATGCCGGGGGAACTTGGCTCAACAGCTCGGGCACCGTTGTGCCTTCCACGTTCACACCGGGCACCACGGCCCCGGGCATATACCGCTATGTGCTCTTGGGTCAAGCCCCGTGCCTGAACGATACCTCCCAAGTGGCGGTGAACGTGAATGCCGCACCCAAAGCGGGGAACAATGGGGCCGTAGTGGTCTGCAGTGATGATGCACCGGTGGACCTGTTCATGCAGTTGGGCGGCACGCCGGATGCGGGAGGCACTTGGACCAATCCCAATAATGCACCCAACAACGGTTCGTTCGTGCCCGGCCCCACGGCCGTGCAGGGAGGCTACACCTATCGCGTGGCCGGCCTCAGCCCCTGTGCGGACGCCACCGCCGTGGTCACCGTAACGCAGCATCGCAGGCCTGTGGCGGGCAACAGCGCCACCGTGGCCGTGTGCAGCACCGACGGACCCATCAACCTGTTCAACAGCTTGGGCGGAACACCTGATGCCGGAGGCACATGGACCGGCCCTGGAGGTGCCTCGAGCAACGGCGTCTTCGTGCCGGCCACCGCAGGCACCTTCGTGTACAAGTACAAGGTGACGGGAACGGCACCCTGTGCCCCGGATAGCGCCTTGGTAACGGTGAACGTGACCCAAGCGCCATACGCCGGAGAAAGCGGTGTGCTCACCATTTGCGCCGGACAGCCTACCGTGGACCTGTTCACTGTACTGGGTGGAATCCCGGACATGAATGGCACATGGAGCGAGCTTACGCCCACGGGCCGCTTGAGTGCACATTTCTTCAATCCCGGCATTCCTACCCAACTGCCGCCGGGCACCTACGGGTTCCGCTATGTGGTGCCCGCCAGTGCCTCGTGCCCGGGGGATACGGCCAACGCGCAAGTGATCATCGTGCCGCTGCTCAATGCCGGGAACAACGGCACCAAGACGGTGTGCAGCACCGAAACCCAAGTGAACCTGTTCACCGCCTTGGGCGGAAGCCCGCAACCAGGGGGCACTTGGCTGGACCTTGATGGCACCGGCCTGTTGACCGGTCAGTTCTTCAACGCCAATGGGGCAGGGGCCGGTTCCTACCATTTCCGATACAGGCTTACGGGTACATTGAGCTGTACGTCCGATTCGGCCCAGGTGACCGTGAACGTGGTGGCAGCACCCAATGCCGGGCATGAAGGATGGGCCACCTTCTGCTCCGAAGGCCCTGCGGTGAGCCTGATGCCGTACATCAGCCCCGCGAGCCCCGGGGGAACTTGGCGTAAACCCGCACCCGGCAACCAAGTTTTCAGCGGAACGTACGTGCCCGCCACCTTCGATCCGGGTGACTATACCTATACCGTCAGCGGTACCGGACCTTGCAGTGCAGCGGTCACGGTGTTGCACATTTCCGAAACCCAGGGACCCAACGCGGGCAATCCGGCCGTGGTGACCAAATGCGCCAGCGACGGGGCATTTAACATGACCGCCTCCTTGGGGGGCGCTCCAGCCCTGAACGGCACTTGGAAAGACCCCTCCGGCAACCCCCATTCCGACATGTTCGTGCCGGGCCAAGACCCGCCGGGCGTGTATATCTATACGGTGCCGGGCACCTTCCCATGCGTGGATAAGTCGAGCTCGCTGACCGTGAACGTGAACATACCGCCCAACGCCGGTGGCGACCACTCCAAAACGGTATGCGACAACTCCGCCAGCTTCCAGTTGTTCGATGAGCTCACGGGGGCCGATATGGGCGGCCAGTGGTTCGACCCGGTCATGGCTCCCCTGCCCACCGGCACATTCCTGCCGGGAACCAGCATGCCGGGTATCTATACCTATAGGGTTACCGGCATGGCGCCTTGCGGAACGGCGGAGGGGACCGTCCATGTCTTTGTTACCCAATCGCCTGATGCAGGCACCAGCGTCAGTATCGCCTTGTGCGCCAATGACCCAAGCCAGGCGTTGGTCAACAAGCTTGGCGGGACGCCTGACCCCACCGGAACCTGGGTCGGACCCGCCCCCCTCAATCCCTATTTCAGCGGGATCTTCCAGCCGGGGATGAGCGCACCCGGGGTGTACACCTATACCGTGAATGGCGTACCACCGTGCACCTCGGCAAGCAGCACCGTGAGCGTGAGCGTGGCGCAGCCTCCGTCCGCCGGCCTGGGCCGCACGATCAACGTCTGCTCCAACTCCGGTCTGTTTGCCATGGTGGACAGCTTGGGCGGCAGCCCTAATCTCAACGGTACCTGGTGGAGGCTGCCCTCGGGGCCCGCCAGCAACGGCATCTTCAACTCCAACGTGCCTCCGGGCACGTACAGCTACAGGTATACCGTGCAGCCCACGGGCAACTCGCCATGTGCGGCGGCGCAGGCCACGCTTACCATCAATGTGAGCGCGGCACCCAACGCCGGGGGCGACGGGAACCTGACGCTGTGTTCCACCAGCGGTATCACGGCCTTGTTCCCCTATCTCACCGGAGCCCCGCAGAGCGGGGGCACATGGATCTACAACAACCAGCCCCATGCCAGCGGGTTCAATCCCAACATTGACCAGGCGGGCATCTATGCCTACGTGGTGCAAGGCACGGGGGGGTGCAAGAATGATACGGCCCTGGTGACCGTGGGCGTGAACCAGCCGCCCAGCGCAGGGAGCAACGGGGTGCTCACCATCTGTGACGATACCTTGGCGGCCATCGTGCTCCGCAACGTGCTGAATGGGAGCCCCAATACGGGGGGGGCATGGGTGAATGCGGACACCGGCCTGCCCGCCGATGAGATATACGTGCCCGGCAACTTCGGTTCCGGGGTGCATACGTTCACCTATACCGTGCAAGGCCAAGCACCGTGCCCGTCGGCCAGTGCCCAGGCCACCATCATCCAGAATGCACATGCGGTGGCAGGGAACGATGCCTCCGTGGTGATGTGCTCGGACGGCGGTAGCCTGAACCTGTTCCCCCTGCTCGGCCCATCGGCAAACCCGGCGGGCAACTGGATCAACTCGGCCGGGGCGCATGCCTCTTCCGTGTTCGTACCGGTGGATTCGGGTTTGTTCGTGTTCCGCTATATCGTGGATGGCGCAGCGCCCTGCGTGAACGATACCGCCAAGGTGTCCATCACCGTGAACCGGAAACCCAACGCCGGGATCAGCACCGCACCGCAATTGTGCAGCGATGGACCCATGGTTTCCCTGTTCACCTTGTTGGGCGGCACGCCGGACAACAACGGGACCTGGGCCTATCACCCGCTCGTCGGGGCGCCTGTGGCCCATGACCCCACCTTCAACCCAGCCGTGGACCCGCCGGGCAAATACGTCTATACCGTGGCAGGGACGCCGCCATGCACCAACAGCACGGCCACCGTGCAGATCACCTTGGTGCCAAGGCCTGATGCCGGCCTGTACGGGACCATGAGCGTTTGCGTGAGCGACAATGCGGTACAGCTCTTCAACGGCTTGAATGGTACGCCGCAATCCGGCGGGACCTGGTTCGACCTGGATGGCACCGGGCAACTGTCCAATGGCGTGTTCAACGCCAGCGGTGTGCCGCCGGGCACCTACCGCTTCCGCTATGGCGTACCGCCCAATGGGCCGTGCCAGGGCGATACGGCCACTGTGCGTGTGACCGTTACCCCAGAGCTGGATGCCGGCCAGGATAGCTCCGTGACCTTCTGCCTCAATGAGGTGAACCTGCTCACACCCTACTTGGGGGGCTCGCCACAACCCGGGGGCACATGGACCGGCTTGGGCAGCCAAGCGGGCCTGATCAACGGTGTGCTCAACTGCGCCGTGGCCGGTGAAGGCACACACCAATACCAGTATGTGCTGAGCGGCTCGCCCAGTTGTGCGCCGGATACGGCCACCCTGACTGTGACCATCCTGAACGGGCCCAAGGCAGGTCATGGCGTGCCCACCAATGTCTGTTCGTCGCAAACGCCGTTCGACCTGTTCAACCTCCTGAGCCCGCCGTACGATACGGACGGACAGTGGTACGGCCCCAGTGGAAACCCGCTTGCCTCCACCACCTTCAATCCCGCGACGGGCCCCGCAGGCGCATACATGTATGTGGTGGCCGCCATCGGTACCTGCCCGGCCGATACGGCCACGGTCCCCATCACCATTACACCTGCGGCCAACCCGGGCACCAGCGGAACCCTGAGCTTCTGCTCCAACGGGCAACCGGGATTGCTGTCCAGCGGTTTGGGCGGCACGCCGGACACCAATGGGTCTTGGACCTTCGGGACCCCGCCGCTGCCGCACGGCAACGTGTTCAACCCCTTGACCGACCCCGCCGGCAACTACTTCTACACGGTGCCCGCCCAAGGCCCATGCCCGGCGGCAACCGCAACCGTGCTGGTGACGAAGGTCCCGGCGCCCTTCGCCGGGGATGACAACACCTACACCTTCTGCTCCAGCGACGGGCCGTTCAACATGCTGTCGCACTTGGCGGGCAATCCCCAAAGTGGAGGGGTGTGGCGCAGGGACGGCAACCCGCCTACGGCGCACGGAGCCACCTACAACCCGGCCGTGGACAGTTCGGGTGTCTTCCTGTACATACTCACAGGGGCCGCACCTTGCGCCAACGACACCGCCCGACTGACGGTGGTGGAGGTGCCCGCACCGCAGGCCGGCACAAGCGCCACGTTGAACGTATGCCCCACCGATACCTTGGTGGACCTCTTCGCGGCCTTGGGGAGCGATGCGGACAGCACGGGCATTTGGCAGGATGCGGACAACAACGTGCTGCCAAACGGCAACTTCAATCCCTCGCAGGCCAACACGGGAACCTACGTGTTCTCCTACGCCGTTCCGGGCGCAGCTCCTTGCGACACCGCCACGGCCACCGTTACTGTGAACGTGGGGGCCGGCCTGAACCCGGGCATCGGCGGCAACGACACCATTTGCGGGGCCAACCTCGCCTATGACCTGTTCCTGTCCTTGGGCGGCACACCGGATCCCGGGGGCATTTGGACCGAGCAGACCGGTATTGGCGCCATCTCCGGCAGCCTCCTCGACGCCACCTCGTTGGTGCCCGGGGCCGCCTATCCCATGGTGTACACCGTGGAAGACCCCGGATGCGGCCAAATGCAGAGCGTGGTCTTCCTGTTCATTTCACCTTTCCCCAATCCCGGGCAGGATACCACGGTAGTGGTGTGTTCCACCAACCCGGCCTTCCCCTTGGAGGACCTGTTGAGGAATGCGGAGCCCGGTGGTACGTGGACCGGTCCCGGTGGGCAACCCGTGAACGGCATCTTCGACCCCGCGACCGACTTGGCAGGCACTTACGCATACGTCCTGGCGGGCAATGAATTCTGCGCCGATACCGCGGCGCACATCACCGTTCAGGTGAACCTGCCCGCCAATGCCGGCAGTGACGCCGCGCTCCAGGCATGCAATGATGGCCAGATCGATCTGTATCCATTGTTGGGCGGCGCAGCCCCGGGAGGCACCTGGAGTGATCCGGATGCGACCGGTGCCTTGCAGGGCGGAATGGTCGATGCAGGTGCGTTGCCTGCCGGCCAGTACCATTTCCGCTACCGCGTGGATGTGGCCGGATGTCCCTCCGAAAGTGCCGAGGTGCTGCTGACCGTGGTTGATGGCGTGGTGGTGAGCGACCTGGAGCGCGTGTGCAACGAGCAGGACCGCACCTATATCGTGCGCTTCACCTTGTCGGGCGGCGATGCGGCCTCCTACAGCGTCACTGGTGCGCCGGGCACCATCAGCGCGCAAGCACCGTACGTGTTCACCAGCCAGCCCATCTTCACCAGCCAACCGTTCGCCTTCATGGTGGATGATGCCAACCATTGCGCACCCGTGGTCGTGGAGGGTGAAACCCCCTGCGCGTTCCCGGATGCCGTCTTCGTGCCTGAATCCTTCACGCCCAACGGGGACAACATCAACGATAGCTTCGTCATACCCGGCATCGAAGGCTACCCCAACAACACCATCCACATCTTCAACCGCTGGGGCGGGGAGGTGTACAAGGCCACGGGGTATGACAACGTGCGGGTGGTTTGGGACGGCAGTTCGCCCGATGCCCTGTTGCCCGGGGATGCCTCCACGGGCACCTATTACTATGTGCTCGACCTCGGCAACGGCACTGATCCCATCAAAGGCTTTGTTTACCTGAACCGATGAGCCGCAAACGGACACATATCCTGGCGGCCGCCGCCTTGGCCGGCCTGCTGGCCGCACCGGGGCTCCATGCGCAGCAGGATCCCATGTACAGCCAGTACATGTTCAACACGCTGGCCTTCAACCCCGGCTATGCGGGCAGCGCCAACGTATTCACCGCCATGGCCCTGAGCCGACACCAGTGGCTCGGGTTCAAGGGAGCCCCCAGCACGCAGACACTCTCCCTGCATTCGCCCCTGCCGGGCAACAAGCTGGCCTTGGGCGGCAACCTTATCCACGATGTGGCCGGGCCGGCCAAGCAGAACAGCGTCTTCCTCAGCGCCGCCTACCGCATACAAACCGGGGAAAACACCCGGCTGGCCTTCGGCCTCAGCGGCGGCTTCAACCTGTTCCAAGCTGACCTGGCCAACTTGAGCACGGTGGAGGCCGAGCCGCACAATGCGAACATCAGCGGCAAGATCCTGCCCAATTTCGGATTCGGCCTGTACTGGCACGCCGATCGGTACTATCTGGGCATCAGCGCGCCCAAGCTGCTGGAGAACGTGGTGGGCGATGACGGCCTGGTGACCACCAGCCAAGAGTTCAGGCACTACTTCTTCATGGCCGGATATGTGGTCGACCTGACCCAAGACCTGAAATTCAAGCCCGCCATCTTGGCGCGCCTGGTGCAAGGGGCACCCTTGTCCATGGACCTGAACGCCAATTTCCTGCTGCGCGACCGTGTGTGGTTCGGAGCCATGTACCGCTGGGGCAATGCTTTCGGCGTGATGGCACAATACCAGGTGAGCGAGCAGCTGAAGGTGGGCTACGCCTTCGACCTGACCACCACCAAGATGGGTGCCTACAATGCAGGCACACACGAACTGATGCTGGGCTACGACCTCAAATACACCAAGGGGCGCACCATATCGCCAAGGTATTTCTGATGGGGAACTTCCTGGGACATATCCCTCTGGTCCTGCTGCTGCTTACGCAGGCCGTACCTGCAACGGCGCAAGGGAACGCCGAGGCCCATACCCGAATGGCCGACCGGTACTTCCAGAAAATGGCCTATGCGCAGGCCAAGGAAGAGTATCGCATAGCGGCCGACCTGGGGGCCGTGAACGAGCACGTGGTGAAACGATTGGCCGAATGCTCCATGAAGCTGGGCGACACGCGTGACGGCGAGTTCTGGTATGCACAGGTGGTGAAATACCTCAACCGGGAGCCCATCGACCTGTACATGTACGCCCAAGCACTCAAGGGCAACGGCAAGTACGAGGAGGCCGAGGAATGGATGGACCGTTACCTGGCCATCGCCGGCGCCGAAGGCGAGCCGCGCAAGAGCAACATCGTGGACTTTGCCAAGAAGTTCACCTCCGATATGGACCGCTTCACCGTGATGAATGTGGGCATCAACACATCCACCAACGACATGGCTGCCACTTGGGACGGCCCCGACCGGGTGGTGTTTTGCTCGGCGAGGGACACTACGGTAGGCATCCAAAGGAGGGCCGCTTGGAACAATGAGTCGTTCCTCGACCTCTACTCGGCCAGGAGGCAGCCGAACGGCGACCTGATCGATGCCAAGGCGGTGCAAGGGAACGTGAATTCCAAATTCCACGACGGGCCCGCCGTGGTGGCACCCGACGGGTCGCTGTGGTACACCCGCACCAGCTCTGTCAAGAGCAAGAATGGAGTGCAACGCCTGAGCATCCTCCATGCCCAGCGCGATGGCGACGGATGGAAGGGCAGCGAGCCGTTCATGTACAACAACCCCGAGTGTTCCGTGGGCCATCCGGCCATTTCATCCGACGGGCGCTGGTTCTTCTTTGTGAGCGACATGCCGGGCGGGTACGGGGGAACGGACATCTATGTGTGCGAGAACAGGGGTGGCCAGTGGGGCGAGCCCCGCAACTTGGGACCTGGCGTGAATACGGCGCGGAACGAGGTATTCCCTTTCATGGCGGCCGATGGCACCTTGTATTTCTCCAGCTCGGGCCTGCCCGGCCTGGGTGGACTGGACGTTTTTGCCGCCAAGCCGGGGGCCAACGGGGAGTTTGCTTTTGCCATGAACGTGGGGGCGCCCGTGAACGGGCCCAAGGACGACTTTGCTTTCGTGATCGACCCCGCAGGCTTGTCCGGCTATTTCACCAGCAACAGGCCCGGCGGTGCCGGTGGCGATGATGTGTACGCCTTTACCATGCACCGCCCACTGGAACAGCATTTCCTGTGCACCGGTACGGTGGTCGATGATGACAATGCGCAGCCCGTGGCCGATGCCGAGGTGGAATTGCTCGATGCCAAGGGTGGGGTGGTGGCCAGTACGCGCAGCGATGCCAGCGGGCGGTACTCCTTCCCGGTGCAGGAGAATATGGCGTATGCGGTGAGGGCACGCCTGCCCGGGCACTATGATGGCATCGTGCACCTGAGCACGGAGGATATCCGCCAGCAGCAGATCGTTGCGCGGGACGTGCACCTGGTGCCCGATGCGGGGATATGGCTGCGTGGTGCCGTGCAGTACAAGGAGCAGCTCGGTTACATGGAAGGCGTGAAGGTGAGCGTGGTGAACCTCACCAGCTTCTTCAGCGATGTGCAGACCACGGGGCCCGGCGGCGATTTCCTCTTCCGACTGCAGCCCAATGAGCAGTTTGAGGCCGTGCTGGAGAAGCCGGAGTATTTCAGCGTGAGCGTGCCGGTGAGCACCATGGGCGTGAAGCGCGGCGTGCTGGAGCTGGGCGGCGACGAGCAGTTGTCCATGGAGCGGGTGGAGGTGGGCAAGAGGTTGCCCCTGAAGTATGTGAAGTGGACGGCTGACGGCGCAGGCCTGTCGCCCCAAGCGAAGGCGGAGCTCGATCAGCTGGCGGACAGGATACAGGTGAACCCCACCTTGCTGATGGAGGTGGGCGTGCATGCCAACACCCGGCTCGCCGCGGATGCCGCGATGAAGCAGACACAGG
The DNA here is from genome assembly GCA_035325445.1 of Flavobacteriales bacterium. Taxonomy (GTDB): domain Bacteria; phylum Bacteroidota; class Bacteroidia; order Flavobacteriales_F; family PHOS-HE28; genus PHOS-HE28. The sequence continues at coordinate 31,696 of DAOKZW010000026.1, forward strand.
CGCGTGCCAAGGCCATTGAGGACCACATGCGGTCCAAGGGGATACGGAAGGACCGGCTGACGGTGCGGGCCTACGGCATTACCAAGCCGCTCAATCCCTGCGGGCCCGGCGTGGAGTGCACCGACGCCCAGAATGCGGAGAACGAACGGGCCGAGTACTCGGTGACGGGCGTCACGGGGAATTGATCGCCTCGGCCAAGCCGGTGCAGCGAAAGCCTTTTTCCGACAGGCCTTCCAGGATGGGGACCAACGCCCCGCGCAGGCAGGCCCCGCTCTTGGCATTGTCGTGCAGCACGATGATGCTGCCCGGCCTGGCGTGGCGCAGCACGTGGCGCGCACAATCCGCGCTGCTGCGGCCGGGCAGGAAGTCGCCCGCCATCACATCCCACATCACCAAGCGGTAGCGCTTGCGCAACAGCGGGATCAGCCTCCGGGGAAGGTGGCCATAAGGAGCCCTGAACCAAGGCTCGCCGATGGCACGCGCCCCCTGCAGCACGTTGCGCAAGTACGCATGACGGGGCGTGCGCCAACCATCGGGATGGTCCCACGTGTGATGGCCCACCGTATGGCCCTCGGCCCGCAGGCGCTGCACGATGGCCGGATGCTTGGATGCATTTTCACCCAGGCAGAAGAATGAGGCCTTGGCACCATGGGCGGACAGGGTGTCCAGTACCCAAGGGGTCAATTCCGGGTGCGGGCCGTCATCGAAGGTGAGGTGCACCGCATCCTTCGATGGCGTCCGCCAGATCATCCGCCGGTCCAGCCACATCATCAACTGAAGGGCCAGGCGGTCCAGCATCAGAAGCGCGCCTTGGTCGTCCTGCGCCCGGCGCTGGCGATCTCCTCCAGCTTCATCTGGTAGAGTTGGTCAACTTCCGCGGAACGCTCGCCCAGCTTGGATGCCAACTCCCGTTGGCCGTTTATCTGCGCGGCACGGGCCAAGCGGTCCATCACCAGCTTCGCCAGGTTCATGTCGTCCGTCACTTGTTCGGCGAACTTGGTGTCCAAGCTCAGGTACCAGGCCATGTTCTCATCCATGATGGTGAACAGGCGTTCGGCCAGGCGGTTCCCCGAGGCCGTGTCGCCCGCTTGGTAATAGGCCTCGATGACGGGCAGCATGATCCGGTCGTAGGGTACGTTGTGCTCGGGCATCTTGGCCTGGGCCAGGTCCAGCACCTGCTTGGCCTCTTCCTTGCGGCCCTCGGCGGCCAGCTCGGTGGCGAGCGTGGCGATCTGCAGGCGCAGGTTGGTGGTCATGCGGAGCACGTTCTCGTCCAGGTACACGCCCGGCGCGTAGTCCATGCCGCCCCACTTGAACTTGTTCATCACATTGTCCAGCATGATGTCCGTGGCCACCGTGCCGTACGTGTTGGCCGTGGCCGACTGGCCCGCCACCGGCACCAGGCGGTAGGTGAGGCCCTCCAGGCGGAAGTAGTTCTGCAGGCCCAGGTAGCTGTCCGGGCCCGTGGTCACCGCGAAGTAGATCGGGCGCTTCCAATTGTTGTTGGCCAGCATGTCCATCATCATGAAGTGGTTCTTCAGCACATACTGCCTGTTGATGGTCCAGCGCAGGTCGCCCGTGAAATCGGCGGTGTCCTTGGCCGTGAGCATGCCCTCCGGCCCGAACACGAAGGCGCTGTCCGCCGGGATGCGGAAGTTCTGCGTGGGGAAGTAGGCATCCTTCAGGCCGAGCTGGAAGATCTGCTGCAGGTTGCGGTCGTCCGTGGCGAATTCCATGGCGCGCTTCAGGTCCAGGTAGCCCTTCACCTTTTCGTTGGGGATGAGCGCCACCACGTCGCGCGTGCCTTGGCGGTACTTGGAGGCGTCCATGGTGATGGGCACCGGTTCGCTGGCATAGGCCTTGCGGCGCATTTGGTCCACGTACCAGTCCGTGTTCAGCAGGCTCAGGTTCACTACACGCACGTCGGTGCGGATCCCCTCCACCTCCTGGGCGTACCACAGCGGGAAGGTGTCGTTGTCGCCGTTGGTGAACAGGATGGCATTGGGCGCGCAACTGTTCAGGTAGTCCGCAGCCAGGTCGCGCGCGGGGTAGCGGTGGCTCCGGTCATGGTCGTCCCATTCGGCCCGTACCATCACCACCGGCACGATCAGGCCCAGTACCGTGGCCACCAAGGCCGTGGCGCGGTCGTTCTTCAGGGCGCGGAGCAGGTACAACAGCCCCAAGGCCGCGCCGCCCACCAGGCCCATATACAGGATCGAGTAGGACACCGAGTGGTCGCTGTTCGAGATCGACTCGACCAGGTACTTCAGTACGCCCACGCCCATGGTGCCGCCCACGCCGTACAACAGTTCCTTCGTGGTGAGCGAACGCGCGGCATCAAAAAGGGCATAGACCCCCAGACCGATCCAGAAGGCGAAGGCGTAGAAGGAGCCCACGTAGGCATAGTCGCGCTCACGGGGTTGGTACGGGTACTGGTTCAGGTAGATCACGATGGCCAGGCCGGTGAAGAAGAACAGCAACATCACCACGGCCCAGTTGCGGGCATCACGGGTCAGTTGGTATACCAGGCCGATCAACCCCAGCAGCAATGGTAGCAGGAAGAGCTTGTTCATGCCCTTGTTTTCCGTCATGCTCGGTGGCAGGGTGTCCTGATTGCCCAATCGCTGGGCATCAATGGCCTTGATGCCCGTGTACCAGTTGCCGTCGGTGATGTTGCCGTGCCCCTGGACATCGTTCTGGCGCCCCGCGAAATTCCAGAGGAAGTAGCGCCAGTACATCCAGTTCACCTGGTAGTTCATGAAGAACCGGAAGTTCTCCACCTGGGTGGGCTTTTGGATCACGATGGCCTTGCCCTCCCGGTCGGTGGTGCGCACGGGCACGCCCTTGAAATCGCTCCATTCCTTGTAGGCGTTCACATGGCTGGATTGGGAGCTGTACATCCGCGGGAAGGCCATGGTGGTGGCCGGGTCGTACACCGGTTCCGTGCCCTTGCGCGGGTCGGTGATCACGTATTCCTCCTTGATCTTCAGGCCCGGGTTCTCCGCCACATGGTGCTTCGCGCTCCAGCGGTCATAGAACACCTTCTCCGTGCGGTTGCCCTTCATCACCTTCCAGGTGGCCGTGTACACGGGCTTGCCATCCTCGCGCTGCGCGGCCAGCTGGCTGCCCCAGAACTGGCCCATCAGCAACGGCCGGTCGCCGTACTGCTCGCGGTTCAGGTAGCTCAGCAGGCTGAACACGTTCTCCGGGTTGTTCTCATCGATCGGCGGGTTGGCCGTGCTCCGTACCACGATCATGGCGAAGGTGCTGTAGCCCATGACGATCACCGCCACGGCAAGGATGGCCGTGTTGAGGATCACCTTCCCCTTGCGCTGCGTCCAGATCAGGCCCCACGTGATGCCTCCGATGAGCAGAAGGGCATAGATCAGGGTGCCCGTGTTGAACGGCAGGCCGAGGTCGTTCACGAACAGCAGCTCGAACTTGCCCGCCACCTTCACCAGGCCGGGGATGATCACCGCTTGGATGGCGCCCAGGATAACGGCGGAGATGATGAAGGTCCAGAGCACGCCTTTGCGGGTGACCTTGAATTTCTTGAAGTAATAGACGAAGGCGATGGCGGGGATGCAAAGCAGGTTCAGCAGGTGCACACCGATGCTCAGGCCCATGAGGTAGGCGATCAGGATCAGCCAGCGCGTGTTGTGCGGCTTGTCCGCCTCGCGCTCCCATTTGAGGATGGCCCAGAACACGATGGCCGTGAAGAAGGAGGAAAGCGCATAAACCTCGCCCTCCACGGCGCTGAACCAGAAGGAATCGCTCCAGGTGTAGGCAAGGGCGCCCACCACGCCGCTGCCCAGCACGGCGATGACCTTGCCCGGGGTGAGTTCTTCATCGCCCTTGCGCACCGCCAGGTAATAGGCCATGTGCGTGATGCTCCAGAAGAGGAAGAGAATGGTGAACGCACTGGCCAACGCGCTCAGGATGTTCACCGCCACAGGCACGTTCTCCACCGCAACGAAGGCGCTGGCCACGCGGGCCAAGATCATGAACAAGGGCGCCCCGGGCGGGTGCCCCACCTCCATCTTGTAGGCCGTGGCGATGAACTCGCCGCAATCCCAAAAACTGGCCGTGGGCTCAATGGTGGCGATATAGGTGTACGCGGCAACCAGGAACACGGCCCAGCCGGTCAGGTTGTTCAGCTTGTTGAAATTCATGGGCTTGTGCGCTCAGACAAGCGGCGAATCTACCGAAAGTAGCCGCACTGGATCTTTTTGTATTGCCGTATTGCGGAACTTTCTAATTTTGCCGCGCTTTCCCGGTGACCCGCTCATAAGGAAAGAGGTACTGGCCGATGGTGTAACTGGCAACACGTCTGATTTTGGTTCAGAAGAGTCTAGGTTCGAGCCCTAGTCGGCCAACAACCAAGCAAAGCCCCGCCTCAAGCGGGGCTTTGTCATTACAATAGTGGCCGACTAGGGCGAGACGTTTATCCCGAGCGTCAGCCGAGGGAAGTCCCCGCTCCAGCTGGGCCATAACTCCGTTCCCCAGGGTTACTTGAAAAGGACCCTGGGGAACGGATCCCTATGCTGCCGGGCTTACAGCCCTCCATTGTGTTGTGCCGTTGATCGTCCGGAGCGCTGCTCCGGGCTGATATTCGGCGGGCCGTTGGCCCTTTCGAATTGGGCGGACCAACGGCCCGCTGCATCACAGCCCACGGCATCGCCGTGGGCTGTATGGCCGGATGAGGATGCCAAGGGCTGAAGGCCCGTTGCATCCAACCCGACGCCTCCGCAGGGTTACTTGAAAAGGGCCCTGCGAAACGGATCCCTATGCCGCCGGGCTTACAGCCCTCCGTTATCGTAATGCCGTTGATCGTCCGGAGCGCTGCTCCGGGCTGATATTCGGCGGGCCGTTGGCCCTTTCGAATTGGGCGGACCAACGGCCCGCTGCATCACAGCCCACGGCATCGCCGTGGGCTGTATGGCCGGATGAGGATGCCAAGGGCTGAAGGCCCGTTGCATCCAACCCGACGCCTCCGCAGGGTTACTTGAAAAGGGCCCTGCGAAACGGATCCCTATGCCGCCGGGCTTACAGCCCTCCGTTATCGTAATGCCGTTGATCGCCCGGAGCAGCGCTCCGGGCTGATATTCGGCGGGCCGTTGGCCCTTTCGCCGGATGGCCGACCCATCACCCCCCGATATGTATCGGGGCGGGGCACCGTTCACTGCTCACCATTACACCCTCACCTCCCCAACGGATCTTGCTGCAACAACTCCACCATGCACGCATATAGTTCTGGCATGCGGTCCCTGTATGCCCCGGGTTGTTCAAAGAAGTATTCCACGGCCACGGCGAAGAACTCGGCTTCATTGGTGCCGGCATAGTTCCGGAACAGGCGGCTGTGCCCATGGTGGATTCGTTCCATTTCCTCCTTTGCCAGGCCATGCCAGCGGGCCAAGGCTGCCGATGGCAGGAAATCCACCTCCGCATTGGGGATCGCATTCTCGAACCACAGGGCATGCGCCACCTCATGCAGACCCACGTTGACGGCATCGCTGTCGTCTTGGAAACCCGACTGGAAATGCTTCCAGGAGAAGGCGAGGATGCCTTGGCCCGGATCCGCCTCGCCGATGAAGCGCCGGCCGTCCCCGCGGCCATCGTATTCGTCGGGATACACGATGATCTTGCGGAAGTGCAGCAGCAGCAGGTCCGGGTAGCCGAACGTGACCTGAACCAGCGCGGCGGCGATCCGCAGCTTCATGGCACGGGTCACCGAAAGATCACGGCCTATCCAGTCCTTTTCATAGATGATCTCGGTGAGCAGGTCCTCAAAGCGCCGCCGGTCCTTGGCCGGGAGATCCCTGTAATAGGCGTGCCCCCGAAGAAGCTTCCGGTCCGCTTCCCGTAGCCGGACCTGTTCGCCAAATTGGAGCGAGCCCGTGTATCGGCCCAAAAGGTTGACTACTAGCAACAAGCTGCCCACCAACAGGATCAGGAGCAGGAGCAACATCGGGCGTGCAGGGCCGGTTTATGGGTTCAGTACCGCACCTTGTCCTCCTTGGCGTTCCAGCGGTCGAACAGTTCCCTGGCCTCATCGCGCAGGGCCTGCTCGGTGCGCACCCTGCGTTGGGTGTGCGGCAGGGGCAGCTCATCGTAGATCAGGCTGTCGTCGAAGCCGGCGGAGGCCGCATCATGGCGCGTGGCGGCGAACACCACCCGGTCCGGGCGGGCCCAATAGATGGCGCCCAGGCACATGGGGCATGGCTCGCAACTGGTGTAGAGGGTGCAGCCCTCGAGCTGGAAGGACCCGAGCCCGGAGCAGGCCGCCCGGATGGCCACCACTTCGGCATGTGCGGTGGGGTCGTTGGAACTGAGCACCCTGTTGTTGCCTTGCCCCACCACGCGCCCATCCTTCACGATCACGCAACCGAAAGGGCCGCCGTCGCCGCGTTCCATGCCCTCCAGTGCCAAGGCAATGGCCTGGCGGAGGAATTGTTCGTCATCGAGGCTCATGGTGCGCAAGGTAGTGAGCTGTGGCCCCTTGGTCCTCCTGCCTCTCGCTCGGGGGCTCTCGCAGACGACGCTGCGGGGATCAGCAACAACCGGCCCTGTGATACCCCTCGTTCCCCGCTCATCCGAATACGGCCGGATGACTTCCGCCCATGCTATATGTTGCGGCCCTCAGTGCCTACTGCATGCGGGTAGCCCATGCTGAGCCAAAACCACCGGTCGGGCTGGCCGACAGATGGCGGACACATTGATGCATCAGCCCATAACCGAGGGAAATGAAACGCCTTTCGCAACTCGCGCCCAGAATTTTCATCGCACTGCAAATAGCGGTGCTGATCTTTCATGGCATGATCTTGTTGAAGGTCATACCATATACCATCGCGTGGGGCGGCAAGCTCGAAAGCGATGCAGCGATGTATCGCTACGAGGCGGTCGCGATCCTCATGAACGCAGCCCTGTTGTCCGTATTGCTCATCAAGGCCAAGGCGGGTAACGCCAACGAAAGGTTCATGAATTCGATACTGTGGGTGTTCGTGGTCATATTCATTTTGAATACGATCGGAAACCTGATGGCGAAAACGACCGCCGAAAAGTTGTTGAGCATCATCAGCGGTATTTCCGCCCTGTTGGCCCTGATGGTGATCAGGGGCGGGCAGAAGGCCGGGCCCAAGTTGAAGGATGCGCATCCAAATGAGTACCTCGAAGAACCTTGAACCGATGGCACAAGTGCTTATCGCTCGTGACAGCCAAGGCGCTCCGAAAGGAGATTGCCCATGGATAACTGGCTGAGGAGCCGAGCGATGCCCGATATGTATCGGACGCTTGCCCGAAGGGGCGGCACGCAGTGCCAATGCGCGGGAACGAGGTTCTTCGAGGCACATAAAGCCTGAGCCGGAGTGTAGATGGCCAATACCATACAAGAATGAAGGCGTTCGATGGGGTGGGGAAGATGCAGGTCCGATCGCTGGGCGGGGTGGATTTTGAAAGGATCTATAAGGCCTTCAGCGATGCGTATGGTGACTACGAAGTCCGGCTGGATGACCGTGGACTGTTGAACATGCTTCAGAGGCGCGGCTATGACGCCAGCCTGTCATTTGCGGCATTTGAAGGAGAGGATATCGTGTCGTTCGTGCTGAATGGAACAGGGACCTTCAATGGGGTCGGTGCCGCTTATGACATCGGAACGGGTACGGTGAAGAGGTACCGGGGCCAAGGCCTGGCGGCCCGAATTTTCGGGCAGGCCATACCCCGCCTGAAGGTGGCCGGCCTGAAGCACTACTTGTTGGAAGTGTTGAAGCACAATACAAGCGCAATTGCCCTTTATCGGAAGGTCGGTTTTGAGGTAACGCGCGAGTTCAATTATTACGTGTGGAATGGGAGAGTGGAGGATGATGCGTCCGGCGGTACGGGATCAATCTGTTCCGTTCGGGAAATGGAAATGGCAGGACCTCTTGATGTATCCGATTGCTGGGACTTCCATCCATCGTGGCAGAATAGTTTCGAGTCCATACATAGGGCTGCGGCGGACCTGGTCTGTTTAGGGGCCTATAAGCACGGAAAACGGCTGGGCTATTGCGTGCTCGATCCCCATACGGGGGACATTGCGCAAATCGCCGTGGAGAAGGGTTCGCGGAGGCTAGGGGTCGGTTCCCTGTTGCTTCGTGAGGCCCAACGCCTGAGCAAGGCGCCCAATACCAAGCTGATCAATGTTGACGCGGGGTGCGGGTCTCTGACGGCTTTCCTTGCATCAAAGAATATCAAGGCGGCGGGAGGTCAATTGGAAATGATGAAGACCATCTGAAGGAAACCCTTAAGCACCATGCCCCGGCGGCAAGCGCCCTCGCTGTGTCATCCGGCTCCCGTCAGGCCGGGATGTGCCAGTTGCTTCCCCGTACGGACAGCTTCCTTCGGGATCCCCTGGCCCACAAGCCATCCACTTGGCTCCGGCCTTCTGTGTTGGGATGCCAAGGTGGATCGCCAAGGAGCCCTTGTGGCGATAGCCGATGATGGTGGGTCAAGGGGCCCCATGGTCACTCCTCCCGATAAGTATCGGGGATCTCCAACCCCAACTCCTTCAACTGCTCCCCATCGATCGGGCTGGGCGCGTCGATCATCACGTCGCGGCCGGCGTTGTTCTTGGGGAAGGCGATGAACTCGCGGATGTCGCTGCGGCCGCCGAATAAGCTTACCCATCGGTCGAAGCCAAACGCACAGCCGCCATGCGGGGGCGCGCCGTACTCGAAGGCCTCCATCAGGAAGCCGAACTTGGCGCGGGCATCGGCATCGCTGAAGCCCAGCACGCGGAACATGGCCTCTTGCATGGCGCGGTCGTGGATGCGGATGCTGCCGCCGCCGATCTCGGTGCCGTTGATCACCAGGTCGTAGGCGTTGGCCTTCACGCTGCCGGGGTCGCTCTCCAGGCGGGCGGCATCGCTGGGCTTGGGCGCGGTGAAGGGGTGGTGCATGGCGTGCCAGCGGCCGGTCTCCTCATCCTTTTCCAGCAGGGGGAAGTCGATCACCCACAGTGGCTTGAAGGTCCGCGGGTCGCGCAGGCCCAGCAGGTCGCCCAGGTGCAGGCGCAGCTCGTTCAACTGCTTGCGGGTCTTATCGGCCGGACCGGCCATGATGCACAGCAGGTCGCCCTGTTTCATGCCGAAGCGTTCGGCCCATTGTTGCACCACATCCTGCGTGTAGAACTTGTCCACGGTGCTCTTCAGACCTTCCTCCGTCCATTTCACGAAGACGATGCCCGTGGCACCGATCTGGGGCTTCTTCACGAAGTCGATCAACGCATCCGTTTGCTTGCGGCTCCAATGAGCACAGCCTTCGGCCTTGATGCCCACCACCAGTTCGGCCTCATCGAAGACCTTGAAGCCGTGTCCTTTTGCCAGGTCGTTCAGTTCCTCGAAGGCCATGCCGAAGCGCAGGTCGGGCTTGTCGCTGCCGTACTGCTTCATGGCTTGGTCATAAGGCATGCGCGGGAAGGCCCCGGCGAACTCCTGGCCGAGGATGGCCTTGAAGAGGTGTTTGGCCAGTCCCTCGAAGGTCTGCAGCACGTCCTCCTGTTCCACGAAGGCCATTTCGCAGTCGATCTGGGTGAACTCGGGCTGACGGTCGGCGCGCAGGTCCTCGTCACGGAAGCATTTCACGATCTGGAAGTAGCGGTCCATGCCGGCCACCATCAACAGTTGCTTGAAGGTCTGCGGGCTTTGCGGCAGGGCGTAGAACTCGCCTTGGTGCATGCGGCTGGGCACCACGAAGTCGCGGGCGCCCTCGGGCGTGCTCTTGATCAGCACGGGCGTTTCCACTTCGAGGAAATGCTGGCCGCTGAGGTAGTTGCGCACCTCCATGGCCATGCGGTGGCGCAGCTCGAAGTTCCTGCGCACGTTGGGGCGGCGCAGGTCGAGATAGCGGTACTTCATCCGCAGCTCGTCGCCGCCGTCGGTCTCCTCCTCGATGGTGAAGGGCGGCGTCTTGGCACCGTTGAGCACCTTCAGTTCCGTGACGAAGATCTCCACCTCGCCGGTGGGGATGTTCTTGTTCTTGCTTTCGCGCTCGGTGACGGTGCCGGTGGCTTGCACCACGTATTCGCGGCCCAACTGGCGCGCCTGTTCGCAGAGCTCCTTTTCACGCTCCAGGTTGAAGCTGAGCTGGGTGATGCCGTAGCGGTCGCGCAGGTCCACGAAGGTGAGGCCGCCGAGGTTGCGGGCGCGCTGGACCCAGCCGCTGAGGGTTACGGTCTTTCCGGCGTCGGCGAGACACAGCTCGCCACAGGTGTGGGTACGGTACATGGGGTGTTCTCCGCCGAGGGGAGGGACATTGTATTCGGCCCGCGAAAGTACCGGTTGGAGAGAGATCTATGACGAAGGGTTCGCAGGGCGAAGCACCCCCACCATCGCTTCTTCACCTCGTCACCTCTTCTCCTCTTCTCCTCTTCTCCTCTCCTCTTCTCCTCGTCTCTTCACCTCTTCACCTCGTCTCTTCACTCCACCACCGTGAACGTCAGGCCCCGCCGGGTGGCGTTGCCGCTGCGCTCCACCGCCATGATGCTCCACTCCTCGGTGCGGGGGGTGTTGCCCATGATGGCCTGTACGTCAATGGCCATCGGGTTCTGAGTGAAGGGGACGCTGTCCTTTTGCACCCAGGCCCCGCCGTTCACGCGCATCTGGACGAAGACCGTCCGCAGCCGTTGCGAGCCCTCGGCCACCATGGCCCCGATGAGCAGGGTGTCGCTCACCACGACCGTGTCGTTCAGGTAGGTGTAGCCGCTGTCGCTGCGGAAGGAGATGCCCGCCGGGCGGTAGCCTTGGTCGTCATCCTTGTTGCAGCCGCTGGAGGCCAGCAACACCGCGATGGTGGCAAGGGCAGCTAAGTAACGCATGACGCAAAGCTACGGGGCCCGACGGAAAAGGGCGCCCCAGCGGAGCGCCCCTTCCGGTCGGATCGCACTGGTCGTTTTACAATGTGCCGCGCAGCTCCTGCTCGCGCTCGATGGACTCGAACAGGGCCTTGAAGTTGCCCTTGCCGAAGCTCTTGGCGCCTTTGCGCTGGATGATCTCGATGAACAGCGTGGGACGGTCCTGCAGCGGCTTGGTGAACAGCTGCAGCAGGTAGCCCTCGTCGTCGCGGTCCACCAGGATCCCCAGTTCGCGCAGCGGGGCCAGGTCTTCGTCGATCTTGCCCACGCGGTCCAGCAGGTCGTCGTAGTAGGTGGTGGGCACCTTCAGGAACTCCACGCCGCGGCTCATCAAGGTGCGCACGGTGTTCACGATGTCGTCCGTGGCCATGGCGATGTGCTGCACGCCGGGGCCGCCGTAGAAGTCCAAGTACTCCTCGATCTGGCTTTTCTTCTTGCCCTCGGCCGGCTCGTTGATGGGGAACTTGATGCGGCCGTTGCCGTTGCTCATCACCTTGCTCATCAGTGCGCTGTACTCGGTGCTGATGTCCTTGTCGTCGAAGCCCAGCACGTTGGCGAAGCCCATCACCTCCTCATAGAACTTCACCCACTTGTCCATCTCGCCCCAGCCCACGTTGCCCACCATGTGGTCCACGTACTTCAGGCCGGCATCGGGCGGGTTGTAGCTGCTCTTCCATGGCTTGTAGCCGGGCAGGAAGGTGCCGTTGTAGTTCTTGCGCTCGATGAAGACGTGGACGGTATCGCCGTAGATCCTGATCCCGCTCTTCACCACTTCGCCGTGTTCGTCCTTTTCCACGCGCGGCCCGAAATAGGGGACGGCACCGCGCTTGGTGGTCTCGGCGAAGGCCTTGCGGGCATCGTCCACCCACAGCGCCACCACCTTCACCCCGTCGCCATGCTTGCGCAGGTGGTCGTTGATCTCGCTGTCGGGGCCCATGGGCGAGGTGAGCACCAGCCGCAGCTTACCCTGCTGCACCACGTAGCTGGTACGGTCCTTCACGCCCGTCTCCAGGCCCGCGTAGGCCATGCTCTGGAAGCCGAAGGCGCTCTTGTAGAAGTGGGCGGCCTGCTTGGCGTTGCCCACATACAGTTCCACATGGTCGGTGCCCAGCAGCGGCAGGAAATCCTGCGCCTCGGGGACCACTTTCTCCAGTTCGGGGGTCACGTTTGAAATGCTCATCGGTAGTTGTTGTGTTCAATTCCGGTAGGTCCCGCGAAGTTCGGGATTTTGTCGCAACCGGGCCTGATATTCGAGGGCGTGCCCGTACAGGGAAGGCCTTGCACGTGCATGCACGACCCGGAACCCGCCGCAAAGACCTTGGCCGGATGGGGTCTGCCAGAGGGCCGGCGTTGCCTGTGATCAGAAGCCGACCGCCGCGTGCCCCTTGCTCCGGGAGGCCATCCCGGCGCTTGCCTTGCCTGCCGGGGTGCTGCGGATCCGCCGGTTGCGGTCCTTGCGCCCTTTGATGACGTAGTACACCGTGGCCCCGAGGAAGAAGGAGAGGATCAAGCTGTTCTCCACCCAATGCTCAAAGGGGTGTACCCAGATCTCATGCAAAAGACCCCAACGCCCAATGATCTCCACGAAATTCCAGAAGATGACCACCGTGGGCACGGCGTAGCGCACCGCGTGGTCGAAGGACTTGATGCGCAGCAGTTTGGTGAAGAGGTAGAGGCTCCAGGCCAGCGAGCCGAAGGCCACGATCCAAGTGGCGGGGTGGCGGTCGCCGGCGATCTGGTCGTCGTACACCACCAGCAGCACCAAGTAGAAGGTCCAGATCAGCATCACCATTTCCATGAAGGCGATCATGGCCAGCGGGCGCTGCGAGGCCGTGGGGATGGCCAGCTTCTTGAACAGGCCCATGCGCTTCTGGAACCAGTTGAAGAAGGGGCAGCGGGTGTGCGAAAAGATGTAGAGCATGAGCATGGTGCCCAGCAGGCCGATGGAGCTGAGCATCACCAGGTATTCCGGTTTGGTCACCACCTCGCCGTTCTCCATCAGGGGCTGCACGCCCAGCTTGCCGGCCAGCCACACGAAGCTGAACTCCACCCAGCCGGTCCACACCAGCACCCCGGCGATGGCGCCCAGGAGCGTGGCGTACAGGTCGCGGCCCGGCCGTGCCACGCCCCACCACAGCAGGCCGATACCGATGGCACCCACCACGAGGGCACTGGCGAACACAGCATGGCCGAACACCTGCTCCATCAGCACCATCAGCGTATGCCCCAGGGGCATCAGCAACAGTACGATCACAAAGGCCAGCACACCTGTGGCGCGCTGCCACCAACTTCCCTGCGTCTTCACGTCTTCCATAGCGGCCGCAAAGGGACGGACCAGCAAGGGGAGGGGCAATACCACGATCCGGGTATATGGGGCGGGCGACGGGTTTTCTCAGGCTCGGATCAGAGACACCCCGTACTGTTCGAAATGGCGATCAGCCGTCATCAACTGCATGCCTTCCTCCTGGGCCTGTGCGATCAACATGCGATCGAAAGGATCCCGGTGGTGGAAGGGAAGGGTGGCGACCTTCAGGAAGTGCTCCTCCTTGAGCGGCATCAGCACGAATCCGGCTTCGGCGATCAATTTGAAAGTGTCCCTCAAGTCCCGGCCCAGACTAAGTTTCCCAAGGGAGGATTTCACGGCAATCTCCCACAAGGACGCGTGGCTTACGTAGTGGTCCTCGGGTGACTCTTCGATCTGCTCCCGCAGTGCTGGACGTAGACGGCTGTCCAAGGCTTGGAACCAAAGAAGTACATGGGTATCGAGCAGAATGCTCATTCCATGTATTCCTTGAAGTCATCCAAGGGAGCGTCGAAATCATCCGCTATGTGGATCTGTCCCTTCATCAGGCCGGCAACGCGCTTCTTGCCAGCCTTTGGGGCGGTCTTCTTCCGTTGCAACAGGAATTCCACGAAGTCCTGTACCTGCTTTTGCAGGTCTTCCGGCAACGATTGGATCTTGACGAACAGGTCAGCAGTGGACATGATACGAAGATACGAGATCCCGATGCTTGGGATCAAATCGGTTTAGCACGACTGATTCGAAAACAAATGCGGGGAACCCCTTCCGGAATTCCCCGCGTTCGATGTTGTCAAGAAGCGTTTACAAATCGGAGGTGGAGCAATCCTATCCGTGTTTGTCCGTGTCTATGGGTGGTTCAACAACCCTCATTCCAGCCAGCTCTTCCAGTACTTCCCGTCATCGATCTTCAACGCCTCTTCGGTCACCATCAACGGTTTGAAGGTGTCGATCATCACGGCCAGCTCGTTGGTCTCCTTTTTGCCGATGCTGCGCTCCATGGCGCCGGGCTGCGGGCCGTGTACGATGCCCGCCGGGTGCAGGGTGAGGTCGCCCTCCTTGATGTCGTTGCGGCTCATGAACTCGCCGGCCACGTAGTAAAGCAGCTCGTCACTGTCGATGTTGCTGTGGTTGTATGGCGCGGGGATGGCCTGCGGGTGGTAATCGTACAGGCGAGGGCAGAAGCTGCACACCACCATGGCCTTGGTCTCGAAGGTCTGGTGCACAGGAGGCGGCTGATGCACCCGGCCGGTCAGCGGCTCGAAGTCCTGGATGTTGAAGGCGTAGGGGTAGTTGTACCCGTCCCAGCCCACCACGTCGAAGGGGTGGGTGGCGTAGATCATCTCATGCATGATGCCCTGCTTCTTGATCATCATGCGGAAGTCGCCCTTCTCGTCGTGGGTCTCCAAGCTGTGGGGCCTGCGGATGTCGCGCTCGCAGAAGGGGGAGCTCTCCAGCAGCTGGCCGAACTCGTTGCGGTAGCGGTGCGGGGTGTACATCGGGTGGTGGCTCTCCACGATCAGCAGCCGGTTGTCCTCGGTATCGAACTCCAAGGTGTAGATGATGCCGCGCGGGATCAGCAGGTAGTCGCCGTAGCCGAAATCGAGCGTGCCGAAGGTGCTGCGGAAACGTCCCGTGCCCTTGTGTACGAAGATCATCTCATCGCAGTCGGTGTTCTTGTAGAAGTAGTCCACCTTCTTGGCGGTGGGCGCGGCCAGGACCACGGCCACATCGTTGTTCACCAGGATGGTCTTGCGGGCCGCCAGATGGTCTGCCTCCGGTTTCAGCGCGAAGCCGTCGAGCCGCAGCGGGCGTAGGTTGTGGGGTTCGGCGATCTTGGGCGACACGTCTTTCTTGCCCACGATCTGTTTGATCTGCGTGGGGCGGTGGGTGTGGTAGAGCAGTGCGCTCATGCCGCTGAAGCCCTCCGTGCCGAAGAGCTGCTCGTAGTAATGCTTTCCTTCGGGGCTTTGGAACACGGTGTGCCGCTTGTGGGGGATCTTGCCGAGGCTATGGTAGATAGGCATGGTAGCTATGGATAGGGGTTCAGGCTTGTGCCTGGTTGATTTCGGGATGCAAGGTACCGTTCCGCGCCAGCAATTCCTCTTCCTCGCGGATGCGGCGCCGCAGCCCTTCCGGGTCGTTGATGGCCTTGGCCTTGCTGCTGCGCGTGCTGCGGCCCTTGCGCCACATGCGCTGTACTTCTTCCGGCAGCTGGTGGATCTCGCGGCAACCCGGTGAGCAGCAGTGGTCGTATTTCGCCGCGCAGGCCGGGCATTGCACCAGCAGCATGTTGCAACTGGCCTCCCGGCAGTTGGCGATGCGGTCGCTTTGCGCGCCGCACTGCATGCAATGGCTTACCACGTCGTCGGTGATCCGCTCGGCCAAGCGTTCATCGAACACGAAATTCTGTCCCTTGTACCGGCTCTCCAGCCCTTGGGCCCGCACCTGCCGCGCATAGTCGATGATGCCGCCGTGCAACTGGTGCACCCGCATGAAGCCCTTGTGCCGCAGGTAGGCGCTGGCCTTTTCACAACGGAT
The DNA here is from genome assembly GCA_035325445.1 of Flavobacteriales bacterium. GTDB lineage: Bacteria > Bacteroidota > Bacteroidia > Flavobacteriales_F > PHOS-HE28 > PHOS-HE28. Next base: position 47,421 of record DAOKZW010000026.1, read on the forward strand.
GCCGCCCGTGCAGTACAGCAGGATCTCAGGTTGTTCCTCCCTCACCTCCCCCCGATAGGTATCGGGGACCTCCCTTCCTTCGGACGGATCATGATCCGTCCCTTCGCGCGCTTCCTTCAACATCCCCACCACCTCCTCGATCGCCCCGCGGAAGGTATCGGCCTTGGGCAGGTAGGCCCCCTCGAAATGGCCGATCAGGCACTCGTAGTTGTTCCGCATGTCGATCACCACGGCACCCTCCGCCAGCTTTTGGTTGAAGGTGGCCGCATCCAGGTGCTGGCCCACGTCGGTTACATCGAAGGCATCGTCGGCGAGGCCGTCGGCCACGATCTTGGGGCGCACCTTGATGATGAGCTTCAGGAAGCTCTGGCCGTTATCCACCGCGATCTTCCAAGGGATGCCCCGGAATGCCTCGCGGCCATCGAGGTTGGAGCGGAAAGCCTCCAAGTTGGCCGTGGGTACGCTCACTTGGGCGTTGATCCCTTCCTGTGAAACATAGATGCGGCCCAATACGCCCAGTGCCTCCCATTCCCGGTACAGGGTGTTGCGCAATTCTTCCACGGCCGCCAGCCGCACGTAGCGGTAGAAGCTCAGCGTGGTGCGCGGCAGGTCTTCGCGCTCCAAACGGGCGCGGAGATCGGCGGGGCCGTACAGGTTGCGCAATGCATGCAGGTCCATGGCCCAAAATTAGGATGCGCGGGCCGAGGGGATGGGATTTCATGGGCGGGCCCAATAGCTTTGCGGCACTCTCCCATCATCCATGGCAAATACCAACAAGAAGATCCTCGTTATCGGTTCGTCGGGCCAGATCGGCACTGAACTCGTGGAAGGCCTGCGCGCCCGCTTCGGGACCGACCAGGTCATTTCATCGGACATCAAGGAGCCGCAGGTGAAGCAGGACGGCCCATTCGTGATGGTGAACGCCATGGACCGCCACGGCATCGAGCGTATCCTGGACAAGCACGGCATCACCGAGGTGTACCTGTTGGCCGCGCTGCTCAGCGCCACCGCCGAGAAAGACCCGGCCTTCGCCTGGAAGCTCAACATGGAGAGCCTGCTCATCATCCTGGAACTGGCGCGGGAAGGCAAGATCAAGAAGGTGTACTGGCCCAGCAGCATCGCGGCCTTCGGGCCCACCACGCCCAAGGACGGCACGCCCCAGCACACCATCACCGAACCCAGCACCGTGTATGGCATCAGCAAGCTGGCCGGCGAGGGCTGGTGCGAATACTATCACCGGCGCTATGGGGTGGACGTGCGCAGCATCCGCTACCCGGGCCTCATCGGCTGGAAGAGCGCGCCCGGTGGCGGCACCACCGACTACGCGGTGCACATCTTCCACGAGGCCATCAAGCACAACGGCTACACCAGCTTCCTGGGCCCCAAGAGCATCCTGCCCATGATGTACATGCCGGACGCCATCCGCGCCACCATCGAGCTGATGGAGGCCCCTGCCGCGCAAGTGAAGGAGCGGCGCAGCTACAACCTCGCTGGCATGAGCTTCAGCCCGGAAGAGATCGCCGCCGAGATGGGGCGGCATTTCCCCGGGTTCCGGATGAGCTACGCGCCGGACGAGCGCCAAGCCTACGCCGATTCCTGGCCCAACAGCATCGACGACAGCGCGGCCCGCACCGATTGGGGGTGGAAGCCGCAGTATGACCTGAAGGCCATGGTGGAGGACATGCTCGCCCATCTGCGGCCCCTGTTGCAGGCCGGACAGGGCCTGCACGCGTAACCTTGGGCCGGCAAAGACCGTTTCGCGTGGCGTATCCGTTTTTCAGCGACCATGCGCACTCCTTGGCTTTTCCATGCGGCATTCATCGCTTGGACATGGGCGGCCGCAGGCGGCATGGCCGCAGCACAGGCCGGTACCGTGGCCGATACCCTGAACAGGTTGGATGACCAAGGGCGCAAGCAAGGATGGTGGCAGATAACCGGCACCCTCGCCGGGAAAGCGGAATACGACCCCGACAGGTTGTTTGAGGAGGGGCGCTACGTGGATAATAGGCGCAGCGGGACATGGAAACGCTATTGGCCCAACGGAAAGCCGCAAAGCGAGATCAACTATGTGAAAGGGTTCCCCAAGGGCGAGTACACCATTTATTATGTGAGCGGAAAGCCCGAGGAGAAGGGTACATGGGACCTCGACAGGAATACGGGGTCCTTCAAGCGCTGGTACGAGAATGGCCGCTTGGCCCAGGACTTCATATTCGATGCGTACGGCACACGCGACGGTATACAGCGCTATTACCATGAAAATGGCAAATTGGCCGTGGAAGTGAACATTGTCCAAGGCAGGGAAGAAGGCGTGCTGAAACGGTATTATGCCAACGGCGACCTGCAGGAAACGGCTACATTCAACGCAGGCACCGTGGAGCAAGGGTCCTTCAGAAGCTACCAGGCCCAAAAACCCATGGGGGCCGCACCTGTGGCAGCCGATGCGATACCGGCGCCCGCGAAGACGGACAAGGAGAAGACCAACCTGGCCGAGTTCAAGGCCGATGGTTGGAATACCCTGTACGATGACCAGTACCGGCTATCCCAGCAAGGCAGTTTCCGGAAGGGGCGCCTGTGGGACGGCAAGGTGTACAAGTATGACCGGAACGGGATCCTGTACCGGATCGAACTGTATGTCAATGGCAGGTATGTGGGCAGGGCACAGTTGACGGAGGACGATCGTTGACACGGCCGGGGCAAATGGAAAAAGGGGCTGCGCCTGACAGGTGCAGCCCCTTTTCCTTGGGTTTGCCGTGATCAGCAGAACTCGTCGTACACCGTCCGCAGGTGCTCCGCGATCATCTCGGCGCTGCGCCCTTCGATGTGGTGCCGCTCCACGAAGTGCACGAGCCTGCCATCCTTCAACAAGGCAATGCTGGGGCTGCTCGGCGGATAGGGCAGGAAGTGGTTGCGTGCCTGCATCGTGGCCTCGGTGTCAACACCCGCAAAGACCGTTACCAAGTGATCGGGGGACTTGCCGCCGCCCAACGAGGCTTTCACGCCCGGACGGCAGGTGCCGGCGGCGCAGCCGCATACGCTGTTCACCACGCACAAGGTGGTGCCCGGCTTACGGAACGCCTCGTCCACTTGTGCGGGGGTCTTCAGTTCAGTGAAACCAACCCCGGTCAGCTCGCTGATCATCGGGGCGGTGAGCTCTTCTGGATACATCGTTCGATTGCTTTTGGGCCGAGCCGGTCAAGGCCGGCAAGGTGGTTGATTCTGGGGGGCAAAGATACCGAGGAGGATAGGTGGTGTGCTGACATTTGGCAGAAACGCGCCAGGGCAGCACTTGTGTGCTCCGCCGCAACCCGATAACTTGCCGCTTGCTTCGACCCCTTTCCACATCTTGATGCTCCACCACCGACCCCTCGTAGCCGTACTCGCCCTTTTCCTCGCCACCACCCAGGCAACAGCGCAAAAACAGGAACCATCACGCGATCCCGTGGCATTGATCCGCCAGCAACTGGTGGGCCACGGGTATGCCGCAGATGATCTGGCAGACCTGGTCTTGAAGGACCAATACCAGGATGCGCACAACGGAGTGCGCCACACGTACCTGCGCCAACGTTGGCAAGGCATCGAGGTGTTCAATGGCGATATTGCCGTGCACCAGGGAGCCGACGGCAAGTTGCTGAAGATGAACAACGGCGCGTGGGCATACGCCGCCAAGAGGGCCGAGAGGCCCAGGCCGGCCGTAACGCCCGAACAGGCCCTTTCCATGGTGCTGGCCAAGGACGGGGTACGTGCACCGATGCCCGCTTTGCAAACGGTGGAGGAAGGCGGGAGCCGCATGGTCTATGACGGAACGGCCTTCAACGAACAACCGGTGACCGTGCAGTTGATGTACCTGCCCGACGCGGACACGCTGCGCCTGGTGTGGAACGTGAACTACTATGAGCCCGGGGGAGCTCATTGGTGGAACGTGCAGGTAAGCGCCATGGACGGCCGTGAACTGAGGCGCAACGACTGGGTGAGCAATTGCCGCTTCGATCACCCGCATGCGGGCGAACATGACGGGATGGTGGAAGCCGCCCATCCGGAAGAGGCGCCCACCGCCCCCATGGCCCCGGCGGGAACCATGGAGTACCGGGTGTACCCCATGCCCGTGGAAAGCCCCAGCCATGGATCGCGCACACTGGTGAACGCGCCTTGGACGGCGGCCGGGGCCGCATCGCCCTACGGATGGCATGATGCCAACGGCTCACCGGGGGCGGAATACACCATCACGCGGGGCAACAACGTACATGCACAGGAGGATGCCAACGGCAACAACGGCACGGGGTACGCACCGGACGGGGGGGCATCCCTGTCGTTTGATTTCCCGATCAACCTGACCCAGGCGCCGTCCACGTACCAGGATGCCGCCATCACCAACCTCTTCTACTGGAACAACCTCATGCACGATGTGTGGTACCAGTACGGGTTCAACGAGGTGAGCGGCAATTTCCAGCAGAACAACTACGGACGCGGTGGCCAGGGCAACGACTATGTGTACGCCGACGCGCAGGATGGCTCAGGCACCAACAACGCCAACTTCGCCACGCCGCCGGACGGGAGCAATCCGCGCATGCAGATGTTCCTGTGGACCCAGACAAACCCGCGCCGGGACGGGGACCTGGATGCGGGCATCATCGCCCATGAGTACGGCCATGGCATCAGCATCCGCCTGGCCGGTGGGCCGTCCAACTCGAACTGCCTGAACAACGCCGAGCAAATGGGCGAGGGCTGGAGCGATTTCTTCGGCCTGATGATGACCATGAAGGCCAGCGATACGCGCACCACCAGCCGGGGGGTGGGCACCTATGTGCTGGGAGAGCCGGTCACGGGAACGGGCATCAGGCCCGCGCCCTACAACACCTCTTTCGGCGTGAACGGATTCACCTACGCAGCGACCACCAACCCCAACTACCAGTACGTGCATGACATCGGATTCATCTGGTGCACCATCCTGTGGGAAATGACCTGGGACCTGATCGACCAGTATGGCTTCGATCCCGACCTGTACAACGGCACCGGCGGCAACAATATCGCCATGCAACTGGTGATCGACGGATTGAAGCTGATGCCGTGCAGCCCCGGTTTCGTGGATGGCCGCAACGCGATCCTGCTGGCCGACCAGCTCAACAACGGGGGAGCCAACCAGAACCTGCTGTGGGCGGCATTCGCCCGAAGGGGCCTGGGATACAGCGCCTCGCAAGGCAGTTCGAACAGCCTGAACGACCAAGTGGAGGCATTCAATATGCCCTTGGCCAAGAATCTGGGGGTGGTGTCGGCCACGCCCGCAGGGGACATGTTCGCCTGCGAGGGTACGCCCATCCCCGTGGTGGCCATGGTAAGCAACAATGGCTTGGAGGCGCAAAGCGGTTTTTCCGTGCGCTACTCCTTTGACGGCGGTGCCTACGTCACCGAGGCCTTCAGCGGAACGTTGGCCGCCGGGGCCACCCAGCAATTCACCTTCACGCAGCCCATCACCATGGGGCCCGGCAACCATACGCTGGTGGTGGGAACGGTGCTTGCCGGCGACCAGTACCCGGGCGATGATGCGGTGACCAACCAGATCGGCGCCACCAGCATGGTGCCCACGGTGCCGCCCGTGGAAAATGGGGCCGAGGGTGGAGCTGTGCCGGCGGGATGGACCCTGCAGAACCCGGACAACAGCACCACCTGGACCACCACCACGGTATCCAACGGCCCGGGCTGCACGGCCACCACGGCCTGGATGATCAATTACAACACCTATTCGGCAACCGGGCAGGAGGACCGCCTGCTCACACCGCCGATCAACTTGGCGGGGGTCGCCGGTACACGCCTCACCTTCAACCACGCCTATGCCCGCTACAGCAGCTACTATTACGATGCCTTCCGCGTGGATGTGAGCCCCGACTGCGGTGCAACCTGGAACACCGTGTACCAGGCGGCAGGAAGCGACCTGGCCACCGCACCCGACAATACGGGCGGAAGCTGGGCCCCCGCCAACTGCAGCCAATGGGCCACGCATGACCTGGACCTGGGTGCCTACGACGGGCAAGTGATCGTGGTGCGCTTCGTGGGCATTTGCGGATACGGGCAACGGCTGTACATGGACAATATCAGGATCTATGCGCCCACCCACAGCGATATCGGGGTGGATGCAGCGGTACCGAACGCGGGTACTGCCATCTGCATCGGCGTTCCCATGGAGGTGAAGGCCACCTTGCGCAATTATGGGAGCGAGCCCAAAAGCGGGTTCAGCGTCCGCTATTCCTTGGACGGCGGACCGGATGTCACGCAGGCCTACAGCGGCACATTGGCGGCGGGGGCCACGGAGGAATTCACCTTCGCACAGCCGCTGACGATCGCTTCCGCAGGGGGCCACACGCTGGAGGTGGGCACGGTGCTCACCGGCGACCAGAATCCCGGCAATGATGCCTTCGTTACTTCCATCAGCGGGGGCCTTGTGGAGCTGCCCGTGGAGGAAGGGGCGGAAAGCGGTACCGTGCCCCAAGGCTGGACCTTGGAAAACCCGGATGAGGCACTGACCTGGACCACGGTAACCGTGAACAACGGGCCCCTGTGCGCTTCCACCAAGGCGTGGATGATCGACTATTACAGCTACGCCAATGCCGGTGGGCAGGAGGACCGCTTGGTCACGCCTTCCATCGACCTGGAAGGCATGGCCAATGTGCGGCTTGCCTTCCAACATGCCTATGCCCGGTACAGCAACAGTTACTCGGACGGCTTGCGCGTGGACATCAGCAACGATTGCGGCACCACATGGTACACCGTGTTCAATGCCTCGGGCAGCGCCCTCGCCACCGCGTCCAACAGCAGCAGCAACAATTGGGCGCCGTCCAACTGCTCCCAATGGGCCGCGCATGACATCGACCTGAGTGCATACGACGGGCAAACCGTGCGCCTGCGCTTCGTGGGCATCTGCGGCTATGGGCAGAAACTATACATGGACAACATCAAGGTGACGGGCGAGGAGGCCGGTGTACCGGTGGCGGTGCGCGTGTTGCTGGGCGGCCCATACAACAGCACGCAGCACCGCATGGACGACCAGTTGCGTGCCAACGGCCTGTTGCCTTCCGAGGAACCGTATACGGCACTGGGCTTCAACCTGCCCGGCGGCGGCGGTGAAACCGCCACCACGGGCCTGCTGGGCGTTACCGGTGATGATGCCGCGGTGGATTGGGTGGTGGTGGAGCTGCGCCAAGCCTCCAACCCGGCCGTGGTGGTGGCCGCGAAGAGCGCCCTGGTCCAGCGCGATGGCGATGTGATGGCCGTCGATGGTGCGGGGAACCTGCGTTTCAACGTTCCCGCCGGCAACTACCATGTGGCCGTGCGCCATCGGAACCACTTGGGTTGCATGACGGCCAATGCCGTGGCCCTTGGGGGCAGCATCACAACGGTGGACCTGACCTCGGGAAGCACCGCCACCTATGGTACCGATGCGCGTCGGCCCACCGATGGGAAATGGATGCTTTGGCCGGGCGATGTGGTGCGCGACGGCAAGCTCCAGTACACGGGATTGGGCAATGACCGCGAGCCGATGCTCATCATCGTGGGCGGAGCCTCACCCACGGCAACCGCCAACGGCTACCTGCCGGAGGATGTCAACCTCGACGGCGTGGTGAAGTACGCGGGCTCCGCCAATGACAGGGATATGATCCTGATCGGGATCAACAGCAACTCGCCCACTTCGGTGCGGACCGAACAACTGCCGTAGGAACGCCGCGCGCTCAGCCTTGGGCGTTGCGGAACTCCTTGATGAAGGGAAGGATCTTCTTGCGCAGCAGGAGGAACAGCAGGATGTAGGGCACCGTCATGATGAACAGGATGCCCTTGTTCAGCCCTGCGCCGACGGCCTGCGTACCGCCGAACACGTTGTCGCTGCCCGGGTTTTCGGCAACGGCCTTGCACATGGAGCAGCCTTGGGCCCACAGGTCGGTGGGCATCATGGCTGCGACGAGCAGGGCTGCGAGCAGGAGGTAGCGGCGGTTCAGCATGACATTACAAAGGTACTCGGCCGATGGTTATGTGCGACCCAGGGCAAACGCATCTTATACCGTTTCGCATTAAAGGATCGTCCAAAGCGGATTGGCTGGGGCGAAGTA
>DAOKZW010000027.1:0-49288 GCA_035325445.1 Flavobacteriales bacterium
TTGAACGCATGACCCCATGAGCAATCAGTTGCGTTTATGGGTTGAATCCAAGGGAAACCATTCCTTCCCCGTCCTGAAAACCGTTCCCTTGAACAGCGCCACGACCGTGCCTTCTTGGTTCCGTACGGTCACGTGGTAGATGCCGATGCGGTTGCCCAGGCTCGCTTCCTCGGCCACGGCCGTGAGCACATCACCCGCCTTCACGGGCTTTACGTGGGAGATGGACGTATCGATGCTGACCGCTTGGATGCCGTGTGAGTTGCAGGCAAAGGCCAAGGCGCTGTCGGCGAAGGAATAGCTGATGCCCCCGTGGGTGATATGGAAACCGTTGTCCATCTCCGGGCGCACGGCCATCCGCAGCTCGCAACGGCCCGGTCCCGTGGCCAACACCTCGATGCCCAGCCATTGGCTGAAGGCGTCACCTTCCATCATCCGCGCCACGATGCGTGCCGCCAGCTCGTTGGGATCTTGCATGGAGCGAATGTAGGGTCCGCTAATGGTCATCGTGCAGGATACTTGGCTGAAGGGGAAGGTTCGTAGGTCGTGGTTCGCAGGAAGGATTCCACGCACCTGCGGCACGTCATCGCGAGGGTGACGAAGGAGCCCGAAGCGATCTTTGATCCGCGCCTGCGGCACGTCATCGCGAGGGCGACGCAGGAGCCCGAAGCGATCTTTGATCCATGAGGAAGAATTAAAGACTGCTTCGCTATGCTCGCAGTGACGGTTAAGGCAAGGCCAAAGGGAAAAGTGCGTAGTTCGTGGTTCGTAGGCGCACCTCCGAACTGCGCCCTACGAACTCCAAACCGTTTCCTCTCCACTTCAATCTCCTTCCCCACCTTTGCCCCATGAAGGATGCATTCATCATCGACGGTGTACGCACCGCCATCGGCAAGCTGGGTGGCGGGTTGAGCGAGGTGCGGGCGGACGACCTGGCGGCCCATGTGCTGCACGCCTTGGCAGCGCGCCACCCCGACCTCGACCCCTCGCTGATCGACGACGTGATCATGGGCTGTGCCGGCCAGGCCGGCGAGGACAACCGCAACGTGGCGCGGATGGCGCTGCTGCTGGCGGGCCTGCCGGTATCGGTGCCGGGCGAAACGGTGAACCGGCTATGCGCCTCGGGCATGAGCGCCGTGGTGCAGGCCGGCAGGGCCATCGCGGCCGGGCACGGCGACATCTTCATGGCCGGCGGCGTGGAGCACATGACGCGCAGCCCGTGGGTGATCAGCAAGACCGCCACCCCGTACGGCCGTGATGCCAAGATGTACGACAGCAGCTTCGGCTGGCGGTTCGTGAACCCCCGCATGCAAGAGCACTACGGCGTTGACGCCATGGGCGAAACGGCTGAGAACCTATTGGAGACGCGCTCTATCAGCCGCGAGGACCAGGACCGCTTCGCGCTTTGGAGCCAGCAGAAGGCCGCAGCGGCGCAGCGCTCGGGCCGATCGGCCTTGGAGATCGCCACCATCAGCATCCCGCAGCGGAAGCAGGACCCCGTGCAATTCGGCGAGGATGAATTCATGAAGCCGGGCACCACGCTGGAGGCGCTGGCCGCTCTAAGGCCCGCCTTCCGCAAGGGCGGCAGCGTAACGGCGGGCAACAGCAGCGGCCTGAACGACGGGGCCGCCGCCCTGCTGGTGGCCAGCGGCGATGCGGTGAAAACGCACGGCCTCTCCCCCTTGGCGCGCATCGTCGGCAGCGGCGTGGCGGGCGTGGAGCCGCGCATCATGGGCATCGGGCCGGTACGGGCCACGGAGATCGCCCTGAAGCGGGCCGGCCTCACGCTGGACGACATGGACATCATCGAGCTGAACGAGGCTTTTGCGGCACAGGCGCTGGCCTGCACGCGCAGCTGGGGCATCGCCGACGACGACCCGCGCCTGAACCCCAACGGAGGCGCCATCGCCTTGGGCCATCCCTTGGGCATGACCGGCGCGCGCCTGCTGCTCACCGCCTCCCTGGAGCTCCACCGCACCCAAAAGCGGTATGCGCTTTGCACCATGTGCATCGGCGTGGGCCAAGGCTACGCCACCATCATCGAGCGGGCCTGAAAAAGCGGCCCGGCTATATTCACCCGTTCAATCCCGCCCGCCCTTGGCCTTGGCGCCGGCGGACAAACCCGGAAAACAGCATGACCCATAAGCTCCTTCGATCGTTCACATTGGCCCTGTCGGCCACCGCCATCCTTGCTGCCAGCGCCCAGGAAAACAAGGTGCGCATCAAGGTGAAGGCCGACCTGGATGCCCCGCCCGACCGGGAAGTAGGCATGGCCAAGGCCGTGTACGGCGATGCCGGCAGTTTCGTGGCGCTGAAGACCTTGGGCGGCAAGACCGCCCTGGGCGGGCTCACGGAGCAGGAAATCGGCTGGGAGCTGTTCGTGATCGGGTCCGACAAGCTGAACGTGATCAAGCGCGACAAGCCCAAGTTCGTATGGGGCATCGGTCCGGTGGCCTTGGAAACCATCGAGACCTTCAACAAGCAATTCCGGGTGATCTTGAGCAAGCCCGACCCCGACCACGGCAAGCTGATGCTGATGCAACAGGAGCTCGGTCCCCGTAGCCTCACCGGCCGCGCACCCTCGCTGATCATGGGCGTGCCGTACGACATCATCGGCCGCTCGCCCTCGTACTTCAAGCCCGGCATGACGGTGGGCTTCACCACCACGGTGGCCGACGATGGCGGGCACATGCTGATCGGCCTTTCCCCGGCCAGCACCACCCACAGCGCAGGGTGCCCCATCCTGGCCGTGATGGTGGACAAGAACATGGAGCCCCTGTGGGCCAACAAGCTCACCACCGACCCCGGCAACGTGCGCACCGACGTGGTGGCCACCAAGGTGGATGCCAACGGCAGCGCCTGGTACCTGATCAAAAACGTGACCGATGCCGCACCCAAGGCCAAGGAAGTGGTGGGCTACAGCTACACGCTGTACCGTTTGGACAGCTTGGGGCAGCAGGCCTATCCGCTGGAGATGACCAAAAGGGAACATGTGCAGGACGCCTCCATGGCCTTGCTGCCGAACGGGGCCATCGTGGTGGCCGGCGTGTATTCCAGCACCGATGCCGCGCGCAACGAATCCATCGGCATCTTCCGCACCCTGCTGGACCGCAACGAAGGCCAATGGTCCGCCGTTGCCCGCACCCCGTTCAACAAGCAGACCGTGGACAAGGTGGAACGCCTGCAGACCAACATCCGCCTGGGGCAGTTGTGGCCCAAGAGCAACGGCGGGCTGTTCGTGGTGGCCGAGCGCGCGGGCATTGAAACACACCTGGTGAGCAACCTCAGCGGCCAAAAGGTGGAAAAGACCGAATGGGTGAACGGCGCCTTCCATGTGATGGCCTTGGACGGCGGCGGTGAGGCGGCCTGGTACACCGAGGTGCCCCGTGAGATGAGCTACGCCAACAACGGCCCGGGCAAGGCCTTCTCCATCGCATACAGCGACGTGCTGTTCCTGTTCTTCAACGACGATGCGAGGAACATCGACCTGCGCAAGAAGAAGCAGCCGGTGAACGGGGTGGACAAGCCTCGGGACGCGCTGATGCTCGAATTCAAGGACGACGGCAACTACAAGGAAAAGCCGGTGCTTCAGGCCGGGGTCAAAGCGGGCTACTTCGACGCGGACGACCTGTGGTTCATGGGCGACGGGCTCGTGGGCCTGGAGGGAGCCCCCGACTTCCGGAAAGACCGTACCTTTCCGGTGTTGATCGACTTGGCCACCGGCGATCGCCGCTGAGCCGCATATTCGCACCTTCATAACCGACCATCGATGCTCTCCCCGGAACAGATCAACCTGTACATCGCCAACCAGCCCGAATGGCAGCGCAAGGTGTTGGTACGCCTTCGCCAGCTCATCCATTCGGCCAGCAGCGACATGGAGGAGGCCTGGCGGGGCCAAACCCCCCACTTCGACGTGGCGGGGCAGCCGTGCATGAGCCTATCCACGGCCAAGAGCTGTGTGAGCCTCCACTTTGCCAAGGGAGCCCAGTTCAAGTCCACGCGCGTGCCGTACGAGGCTTGTTCCGAAGACAAGCCTGCGCGGGTGGTGAAATTCCGCGAGGGGGATGCCATTCACGAGGCCGGTCTCACCTCCCTGATCCAGAAGGCGGTGGCCTTGAACCGCAAGCAGGCGGAAGCCGAGAGCAAAGAGCCGTACACCGAGCTGGAAGGCGTGTTGCGCAAGGACCCGAGCGCTTGGGCCAACTGGCAAGCCTTCCCGGCCTCCCACCGCAAGGAATACGAAGAGTGGATCGCCGACGGGCGCAAGGAGGAAACGCGCAAGCGCCGCATCGCCCAGGCCCTGGAGATGATCCGCGAGGGCTCCACCAAGGAAGAGCGGGTGAAAGGCGTTTGACCGGTCCTTGCGGGGGCCGCCGCCCGGACGGAAGCAACCATGGACATCCGCACCGAGCATCTCACCAAGCGTTACGGCGCGCAGCTCGCCGTGGACAACGTGTCCTTCACCGCACGGGCCGGTGAAGTGCTGGGCTTTTTGGGCCCCAACGGCGCCGGCAAGACCACCACCATGCGGATGATCTGCGGGCTCGCCGCGCCGGACGGCGGGCACGTCCTGATCGGCGGCAGGGCCATGTCCACCGAGGCCATGGAGCTGCGCCGTAACATCGGCTACCTGCCCGAGGCCAACCCGCTGTACGAGGACATGCCCGTGCTGGACCTGCTGCGCTTCGGTGCCAAGCTCCAAGGCGTGCCCCGCGACCGGGTCGATGCGCGCATCCGCCTGATGGTGAAAGCCTGCGGCCTGGAACGGGAAAAGCACAAGCGCATCGGCGAGCTGAGCCGCGGGTACCGGCAACGCACCGGGCTGGCCTTCGCCCTGGTGCACGACCCGGCCGTGCTCATCCTGGACGAACCCACCACCGGGCTGGACCCCAACCAGGTGGTGGACATCCGCGCGCTGATCAAGGAATTGGGGCGCACCAAGACGGTGATCTTCAGCACCCATATCCTGCCCGAGGCGGAGGCCGTCTGCGACCGGATCGTGATCATCAACAAAGGCAAGGTGGTGGCCGACGGCACGCCGGCGCAATTGCGTGCCCACGAGCTGGGCCGCGTGCAGTTCCGCCTGCGCTTGGCCGGCGGGGCCCCGGAGGCGGAAGTCTTGGCGGCGTTGCGCGCCGTCCCACAGGTGCTCCATGCCACAGCCCTTCCCGGTGGCGGCGGCCGCTACGAAGTGGCCATGTCCGCGCCGGAAGGCGAACGCCTCTCCGCCGCCTGCACCGCGCACGGATGGCCCATCGCCGAGCTCAGCACCGTTGAAACCCGCCTGGAGGAGATCTTCCGCGAGGCCACCCACGATTGAACCATGCGCGCATCCCTCCTCATAGCCCGCAAGGAACTGGCCTCCTTCTTCGACTCCCCGCTGGCCTACCTGGTGATCATCGCCTTCCTGGGCACCACCGGCTTCTTCACCTGGTGGTTCGGCACCGACGTGTTCATCCGCGGCATGGCCGACCTGAGCACCTTCTTCCATGTGGCCAACTGGTCGCTCTTCATCCTCATCCCGGCGCTCACCATGCGCACCTTGGCCGAGGAACGCAAGAGCGGCACGCTCGACCTGCTGCTCACGCGGCAGGCCACCGCCAGCCAGGTCGTAACCGGCAAATACCTGGGCAGCCTGGTCCTGGTAGCCCTGATCCTGGCCTGCACCCTGCCATGGTATGCCACGGTGGCGTGGCTGGGCCCCATCGACCACGGGGCGGCGCTCTGCGGCTACCTGGGCCTTTTCCTCATGGCCTCCTTCTACATCGCCTTGGGCGTCTTCGCCAGCAGCCTTACCGCCAGCCAGGTGGCCGCGTACATCATCGCGCTGTCGGCCATGGCGCTGTTCCATTTCGGCACCTCGGTGGTGGCGGCCAACATGGTCGGCACCGCCGGGCAGGTATTCCGCTACCTGTCCACGGGCACGCATTTCGAAAGTCTGGGGCGGGGCGTGATCGACAGCCGCGACCTGGTCTATTTCATCACCTTCACCTGGGCGGGCCTGCTGCTGGCCGCCCATCAACTGGCCCGCCGGGGCGCCCGCCACGCATGAGCAAGCGCACCTCGGGCACCATCATCCTGCTGCTGGGCCTGGCCGCCCTGCTGATGGCCAACCTGCTGGCCCAGCGCCACAAATTCAGGCTCGACCTCACGGCCGACCGCAGCTACACGCTGGACCCCGCCACCTTGGGGCTCATCAGGAACCTGCCCGAGGCCGTTACGGCCACCGCCTATTTCACCGGTGAGCTGCCGCCGGAACTGGCCGTGGTACGTCAAGACTTCAAGGACCTGCTCTCCGAATACGCCGAGCGGTCGGGCGGGAAGCTCGTCTTCGAATTCCTCGACCCGGGCAGCTCCGAGGCCTTGGCCAACAAGGCCATCAAGGAGGGCGTGCGCCCCCTGCTGGCGCAGACCCGCAAAAAGGACCGCAGCGAGAACATCCAAGTGCTGATGGGGGCCGTGCTCCGCATGGGCGACCGGCAGGCCACCATTCCCGCCCTGCAGGAGGGGCCGGGCATGGAATGGACGCTGAGCTCGGCCATCGCCCAAGTGGCGCGATTGGAGAAACCGCTGATCGGCGTGGTGCAAGGCCACATGGAGCCCTCATTGCGGGCGCTGGACGAGCTGGCCGTGCAGCTGCAGGCGCAATACGACGTGGAGGCCACCACCATCTACGATGCCTTCCCCATCAACGAACGGTTCTCCTCCCTGCTGATCATCGACCCGAAGGACAGCATGCCGGAGGCGCACCTGCGCCGGCTCGACGAATACATGGCCAAGGGGCACGGCGTGGTGCTGGCCTTCGGCGCCGTGGAATCGGGCCTGCCGCAGTCGCCGGAGGTGCGCATGCGCGACATCGGCCTGGGCCCGTGGCTGGCCTCCCACGGGCTGCAGATCGGCCCCGGCATCGTGACCGATGAGCACTGCGGGCAGATAACGGTGATGCAGAGCACCATCCAGCGCCCCGTATCCATCCCCTTCCCTTTCTACCCGCTGGTGGACCGCTTCGGCGACCATCCCGTGGCCCATGGCCTGGACATGGTCATGTTCCAGTTCGCCTCCCCCATCCGCACCATCGGCGGGCCCGACGGCGTCCGTTTCTCGCCCATCCTGGTCACCAGCGCCAAGAGCGGCGTGCTCCCTTCGCCCTTCCGGATCGACCTGCGGCTCACCTTGGGCCCGGAAGCCTTCAAGGACGGCCCCCAGGTGGTGGGAGCCGCCATGGAGGCCGCGGACAGCACCCAGGGGCGCCTGGTGATCTTCAGCAACGGCAACTTCTGCACCGGCGACCAAGGGGGCCAGCAGATCGGCCTGCCCCGGGGCAACCTGGACCTGATGGTGAACGCCACGGACTGGGTGAACCGCAGCACCGAATTGCTCAGCATCCGGGGCAAGCAGAAGGCCTACCGCCCCATCCGTGACCCGGGTGATGCCGCACGCAGCCTGCTGAAATGGGCCAACTTGCTGCTGCCGGTGGCCTTGGTGCTGCTCTACGGACTGGGCCGGGCCCAATGGCGGCGGCGCCAGCGCAAGCAACGCATGCAACCCGACCATGTCCGATAAGCAGAAGATCGGCCTGCTGGCCACCTTGGTGTGCGCCATGGCCGCGTGGTGGTGGCTGGGTGGCCGCGCGCCCGGGCAAAGCAGCGGGCGCAGCTTTCGCCACGAATTGCTGGCCGTGGACACCGCCCGGCTGACCGAATTCACCTTGGTTCCCCGCAGCGGCGGCCCGGGCGGGCCCATCCACTTCCGCCGCGACAGCCTGGGCTGGGTGGCCACGGAGGGGGACCACGCCACACGCGCCTTCCAACGGCCCTTGAACACGCTGCTGGAGGCCCTGTCGCACATGCAGCCGCTGGCCATGCCGGGCAGCGGGCACGCGGTGATGGAGCGCTATGCGCTGACGGACAGCTTGGCGGCGCGCTTCCGATCGCCCCAGGTGCTGAACGGCGCCGAATTGCGGGTGGGCAGCACCACCCAAGGCCCGAGCTCGCCCACCTTGGAGGCGCCGCCCGTGGCCACGGCCGTGATGCTCGAAGGGGACAGCAACGTTTACCTCGTGCCGGGCACGTTCAGCGATGTCATACGCATGAACTTCCTGGACTGGATCCCCAAGCCCATGGCCAATGGAAATCCCGCCAACTGGGACCGGCTCACCTTCACCTTTCCGGGCAACGTGGCCTATTCCCTGGAGCGCGTGGGCGACCAATGGTGGGTGAACGGGATGCAGGCCGATCAGGAGCGGGTGGAAAAATACTTGGGCGCCCTGTCGCGCTACTACGGCAACGGCCTGGCCGACCCGAACGACACGCTCCACGCCGTGCTGGTGTACCAGCTCCGCGTGGACGACCGCAGCCTGGGCGTTCCCGTCCATGTGGGGATCTTCCAGGTGGGTGATCGCCTGATCGCCCGCAGCACCTTGGCCCCCCGGCGGCTGGTGGTGCCTTTCGACCCCGCCACGGAGCTGCCCCGGATGTTCCGCCCACCGGAGGCCTTCCTGCCGCAGGAGGCTCCCCCTGTGGGCCCCTGACCCCCTGCTTCGGCGCTGCGGGCCTTGAACAGGGGCCTGTTCAAGGCCCGCGACCTACAGCGAACAAAACACGGCCTTGCGCGTCAACTTTTGCAATTCCAATGGCGGCCCCACCATGGCCGTCCAGATCCATCGATGCGCAACTTCAAGATCGAGGCCCAGCCCGACGACGACACCTGCGGTGCCACCGCGCTGCACGCCGTGTACCGTCATTTGGGCAATGATCGCCCCTTGCGGGAGGTGATCGACGAGGTACACCAGTTGGAAGATGGTGGCACCTTGGCGGTGCTGCTGGGCATACACGCCCTCCAGCACGGGTACCATGCCCGCCTGTACAGCTACAACCTCCGGGTCTTCGACCCCAGCTGGGACGGTTTGGCGCCGGAAGACCTGCGCAAAAAGCTCGTGGCGCAAACGCGGATCAAGCCGGGCAAGAAGCTGCACACGGCCTGCTTGGCCTACGCCCGTTTCCTGAACGAGGGCGGCGAGATCCGCTTCGACGACCCCAAGCCGGAGCTGCTGCGCTCCTACTTCGACCGGAAGCTGCCCATCTTGGCGGGGCTCAGCGCCACCTACCTGTACAAGAGCAAGCGCGAATACGCCGACAGCAAGGGGCGCAGCGTTTACCACGACCTCAAGGGCAAGCCCATGGGCCACTTCGTGGTGCTTAGCGGCATGGAGGGCAAGCAGGTGCGCGTGGCCGACCCCTACCAGGACAACCCGCTGGCCGAGGGCCGCAACTACGACGTGCACGTGGGGCGCCTCATCAACAGCATCATGCTCGGCATCGTCACCTACGACGCGAACCTGCTGATCCTTTCACCCACCCCATTCGCCCCATGAGGAAGATCATCGTGATGCAGGACCCCAAAGCCTTCACCTTGGGCACGCCCGGCGTGGAGGTGGTATCCAGCAAGGACTACCTGACCGACCCGCGTTTCGCGCAGCTGAAGAACACGCGCATCTTCAACCTCAACCGCAGCTTCGCCTACCAGAGCCAGGGCTACTACGTGAGCCTGCTGGCCGAGGCGCGTGGCCAGAAGGTGATCCCCAACGCCAAGACCATCCTCGACCTGAAGAGCCCGCGTATCGTGAAGGTCC
Source organism: Flavobacteriales bacterium (assembly GCA_035325445.1). GTDB lineage: Bacteria > Bacteroidota > Bacteroidia > Flavobacteriales_F > PHOS-HE28 > PHOS-HE28. The sequence continues at coordinate 9,629 of DAOKZW010000027.1, forward strand.
TTTCGCGCGACCTGGACGACGTGATCCAGCAAAGCCTGCACCACCGCGAAAAGCACGACTTCACCCTCAGCATCTACTTCGGCCGCAACGTAAACCCGCGCTACGACAAGCTGGCGCATGAACTGTACAAGGTGTTCGAGGCCCCTTTGATGCGGGCGCGTTTCGTAAAGGCCGACAAATGGGAGCTCCGTTCCATCCGCCCCCTGCCGTACAAGGAGATCGAAGAGGAGCACATCCCCTTGCTGCGCAAGTACGCCGCGGAATACTTCAGCAAGAAGCGGTACGACCGGGCGCGCGAAGACCGCAGCGCCTACGACCTGGCCATCTTGGTGAACAAGGACGACAAGGCGGCGCCATCGAACAAGCGCGCCATCGTCAAATTCAGGCTGGCCGCCGAGGAAATGGGGTTCCGGGTGGACATCATCGGTCCGGGCGACATCGACCGGGTGAGCGAATACGACGCGCTGCTGATCCGCGAGAACACCTTCGTGAACAACCACACCTACCGCTTTGCGCGCAAGGCCCAGCAGGAAGGCCTGGCCGTGATCGACGCGCCGGACGCCATTCTGAAATGCAACAACAAGGTGTACTTGGCGGAGGTGATGGAAGCCCACCACATCCCCACCCCGCGCACCCTGATCGTGCACGGCGAGAACCGGCACCTCGTGGGCTCCACCTTGGGGTTTCCCGTGGTGCTGAAGCTGCCCGACAGCACCTTCAGCATCGGCGTTGAGAAGGCCAAAACGCAGGAAGAGCTCGACCAGAAGCTGGACAAGATGCTGGAGGCGAGCGACCTGGCCATCGCCCAGGAATACATGCCCAGCGACTACGATTGGCGCGTGGGCGTGCTCGACGGGAAGGTGCTTTACGTGTGCAAATACTTCATGGCGCGGGGCCACTGGCAGATCTACAACTGGGCCAGTTCCACCAAGCACGACGAAACGGGCGACTTCGCCACGGTGAAGGTGCACGAATGCCCCCGCCACATCCATGACACGGCGCTGAAGGCCGTGAAGGCCATGGTGGGCGAGCACGGCCTGTTCGGCGTGGACATCAAGGAACGCAACGGCAAGGCCTACGTGATCGAGGTGAACGAATGCCCCAACATCGACGACGGTATCGAGGACGTGGAGCTGGGCCCCGAGATCTACCGCCGCATCATCGCATCCCTCAAGCGCGACATTGAACGCAAGATCGGCCTGCCCCATGGACAAGCGGCCGCCAACAACGACCATAAAGCATGAACGAGCAAGCCCCCTACAGCCTTTTCGAGGTCGTCGGCATCGAGCTGGAATACATGGTGGTGGAGCGTGACACCCTGAAGACGAGCCCCAGCGTGGACCTGCTCTTCGAGGACGTTACCGGCCACATTACCGGCGACGTGGAGCGCGGCGACGTGGAATGGAGCAACGAGCTGGTGGCCCACGTGGTGGAGCTGAAGACCGCCCGCCCCACCTCCGACATCGGCGCCTTCCGTGAAAAATTCGCCGGGGAGGTGCGCGCCATCAATGCCCTGCTCGCCAAACGGGGGCTGATGCTGCTCCCCTCCGCGGCCCATCCCCTGTTCGACCCCTTCACAGAAACGGTGCTGTGGCAACACGACTACCACGAGGTGTACGAGCTCTACAACCGCATCTTCGATTGCCGGGGCCACGGCTGGAGCAACCTCCAGAGCGTACACCTCAACCTGCCCTTCGCCAACGACATCGAGTTCGGCAAGCTCCACACCGCCATCCGCATGGTGTTGCCCATCATACCCGCGCTCAGCGCCAGCTCGCCCATCCTCGACGGCCGTCCCACGGGCTACATGGATGCCCGCATGGAGGCCTACCTGCACCACCAGGAGCGGCTTCCCGAACTCATGGGCAGCCTGATCCCCGAGGCCGTGCTCACCGAGGAGGAATACTACCGGGAGATCTTCGGGCCCATCGGCAAGGCCCTGGCGCCATTCGATGAAAAGGGCATTATGGACCACCAGTTCGCCAACTCGCGCGGTGCCATCGCCCGCTTCGACCGGGGTGCCATCGAGATCCGCGTGGTGGACATCCAGGAATGCCCCAGCGCCGACCTGGCCATCGCCGAGCTGATCGTGGAAACGCTGAAAGCCTTGGTGGACCAGCGCTGGGTGAGCAACTACCTCCAGCGGGCCTGGCACCAGAATGACCTGCTGGCCATCTTCCAGGACGTGATCCGCAACGCCGGCGAAACCCGGATCCACAACACCGAATTCCTGCTCATGTTCGGCTTGGAGGCCCAGGAGGCCACGGCCCAAGAGCTGTGGCGGCACATCTTCGCGGAGGTGGGCGGCAACATCAGCGCCGAAGGCCAAGCCTGCATCCGGCACATCTTGGACCATGGCTGCTTGGCCAGCCGCATCCTCAAGCGCACCGGCCTGATGCCTGAGGCCGGGCAGATCATCGCGGTATACAAGGAACTGGCCGGGTGCCTGCAGGAAGACCGGCAGTTGGCATGACCGCCCTCTTCCTCAGCTGCGAGCACGGCGGCAACGAGGTTCCGGAACGGCTCCGTGCCTGCTTTGCGGGGCTTGAAGAGATCCTGGAAACGCATCGCGGCTGGGATCCCGGCGCCTTGGACCTGTTCGATGACCTGAAGCCTTTGGCGGCCCACAGCACCTTTGCGACACTCAGCCGGTTGTGCATCGAGATGAACCGCACCGAAGGCCATCCGCAGCACTTCTCGCGCTTCACCCGCCCGCTGCCGGAAGCGGATAAGGCCGTGCTGCTGCGTGAATACCGCGCTTACCGGCAAGCCTTCACGGACAAGATCGCTGCGCAGATCAAGGCCGGGCACGACGTGCTGCACATCGCCGTGCACAGCTTCACCCCCGTGCTGGACGGGCAGCCGCGCCACATGGACATCGGTCTTTTGTACGACCCGGCCCGGCAGGCGGAACGCAACTTCTGTTGGGCTTGGCGGCGAGCGATCAACCGCCATGCGCCGCAGCTGATCGTGCGCATGAACCAACCCTACAAAGGCACGGCCGATGGTTTTCCCACCGCGCTGCGGAAGCAATTTCCCCGGCACTATGCCGGCATCGAGCTGGAGGTGAACCAGCGTTTCGCCAACGATGGGCGGATGGATACCGAAGTTAAGACGGCCCTGTACCGAAGTTTGGCCGAGTTGTTGCCGGTCCGCTGACCGTCCACCAAATTCCTGTTCCGCAATTTCGCAGCCGCAATCCCACTGAACTTCCATGCGATCCATCGTTCTCTTCGGCGCCGGCCGTTCCGCTTCCTCCCTGATCAAGTACCTGATCGACCACGCCCATGGGCAACAATGGCGGCTCACCGTGGCCGACCGGGCCGTGGAGCAGGCCCAACGCCTGATCCAAGGCGGTGAAGGCGTGGCCGAAGCGGTAGCCTTGGACGCCACGGATACCGAGGCCCGGGCCGCGCTGATCGCCAAGCACGACCTGGTGATCAGCATGCTGCCGCACTTCATGCACATGGACGTGCTCCGCGATTGCCTGCGCCTGAAGAAGAACGTGATCACCCCCAGCTACGTGCCCGACGAGCTGTGGCCGCTGGATGCCGAGTTCAAGGCGGCCGGGCTGATCGTGCTCAACGAAATGGGCGTGGATCCCGGCATCGACCACATGAGCGCCATGCGCATCATCGACGGGCTGAAGGCGAAGGGTGCACGGATCGAGGCGTTCGAGAGCTACTGCGGCGGGCTGGTGGCCCCGGAAAGCGACGACAACCCGTGGGGCTACAAATTCAGCTGGAACCCGCGCAACGTGGTGCTGGCCGGGCAAGGGCCCGCTGCCCGCTACATCCACGACGGCGAGTTGAAGTACATCCCCTACCACAAGCTGTTCCGCCGCATCGCGCATGTGGACATCCCCGGCCTGGGCGGCTTCGACGGCTACGCCAACCGCGACTCCCTGAAGTACCGGGGCATGTACGGCATCGCCGACATCCCCACCATGCTGCGCGGCACCTTGCGCAAAGCGGGCTATTGTGCCGCTTGGGACACGTTCGTGCAGTTGGGCTGCACCGAGGACGGCTTCAAGATGGAACTGCCAGCGGATGCCACATGGGCCGATTACCTCCGCTCCTTCCTGCCGGAAGAGGCCCAGCGGGGCGACCTAAAGGCCGCGCTGGCCAACTACCTCGGCCTGGACCCGGCCGGACAAACCATGCAAAGCCTGGGTTGGCTGGGCATCTTCGGCAACGGCACCATCGGCGAGGCCGGGCTCTCCCCCGCCGCCACCCTGCAACGGCTGCTGGAGGCCAAGTGGGTGCTGGGCCCGCAGGACAAGGACCTGCTGGTGATGTGGCACCGCTTCCGCTACACGCTGGGCGGCCGCACCAAGGAGATCCATGCCAGCTTGGCCGTGACCGGCCAGGACAACGTGCATACCGCCATGGCGCAGACCGTAGGCTTGCCCATGGCCATCGGGGCCAAGCTGCTGCTCAACGGAAAGATCGGCCAGCGCGGCGTGCTGCTGCCGGTGAAGCCTGAGCTGTACGCCCCCATCCTGGATGAGCTGGCCACGCTGGGCATCGCATTTGCGGAACACGAGGTGGAACTTTGAGCACACCGTACCTTGGTTGGCGAACGATAGATGATCAGCACGAACGACATCATGCTCCGCTTGGCCTTGGCCGCCCTGTTCGGCGGGCTCATCGGTCTTGAGCGCGAGCGAAAGGACTGGGCGGCCGGGCTGCGCACCCACATGATGGTGTGCGTGGGGTCGTGCCTGGTGATCATCGTTTCCGCCTTCGGCTTCGCCGACATCCTGGGCACGCCGGGCGTAGCGCTGGATCCTTCACGGATCGCCGCGCAGGTGGTGAGCGGCGTGGGCTTCATCGGGGCCGGTGCCATCCTCTTCTCGCGCCAAGGCACCATCCGGGGGCTCACCACCGCAGCCGGGCTATGGACCGTGGCGGCCATCGGCCTGGCCACGGGCAGCGGCCTGTACTTCGCCGCCGCGGCCACCACGGTGATCGCCTTGATCATCCTGTGGGCCATCCAGCCATTGGAGAAGCGCTACCTGCGGCGCTTCAAGCAGGCCACCCTGCGCGTGGTCACCGAGCCGGGCGCCAACCAGGCCCAGCTGATGCAGGGGCTGATGCGGAACGACGACTCGCCCGTGGAGGAAATGTTCTTCGAGAAGAACGGCGACGAGATGGTGTACGAGCTGAAGTACACCAACCGCAACCTGGAAAACCTGGAGCCCTTGTTGGAGGAGCTGCGGAAGAACCCCAAGGTCAAGGAGGTCTTCTGGGCGAAGTAGCCACCAGGCCCTATATTGCCACCAAGGCCGCCCCTTGGGGCACGAAGCCTGCCCACTCTCCCCCGGGCGGCAACCGCCCGGTCACACTCTCCCTTCCGCTTCGCATCATGCGTATGAAGACTTTATTGGCTACCCTGTCCGTTGCGCTTATTCCGACCGTTCTCCCGGCCCAGGAGATTTGCAACAACGGCATCGACGATGACGGCGACGGGCTGATCGACCTGAACGACCCCGATTGCCCGTGCAGCACGCTGCTATCCACGACCCCCTCGTTCATCCCCAACCCTTCCTTCGAGGATCGCTGGTGTTGCCCACTGTGGTACAACCTGCCGCCCGGGCCGCCTTACTTCAACTGTGCCATTTACTGGCAGCAGGCCACCATCCCAACCTCGGATTACTTCCATTCCTGCGGCAACTATCCCGATTTCTTTCCCCTGCCCCCGCCGGACGGAGAGGGCTTCGTGGGCATGCGCATGGTGGAGAATTGGCAGGAATACGTGGGTGCCTGCCTGATGTACCCCGGCCCCCCCAGCCCCTTGCTGGCCGGTGTGGAATACACCCTGTCCTTCCATGTAGCGGGCACCTCGCTCCGTACCGGCAGCAGCGGCCATGGTACCGCGGGCCCCTTCTATTCCCCAACCCCGATCCCCTTGGCCTTGTACGGCGCCCCGCTGTGCGTGCCCTTCCCGGTGAACACGCTGGGCTGCCCGGTACCCAACGGCTGGACCCTGTTGGCCTCCATGGACTACCAAGCCAACGGGGACTGGGACCACCTGTCCTTCACCTTCACCCCGAGCGTGGAGATCCAAACGGTGATGTTCGGCACCGGCTGCACGCTCCCGGCCGGGTTTTTCAACGTGGATGAAGAAACGGCGGGCTATGCGCCGTACCTCCTCCTCGACAACCTGCACCTCACGGCAGCCATCGACCAGGTCATGCTTCCCGTGATGAGCACCGGCCACGTGTGCGCGGACAACGTGGTCGTGATCGGCCAGCCGCCGGTAGGCATGACCGACCTGCAATGGTACCTGAACGGTGTGGCCCTGCCGGGGCAGACCTCGACTACGCTGAACGTGTCGGCCTTGGGGCTCGGCGGCGGCACCTACACCTTGGCGGGCACCTACGATGAAGGGTGCCTGATGGGAAGCACCTTCGTGATGGAGCCTGCGCCGCCACGCGCGTTGGTCTTGATCGACCCGGTCGTTGGCTGCGCACCGCTCACGGTCGCCTTCGCGGATACCTCCACCGTAGGCACCACCACGGAGCTTTGGGACCTGGGTGACGGCACCACCCGCAGCGACAGTGCCTTCACGCACACCTACACCGTGCCCGGCACGTACGATGTGAGGCTGCAGGTGCGCAACGGACCGGGCTGTGTCGGCGATACCCTCATCCCCGACGCGATAACGGTCCTTCCCGGTATTCAGGCCAACATCTCCGTGCAGCCCAACCCGACCTTCGCCGAAGACCCCACGGTGAACCTGACGGGATCGGGCAACGGGAACATCATCACCTGGTGGTGGGACTTGGGCGCCGGGGAGCCTGGCACCTCGGACCAGGCCTCGGTGGCAGCCACCTTCCCCGCCGTTCCGGGCGAATACCCCGTGATGCTGGTTGTCACCACGGCGGAGGGGTGCATCGACACGATACACTCGTTCGTGCGGGTGATCGACCCGGGCGTGATCGAGATGCCGAACGTGTTCACCCCGAACGGCGACGGGCAGAACGATCGCTTCATTCCCATCGGGTACAAGGGTGTACCGGGGTTCATGGAGATCTACAACCGCTGGGGCCAAGTGATATTCAGCACGCGCAACCTGGCCCAAGGCTGGAACGGGGGCGATGCTCCCGACGGCACTTATTTCTACATCGTGACGCCCGATGGGACCGATACGCCTTCCTTGGCGGGCCACGTGACCTTGGTGCGGTGAAAGGGTGTTGGACCGGCGCCGGTCAGAAGTCGAGCTCCAGGTCTTCCAAGAGTGCCCGATAGGCCCACGTGTACCCACCTTGCCCATCGTGGATGACCAGTTCCTCTTGTGCGGCATCGCCCTTTTCCCGGCGCGCCAATTCCACCAAGGCCCGTTTGGCGGGCTTGTGGGGCACATGGTACACGAAGCACCGGCGCATCGCGGAAAGGCCCATTCGCCCGGCCACATCCTCCAATTCATCCAACCGGTGCAGAGGCAAGATCAAACTGGCCCGCACGGTGCCGGTGCCCAGGCGATCGATGGCCTGTACCAGTGCTTCGAGATCCAAGGTTCCTTCATGGCGGGCCTTGGCCGCGCGGCTATCGCTGGATGCCGGATGGTCCTTGTAGAAGGGCGGGTTGCATAGGATCAGGTCGAACAGGTGGTCCGGTTTCCAATTGCGGATGTCCGCCTCATGGACCTGTACCCTCCGTTGCCACGGGCTTTCGGCCACATTCTCGCGGGCCTGCTGTGCCGAGGCCGGGTCCAACTCCACGGCCTCCACTTGGGCCTTGCCGTTGCGCTGTGCGGCGATCAGGGCGAGCACGCCCGTTCCGGTTCCGATGTCCAGTATCCTTCGCGCATCCCGATATTCGGTCCAGGCCCCCAGCAGCACGCCGTCCGTGCCCACTTTCAGGGCGCAACGGTCCTGGCGGATGGTGAACTGCTTGAAGCGGAAGAAGTCATTGGGCATGCCTACTCCCCCCTGTACAGTTCCACCAGTCCGGGCGGTGTGCGCACCACCAGGTGGCCCGTATCCAGGTCGATGCCCGTGATCAGCTCGTTCACCAACGGGATCAAGATCTCGACGCCGTTTTTTTCCACCACCATGAAGGGATTGGCCTCCGTGCCTTCCGTTCGGACCACCTCACCGAGCTCCCCATGCTCCTCATCGAGCACGTGCATGCCTACCAGCTCCTCGGGGTCCAGTTCGTCATCCTCCCCATCCATGGCCATCTCCCTATCCACGCCCGGGGGTGCATATACCTCGGCATTCACCATGAATGCTGCGCTTTGGGGGTCGTCGTATCCATTGAATTTCACCACGGCCCCTACGCGCGGGTGCTCCCTGACATGATCGACCCGGAAGGGCACCCGCAACCCCTCGAGCTCCACGAAGAGCACTCCCAGGTCCCCGACTGCGTCGAGGTCTCCTCCGTCCAGCTGGAAGGTCAATTCCCCGCGGTGCCCCCAAGGTTTTCCCAGGTTTCCGAGTCGATGCAGTTTGCTCAGGTCCATGAAGGGGTGAAAATAGGTTGCTGCTTGATCTGCGGTCAAACAAAAAGCCCGGTTCCTTTCGGCTCCGGGCTTTTCACGTTCAAAAGGGTCGGTCACTCTTGTGCAGGGGCCTCGCCTTCGGCAGCGGGTGCTTCTTCCGCAGGGGCGGCAGCGGCCTCGGCGGCAGCGCTGGCGGCCGCGAGCTTGGCGGTCAGGGCATCGGCCCGGTCATGCGACTTCTTGGTCTCAATGGCCACGCGCTCCTTATAGGCTTTAGTGGCATTTTCTTCCAAGCTGGTGCGCTTGGCCTCCACCTTTCCTTTCTTCTCGTTGAGCCATGCCTCGAATCGGCGTTCGGCCTCAGCTTGGTCGAAGGCACCCTTCTTCACGCCGTTCTGCAGGTGGTTCTTGTAGAGCACCCCGGTGTAGCTGAGGATGGCGCGTGCGGTATCGCTGGGCTGGGCCCCCTTCTGGAGCCAGTTCATGGCCTTGTCACGGTCCACTTCCACCAGTGCCGGGTTGCGGTTGGGGTCGTAGGCTCCGATGCGTTCGATGTATTTGCCATCGCGCGGTGCGCGCTGGTCGGCCACCACCAGGTGGTAGTATGGCCTGCCTTTCTTGCCTTTCCTCTGAAGGCGGATGCGGGTCGGCATGTCGCGTAGTTGTTTTTAGGCCCCTTTTCGTTAAGGGGTGGCAAATGTCGGTATTTTCCTCGATCCGGCCAAGGGATTCATTTCCGGCCGGGTTAGTTGCGCAATCCGGGCGGTATCACGGCTTCTTCCTTCACGGCGGCGGCCTTATCGATCACGGATTGGATCTTGGTGCGGGTATCCATGCGTTGGAGCTTCTTGTTGGCGGCATCGGGGTAGACCCGGTTGCTGAGGAAGACGTAGATGGTTTGTCGCGCCGGGTCGTTCCACACGATGGTGCCCGTGAACCCCGTATGGCCGTAGCTGGCCGAGCTTGCGCTGTCGCTCGCGGGCCCCGCGGTACCGGCGGCCTGCGGGCGGTCCCAGCCCAAGCCCCGGCGGTTGTCCGTTCGCGGATCGCCCTTGCAATAGCGGCACGCCGTGAAGGTGGCGATGGTCTTTTCGGAGAGGTAGCGCCGGCCGGCGTACGTGCCCCCGTTGAGCAGCATCTGCATAACGATGGCCAGGTCGTTGGCATCGGAGAACAGGCCGGCATGGCCTGCCACGCCCCCCATGAGGGCGGCGCCGGGGTCATGCACCGTGCCCCGCACGAGCACTTTGCGGAATACGGTATCGTTTTCCGTGGGCATGATGCGGTCGATAGGGAACCGGTCCAAGGGGTTGTAGCCCATGGTGGCCAATCCGAGCGGCGCGAAGAATTCCCGCTCCAGGAAGGCGTCGAACGCCATGCCGGATACGTGCTCCACCACCTGCATGAGCAGGTACATGCCCATGTCGCTGTACAGGTATTTGCCTCGTTCCCCCACGGGGGTTTCGAGCACCCACTTCAGCAGCGAATCGCGGTAGCTATGGTGCACGTAGAACCCGTCGGCCACGCGCATATCGTGTTCATCATCGGGCACAAGGGCCATGATGCCGGGCTTGATCTTCTTCTTGTCCATCAGCCGCAGGTAGAACGGCACATAGGCCTTCAGCCCGGATTGGTGGGCCAGTATCTCACTGAGCTTCAGCGACGCATGGTAGGGATAGGCCCCTTGCAGCCCGGGCAGGTAATCGGCCAGGGTCTTCCCCACGTCCACCTTCCCTTCGTCGGTGAGCTTCATCAGCGCCAAGGTGGTGCCCATCACCTTGCTGATGCTTGCGAGGTCGTAGATGTCGTCCGTGGCCACCGGCCTGTCGCGGGCATAGGTGGGTGAGCCATAGGCCTTGTCCCACACCACCATGCCGTTGCGTGCCACCAGCACTTGGCATCCGGGGAAGGCTTGTGCATCCAGGCCCTCGCCCACCAACGAGTCTATGCGCCGCAGGTCTCGGGTGCGCATGGCATCCTCCTCGGGCAGTCCGTAGCGCAGGCGGCCGATGGCCTGCACTTCCTTTCCCTGGCCGGCCTTGAAATGCTCGGAGGCCGTTACCGGCAATGCGCCCGACGCCGGCACGGCCCCGAACAGAAGCTGCGCGGCGAGGTCCTGGGTGTCGTCATTCTCCTCGTAGGCCACCACCAAGGCGTCCCAGCGTTGCGCACCGAAGGCCTTGCCCAAGCGGTAGGGGTTGGCGAAGAGCACAAAGGCCATGGGCTGCTGTTCGGCCAGTTGGCGCAGGAAGTGGAGGGAGATCTGCGGCACGCCGAACTCCTTGTCCACCCGCACCGTGGTGTTGTGCACGGAGGCGATCACAAGGTCGAACGGTTTCAGGCTGTCCAGCAGGGCCTTGGTCTGTGCTTCGTTCAGGACCTTGTCGCAGCGGAACTCGGTGATGCGGGCGTAGCGCCCCAAGGCCTGTTGAAAGGAGTTGTGGATCTTGTCGCCGATCACCAGCGATGCGATGCGCAGGGTGTCCAATCCTTGGATGGGCAGCACGCCCTTGTTGTTGGTCACGGTAAGTGCCTGCCGGTACAACTGCCTGCGCAAGGCCAGCCCCTCGGGCTTATTGAGGTCTTTGTACAGGTTGCGCATGTCCACGGCAGTGGGCCGCCCCAACCCGGCCCATTCCTTGGCTTTCAGTATTTTCAGGCAGCTGGCATCGATCGCATCGCGGGTGATCTGGCCTTCATCCACTGCCCGTCGGATCCGCTCGATGGCCTTCACGGGGTCTTGCGGGAAGAGCAGCACGTCGTTGCCGGCCATGAGGGCCCTGAGTTCGATCTCGCCCGGCTTGTCGGCATTGGCGATGCCTTTCATGTTGAGGGCATCGGTGAAGACCAGGCCTTTGAAACCCATCTGTTCCTGCAAGAGCTGGGTGACGATGGTGCGGCTCATGGTGCTGGGCAGGGCTGGTGTGCTGTCCAGGGCGGGGATCTCCAGGTGGGCCACCATGGCGGCCGAAACCCCGGCATCGAACAACCGGCGGAACGGGACCAGTTCCACGGAATCCAACCGCTGGCGTGAAGCCCCCACCAGGGGCAGCGTTTTGTGGCTGTCCTTGTTGGTGTCGCCGTGTCCGGGGAAGTGCTTGGCCGTGGCGATGACGCCGCCATTCTGGAGGCCTCGCATATAGGCGATCCCTTTGCGCGCCACCAGCTCGGGGTCTTCCCCGAAGCTGCGGTAATTGATCACCGGGTTGGCCGCATTCACATTCACGTCCACATCGGGGCTGAAGCTCACGTGCACGCCCAGCCGCTTCATCTGGCGGGCTATTTCCTCGCCCATGCGTTCGATGTCGCGGTCATCGGCCAAGGCGCCCAAGGTCATTTGGTAGGGGAACTTCTGGGTGCTGTCGAGCCGCATGGACAGGCCCCATTCGAGGTCCATGCCGATCAGCAGCGGCGTGCGCGCCGCCGCCTGGTATCGGTTGGTGAGGGCGGCCTGCCGCAGCGGGCCTCCCTGGAAGAAGATGAGGCCGCCCAGGTTGTACTTGCGCACCAATCGTTCGATCTCGGAATAGTGGCGTTCATCCTTGTTGCTGTATGCAGCCACCATCATCAGCTGGCCGATGCGCTGATCGAGGTCGAGCGTGGCAAACACGGAATCGGCCCACGGTGTGGGCCCTTCAAGGAAAGGCGGCATGCCTACGGGTGCGGGCCTTCCGCCCGTGTGCAGGGGCGGTCCCCCACCCATGGAGCACAGGCCCAGCAAGGCCACCGCCGCAAGAAGCATCGTTCTTTTCATGGGTAAGTGACAAAACTACCGGCACGCCGAAGGGCCTTCATCCAATTGGCATGCCACTTGTCAACACAACGGCTGGTATTGTGCCGTCGGCCTGCTCCGTGGCGGTGGCGGCGGTCCGGGTAATTTCGCACCATCAACCACGTTCCATCTGCCGTGAAGCACCTGCTCCCCACCCTGCTCCTTCTCGCTCCCCTGCTCGTATGCGGGCAATCGGGGCACGGCGACATCGGCTACGGCAGCCTGGCCGGCCACCTCAAGGCCTTGGCCACTGCGGGTTCCGATGCCGAACGGGACAGCGCCAGCGCGGAGGTACAGCGGCAGCTCGGTGCCATACTGGCCTCGGACACTGCCTTCGCGGCCACCTTCAGCAACGTACCGATCAGCCACGTGGATGCCCCCGATGGCTCCTTCCGCCTGTTCACCTGGAACATCCCGTATGCCAATGGCTCGTTCGGTTATGAAGGCTATCTGCTGGTGGCCGGGCGCAACAAGCACGAACTGTACAGCTTGCAGGACATGACCGGCGGCATCGCTCGGCCGGCCACCACCCAGCTGGGGCCGGGCAACTGGTACGGCGCGGTGTATTACGAGGTGATCCCGGTGAAGCGGGGCGGCAAGACCTACTACACCCTGCTGGGCTGGAAGGGATACAGCGGCCTGGAAACCCGCAAGGTCATTGAAGTGCTGAGCCTGGGCGGCCCGGCCCCGAAGTTCGGCGCGCCGCTCTTCCCGGGCGACAAGCAGCGCAAGCAGCGCGAGATCTACGCTTTTTCGGCACAGGCCAGCATGCTGCTCCGGTGGGACCCTTCGCGCAAGGCCATCATGATGGACCACCTTTCGCCCACCAATCCTGAATTCGCCGGGCAGCCGGCCTTCATGGCGCCCGACCTGTCGTACGACAGCTACACGTGGGACAAGGACCATTGGCGCTTCAACCGCGACATCGATGCGCGGGGCAGCGACAAGGGCAAGCCCTACAAGGCGCCACCCAAGGAGGGGCGCTGAGGCCGGGCGATCGCGCAGCCGGACCGGCCGGCCTGCCGTCATCCAAGTGCAAATTACCGATTTGCCCCCTCCCATGCCGTAATTCGCACCCGATGGAAGCAAACAGGCTATTGATCAAGGGGGCCAAGGCGCTCGTTGGCACCCATGCGGCGGGCGTTGACCGGCTCGCGGGTTCGGCCATGGCGTCGCTGTCCATGCTCGAGCAAGGCTGGCTAATGGCGGAGAACGGCATCATCACGGCCATGGGCACCGATGCGGACTGGCCCGGGATCACGGACTGGAACGGACTGGAAGTGATCGACGCCACGGACCGCTACGTGCTGCCCGGCTGGTGTGACCCCCACACCCACACCGTGTTCGCCGCACCGCGTGAAGGCGAGTTCGTGGACCGGATCAAAGGGTTGAGCTACGCCGAGATCGCGGCCAAGGGGGGCGGCATCCTCAACAGCGCGGCCAAACTGCGCGGCATGTCGGAGGATGAGCTGTACGCACAGGCCAAGGAACGGGTGGAAGAGCTGATGCGCCAGGGCACGGTGGCCTTGGAGATCAAGAGCGGCTACGGCCTGGACGCGCGCAGCGAACTGAAGATGCTGCGCGTGGCCCGGAGGCTCAAGGAATCGCTGCCCCTCCAGGTCCGCACCAGCCTTTTGGCGGCCCATGCCATTCCGCCGGAATACAAGGACAACCGCTCCGGGTACGTGGACCTCATCGTGCACGAGCTGATCCCGCAGGTGGCGGAGGAAGGCCTGGCGCAGTACGTGGATTGCTTCTGCGAGACCAACTACTTCACCGTGGCCGAGATGGAGCGCATCCTGGATGCCGGCGCCAAACATGGCCTTCCGGGCAAGGTGCACGTGAACCAGTTCACCAGCATCGGCGGGATACAGGCCGCGGTGCAAAAGGGCTGCCTCAGCGTGGACCATCTGGAGGTTATGGAGCCGGCCGACATCGAGGCCCTGAAAGGCAGCGGCACCATCCCCACCCTGTTGCCCTCCTGCTCCTTCTTCCTCGGCATTCCTTACGGCCCGGCGCGTCAATTGGTGGAAGCGGGGCTGCCCGTGGCCTTGGCCTCGGATTTCAACCCGGGCACCACGCCCAGCGGCAACATGAACTTCGTGGTGGCCCTGGGCTGCATCCGCCTGCGGCTGCTTCCGGAAGAGGCCATCAACGCCGCCACGCTCAACGCCGCGGCCGCCATGGGCCTGCAAGAAGAGCTGGGCAGCCTCACCGTGGGCAAGCGGGCCAGCTGCATCATCACCAAGCCCATACCTTCGGTAGCTTATTTGCCCTATGCCTTTGGGCAGGACCACATCGACACCGTGATCATTGATGGAAGGACCGTCCGCACCGGGGAAGCCGCAGCCTGAGCTGCCGCGCTTCCTGCCTCCCGGGCTCGAGATGTCGCGGGGGCTGCTCTACTTCGCGCTGGTGTTCATGGTCTTCATGTTCCTCCAGATGGCCACGCTCATCTGGCGTGTCTTGGCGCTCAGCCCGGACCTGATGGCCAACGGATTCAGCTTGGCCCTGCTGGATACACCGGCCTTCCAGGCGCGCTGGATGGAACTGGGCAGCAACGGCGATGTGCTCGCCATGGTGAGCTTGGTTGCAGACGGCCTTGGGCTGTGCCTGCTGCTGTGGTTGGTATACCGATGGAAACGGAAGCGTACCGGGTTCTTCCTCGCCCTCGGGGTGGCCCCCGTGCGCACATTCCTGATATGGACCGGCTTCTTCCTGGTCCTCTTCGCCGCGCTGGAGGGGCTTGCCCTGCTGTTGCCCGAAATGAACAGCGAGTTCATGCACAACGTGCTCACCTCCGCCACCAACTACCCCCTGCTCTTCCTGGGCCTGGCACTCATGCCGGCACTCTTCGAGGAGTTCCTGCTGCGCGGCCTCCTCTACGGATCCCTGCGGCATGTGGTGGACAAGCACGTGGCGGTGGCCATCGTGGCCGGCGTGTTCACCCTGGTGCACCAGCAATATGATTGGTACATCCTGCTGCTCTACGTGCTGCCCTTCGGCATCTTCCTGGGCTATGCGCGGGCCAACAGCGGCTCCATCTGGGTCAGCGTGTTCCTGCACCTGCTGAACAACGTGGCCAGCATGCTGCTGCCCACCGGTCCGTAGGCCCGGCCCGGCGGTCGGCTCCATGCGCCAAGGCTACCTTCGCGCCATCAATCCGACCCAAATGCCGATCATAGAGTGTGTACCCAATATCAGTGAAGGGCGCGACCGCGCCAAGATCGATGCCATCGCGGCCGTTGTGGAAACCGTGGAAGGCGTACGCCTGCTCGACGTGGACCCCGGCAAGGCCACCAACCGCACCGTCATCACCTTCGTGGGCGAGCCCGGCCCCGTGTGCGAGGCGGCGTTCCGCCTGGTGAAGAAGGCGCAGGAATTGATCGATATGAGCGCCCACCACGGCGAGCACCCGCGCTTCGGGGCCACCGACGTGTGCCCCTTGGTGCCCATCAGCGGCATCACCGTGGAGGAGCTTGTTCCCTACGCCCACCAGTTGGGTGAGCGCATCGGCAAGGAACTGGGCATCCCTGTATATGCGTACGAGGCCGCCGCGCGGGAGGAAAAACGCCGCAATCTGGCCAACAACCGGGCGGGCGAGTACGAGGGCTTGGAGAAAAAGCTCCGGGACCCTGAATGGAAGCCCGACTTCGGCCCCGCCGCATGGAACGACAGCGTACGGCGCAGCGGCGCCACGGCCGTGGGTGCCCGCAAGATCCTGATCGCGTACAACATCAACCTCAACACCACGGGCACACGGCGGGCCAACGCCATCGCCTTCGACCTGCGCGAGAGCGGGCGCGCCAAGCGCGAGGGCGGCACCCTCACCGGCAAGCTGGTGAAAGATGCTGACGGCAACACGGTGATGATCCCAGGAAAGTTGAAGTCGGTGAAGGGCATCGGGTGGTTCATCGAGGAATACGGCATCGCCCAGGTATCGCTCAACCTCAACGACATCGACGTGACGCCCGTGCACGTGGCCTTCGACGAGGCCTGCAAGAGCGCTGCCGACCGGGGCATCCGGGTGACCGGCAGCGAGCTGGTGGGGCTGATCCCCAAACAGGCACTGCTGGACGCCGCCGACTTCTACCTGCGCAGGCAACAGCGCAGCCTGGGCGTGCCCGAGGAGGAGAAGATCCGCATCGCGGTGAAATCCCTGGGGCTGGACGACCTCGCCCCCTTCGACCCCCGGAAGAAGGTGATCGAATACCAGCTGCAGGACCCGGCCAGCACGGCGTTGGTGGACCTGACCTTGACGCGATTCACCGAGGAAACGGCGCGCGAAACGCCCGCCCCCGGCGGCGGTTCCGTGGCAGCCATCGTGGGTTCCATGGGTGCCGCCTTGGGCCAGATGGTGGCCAACCTGAGCGCCAACAAGCGCGGCTGGGACGATCGTTGGGAGGAATTCAGCGCGTGGGCCGAAAAGGCCGAGCGTTACCGCACGCAGCTGCTGCGGCTGGTGGACGAGGACACGCGTGCATACGCGGGCATCATGCAGGCCCTGCAGATGCCCAAGCACACCGACGAGGAGAAGGCGGCGCGGCATGCCGCGCTGCACGAGGCCACCAAGGGCGCGATCCTGGTGCCGCTGGAAACCCTCCGGGTATGCGTGGCCAGCATGGAAGTGGCGCAGGCCATGGCGCAGATCGGCATGCCCAGCAGCGTGAGCGATGCGGGCGTGGGGGTGATGTGCGCACGTACCGGCGCACTGGCGGCCTACCTCAATGTACGCACCAACTTCAAGGGATTCGAGGACGCGGCCTTCCAAAAGAAGGTAATGGAAGAGGCCGAAGCCCTGAAGGCCCAGGCCGAGCGCATCGAGGTGGAGGTGATGGCCGCCACGCTGGCCAAGTTGTAAGGCCCGGCAGCCTCTCCGTGCACAACGGACCTTCCCCGCCCGTATCTTGCCGCCACACCCTTGCGTAGCAAAGGGAAGCCATGATCCACAGGTCAGATCTTCGGCAGATCACGGACCGGGTATTGTACTTCTTCCCGTTCCAGCTCGTGGTCCTTCACCTCAAGAAGAACCACGCCATGCTGCTATGCTGGCTGCTGTTGTTCGCCTACATCACCCAAACGGTGGGGCTCAAATACGGCATCCCCTACCTGTTCCTGTACCCCGAATACTTCGGCACGGCCAACGTGTGGTCATTCCTGCTGCTGGGCTTTTCCTTGGGCGGCTTCATCACCGGCTTCAACCTGTTCACCTACACGTTGCATGCGTATCGCTTCCCATTCGTGGCCACCTTGGCCCGGCCCTTCCTGAAGTTCAACATCAACAACGCCATTCTTCCGGTGGCATTCGTGCTCACCTACCTGTGGTGTTCGGCGCGCCTGCAGCACACCAAGGAACTGGTGCCGGCCGGCGACATCGTCCTTCACCTGGCCTCCTTCCTGGCCGGCATCGGGCTTTTCCTGTCGCTGGCGCTGCTCTACTTCACCCGCACCAACATCGACGTGCACAAGGTGATGGCCAAGGAAGGCACCAGCGTGGAGCCGGAGCCGGTCATGGAGGACATCATCCCCGCCGTGCCCCCGGTACGGCAGCAGCAGCGCAAGGCCAGCCGCTGGCTTCGCCGCGAGCAACGGGCGCGCAAATGGCGGGTTGACACCTACCTCACCTGGCCCATGCAGATCAAGTTGGCGCGCAGCATCAAGCACTACGACAAGGAGCTGTTGCGCGGGGTGTTGTGGCAGAACCATATCAACGCCAGCATCTTCGAGATGCTCGTGGTGATCACCTTCATCGCCTTGGGCGCCTTCAGCAACACCCCGTTCTTCGCCATCCCCGCCGGGGCCAGCATCTTCCTGCTCTTCACCATGGTCCTCATGCTGTTCACCGCCGTAAGCAGCTGGGTGAAGGGCTGGATGGCCACCTTGCTGATAGCCGTGGTGCTATCGCTGAACCTCCTCAGCATGCGGACGCAAGGCTTCATGTACGACACCCAGGCGTACGGACTGGACTACACGGCAGAGCCCGCAGTGTACACCCGCGAGGTCATCCATGCGCTGGCCACCGACACCGCTGCCGCACGGCAGGATGCACTGGCCCACCAGGCCACCTTGGACCTGTGGCTGAAGAAGAACATGACCCTGCCGCACGATGGCGAAAAGCCGCCCATGGTGATCATCAACACCAGCGGGGGCGGCTCACGGGCCATGCTGTGGACCTTCCGCTGCCTACAGGTGGCCGATAGCCTGCTGGGCGGCCAACTGATGGACCGCACCGTACTGATGGCGGGCAGCAGCGGCGGGTTGATCGGTGCCACCTACTACCGCCAACTGGCCTTGGAGGATAAGCTCGGCGGGCCCGAAAAGCCCAACGACCCGCACCATGTGGAGCAGATGGCATCGGACATCCTCAACCCCATCGCCTTCAATTTGGTGACCAACGACATGTTCATCCGCTATCGCAAGGTGATCGATGGCGACCGCAGCTACACGCTGGACCGGGCCTACGCCTTCGAGCAGGGGCTGACCACCCTCACGGGGGGGCTTTTGAACATCCGCATGAAGGACATGGCCGAATATGAGCGCCGGGCCGAAACCCCGTTGCTGGTCATCAGCCCCACGAGCATCAACGACGGGCGCCGCCTCCTGATCAGCTCCACGCCGATCGCCTACCTCAGCGACATACGCCCGGAAGGCCCGGTACACTCCGCCGTGGAGCCGGAAAGCATCGAATTCCAACGGTTGTTCAAGGACCAGGACCCGGGCAACCTCAAGCTCTCCAGCGCCCTGCGCATGAGCGCCACCTTCCCGTACATCACCCCCGTGGTAACCCTGCCCAGCCGGCCGCGGATGTGCGTGATGGATGCGGGCGGGCGCGACAACTACGGCTACCGCACCACCTTGGCCTTCCTGCGCAGCCACCGGCAATGGCTGGAACAGAACGTGGGCCGCATCATCGTGCTGCAGATGCGCGACAGCCCGCGGGAGCTGCCGGTGAAGCCGGTGAACAGCTCGCTCCTTGGCCGCCTTACCGAACCGGTGGGCAGCGTGTACGACAACTTCATCCGCATACAGGACCAGGACTACGACCTGGCGCTGAAGACCGCCGATACCTGGATGCCCGTGCCCCTGCACACCTTGGACCTGCAGCTCCGGATGAATGATGAGTCGGAGATCAGCCTGAGCTGGCACCTGACGGCGGTGGAAAAGAAGCTGGTGCTTTCCACGATCAGCGCCGAAGGAAACCAACAGTCCTTTGCGGGCCTGCAGCGCTTGGTGCTGGGCAACGGCCCGGTCATCGCGAATGGAATGCGATCAGCCCCGGCAACGGATCGCGCAGCACGCCCATGAGCGCCATGCCGTAATGGTCCAGGGCCGTGGCCAGCAGCCCTTGGAAGCCGTACGCCACCGACCCCACGGCCTTGACCTCCCGGCGTTCATCCGGCGCGAAAAACCGTTCCAACAGGCGCGCCATTGCGAAGAATCGCGCCATCACCAGGTCGTGCACGTAAGGATGGTCCACGTGCCCGGCCAGCTTGGCGGTGAAGGAGGCCACGTAGGCCTGCGGCCCAGGTGAGCGGTAAGTGGCCTCCAGCACGGCCGGCAAGTCCAGACCTTGCGGGAAAAGCGAGGCGGCAATGGCCCCGGGGACCGATCCGTACAGCGCATCACGCAACAGATGCTTGCCGATATCGGCGCCGCTTCCCTCGTCGCCCAGCATATAGCCCAACGAGGGCATGGGTGTATGCAGGAACAAACCGTCGTAGTAGCCGCTGTTCATGCCGGTGCCCAAGTTCAGGACGAGCCCTTTCCCGTCGCCGTACAGGCCACGGGCTGCACCGAGC
The DNA here is from genome assembly GCA_035325445.1 of Flavobacteriales bacterium. Taxonomy (GTDB): domain Bacteria; phylum Bacteroidota; class Bacteroidia; order Flavobacteriales_F; family PHOS-HE28; genus PHOS-HE28. Next base: position 29,648 of record DAOKZW010000027.1, read on the forward strand.
AGGTCCGATTCCACCTGCACCTGCGCCCCGGGCCACACCCCGGCCAAGGCCTGTTGCACGCACCGCGCCCGGACGGGGGCGCCGCACCCGGCCCCGTAGGCCACCACCTGCGTGGCCGTGGCACCAGGAAGCAGATGGGCGGCCTCGCGCAAGGCCGCCTGCATGGCGGAGGGGTCGCCCACCAAAGGGTTGAAGCCGGGAAAGGGTCCGGGCAATTCCGTGCCCACGCCCCCGGCGATCACCGCCCATCGCGAACTGCTTCCCCCGATATCGCCGACCCAGGTTGCCATCGTGCCGCTAAGATGCGGCATCACGGGCCTTGCTCACGCGTTGAACAGGAACTTGTCCGGGTTGACCAGGCCGTTCTTCACGGCGTAGAGCACCAAGGCGGCGGTGTTGTTCACCCCCAGCTTTTGCATGATGTTCTTGCGGTGCGTGGTCACGGTGTGCGCGCTCAGGCACAGGCGGTCGGCGATGCGGGTATACGAGAAGCCCTCCGCGATCAACGAGATGATCTCCGCCTCCCGCCGGCTGAGGGTGACCGGTGCGCACCCCAGGCGCTCGTCATACAGGCCGTGCACATCCAAGGAAGCATCCTGGATGGCCTTCAGGATCTTGCCGCAGAAAAACTGCTGGCCGTCACCGGTATGCAGCACGGCATCGATGATCTCGTTCCGGCCGCAATCCTTCTTGATGTAGCTGGTCACGCCGGCCTTGAGCCCGCTCATTAGGGCCACCTGCGAGGGGCTCGGGGTGATGGCGATGAAGCGGGTACGCGGATGCTCGCGCAGTCCATCCCGCACCGCCTCAGGGCCGAACCCTTCCGCCGTGTGGTCGATCATCACCACATCGGGCCGGAACGTGTCAAGCAGGGACATCATGTCACAGGCATTGCGGGCGGCGCCCACCAATTCAATCCGGGGCACGGGTTGCAGGATGACCTTCAGCCCCTCCAATACCAGCTCACTCTTGTCCGCCAACAACGTCTTGATCCGCATCCCCTTGTTTGGAATGATTCTAAACAGTTGGCGAATGTAGAACATTCCCCGGGAACCCTGGCTTCCCTGTTCACCGGTGATGCTCCGGCTCTCCCACTTGGAAGGTGCCGCCCTCCTGGGCCAGTATGGTGTTGGGGAAGACCTCAACAGCCTCTGCGCGCAGCACCTCGGGGTCTTTGTAGCGCGAGCTGAAATGCCCCAGCAACAGTTGCCCCACTCGTGCCTCCTTGGCCACCATGGCCGCTTGCCGGGCCGTGCTATGAAGGGTTTCCTTGGCCCTTGCGGCCAGCATTTCGGTGAAGGTGGCCTCGTGGTAGAGCAGGTCCACACCCTTCAGGAAGGGCACCAACGCCGGTTCATAGGCGGTATCGGAACAATAGGCATAGCTCCTTCTGGGGGGCGGTTCCCCGGTCAGTTCCGCGTTCGGCACCACCCTTCCGTCGGGGCGCACAAGGTCTTCGCCCCGCTTCACCGCGCTCCGCGCATAGTGCGGTATCAGGCCCACCGTTTCCTTGAGCAAGCGCCTGGGCCTGGGTGCCTCACGGAACAGGTACCCGGTTGACTCCACGCGGTGTCGCAGGGCGAGTTCCGTCACCTCCACGCGTTCATCCCGGAAGACTATGGCCCCGCTGCGGTGCTCCACGGCATGTATATTCAACGGGAATCGCAGGTAGGTTTTCGACACGCGCAGTTGCAGCTCGATCACTTCCTTGAGCTCGGGCGGCCCGTGTACGTCGAGGGGGATGGTGCGGCCCAGCAGGTGCATGCTGCTGATCACGCCCATCAGGCCCAGGAAGTGGTCGCCATGCATGTGGGTGATGAGTACCCTTGCAATGCGGTTCATGTTCACGCCGTACATGCGCAGGCGTTCCTGCGTCCCCTCCCCGCAATCCACCAGGAACAGGCGTTCCTGCACGTTCAGCAATTGGGCCGAGGGATATCGGCCCCGCGCCGGCAGGGCGGCCCCCGTTCCGAGGGTGGTCACTTCAAATCGCATGGGGCTGAAAAGCCGGAAGCCCCCGCAATACGGGGGCTTCCGAAGATGAAAAAGGGGATGTCCATATCAACGGTTGACCATCATGCGACCGGTGAACTTGGTACCGGCCGACTCCACGTGGTAGATGTAGATCCCGTTCTCCAGGTTGACTCCTTCAAAGTTGACGCGGTTCACACCGGCCTTGCCCTGCACGCCGCGGCGCCAGAGCTCCTCTCCCACCAGGTTGAACACCTTTACTTTCACGGGCGCGGCCTTGGAGAGGCTGAACTCGATCAAGGTGCGTTCCGCGAAGGGGTTGGGCACGTTCTTCACGGAAGCCAGTTTCGCCGGGGCCAAGCTTTCCAGGCCAACGGTATTCTCCGCGATGGTGATGGAATAGCCCGGGAACTCATAGGGGATTGCTTGCGTCCCCAGGAAGGGCACGGTCACGTACGCATTCACTTTAATGGTCATGGGGAAGGTTCCCACCTGGGTAGGTGTCCCTTCGATCAAGCCGCAGCCCACCTGCCCGGTAAGGTACGTGCAGGGTGCTCCTGTTTGGGAGTTGCAGGAAATGGCCAGCCCGGGAGGCAGGCCCTGCACCTCGGTCATGGCCACGGAGTCGATGCTGAACGCTGAGAAGTTCGGGTCGATCAGCCCGGCGTTGGTGGGCACCAACAGGTTCAGGGTATCGGAGTAGAACACGCCCACCACACCTCCATTGAAGTTGGTGGTGGTATCGGGCCATGCCCCGAACACGCTATCGGCGTACAATTGGTTGGGCACGCATTGCGTGTATCCGTTCAAACCCCAAACGGCCAAAGCGGCCACGAGTAGTGCTTTCTTCATATTCAGTCTTCTTTCTTCACGTCCTTTTCGATCTCTTCCATGTACAGCAGATCCACGGCCTCTTCCACCGTGGGGGTAATGGAAAGCACGCTTTCCAGCTGGCTGATCTGGATAAGTTTCTTCACGGGTTCCTGCAGTGCGCAGATCACCAAGCTGCCGTTGACCCCCTTACAGAGGCGGTTGGCCACCAGCAGTGCGCTCAGCCCGGAGCTGTCGCAGTAGCGGGTCTTGCCCATATCGATGACAATGTTCCGCACGTTGGTCTTGTTCAGGTACACAAGCTCGCTCTTCAACTCCGGTGCGCACGTTGTATCCAGCTTCTCCACATTGGAAACCACCAATGTGTATTTTTCCTTGTTGGTAATGGTGAAGTTCATGTGCAAAGCTTTTGCCAGCTATGCGGTCAAAGATAATCAGGTATGGCCACCCTGTTCTACCAACCTTGATTTTGTTTTCCCACTTGACCCTGGGAAAACATTTTTTGATCCTTCCGGCCTTTCCTGGTCTTCTCGTGGCCGATCAGGCTACCGGCGCGGGCCATGTCGGGTCCTTAGTCCGGCCTGGGGTTGGTTTATGCCTTGCCACCGTGGCCCATTCCCCCGGCCAGCAGGAAGAGGACGGCCATGCGCACGGCCACGCCGTTTTCCACTTGGTTGAGGATGATGCTATGGGCACCATCCGCCACGTCGCTGGTGATCTCCACCCCGCGGTTGATGGGCCCCGGGTGCATAATGACGGGCTCTTTTCCGAGCGCCTCATAGCGCTTCCGGTCCAGCCCGAACAGCATGGCGTATTCGCGCAGCGAGGGGAAGTTGGCGATACCATCCCCTCCTTGGCGCTCCAGCTGTATGCGCAGCATGTTGGCCACATCGCACCAGCGCAGCGCCTCATCCAGGTCGTGCGAGACGTGCACCCCCAATTCCTTGGCGTACCGCGGCATCAGGGTGGTCGGTCCGCACAGCATCACCTCGGCGCCCAGCTTGTGCAGGCAAAGAATGTTGCTGAGGGCGACCCGTGAGTGGAGGATATCGCCGACGATGGCCACTTTCTTTCCTTTTACCGGGCCCAGCTTTTCGCGTATGCTATAGGCGTCCAGCAGGGCCTGCGTGGGGTGCTCGTGCGTGCCGTCGCCGGCATTGATGATCCGGGCGTCCACATGGCGGCTCAGGAACACGCCGGCCCCGGGATCCGAATGGCGCATCACCACCATGTCCACCTTCATGGCCAGGATGTTGTTCACCGTATCGATGAGCGTTTCCCCTTTCTTGGTGCTGCTGGTGCCGCTGCTGAAATTGACCACGTCGGCGCTCAACCGTTTCTCGGCCAGCTCGAAGCTGATGCGGGTGCGGGTGCTGTTCTCGAAGAAGATGTTGGCCACGGTGATGTCGCGCAGCGAAGGCACCTTCTTGATCGGGCGGCCCAGCACCTCCTTGAATCCGTCGGCGGTGCGGAAGATGAGTTCAATATCGTCGGCCGTCAGGTCGCCGATCCCCAACAGGTGTTTGGTGCTCAGTACATCGCTCATCGGGCCACCGATCTTAAGAGGACCCTGTCCACGCCATCGCTTTCCTGCCACTCCACGGTAACGTGGTGGCCATCGATGCTGTCCACGTGCCGCCCCACGTAGTCGGGCTGGATAGGCAGTTCGCGGCTGAATCGGCGATCCACCAGCACCATCAGCTCCACGGACCTGGGGCGGCCGAAGGCCAGCAAGGCATCGAGCCCGGCCCGGATGCTGCGGCCGGTATACAGCACGTCATCGATCAGCACCACGCGTCGGCCCTCCACGCTGAAGTCGAGGTCGGTGGCCGCGGGGATGGCCGGCACGGCCCTTCTCCTGAAATCATCGCGGTGGAAGGTGGTATCGAGCTCCCCGTACAGGATGGCCTTCTCCCCGGTGATCTTCGGCAACTCCTTGCGCAGGCGGCGGGCGAAAAAAACGCCTCTTGGCTGCAGGCCGATCAAGGCCGTATCGCCCAAATGGCCATGGTCCTCGATCAGCTGATGGCAAAGCCGGCGTATCGTCAGGTCGAACGCCTCGGACTCCAAGATGGTGAGCGCCTGCATCGGCGGCGAAGATAAAGGCCATGGGAAAGCGGAAGCCACCTGTCGTAGACCGCAACTTTGAAGTTTGGGGCTCAAGGCTTGAGGCTTGAACCCTACCAACCGCTTGTCACACACCGGTCCAGCCCCAAATATCACGCGCCGCAGCACCCCCATCCACTGCGTCCCGCCGAAGCCTTGGCGAAGGCGGACTGCCTACTGCGTCCCGCCGTCCGCGTGCCGCTGAAGTTCAGCGGAGGCGCAAGCCTTGGCGAAGGCGGACTGCCCACTGCCTACTGCCTACTGTCTACTGTCTACTGCCCACTGCCCACTGCCTACTGCCTACTGTCTACTGTCCACTGCCCACTGCCTACTGTCTACTGCCCACTGCCCACTGCCTACTGTCTACTGCCCACTGCCTACTTCGTCCCGCCGAAGCCTTGGCGAAGGCGGACTGCCTACTGCCTACTGCCCACTGCCTACTTCGTCCCATCGAAGCCTCGGCGAAGGCGGACTGTCCACTCTCATCTTTCAAATGGTCCCGTTCTTTGCGGCATGTCCACGTCCCCGAAGATCCTCCTCGTCTGCTTGGGCAACATCTGCCGCTCGCCCATGGCCGAAGGCCTGCTACGCGACCTGGCCGAACGGCGCGGCCTGTCCATCACCACGGATTCCGCCGGCACGAGCCGGAACCACATCGGCGAGGCGCCCGACCCGCGGGCCCAGGCCGAAATGCGCCAACAAGGCTTCGACATCGGCGACCTGCGCGCCCGGCAGTTCGTCAGCGCCGACTATGAGCGCTTCGACCTGCTGCTGGCCATGGACGGCAGCAACTTGCGCGACATGCTCCGCCTGGCCCCTTCCGCCCACTTGGCCACCAAGGCCCGGCTGATGCTCGACTGGTCCACCGCCATGGCCGGCTCCGATGTGCCCGACCCTTGGTACGGCGGCGCGGAGGGCTTCACCCACGTATTCCGTCTGCTGGAGGACGCCATCAACAACCTGCTGGATGAACTCGAGGAAGGCCGGTAACGGCGTGCTCTACCTGCTGCCGGTATGGCTGGGCGACGCGGGCGGCACCGAGCTGCTCCCCCCGGCCAACCTCCAAGTGGCCGAACGGGTGAAACTGTTCTTCTGCGAGAACGAGAGGACCGCCCGCCGCATGCTTCGCCGCATGTCCAAGACCATTGACCTGGACGGCATTGAGCTACTGGTACTGGACAAGGACACCACACCGGCCGAACTGGCCCGGCACGCCGACCTATTGGGCACCCGGGACGCGGCCATCATCAGCGAGGCGGGCATGCCGTGCATTGCCGATCCGGGCAGCCTGCTGGTGGCACTGGCACATGAAAGAGGCGTTCGGGTGATCCCGCTCACCGGCCCTTCCTCGCTGATGCTGGCCTTGGCCGCGTCGGGGCTCAACGGGCAGCAGTTCGCCTTCCACGGCTACCTGCCGCGCGAAGGAGACCGGCGGAAGCCGCACATCCGGAAGCTGGAACAGGCCTGCCTGCGGGAAGGCAGCACCCAGATCTTCATTGAAACGCCCTACCGGAACGAAGCCCTGCTGGCGGACTTGCTGGCCACCTGTGGCGGGGCCACCCGTCTTTGCCTCGCCATCAACCTGGAGCAACCGGACGGCAGTGTGGAAACCCGTTCCGTGGCAGCATGGCGCGCGAACAAGCCCGTGCTGGGGAAGCGGCCTTGCGTGTTCCTTCTGGGCCGGTGACCGAAGGCCCGCCCATAAGGCCGTTCCCGGATCGATCGCGATCTTCGCGGCCCAATCCCGAAAAATGATGGAAGAAGGATATGTGAAGACCGACATCGAAGACGGCATCGCCACGGTGACTTTCCACCACCCGAAGAGCAACAGCCTGCCCTCGGCGGTGCTTTCGGCCTTGGCGGACAGCATCCGGCAGGCCGGGCAGCTTCCGCAGGTGCGGGTGATCGTTCTTCGCAGCGACGGCACGAAGGCCTTTTGCGCCGGTGCCAGCTTCGACGAGCTGGTGGCCATTGACAGCGAGGCGGCGGGATTGTCCTTCTTCAGCGGTTTTGCCCATGTGATCAACGCCATCCGCACGGCACCGTGCCTGGTGCTGGGGCGCGTACAATCCAAGGCGGTCGGTGGCGGCGTGGGCCTGGCGGCGGCGGTGGATGTCTGCCATGCGCACCAAAGCGCCTCGGCACGCCTGAGCGAACTGGCGGTCGGCATCGGCCCCTTCGTGGTAGGCCCCGCCGTGGAGCGCAAGGTGGGCACGGGCAACTTCGGGCTGATGAGCGCCACCCCGGCCACTTGGCGCAGCGCCGAGTGGTGCGGGCGCATGGGCCTGTATGCGGCCACCTATGCCACGCACGAGGAGCTGGATGCGGCGGTGGAAGGCCATGCGCGCGAGCTGGCCCGTTACAGCCCGGAGGCCATGGCCGAACTGAAACGGATCATGTGGCGGGGCACGGAGGATTGGGATGCCCTGCTGATGGAGCGGGCGGCGATCAGTGGCCGCCTGGTCCTCTCCGAGTTCACGCGCAACGCCATCGCCGAGTTCAAGCGGAAAACGGCATAAGGGAACCTGTCCATCCGTCGGCAACCGGGCCCGGGCCACATCGCACCGGCAAACCTCAGGAGGCCATCATCCGTACAACACGCGCCCGCCGCAAGACCGGCAGGTGCACGGATGGTAAAACGCCTGCTTTCCTCCACGTCCCGCAAGGTGATGTTCCTGCTCTACGGGGCCTCGCTGGCCTTGGGCTTGGTGCTGATCGTGCAGGCGGACAAAGGTGAGCGGCATGCGTTGGAAAAGCAGGCCATGGCCCGCTTGGCGGGTGTTACCGGCAGTCTTTCGGCCCAATTGGACGGCGGGCGCATAACCCGCCTGCTGGAAACCTACGATTCCCGGGGCATGCTGATCAAGAACACGCAGGATGCCTGGTACTATGTGCTGCACGACGCCTTGCGCAAGAGCGCCGGGGCGGCCGACCTGGAAACGCCGTTGACGGTATTGGCCTACGACCCCCTCAAACAGGAGCTGCAATGCGTGGTCTCCGGCGGCGACCGCCCCGTGCTGCGCGATGCCTACACGGGCCCCGCCTCCGCGCTGCTGCGGTCCTTTCTCGAAAAAGGCGAAGGCCCTACCCCGCGCGGCATCATCGACGGGGAACTGGTCGCATCCGATATCGTGCGCGACCCCATGGGCCGGATGGTGGGCCTCTTGCTGGCCCGCAGCCCCGCCTCCACGCTGGTGGAAACAGCGCGCGGCAAACTGCACCGCAACCTCTTGGCCGCATCGGCGGCATTCCTGCTGTTCGGCGCGCTCATCTTCCGCCGGGTGGGCCGCTTGGTGCGCCACGAGGAAGACGCCCGCAGCAACCTGCAGGCCAAGCACGCCGGGATCACCGACAGCATCGCCTACGCCGGGAAGATCCAATCATCCCTGATCCCCTCGCCCGAACAATACCGGGAGCAATTCCACGACTTCTTCGTGCTGAACCGCCCGCGCGACGTGGTGAGCGGCGACTTCCACTGGTACCATCGCATCAGCGAACATGAATGCCTGGTGGCGGCGGCCGACTGCACCGGCCACGGCCTGCCCGGCGCCATGATGGCGGCCATCGCCTGTTCGCTGCTGAACGACCTATGCCGCGAAGAGGATACCCGCGACCCCGCCCTGATACTGGCCGAGCTGAACCGCCGCCTGATGCGCGCCATGCACCAGGAGGGGCGCCCCACCGGGGCAGGTGATGGCATGGACATCGCCCTTTGCCGGATAGACCGCCGGAGCCATGAACTCCTGTTCGCCGGTGCTTTCCGCCCCTTGTACTGGATGCACGACGGGCATCTCACCATTATCAATGGCGACCGCATGCCGATCGGGGGCAGCCACCATGGTGCCGACCGTAAATACACCGTCCACCGGGTGGCGTACCACCCGGGCGACAGCATCTACCTGTTCAGCGATGGCTACGTGGACCAGTTCGGCGGTCCCCAAAAGCGCAAGTTCATGTCCGCGCGGCTCAACGAACTCCTCATTGCCCACCATCACCGGCCCATGGCCCTGCAGGCCGAGGCCCTGGAGCGCGCCTTTCTGGATTGGAAAGGGCCCAACCCGCAGGTGGACGACGTGTGCATGCTCGGCATCGCGGTTTAATCCGTAGCCCAGAAAGATCCCGAAGGGCCGGCACCCGGCTTTTCCTCGGCCGCCCATCCCGGCTTTTCAAGATTGGGCTGCGCTTGGCTCCCGGCCAAATTTTGACTAAACGCGCCCGCGGACGCACTCCCACTTTACCAGTTGCCTTGTGTTGAAAAGATTTTTTTCCTTGCGCCGTATTGAGAACTTTCATTCTTTAGCCGGGCCTTGCACCCCCACCCAACCCTCCCGCAAGGCCTTCCCGACCCCATGCCTCCTTGCTCCAGCAAGCTTTCCCAAGCTCCCTCATCGACCGAAAACCACGCTGCAGCCACCCACGTGTTGGCAGCCCTTAACCCTGTACACATGTCCCGACCTCGAACTCAAAACCCAACACCAATGCCAAGATACCTACCCCCTCCCTGTAGTAGTGGTTCCTTACGAACGTGGTGGCAACAGTCGCTGTTGCTCCTGCTGCTGGTCGCCTTCGGCGGCTGGTTGACCCCTGCCAATGCACAGGTAACGGTCCAGTTAGGAAGTGGCACCGGAACGGCCTCCTACTTCCCCAACTACTACCTGTATGACTACAGCTATTCCCAAACGATCTACACGGCAGCGGAAATGACCACCGCCGGGGCCCCCGGTGCCGGCCTGATCGACAAGATCCGGTACAAGCCCACCGCAGGTGTGTCCACCTCCAATTGGAAGGACTGGGTCGTGTACATGGCCAACACGAACAAAGCAGGTTTCGCCAGCGTCTCCGATTATGTGCCGGTGGGTTCCCTCACGCAGGTGTTCTCCGGTACGCTCCCCGCGAACACCACGGCCAACGTTTGGATGGAGCTCACCCTCACTACCCCCTTCTTTTGGGACGGCACAAGCAACCTGGTGGTGGCGGTTGACGAAAACACGGCTGGATGGGGAAATACCCCAAGCTGGGCCGGGTACACAATGACTCCCTCCAGCGGCAGCAAGGGCGTGTACTTCTATCGGGACGGGACTGACATCCCCCCTTCAGCGCCGGCTGGCACACAGGGCGTCACCAACACAGTGGCCCAGATCCAGCTGAACTTCCTCATTCCCTGCTCCGGTACCCCCACGGCCGGCACTTTGCCTGCCACGGTACCGGTCTGCGCCGGCTCCACCTATCAATTCACTCCCGCCGGCCTCAGCTTGGTTGCCAACCTGACCTATCAGTGGGAGGAATCCGCGGACAATGTGACCTGGGGTCCTGCCACGGGCACCAACACCAACTCCACCTATACCACTCCGCCCTTCAGCAGCCCGATGTACTACCGCATGGTGGTGACCTGCACCAACAGCGGAATGACTGACACCACCAATGTGGCCCATACCATATTGTTGTCCACACCGCCTTACTATGCGTTCGACGGTGTGAGCTACACCCAAAGCTTTGAAAGCTGGACGAGCGGATGCTCCACCAACGACATGCCCTCGTTCAACTGGCTGAACACGCCCAGCACCGGCAAGAACAGCTGGCGTCGCCATGACCAAGGCGCCAGCGCCGGATGGACCAGCCCCAACTCGGGCCTCTACTCCCCGGTGTCCACGGCCGGCAGCTATTCAGCCCGATTCCACACCACCGAGGCGGCCACCGGCAGCGTGGGCACGCTCGACTTCTATGTGGACATGAGCGCCTCCACCGACAGCGTGAAGCTGACCTTCGAATACATCAACGCCGACGGCACGGACATTCTGAGGGTTTATCTCTCCCAGGATGGTGGCACCACCTTCGCGCAACTTGGCCCCGGCTTGGGGCAAGCCACCACATGGGCGACCACGGAATACACCATTCGCAGCAGCTCCCCCACGGCGGTTATCCGGTTTGCGGCAACGGCCGACATCGGTGTGTTGGGCGGTAGCGATATCGGCTTGGACAACTTCCGGCTGAAACTCCCCTGCACCGGCACTCCTGCTGCCGCTACCGTGGCAGCCAGCCCGGCGACCATTTGCTCCGGTTCCACCTCCGTGCTCACGGCAACCGGCATCAGCACCTTGGCCGGTGTAACCGTGCAGTGGGAGCAATCCAATGACGGCGTTAGCGGCTGGACCCCGATCGCCGGGGCCAACAGCGCCACCTACACCACCCCGGCGCTCACCGCCAACCGCTATTACCGCCTGGTCACCGCTTGCGCATACAGCGGGCTGATCAACCATTCCAACGTGGTGGGCGTGATGCAGCAGTACCCTGCGTACGCCGCATACAACGGCACCCTGTTCACCGAGAGCTTCGAGACCTGGAACAGCTTCTGCAACACCAACGACGCCCCCACCAACTGGCGCACCACGCCGTTCACCGGCAACCCGAGCTGGCGGCGGAATGACCAGGGGGCCAGCGCCGGCTGGAGTACGGCCACGGGCGGTGCCTACTCTCCGACATCAACGGCCGGCACCTACTCAGCCCGCTTCCACAGCAACTACGCCCCGGCCCAAACCACCGGCGACCTGGACCTGTTCATCAACATGAGCGCCGCCACCGGCCCCACCCGGATGACCTTGGATGTGGCGAACACCAGCGGTACCGACGTGCTGCAGGTGCATGTTTCCCAAGACGGCGGAATAACCTTTGCCCAGCTGGGCGGCAACATTCCATTTGTGGCCACACCGACCTGGAACAGCTATACCTTCGACTTCACGAGCGTATCGCCCACCACGGTGATCCGCCTGCGGGCCGTCAGCGACTATGGCGGCACGGACATCGGCGTTGACAACTTCAAGCTCGAACCCGCCCCCACCTGTCTGCCCCCCACGAACCTGACCGCCAACGGCTCGGGTGTGTTCAATTGGACAGCCAGCCTCTCCGGCCCCTCGCAAGGCTATGAGTGGGAGGTGCGCAGCAGCGGCGCCCCCGGCAGCGGCAACACGGGTCTCGAGGAGAGCGGCACCACTGGTGCGGGCGTAACCACCGCCTCGGCCACGGGCCTCACCATGTATCAGACCTACACGGTGTATGTGCGGGCCAATTGCGGCGGTGGCGACCTCAGCGCTTGGACAAACGGCGTGACCTTCACCATGGGCGTGACCCAAGTGGGCGATGGAGCAACGACCACCTCCTACTTCCCGATCTATTCCTGCTACGGGTACAACTACTCGCAGCAGATCTATCTGGCGAGTGAGGTCCTAGGCATGGACCCCTATATCACGAAGATCGCCTTCAAGTTCGTAAGTGGCACCACCACATTGGCTGCCGCCAAGGACTGGGTAGTGTACATGGGCAATACCAGCCAAGCGAGCTTCGCAAACACCAGCAACTGGATCCCCTTGGCCTCCCTGAGCCCAGTGTTCAACGGCAGCATCACCAGCACGCCCACCAATGGCACTTGGATCGAGATCACCTTGGACACGCCCTTCCTGTGGGATGGCACCAGCAACATTGTGGTGGCCGTTGACGAAAACACGGCCAGCTACAACTGCACGGCTGCATGGGCGGCCTACCCTGCAGGCAGCAACCGGGGCCTGTTGTATTACAGCGATGGCACCAACCCGAATCCGGCCTCGCCGCCCACGGCCAACTATGGGCCAAACGCGAACATCGCCCAGATCCGGTTCTACTCGATGGAGGCACCGGGTTGCACACCGCCGACCGGCCTGGGTGCCAGCGGCGTGACCGGCACCAGCGCCAACTTCTCCTGGACCGCCAGCGGCTCGTCGCCCCTGAGCTACGACTGGGAGTTGCACACGCCCGGCAGCACGCCGGACAACTCCACGGGATTGGTGGACAATGGCAACACGGCCGGTACCACGGCCAGCACGAGCCTGCTCTCCGGCAACACCACCTACCACCTCTTCGTGCAGAGCAACTGTGTTGGTGACGAAAGCCCATGGGCAGGCCCGTACAGCTTCACCACGCCGTGCACGGCCACGAACGTGCCCTACTTTGAGAACTTCAACAGTGTGACGACACCGGCCATACCCACTTGCATGAGCCTGCAGACGATCAGCGGCAATGCGTGGAGGACGGCGCTTGCACCCACTGGCATGACGGGCAACGTGGCCAACGTGACCTACACGTCCAGCGGAAGCCCGCCGATGAACAGCTGGCTGTTCACCCAAGGCCTGCAACTGCAAGCGGGAAGCACCTACCGGTTGAGCTATAAATACTTCAACAATAGCACGTTCTACACCGAACGGATGTCGGTGTCCTACGGCACGGGGAATACGGAAGGTGACATGACCGACCTCTTGGCCGACCATAGCTCCATCCTGACCACGACCGTACAGACGAACTCGGTGGACTTCACCCCGGCCACCACGGGTGTGTACTACATCGGTTTCAAGTGCTACTCCATCGACAACCAGAACCAGCTGTACTTGGATGACATCGACGTCCAAGAGTTGAGCGCATGCGCGGGCACCCCGGACCCCGGGAACACCACGGGACCGAGCATGGCCTGCAGCGGCGCCACCTTCAGCCTGGGCATTTCCAACGACCCCGGCATCACCTCCGGCTACACTTACCAGTGGCAGACCAGCGATGACGGCACCGTGTGGACGGATGCCGCCGGTACCGGCAAGACCTTCAGCACAAGCCAAACGACGGCCACTTGGTACCGGGTATTGATGACCTGCGTGGCCGAGGCCGCCACCGAGGCTAGCGCGCCGTTGCTCGTGGACATGGGCGATAACTGCCTGTGCGCCAGCTATTGCACGGCCACCAACCAAGGCAGCGCCTGCATCACCAACGTAACGCTGAACACGCTGAACAACTCCACGGGATGCACCACCAACGCGGGATACTACTCCTTCCAGACCGCCACCACCACCTTGGCCCAGGCATTGACCTACACGTTCTCCATGACGTGCGACGCTGATGCCATCACCTCGGTGTGGTTCGACTGGAACGGCGACGGCACCTTCTCTCCCAGCGAGTGGTACCAAGTGTACACCACGGGTACCACGGGTTCCGTTCAGGTAACGGTACCGGCCAGTTCGGTGCTGGGCAATGTCCGCATGCGCGTCCGCAGCCGCCTGAGCGGCAACCCCAACGGCTCAGGCGATGCCTGCACCGCCTTGGGAAGCGGTGAGACGGAGGACTACTGCATCACCATCGTGGCAGGCGATGCCTGCACGGAAACGCCCGATCCGGGTGCCACGACCGGCCCGGCCATGGCATGCCCCGGAACGAACTTCACCTTGGGGATCAGCGATACCTACAACTTCTCGGGCATCAGCTACCAGTGGTATGCCAGCACCGACGGCGGTTTGACGTACACCGCGGTAGGTGGCAACACCCCCACCCTCACCATCTCGCAGACCGTGGCCACCACGTACTACTGCGAAGTGACCTGCAGCGGCGTGGGCAGCGGTTCCAGCGACCCCATCAGCATCGGCATGAAGGCAGCGAACGAGTGCTACTGCACCCCGGGCGGCGTCAATGCCAGCTACTACATCAACAACTTCATCACCACCAACGGCATCCAGAACATCTCCAACCTCGGTAGCGGATTCTCCGCGGGTGGCTATGGTGATTTCACCTCCCTTACCGTATCCCAGAACCCGGGCGGAACTGTGAGCGTCGCGACGCAATGCGGCGGCACGAGCACCTTCGGCTTCCGCATTTGGGTGGACTGGAACCAGGACGGCGTGTTCAGCAGCAGCGAGATCGCCTACTCCAGCACAGCATACTCCAACACACCGAGCGGCAGCTTCACCGTGCCGATGACCGCCACATTCGGCACCACGCGCATGCGGGTCGGCATCTCCTTCACCCCGGCCACCGGCCCGGCCGATCCCTGCATGACCAACCTCAGCGGCGAGTTCGAGGATTACACCTTCGTAGTGGTGGCCTTGGGCACCTGCAGCGGCACCCCCGCCCCGGGTTCAACCACGGGCCCGGGCAATGCCTGCGCAACCGTTCCGTTCACCTTGGGCTTGAGCAACACGGTGGTCGAGGATGGCTTGAGCTACCAGTGGTATGCCAGCACGGACGGTGGGGTGACCTACACGGCCGTGGGCACCAACTCCCCGAGCTACTCCACCTCGCTGAGCCAGACGACGACGTACTACTGCGAGGTGACCTGCGCCTATGGCAGCTCCGCCTCCAGCACGTCCCTCACCGTGAACCTGAACCCGGCCAACGCCTGCTTCTGCACACCGACCTACAGCTACGACTGCTCGGACGGTGACCAGATCGACAACTTCAGCCTCACCGGTGACGACATCACGCTGACCAACAGCAACAGCGGCTGCAGCGCGGCCGGATATGGCGACTACACGACCATGCCCGCACCCTCGTTGACGGCGGGCAGCACCTACTCCGGCACCATCGGCACCAACAGCACCTATACTGAGAACGTGAGGATCTGGATCGATTTCAACGGCGACGGCAGCTTCAGCGAAAGCGAAGTGGTCGCGGAGCTCAGCTCGATCGGCACCAGCACGCCGTTCACCTTCACGGTTCCCACCAATGCCACCGGTGGCAACCAGCGTATGCGTGTGCGCTTGGTGTATTACACGGCTCCCGGCAGCATTGATCCCTGCACGCTGGAGTCGTACGGCGAAACCGAGGACTACATGGTGAACATCGTGGTACCGCCCTGCGCCGTGCCCAACAACATCGCCGTGACCAACGTGACCGGCAGCAGCGCCGAGCTGAGCTGGACGGACAACAGTGCGGTGAGCTACGACTACGAGCTGCGCACCAGCGGTGCGGCCGGTAGCGGTGCAGCCGGCCTGGTGATGAGCGGCAACGTGGCTTCCGGTAGCCCGGCCATCCTGTTGAGCCCCCTGAGCAGCGCGACCACCTACAGCGTCTACGTGCGCAGCGTATGTGTGGGCGAGACCAGCGCTTGGAGCCCGGCATCGGTATTCACGCCCGGCTTGACACAGATCGGTTCCGGCAACGGCACCAACTCCTACCTGCCCATCTATAGCTGCTACGGCTACAACTACTCGCAGCAGATCTACCTGTCCAGCGAGTACACCGGTCAGCCCTACATCACCAAGATCGCCTTCAAGTACACGGGCGGCGCCAGCAGCACCACCGAGTGGAAGAACTGGACGGTATTCATGGGCAACACGACCAAGGCCAGCTTTGCCAGCACCACCGATTGGGTGCCCTATGCCCAACTGAACCAGGTGTTCAGCGGTGACATCAACGCCGTGGCCGGCCAGTGGGTCGAGATCTCCTTGAACCCGGGCTTCCTGTGGGACGGCACCAGCAACATCGTGGTGGCCGTGGATGAGAACTCCCCCAGCTACAGCTGCACCGCGAGCTGGAGCTCCTTTGCGGCAGGCAGCAACCGGGGCATGCTGTACTACAGTGACGGCACCAACCCGGATCCCATGTCGCCCCCGGGGGCTACCCAGGGGCCCACGGCCACCTTGGCACAGATACGCCTGTATAGCGGTGCCATGCCCACCTGCTTCCCGCCCACGGGCCTGACCGCCACGAACGTGACGGCCAGCGGCGCAGACCTGAGCTGGAACGCGGCCTCCCCCGTACCCAGCGGGTATGAATGGGAGCTGCGCACCAGCGGTGCCCCCGGAAGCGGTAACACCGGCCTTGCGGACAGCGGTACGACCGCTGGCACCACGGCCAGCACGAGCTTGCTGGCCCCGATCACCAGCTACAGCCTGTACGTGCGCAGCGATTGCGACGGCGATGGCCTGAGCGGCTGGGCCGGTCCCTACACCTTCAGCACGCCGTGCGCCACGTTCACTGCGCCCTACACGCAGAACTTCGATGCCAGCCTGAACACCCCGGGTTGCTGGGACAACCCCGGCCCCGGTGAGCAATGGCTCTTCAACGCCAGCGGTGCATTCGGCCCGGACTACGGCGTGGCCGGCGCGGTCGACCATACCAGCGGATCGGGCAACTATGCCTGGATCGACGGTTCCGCAGACATCTTGGCCAACAGCTTGGAGAGCCCGCTGATCGACATCAGCGGCTTGACCAACGCCCAAGTGACCTTCTGGATGCTGTCGAACAACACGAACGACGTGGCCCAGAACCGCATCCGCCTGGATGTGTGGGATGGCAGCACCTGGGTGCAAATGCTGAACTATGGCGGCAACTCGCCCAACTGGATCGAGCATACGGCCATTGTGCCCGCAGGCATCCCGAGCGTGACCCGCTTCCGCTTGGTGGCGCTTGCCTCCACCGTTGGTGGCAGCCAGTTCTACAACGACCTGCTGATCGACGACTTCAGCGTGGCCGAGGCCCCGACCTGCTTGGTGCCCACCGGCCTGATGATGAACAGCGTGGGCAGCAACGATGCCAGCTTCAGCTGGACCGCCAGCCTCTCCAACCCGGCCAACGGCTACGAGTGGGAGGTGCGCACCAGCGGCGCAGCCGGTAGCGGCAGCAGCGGCTTGGCCGCCAGCGGCACCACCGCAACGGGCGTAACCAGTGTGAACGTGACCGGCCTGACCACCGGCGCGGGCTACAGCGTGTACGTGCGCGCCGTGTGCGGCACCAACGATGCCAGCGAATGGATCGGCCCCGTGAGTTTCACCACCGGCACCGTACAGATCGGCACCGGCACGGCAACCAGCGGGTACTTCCCCATCTATAGCTGCTACGGCTACAACTACTCGCAACAGATCTACTTGGCGAGCGAATACACGGGCGGTTCGTACATCAGCAAAGTGGCCTTCAAGTACACCGGTGGCGCCAGCAGCACCGCCGAGTGGAAGGACTGGGTGGTGTACATGGGCAACACCAGCAAGGCCAGCTTCGCCAACACCAGCGACTGGGTGCCCTACAGCCAGCTCACCCAAGTGTTCAGCGGCGTCATCAACGCGGTGCCGGGCCAATGGATGGAGATCACGCTGAACCCGGGCTTCCTGTGGGACGGCACCAGCAACATCGTGGTGGCCGTTGACGAGAACTCGGCGAGCTACAGCTGCACGGCCAACTGGGCGGCATTTGCCTCCGGTTCCAACCGCGGCATCCTGTACTACAGCGATGGCACCAACCCGAATCCGGCATCTCCGCCCACGGCCAACTACGGCCCGAACGCGACGATCGCCCAAGTGAAGTTCACTGCCGGTGCTGAGCCCACCTGCTGGCCTCCCTTGAGCGTGGCGGTGAACACGGTGAGCACCAACAGCGCCAGCTTCAACTGGACCGCCAGCACGTCTGCACCGAGCAGCGGCTATGCATGGGAAGTGCGCACCAGCGGCACCCCCGGAAGCGGTGCCACGGGCTTGGCCGCCAGCGGCAACACGGCTGCGGGCGTGACCACGGCCAGCGTGACGGGTCTCTCGTCCAGCACGGCGTATAGCTTCTATGTGCGAGCCAACTGCGGCGGAGGCGACCTCAGCTTCTGGGCCGGACCGGTCAACTTCTCCACGGGCTCTGCCTGCGGCGATCCGTTCTACGACACCGGTGGACCTTCGGGCAACTATGGTGTAAGCGAGGACTGGGTGAAGACCTACTGCGCCTCCAACCCCGGCGACCAAGTGCGTGTGCTGTTCAACAGCTTCTATACCGAGGCCAACTACGACAAGCTGTTCATCTTCAACGGCCCGACCACGGCCGCCCCGAAGTTCGCGAGCAGCAGCGATGCCGGTTATGGCAACACGAGCTACGGTGCCGGCGGCTGGTCGGGTGACCTCAACAGCAGTCTGCCCGGTCCCTTCACCAGCAACAACGCGAGCGGTTGCTTGACCTTCGCCTTCGTGAGCGACGGTAGCATGACCTACGCGGGCTGGGAAGCCATCACGCAGTGCGTGGAGCCGAACAACACCTGCAGCAACGCAGCACCCGTGCTGTGCGGCGGCAGCTACCCCGGCAACACCACCGGCGTGCCGCACAACATGCCGGCCAGCGCCTGCGCGTTCAACGGCCCGGCCAGCACGGGCGGACAGAACTGGTGGACCTACGAGGCCACGACTTCGGAAGCAGTCACCTTCAGCACCTGCGGAAGCGGCTTCGACACCCGGATCTCCGTGTTCACCGGCACCGATTGCAGCAACCTGAGCTGCGTGACCATGAACGACAACGCATCCGGCTGTGCCAACGGCGGCAGCAGCATCACGATCAATGGCGTGCCCGGCACGACCTACTGGATCGCGGTGCATGGTGCCGGCAACGCCAGCGGCAGCTACACGCTGTCGGTGACCTGCGGCACCGTCTGCACCCCGCCGGCCAACGACAACTGCAGCAGTGCACAAGTGTTGGCCAACAACCTGGCCGACGGCAGCAACAGCCCGGCCTCCTTCAGCAACGCCTGCGCCACGGCCGACGGCCCGACCGCATGCTCGGGTGCCGACCCCGTGATGGGCGTATGGTTCAGCTTCAACAGCGGTGACTACAACCACACCCTGCTGACCCTGCTGGACAACAACCAGAATGGCCAGTACACTGCCCCCGTTGTGGACTACGCCCTGTTCAACGGAGGCTGCTCCGGCCCTGGTGCCAGCGGCAGCACGGCCTGCGAACCGGATGGTGCCGGATACCAAGTGCTCAACCTGACCCCGAACACCGACTACCTGATGGTGGTGTACAACAGCGGCGGTGCCAACATGGCCGGCACGTTCGGCCTGATGGTGGAACACCCGGCGCATAACGACGCGGCCATCACCGGCATCGTCAACATTGCCCCGGGCCAGATCTGCGGATCCACCATGGCACCCGTGGTGACCCTGCTGAACAACGGTGACAACAACCTCACCAGCGTGACCATCA
>DAOKZW010000028.1:0-48235 GCA_035325445.1 Flavobacteriales bacterium
CAACAAGAACTTATCAACATGACGGACTAAATCTTATTGCGAAATGGTATTACCTCCATTCTCGGAACCTTCCAGCTTGATGTTGTGTACTCCGCCATCGGCATAGGCGCTCACGTTAACCGACCAAAGCGTGTAATCAACATACTGGGCTGTATCAAGGGCCGTCAGGGTCCCCACATTGTTGCCGTCAACGTATACGATGAACGTGTTCGCGGCCGTGCCGTCGCCACCGTGGGGGATCTTGACGTACATCACCACATTCGCGGAACTGCCGTTGGGGATGGTTGCGTCCTGATCCACCGAGGCCACCTCGTCCGGAGAGCCGCTGCCACCGAACCAGGCATAACGTTGGCCGGTGCGGGGCACGCAGGGGCCGCCACAGTTGCCACATTCAGCAACGGTGCACAAGGGCGTTCCGAAAAGGAAGGAGGCCTCGTTCCATCCTGAGCCCTCGAAGCTGCCGTCATTGATCTGGGCCTGGACCCCGAATGCCATGGCCATTGCGGCCGTAAACAGTGTAAAGTGTTTCATGTGAATTGGTTTTAGTGCGACGAATGTAGCCTCCGTCACCAAAGATGGGTGATCTATAATTGCAAGTTATCAACCGGTACCATGCAGATCGTTGAGGAGGACCCGGCCGGGGCCCCCACCAAAGTGGCAGGCCCCATGGCCGTGCTGGTCACGCTCTTCTTCATGTGGGGCTTCATGACGGTGATGAACGATGTGCTCATCCCGCACCTGAAGGCCGTGTTCACCCTTAGCTGGTGGCAGAGCATGCTCGTGCAGTTCTGCTTCTTCGGGGCCTACTTCCTGGGGTCGCTGGCCTATTACCTCCATTCCAGCCGCAACGGCGACCCCATCCAGCGCATCGGCTACAAGCGCGCCCTGATCGGCGGGCTGCTGTTGAGCGCCACGGGCAGCCTGCTCTTTGTGCCGGCCACCTATATCCACGCCTACGGTTTCTATCTGCTGGCCCTCTTTGTGCTCGGACTGGGTTTCACCCTGTTGCAGATCGCGGCCAATCCTTTCGTGGCCATCATCGGGCCCGCGGAAAGCGCCAGCAGCCGCCTGAACCTGGCCCAAGGCTTCAATTCCCTCGGCACCACCCTCGCCCCGTTGATCGGCGGTGCCCTCATTTTCGAGTTCTTCAAGGGCGACGATGCCGTGCGCTGGCCCTATGCGTTTTTCGCGGCGCTGCTGGCGGCGCAAGCCTTATGGGTATGGTCCACCACCCTGCCTGAGCCGCCGCATACCGGTGTCGGCGTGCCGCAGAACGCCCTGCGCCACCGCCAACTGCGCAACGGCATGCTGGCCATCTTCTGTTACGTGGGCGCCGAGGTGGCCATCGGCAGCCTGATCATCAGCTTCCTGGAACTGGACGGCGTGGCGGGCCTGCCCCATAACGAGGCCACGAACTACCTCAGCCTGTACTGGGGCGGTGCCATGTGCGGACGTTTCCTCGGGGCGGCCGCCCTCAGCAACAAGCTGCGCGGTGCCGCCAAGATGGCCTTGCTGGCCGCCATCGGTGTGGCCATGTTCCTGCTGCTGTGGGTGGTGAACCTGCTGAGCAACGGACTGGAGATCGGCCAACTGTGGCCCATGGCCCTTCTGATCGTTGCCAATATGCTGGCCTTCATCCTGGTAGGCAGCCGGCCGCGGCAGGCCACCGGTTCCTTTGCCTTGATCGCCGCAGCCTTGGTCCTGCTCACCATGCTGAGCTCCGGATCCGCCGCCCTCTGGGCCATTCTTGCCATCGGCCTGTTCAACTCCATCCTGTGGAGCAACATCTTCACCTTGGCCATTGACGGGCTGGGCGATGACACCGGCCAGGGCAGCTCCCTGCTGGTGATGATGATCTTGGGCGGCGCGCTGATCCCCGTGGCACAGGGCGGTTTGATCGACCTCTTGGAGCCCATGGGCTCGATGGACCGCGCCATGCACCTGAGCTTTGTTCTGCCCTTGCTGTGCTACCTCTACTTGGCGTGGTTCGGGTTTGAAGGCTCCAAGCCGATGAAAACTTGACCCTTCGGTTACGCCCAGGGTAAAAAGCAACTACAGATAGCGGTGAGTCAAGGAATGAAAGAAGGGATGCTGATCGGGATCGATATCGGGGGAACCTGTTCCAAGATCGGGCTGGTGGACAACGGGAAGGTGATCGGCACGGCGCGAATCCCCACCACGGGCCACGCCGATGAGCACGCCTTTGCGGATGCGTTGGCAAGCGAGGTGCGCCGCCTGTCCGAAAAGCATGGGGCCTCCCCAGCCGCCATCGGGATCGGGGCGCCCAACGCCAACCAGCTCACCAGCATCATCGAGATGGCTCCCAACCTACCGTGGACGCACGACGTGCCCTTGGCCAAAATGATGGAGGAGCGCACCGGCCTGCGGAGCGTGCTGGGCAACGATGCCAATGCCGCCGCACTGGGGGAATGGCAATACGGTGCGGGGAAGGGATACAACGACCTGCTGGTGGTCACCCTCGGCACCGGCGTGGGCAGCGGCTTCATCAGCAACGGGCAATTGATCCTCGGCAGCCACGGCAACGCTGGGGAGGTGGGGCACATGACCATCGTGATCGACGGTCGGCCGTGCACCTGCGGGCGGGGCGGCTGCCTGGAGGCATACGTGAGCATCCGGGGCCTGCGGCAGACCTATCTCGAGCTGGACGGTGATGAGGCCTTGCTGGAAAAGCACGAAGGGGTGCGCTTCCTTTCCGAGGCGGCAGAGCGCGGCGACGAGGCTGCCCTGCAGACCTTCCGCCATGCCGCGCGCTGGCTCAGCGTGGGTTTGGCCAACGCGGTGGCCGCCACCGGTCCGGCGCGCATCGTCCTCTTCGGCGGCATCGCCCGCAGCGGCAAATGGCTGATGGACCCCTTGCAGAAATGGTTTGACCGGGCCCTGCTGAACATCTACCACGGCCGCGTGGACATCGTGGCCTCCGCCCTGCCGGATGATGATGCCGCCATCCTGGGGGCAGCGGCGCTGACGGCCATGTGAGCCCTGCGGAGGCGGTATTTTCGCCCCATGCACATCTGTCGCTTGCTGTTCGCGGCCTTGTTGGCCCCTACCCTTCTACTGGCGCAGGACACCACCACTTGGGCCACCAACTACGCCACCGAACTGGTCAATCCCTTCGTGGGCACCGGCGGCCACGGCCACACCTTCCCCGGCCCGTGCCTGCCCTTCGGCATGGTGCAGTTGGGGCCCGACACGCGCCCCGATCCCGTGGAATGGGACGGCTGCAGCGGATATCATTACAGCGACAGCCTGATCTATGGCTTCAGCCACACCCACCTCAGCGGCACCGGCGTGGCCGACCTGTGCGATGTGCTCCTGATGCCCCTCAGCGGCGGCCTTACCACCGAACCGAAGGAGTACCGTTCCCGCTTTTCCCATGCACGCGAGGCCGCCCATGCCGGCTACTACCGGGTGCACCTCGATGATCCCGACGTGGACGTGGAGCTGACCACCACCAAGCGCGTGGGCGTCCACCGCTACCGCTTCAACCGCAAGGATGATCGCTCCTTCGTGCTCGACCTCCGCCACCGCGACCGCCTGCTGCGGAGCTCCATCCGCCAGACGGGTGTACAGGAGATCACCGGTGAGCGGCGCAGTTCCTCCTGGGCACGCGACCAGCACCTCTATTACTGCATCCGCTTCAGCGTGCCGGTTAGCTTGGGCCAAGGGCTCGGCGACAGCTCGGTGGCCGTGATCACCCTGCCCGAAACCAATGGCCCGGTACTGGTGAAAGTGGGCATCAGCGCCGTGAGCGTGGAAGGCGCCCGGAAGAACCTGGAGGCCGAAATGCCGGGCTGGGACTTCGATGGCACGCGCTCCGCGGCCGAGGAGGAATGGAACCGGGCCTTGGGCCGCATCGAGGTGCTGGGCGGGGAACCTGAGCAGCAACGGATCTTCTACACCGCCCTCTACCATTGCTTCCTGGCCCCCTACCTCTTCAGCGACGTGGACGGGCGGTACTGCGGGAACGACGGCGAGGTGCACACCGCCAAGCACGACGTGTACACCGTGTTCAGCCTGTGGGACACCTTCCGCACGCTGCATCCCCTGCTCACCATCATCGAGCCGGAGCGGACCGAGGATTTCATCAGGACCTTCTTGGACATTTACGACAAGGCCGGCCGCCTGCCCGTGTGGGAGCTCTGGGGCAACGAGACCGATTGCATGATCGGCTACCACAGCGTGAGCGCAATCGCCGACGCGTACATCAAGGGCTTCCGCGGCTTCAATGCCGAACAGGCCCTGAAGGCGATGGTGGCCAGCGCCATGCGCGAGGAGCCCGGGCTGCATGCCCTCCGCAAGCAGGGCTACATCAGCAGCGAGGACCAGAGCGAGAGCGTGAGCCGCACCTTGGAATACGCATACGACGACTGGTGCATTGCCCGCATGGCACAGGCCATGGGCCGGGACAGCCTTGCACGGGCCTTTTTCGCGCGCAGCGCCAACTGGCGGAACCTGTACGACCCGGCAACAGGCTTCTTCCGCGCACGGCGCAACGGCGGCTTCCGCGAGCCTTTCGACCCCTACGAGGTCAACTTCGACTTCACCGAAGCGAACGCTTGGCACTATAGCGCCTTCGTGCCGCAGGACGTGGAAGGCTTCGACCGCCTGCTGAGGAACACCGGCCAAGGTGGATTGGAACAGCACTTGGACAACCTGTTCAGTGCCAGGGAGCGCACCACCGGCCGCGACCAGAGCGACATCACCGGCCTGATCGGCCAGTACGCCCACGGCAACGAGCCCAGCCATGCCATGGCGTGGATGTACAACCGGCTGGGCCGGCAGGACAAGGCCAAGGCCATGGTGCAGCGCATCCTTACCGATCTATATGCCGACGCGCCCGACGGGCTCAGTGGCAACGAGGACTGCGGCCAGATGTCCGCTTGGTACGTGATGAGCGCCCTCGGCCTCTACCCCATCGCGCCGGGCGATGAGAGCATGGAACTGCTTTCGCCGATCTTCCACGGATACCGCATCCATCTCGCCAATGGCAAAACGGTCAACGTACGCTGCAGTGGTGAACTGGACGGACCGCGTCTGGTCCGTTCCGCAACGGTTAACGGGGAAAGGAAACGTATGCGCACCCTGTCCTACACGGACCTGATGGCCGGCCTGGACATGCAGCTCGAACTGACGAACATGTGGCGCCCATTGGAAACGGTACCTGGCCTCCCGCCGCCCGGCACCCCTCCCGCCACCCCAGACCTGGCCTGGCAGATACCGGCGGCACCGGTGATCGCGGCCACTTCCCAGACCTTCAAGGAGTCCATGGAGGTGTCCATCAGTACGCTGGACGACGGAAGTCCCATCGTGTACACCTTGGACGGAACCATGCCCACCGCTAAGAGCCCGCGCTACCGCGGATCATTTACCATCGACCACAATAGCACCGTCAAAAGCGCCACCGTGGGCAGGCAAGGCTTGGGTCCGGTGGTGACGGCCCGTTTTGTACAGGTTGATCCCGAGCGGTCCATCACGGTGGAAAGCAAGTGGTCACCCCAGTATGCCGCCGGGGGCGAAACGGCCCTCATCGACGGCATCCGTGGCTCGCAGGATTGGCGGACCGGCGACTGGCAGGGCTATTACGGCATCGACCTCCTTGCCACAGTGGACCTCGGCAGCGTGAAAAAACTGAAGCGCCTTGGCCTGAGCGTACTGCAGGAGGAGCGTTCGTGGATCTGGTTCCCTGCCGAGGTCCAATTCGCCTGGAGCATGAACGGCATCAACTGGAGCTCGGCCACCGTGACCAACACCACCCCGCGCGACGAGGAGGGCACCTTGCTGAAGGACATGATGACCGAGATGCTCAACAAGCAGGCCCGCTACGTGAAGGTGATCGCCACCAACGCCGGCCCCTGCCCTGCTTGGCATCCGGGCAATGGCGAGCCCTCACACCTGTTCGCGGACGAGATCCTGATCGAAACGGAGTGAGCCTGCAGGCAGCCACATGATCGTAGCCGGGGGACCGATCGAACTTATTGCCACCTTGCGTGTACCGCCCCTTGAATCCCTTTCCATGAAGCGGACCGCGTTCCTCCTTCTTGCGTTGTGCTCCTGCCTGCTGGGCAGCGGGCAGAATTTGGACCAAGCCCTGCCGGCCATGCCCGCCCCCATCACCAACCTGCAAGGTGCTTGGGATGATCCGGCCAATGCGAAGCGGGCCGAGCAATGGCGGGCGGTCAAGGAGGCTGCGCCGGAGAATGCCACCATCCAGTGGAATTGGTTCCGCAGCGAATATGACGCCCTCAACAGCAGCAACAACGCCAACTTAAGCCCGGCCGATCTGGGGCAATTGGAACGCATGGCCGTCGGGATCGCCACTGTGGCCCCCAACAGCTTCGAGCAACATCTGGCCCGGTTCTACCTGGAATTCCCGGCGGCGGCGGCCTTCGCGGAGTTGGAGGCCGCAAGAGGCTTGGCGCCGGCCCGCACCGAATTGATCTCCCCCCTGCTATCCAAGGCCATACGGGATGGAGATGCGGGTGCCACGGCCCAATGGGCCAACGCCTTGGAGCAACGGGGAGGCCTCGCCCCCGCCCTGCTGACAGTGGCCCATGACGTGCTCTCCTGCCTGCCGGACGACGCCGTGATCTTCGCCAACGGCGACATGGATGTGCAGCCCTTGGTGGTGGCCCAAGTAGTCAACAAGGTCAAACCGAAGGTGCTGGTGGTGGACCGCCGCCTGCTCGCCGACGCGAATTACCGGGCCCGTATATGGCTCCAGGCGGGTGCCTCCGGAAGCGTTCCCCCCGAAGGGCCGGCCTTCGCACAAAGCCTGCTCCGGTCCACCCGGCGACCGGTCTTCTTCGCGCTTAGCCTCGATCCCGCTTGGCTCGGGTCGTTCCCCGGGCAGCTGCACGCCATCGGTGCCGCATTCCGCGTCGGGCCCGCATCACCGGGCTACGCCGCCGAACTGGAACGCCACTGGAAGACCATGCGCAAACCGGCGGATGCCGGGCCGCTCAGCCGCAACTACCTCCTCCCGGGGGCCGTGCTGCTGGGGCAGCTCCGGCAAGCCGGGCGCACGAGGGAGGCCGATAGCGTACAGGCCGAGATCGAGCGCTTGGCCAGGGCTACCGGCACCTTGTCCGACCTGCGCAAACTGGGCGTACTCAAACCGTGAGCCGCCATGGGACTTTTCCGCAAAGACCCGGAAAACCTCAGCGACGAACGGCTGATGGAGCTGGTAGTACGAGGCCAGGAGCAAGCCTTTGCAACCCTCTTCGATCGCTATCGCCGCCAGATGCTCACCTACTTCCATCGGATGCTCTGGCAAGACCGGGAACGGGCCCAGGATTTCCTGCAGGAACTGTTCATCAAGTTAGCGCAGCAGCCGGCCAGTTACCAACAGGGCCGCCCTTTCCGCACATGGCTGTACAGCATGGCCAACAATATGTGCAAGAATGAATACCGCCGCATGGCCGTGCGTGCCGCCGCCGTTCCCGCGCTGAAGGTGCTGAACAACCACGCCGTGGAGCCCGACGGAGGGGCACGGGTGGACCATGAACACTTCAACGCCCGGCTACAGGACGAGCTGGACAAGCTCGACCCCGACCACAAGGCCACCTTCGTGATGCGCTACCAAGAGGACATGGCCATCAAGGAGATCGCGGCCAGCTTCGGCATTTCCGAGGGAACCGTGAAGAGCCGCTTGTTCTACACCGTTCGCAAACTGGCCGCCGCCCTGCCCGAATTCGACCCCAACCCCAAGCAACGCACCGCACCCGCCACGGGGCAATGAACGCAACCATGGAACGCCCGGAACGATACGCCCCCGAAGACATCGAGCACCTGATGCTGGAACGTGGGTTCGATGAGCTGCTGGCCGAGGAGAAGGCCTACGTGCTGCGACACTTGGAGAGCGCCGCCGATTACACCCGCATGCGCGCGCTGCTGCTGCACATGCAGGAAGAAGGCAGCCGGCAGCCCCCCGTGGACGCCGACCCGGCGGTGCGCGAGCACGTGCTGCAGGCTTTCCGCGAGCAACAACGGCCGCAATGGCGGATCTGGCTCAACAGCGTGGCCGCATTCATGGCGCCGGCAAGGCCGGTGCACTATTGGCGACCTGCACTCGCCCTGGGGGTTGTAACCCTGCTCATCACAGGCTCGCTTTCGGTCTGGCAGGCCATTCACCGATCGGAAAAAGGCATGGTGGCATCGCTGAAGGAGACCGAGGTGCAAACACCGCCCCGGCCGGCGGAGGTATCGGCACCGCCCACAGGTACGGCACACGGGGCCACCGAAGCCGCAACGGAGCAAACGGAAATGCCCGCGCCGGCACCCCGGCAAGCCG
Organism: Flavobacteriales bacterium; assembly: GCA_035325445.1. GTDB lineage: Bacteria > Bacteroidota > Bacteroidia > Flavobacteriales_F > PHOS-HE28 > PHOS-HE28. Next base: position 8,312 of record DAOKZW010000028.1, read on the forward strand.
TTCCCGCTCCCGCCCCGCCCACGGCTGCCTTGGCCGACATTGCGGTGCGCAGTGCCGGTGCGGCACCGCCCATGGACAGCAGCTGGAGTTCATCCGCAACAGCCCTGATGGAGGTTGCCGCGGAAACCATCGCCGCCGACCAGGACCACATGGATGACGCGGTATTCGCCAAGGCCGAAAAGGTGGACGCCACGGCCCGCAAGCACGCCCCTGCAACCCTTATGGCCGCACCATCTGAAAGCGACCTGCTGGGATTGCTCCGGGCCGCTTGGTGAAGGGTACCACGAAGAACCTCGCTCCCCCCGTCATCGGCACTTCGCGCCGACCCTTTGGGCAAGCGGCCGATGCATATCGGACCTCGCTCGGTCATTCTCCTCCCGCCAGGCCGGGATGTGCCAGTTGCTTCCTCAGTCAGTTACCTATGGGCAGCTTCCTTTCGTCGCGCCTTGACTGACACGAACGATAAACGCTTGTGCCATCGGCTCGATGTTCTTCGAGGCACTCTGGAGCCATTCAACGAAAAAGCCCCCCCAATTGCCTGGAGGGCTTGCTGCTCTAGTGAGCCTCCTGTCGGATTTGAACCAACGACCTGCTCATTACGAATGAGCTGCTCTACCGCTGAGCTAAGGAGGCTTTCAATAAATGTCCATGCCGGGTGGACGGGCGGCAAATGTAAACGTCCCGGCGACACAAAGGGCATCCACCGGTCCAGGTAGGCTTTCACAAGGCTCCCTGGGTCAGAATTTCAACTGCATCCCAAGCTCCAGCAGGGCGCCGGAAGTTTTCAGGTTCGCCTTGTAATTCAAGGCATCGAGCATGGGATCCCGAGGGGTGCGGCCCTTCCACCGAAAGTTGACCGCCACGTAGCGGATCCCGCCATGCAGGCCGAAGGTGTTCCCCAAAAAGTACAGGCCGCCCACCCCCAAGCGAACATGGCCGCCTTCGTACCGATCCGTGTACTTGGACTGGTTCCAAGCACTGCCCACATCACTGATCTCCAAGCTGGTGGTCCCGAGGTCAGCGTTCAGGTACACCCCTCCCCGCTCCTTGTTCACCACATAGTAACGGACGGACATGCCCAGCAACAACAGCTTGTTCGGATGGGTGCCCGCCGAATCCACATAGCTGCCCGGCTCCAAGTAGAGCCCCAGGCTGACCCGGTCAGCCAAGCCCACCTGCACCTCCAACGGCACCGTCAAGGTCAACGCACCGTCGTGATCGCTGAACTTCTTGGTGAACCCGAGGACCGTGATCTCACTCTCGAACAGCGTGGCATGGGCCCCCATGTTGATGCCCACGCCCAACTGCACCGCGCCTTTGCCGTTCACCTGGGCCATGGCTGCGGGGCCAAGCAGGCCAAGGAACAGGAAAAATATCGCACGCATCTTCATGTTGCTTCTTCCAAGGGTGGAAAACTACGGAGCTGTGCCGCGTTTGCCGCGCCGCCCGCCAACAAGCCCCTTCCTCCACCCTATCTTGGCGGCCATGCAAGCATACGAGCTACGGCCCGTGGACGCGGACCCCGAATCCCTGTCCCTGATCGGATCCCTGCTGCGCACGGCTTTTCCGGGAGCCCATCATTTCACTGATGAAGTCCTGCATTGGCAATACCAGGAAAACCCGGAAGGCGATGTGGTTGGCTTCAACGCATGGCTGGGCGATGAATTGGCGGGGCATTATGTCGCCATCCCCATGAAAGCCATGGTGAACGGCGTGGAGGAAAAGGGCCTGCTCTCCTTGAACACGGCCACCCACCCCGGCCATCAGGGCAAGGGCTTGTTCACCAAGCTGGCCCAGGCTACCTATGCCATGGCCGCCGAACGAGGCTATGGGTTCGTGGCCGGCGTGGCCAATGCCAACAGCACCCCGGGCTTCACACGCAAGCTGGGGTTCGAACTGGTTTCCCCGCTGCGTGCCATGATCGGCATAGGCCCTCTGCCCGCCCGCCGCCAAGGCGCCACCGTTCAGTTCGCCCATGCTTGGGACAAAGCCTCTGTGGCCTGGCGTCTGCGCCATCCGGCAAACCGCTATTCCGTAGCCGGGAAAAGCGGACGTACCGTGGTGTTCTCCGAACGCAAGCAATTCGGGGCCCGTTATGTGCTGGGCACACCGGAGGCAGCCTTGGTGGGCGGAGACATCCCGCGTGAAAAGGGCTGCACCTGCCGGAAGATCTGGATCGGGTTGGACCCGGCGATGCGTTGGGCCGGCAAACCTTACATCAACATACCGTTGAGGTTTCGACCGGCACCCTTGAACTTCATTTTCAAGGACCTCACCGGCCAAGGACGCCTGCTCAATCCCGGCCAGGTGCGTTGGGACGTGATGGACTTCGATATCCTGTAAAGCCTCGTCGCCGCCCTGTCATGGGCTATTCAGGGCTATCGTGTCGTGCACGCCCGTCGGGCATGCCATTCCCGTGCTTTTCAACCACGGATGCCCACGGACCCACACGGATGGCCGGAAACAAGGACCGCAGCCATGATCCGACCGGATAGACTTCAATGTTCAGTATCAGTGTTTATCCGTGTGTATCCGTGGTTTTTGGAATTCTCAGCAAGGCCCGATGGCCCTGATGGGCTATTGCGCGCGTCGCCACCCCTGCTATCTTTGCGAAGCATGTCAAACCCTGCTCCACGGAACATGAAGGAGGAAGAAACCAACGAGGTCATTGCGGAACGCTCCTACGCGGAATACAGGGATGCCGAACGATTGTCCTTTGACCCCATGAAGGACCTGAACCTGCCCGCGAGCTACGAGGAAGTCGTGCTGAGGTACAAGCGTCTGCGGAGCGGCCGCACCGAGCCCGGGCCCTGCCTCAACTAACGGAAGACCATCCAAACCCCAACAGAAGGCCCCGGCACAGCCGGGGTTTTCTTTTTTGCGGCCCCCGCCTTTCGGCGGAATTGCTAATTTCATTCCGCCTATCGGGCCATCCCGCCCTGAAGGTGCCACGTTCTTTTCCAACCAGCCAAAACCCTACCCCATGAAGAGCTATGATGACAAGCACATCAAGAATGTCGTGTTGCTCGGTTCGCACGGAAGCGGCAAGACCACATTGGCGGAAACCATGTTGTTTGAGGCGGGCCTCCTCCAAAGGCGAGGCCGTGTGGAGGATGGAAATACGGTGAGTGACCATGCCGAGCTGGAGCGCGAACGAGGCTACAGCACGCAGATCAGCTGCATGCACACCGAATGGCGACAGTACAAGATCAATGTGATCGACACGCCGGGCATGGATGAATTGGCCGGCGAGACGGTACCGGCCATCCATGTGGCCGATACTTGCGTACTGCTGCTGAACGCGCGTACGGGCGTCGATGTGGGCACGGAGCTGGTATGGGAACATGTGGCCCCGGCCGCAAGGCCGGTGATCTTGGCGGTCAACCAACTGGATCAGGACGACGCAGACTTCGACGAGGTTGTCAGGCAGGCGAAGGAACAATTCGGCCCTGCGGTCACCATCATGCAGTATCCCATGGAGCAAGGCGCCGGTTTCCACCGGATCATCGACCTGCTGCGGATGACCATGTACGTCTTCAAGGACGAGGGCGGCAAGCCCGAGAAGCACCCCATTCCCGAGAGCGAGCGGGAACGTGCGGAAAGCCTGCACAAGGAGTTGGTCGAGAAAGCCGCCGAGAACGATGAGCAGTTGATGGAGCGCTACTTCGAGAAGGGCGGCCTGGACGAGGATGAGATGAGCGCGGGCCTGCGGGCCGGCATGATGCAGCGTACGTGCTACCCCGTTTTCTGCCTGAGCGCATTACGCAACATGGGCAGCGGGCGCCTGATGGGCTATATCGACAACGTAGCCCCCTGCGCCACCGACATGCCTGCGATGCAGCTGGAAGAGGGCGGCATGCTGCCCTGCAAGGCGGACGGCCCAACGGTGGTGTACACCTTTAAAACAGCCTCGGAGGCACATGCCGGGCGTGTCACCATGTTCAAGGTGATGAGCGGAGAACTGGCCGAGGGCCAAGAGCTGATCAATGCCGACACCGGGGCCGTGGAGCGGCTCGGTCCGATCTTCATCATGTCAGGCAAGGAGCGCAAGGCCGTGCCCAGGTTGGCGGCCGGGGATATCGGGGCCGCCCTCAAGTTGAAGGGCACCGGCACCGGGCAAACGCTGCACGCCAAAGGCGCCCCCATGAAGTTGAAGGGCATCCAATGGCCTGAACCGAGGCTCTTCCGTACGGTGCAGGCCAAGGACCCGAAACAGGACGAGAGGCTGCATGCCGCCTTGCTGGAGATCCAGCAGGACGACCCCTCGGTGGTGCTGCGATACTCGCGTGAAAGCGCCGAGCAGCTCATCGGTATCTTGGGAGAGGTGCACCTGGGAACGGTGGAATGGAAGCTGAACAAACTGTTCAAGGTGGAGGCCGCCTTCGGCTCCCCCAAGGTGCCCTACCGGGAAACCATACGCAGGCCGGCCGCCGCGATGTACCGCCACAAGAAGCAAACGGGGGGCAGCGGGCAGTTCGGCGAGGTGCACTTGCGGATAGAGCCATGGTATGAAGGCATGCCGGCCCCCACCGGGGTGAACGTGCGCAGCACCGAGGAAGTGGACCTGCCCACCGGGGGGAAGCTGGTGTTCTGCAATGGCATCACCGGCGGTGTCATCGACAACCGGTTCATGCCCAGCATCCTCAAGGGGGTGATGGAAAAGATGGAGAAAGGACCGCTTACCGGTTCACCGGCACGCGACGTGCGCGTATTGGTGCACGACGGCAAGATGCACCCTGTGGACAGCAATGACATCAGCTTCCGCATTGCGGGCTTGATGGCGTTCAAGGATGCCTTCATCCAGGCCGACCCCTTGTTGATGGAACCGATCCAAGAGGTGGTCGTACACGTTCCGGAGGACCTGATGGGCGAGGTCATGACCGACCTGCAGACGCGGCGCGCCGTGATATTGGGGATCGATGGCACGGGACGGATCCAGACGGTAAAGGCACAGGTGCCGGCCGCTGAACTGGACCGCTACAGCACCAAGCTGCGCAGCATCACCCAAGGGCGCGGCACGCATACCGAGCGTTTTCTGGAATACAGGGCGGTGACACCCGAGCTGCAACAGCGATTGATCGCCGCCCACAAGCAGGAGGAGGTGCCCGCGTGACAGGCACCGCCGTCAGCGCTCCAGATAACCTTCCACCCCGGGCTGGAGGTCCAGAGTGTCGTTGCCTCCGTCCGCATCACCTGTGCGCTCAAAGGGGTCCAGGGTAATCTCGCGTACCCGGTCCAAGGGCACCGGCAGGGTGAAGCTATAGGTGGGGTTTGTCCATTGCCAAGGGGCCAGGGTGGCCCACTCCTTCCCCATCAGGTTTTCCTTTCGGCCGCCCAGCATCAGGGAAAGCGGGATGTTGAGGTAGCTCGCGGCCCCGTCCGTGTATTGCACCAGCACGTCCACCGGCATCAGCATCAACCCCTTGCGTTCCAAGGTCACCACGGTCGCGCCATCCTGCTGCATCACGCTCTTGATCGCATAGTCCAGCTTGCGGGTGGTGTTGATCCATTCATTGAAGTACCAACCCAATTGAAGGCCGCTCTCCTTCTCCATGACCCGCTGCACGTCCACCGGCCCCGGATGTTTGAACGAGCACTCCCTGAAAAGCCGCCGCAGCCCCCGGTTCAGCACGTCATCACCGATCACCGCCCCCAGCTGGTCCAGGAAAAACTCACCCTTGCTATAGGCCGTGGCCGAGTATCCGTAGTTGGTCTCAAAGTGGTCGGCTTCCAGCGACATGGGTTCGTGGTACTCGGATCCAGCCAGCCGCAGGTATGACTCACGCGCGTCGGCATGTGCCCGGGTCTCATTGAGCGACGGGAACAGATGCCGCATCACCTTGGACCCCGCGTACTCCGCAAAGCCTTCATCGATCCAAGGGTAGCTGAGCTCGTCACTGGCCAGCACGCCGTAGTACCAGTTGTGCAACATCTCATGCACGCTGGTGCCCACCAGGCTGCCCAGCCGCCGGTTGCCTGTTACCAAGGTGAGCATCGGGTACTCCATGCCGCCGTCCCCGCCCTGCACAAAGCTGAACTCAGGCCACGGGTACCGCCCAAAGTGTTGGTTGGCATACTCGAAGGCCTTGACCATGTAGCCCGGCAGCTGGTCCCAGTTCTCTGCCAGTTCCGGTTGGTCCTTGCGGAAAAACCTCAGCAGGGGGCCATCCGGCACCTGCGCGGTGGACTGTATGTAATCCGGGTCGGCGGCCCATGCGAAGTCATGGACCTTGGGGGCCTTGAAGTGCCAGGTCAGCTTGCCGTCGGTACGCTTCTGGGCCTTGGTCTTCCGGGCATACCCCTTTCCGATCTCATGGGCGTTGGCCAAAACGCCGGTTGCCGCCACGGTGTAGGCACTGTCCAAGGTGATCCGTACGTCATAGTCCCCCCACTCGCCATAAAATTCCCGCCCCACATAGGGAGCAGGGTGCCACCCCCGTTCATCGAAGGCCGCCACCTTCGGGAACCACTGGGTCATGCTGTAGGCAACCCCTTCCTCGCTATCGCGGCCGCTGCGCCGGATCTGCACGGGCACCTGGCCCTTGAAATCCACGGTCAGCGCGGTGCTCTTCCCAGGCAGGACCGGCCGATGGAGCGTTACCCGCAGCACGGTGCCCAAGGGCTCCAAGCGGGTGGGCATGCCATCCTGCAGCACCGAGGAGCAGGTAAGGTCACCTTGCTCCTCCGGTGTAAGATGATGGATCCGGTCCCGCACACGCCTGTCCGGGTCCTTGATGGTGCGGGAACGCACATCCATCTCGCTGCCGGGTTTGAAGGCATTGAAATAGAGATGGAAGAACACCTCGCGCAGGGTATCCGGGCTGTTGTTGCGGTACACCAGTTTTTCCTTGCCGGTAAAGCGGTGAGAGCTGACATCAAGCTCCACGTCGATCTCACATTTGATCTGTTGTTGCCATCGGTTGCATTGGGCTTGGGCAATCATGGTGCTGCACAAGGCCAGCAGGACGATCAGGGAACGCATGGCTCAAAGATGTCCCCGCCCGGGCTCAAATACCATCACGGGCTGTTAAGAGATCCTATCCGGCCTCCCCCATTCGGCGAACGAAGAAGGGCTGATCGGAACCAAGGAAAGTACACCGATCTCCAACGCCGCCACCCGAAGCATCACTGCCAGACCCGGGTTTTCAACACGTGGAGACTTTGTGGGTTGCCTGTTGGCAGGTTGTGGAAAACAGGAAAACACCTTGTTGACAAGCTTGGGGCCAGCCTCCTAGCCAAGGGCTTCTCCAACAGCTTGTGGACAGTTTATCCACAGCTCATGCACATCTTTTCAAGAAAGCAGGCTCTGGCGCAGGGCAAATTCCAGTTGGCGGTTGGATTCCACCAGTTGGTCCGTGAACACGCGCCTCTCCCTTTCCTCCTTGTAGTGCGCCCATGCCTTCAGGATCGCCTGACGAACAGCGGCCACTTCCCAGGGCTTTTCAATGTAGTGGCATACTTCCGCGGTGTTCAGGGCATCCACCAAGGCCTGCAGGTCGGCGTGGGCCGTGATGAGCATGCGGCGGGCCATCGGAAAGCGGTCCTTGATCTGGCGCAGCGCCTCGCTCCCCTTCATCCCCGGCACGTGCTGGTTGCTGATCACCACATGCACTTCCTGCGTGGCCAGCAACGCCATCGCCTCCTCCAAGCTCTCGGCCAACAGGAGCGTGATATCCTCGCGGAAGGCATCCTGGAAGGCTGCCCGGTTACCCGGCTCGGCATCGAGGTAGAGCACGGTAGGGATCTGTTGTACAGGTTCTGCAAAGGGCATGGCACCAGTCTTTTTGTTCTGGCGCGTGTACGGGAATGTCAAGTGAAAGTTATTAACAGATCGCCGATTTTTGTTAATAACCTTTCCGTGATTACTTTCGACCCGGATTTTCGGCCCACCACCCATAACCTGCAACCCGGATGGCTGAATTGGAGGGACTACTTATTAACAATGGTGAACAGTCGGCCGCCTACCGGCCGCAGTTTTTCCGGCTACCCGGCCAAACACAAGAACTCGCCGGGCTGTTGAAAACCACCCCAAAAGTCCGGGTTCACGACCAGATCCTGGCCCAGCTGAAGGAGTTGATGAAGTCCTTGAACCCGGCCATCCGCTTCACACCGGACAGCCTTCAAGAGGCCATTGCTAAGCACCTGGGCAACAAGCCGTTGTCCGAATACGGCGTATGGGTCTACTACCCTTGGTCGCAAACCTTGGTCCACTTGCTGGACCAAGAGGAATTCGCCCTGGTGCGGACGGACCGCAACCGGAACAAGATCACCCGTGAGGAACAGGTCGTCCTGGGCACAAAGAAGATCGGGGTCATCGGTCTTTCCGTGGGGCAATCCGTGAGCCTGACCATGGCCTTGGAACGCACCTTTGGCGAGATCCGCTTGGCCGATTTTGACACGCTTGACCTGAGCAACCTGAACCGGATCCGCTCCGGCACGCACAATTTGGGCCAGAACAAGGCGGTCATCACCGCCCGGGAGATCGCCGAGATCGACCCCTTCCTCCATGTAGTATGCTTCACGGACGGCCTGACCGTGGAGAACATGGACAGCTTCTTCACCGACGGCGGCACGCTGGACCTGTTGGTGGAAGAATGCGACAGCGTGGACATCAAGATCCTTGCCCGCCAAAAGGCCAAGGCACTGGGCATACCCGTGGTGATGGACATGAGCGACCGCGGCTGCTTGGACGTGGAGCGCTTTGACCTGGAACCGGACCGGCCCATCATGCACGGCTGGATCGACCACTTGGACCTGGAAGCCGCGAGCCGGCCCATGTCTGCCGAGGAGAAGGTACCCTACATGTTGCCGATCACGGGCATGGAGACACTTAGTCCCCGGATGAAGGCCTCGGTGATCGAACTGGGCCAGACCATCAGCACCTGGCCGCAACTGGCAACATCCGTGGTGCTGGGCGGAGCCTTGACCGGAGATGTGGTCCGGCGCATCGCCTTGGATCAATTCCATGCATCCGGGCGATGGCATGTGGACTTGGATGAACTGATCGCTGATCAAGCGCCCCCTGCCGCACCGTCACAAGTCGGCCCTCCTCAACAGGAAGCTCCCCTACCGCCACCGGATGCTGTGGATCTCCAGCTCGGCCCGGCCCGGCCCGGTGCGGTGGAGTTGGAACAGGCCCTTGTGGGGCAATTGACGGAAGCGGGCTGTCGGGCACCGAGCGCGGGCAATTGGCAGCCGTGGCATTATGCATGGCATGGTCGGCGCTTGTTCCTCTACCATGACAAGGGACGGTCAAGGTCCTTCTGGGACCCGGATCAGGAATCCGCCTTCTTGGGCCTTGGGGCCAGCGTGGAGAATGTGGTCCAGAAGGCCCATTCCATGGGATTGGAGGTAGCAATATCCCTATTGCCGTTGGGAACAGGGCATCCGCTGGTCGGTGTTTTCGAGTTCCATTACGGTGCGGTTGAAGGGGCCGAGCCCCATACGGCGACCAACTTGGCCGCCTACATCGACAAACGGCACACGAACCGGTCACTCGGTCTGGCAAAACCGCTGGATGTCGATGCGGTGGCCGCTATCCGCGCGCAGCTGGATATGGACCCGCAATACCAAGGCCATTGGTTGCAGGCTCCTGAGGACATGCAGCGACTGGCCGCCCTCTACGCCCAGGCCGAACGGATCCGCCTGATGCACCCGGAAGGTCATCGGGAGCATTTTGTTAGGGTGCTGCGATGGACACGGGAGGAGGCCCTTCGCCAAGGCAATGGCGTGGACATTGCCGGTTACGCCCTGCCCCCCATGGCCGAGGCCGCGCTAAAAGTGATGTCGGACCCAAGGGCCATGGACCTGACACGTTCATGGAACGGCGGCCAAGGGCTGGGCTTGTTGCCGGCATGGGCCATCGGGTCTTCACCGGCAGCGGTACTGTTCACGGTGGACGGGGCCGGGCCGCAGCGCGTGATGAATGCCGGCCGCGCCCTGCAACGTGCTTGGCTCACGGCCACGGCCCATGATATCGCGGTGCAACCTATGTCCGCCATGCTCCAGGTCACCGGCAAGTGGGCACAGGACCCCGCCGCCTTGGCACCACTGGACCAACCGTTGGCCGAAAAGATGCAGGCGCAACTGGCCGACCTGTTCCAACTGGACGGGCAACACCCCCTTCTCCTCCTGCGCCTGTTCAACCCTTCGGCGCCAGCCACCCGATCCCATCGCCATAACCCCGCCAGCACCCAGGCGGTCCAAATCCCCCAAAAGGCATGAAAGCCGTCCATTCCAACCACTCGGACCAGGAATACTTCGAACGGCTCACGCTGCGTGCCTTCCGGGCACCGGATGAGCCTTTGCTGTGCCAAGAGTTCCTCGCCGAGCATCGGAAAGTTCTCGATGACTTCGGCATCGCCCATGTGACCACCAACAACGAGGTGTGGATGGATGACCCCCTCACCTATGTGATCGTGGCCCAGCACGAGACCTTGGGCATGGTGGGCGGGGTGCGGCTAAAGCTGGACCATCCTGGATCCCCGCTGCCCATGGCATCCGCGATCCGGCACTTGGACCCCTCCGTGGATGGGGTACTGGCCCGGATACAGCCCTTCGGCAATGCAGAGGTCTGCGGGCTTTGGAATGCCAACCGTTTCAATGGCCACGGGCTCCCGGTACTACTGGGGCAGGCCGTAACCGCCATTTCGGTGGGCGTAGGTGCGCGCAAGATGGTGTGCTTCGTGGCCCATTACACGCAGAAGTATCCTGCCCGCTTTGGGTTTGTGGTGCTGGACGAGGTTGGTGACCACGGCTATTTCCCGAGTTACCCCATTCCGCGCATCATCGCCATCGCCATGGTCAACCCCGACACGATGTTGCTGGAGCACGCCACCCAGGATACCAGGCATCTGATCTACAGCCTGCGCCTGCGCCCGGACCAGGTACGGATGGAAAAGCCCGGAAAGACCCTCTTGGAAGTGAACTACCAGTTGCAGCTGGCCAGTTGCGTGAAGGACCTGCATGCCTTCTCCCAGATCGCCCAGGCCAGGCTGGGGGCGGCCGGTTAGGAGCTAACCCTTTCGTGGAGGATGGCGTACAAGCCCGCGTGAAAGCGCTGGCCACAATCGCTCTTTTGACGGTCCATTTGGCCGCTCTCGGCAGCACCTCCGGCAATGACCCCATCATTTACCGGGGCGAAGGCCAGATCGGGCCGCTCGGCAGGCAGGTCGAGGTGCTGGAGGATAGCACAGGCCTGCTATCGGTCCACGAGGCCATGCTCGGCACCTACCGGCACATTGACCAGGAAGTGCCCAACCTCGGGCTCTCAAACTCAGCCTACTGGCTGCGGCTGACGATCTACAACGCTTCACCGGACAAGGAGCCGGTGCTGGACTATGAATTTCCGGAGATCGATGAGCTCGAGGTGTACCTTATGATGGGAGGTGAACTTCGGCAGCTTTACAAAGGAGGCACCCTGCAACCGGACCGGCAACAGTTCCAAGACTCCCCCACATTCGGGTTCAAGCTGCCCATCACATACGCAGGCGCGGGTAGTGTCTACATCCGCATTCGCAGCCAAAAACAGCTGCAGGTGCCTCTATTCATCAAGAATGAACGGCAATCCGCCGACCAGAAACTGGTGCGGAACCTCTTCATGGGCGGTTACATGGGCATCATGCTGGTCATGGCCCTTTACAACCTCTTCGTCTTCTTGTCCATCAGGGAGAAAAGCTATCTGATCTACATCCTATACATCATCAGCGTGGCCCTCACCCAATTGTCGCTCACCGGCTATGGGGCCTACTACTTCTGGCATGGATACTCATTGATCAGCACCCACTCCTCCGCGACCCTCACCGTGATCACCATGCTCTTCGCCGTGGAGTTCATGCAGCGCTTCATCAATGCGCGACAGTACATCAAACACTTCCAGAAGGTCAAGTCCGTGGTCTACTTCTTCGCCATCCTGGGAGCCGTGATGGGCTTCTTGAAGATGGAGATATGGGGCTACATGGTGATCCAGGCCACTTCGGCCGTGATGGCCACCTACATGATGTACGCATCGATCAAGATCACCTCCACCGGGCTGCGGGCCGCCCGCTACTTCCTGGCGGCCTGGAGCGTGTTTGTGGTGGGCATCATTGTATACGTGGCCAAGGATTGGGGGCTCCTCCCCTACAACGGGCTCACCACCCACATGATGGCCATCGGATCGGCGGTGGAGGTGGTGCTCCTGTCCTTCGGTCTGGCCGACCGGATCAACGTGCTGCGCCGCGAAAAGGAGCATTCGCAAGCGGAGGCCCTGCAATTGGCCCAAGCCAACGCCCGGATCATCAAGGACCAGAACGTGTTGCTGGAGGAAAAAGTGAAGGAGCGCACCCATGCCCTTCAAGAAAGCAACGACCATCTCAAGCGCACCCAAGGGCAATTGGTGAACGCCGAGAAGATGGCCTCCCTCGGCCAGCTTACGGCCGGCATCGCGCACGAGATCAACAACCCGCTGAATTTCATCAGCAACAGTATCCCCCCGTTGAAGCGCGACCTGCTCGATCTACGTCAAGTATTGCGCGGATACCAGAAGGCCGCCGCCGGCCACATGCCGCTGGAAGCCGTGCAAGCATTGGAAAGGGAGTTTGACGTGGCAGAGACCGTAAAGGAGGTAGAGGACATCCTGAGCGCCATGGAGACGGGAGCGAGCCGCACCTCGGAGATCGTGCGCGGCCTGCGCACCTTCAGCCGCTTGGACGAAGACGATCTGAAGCACGCCGATATCAACGAAAACATACGCAGCACCATCGTGGTGCTGGGGCCCCAGCTCCGCGACGGCATCAAGGTTCACTACGACCTGGAGCTTATGCCCACCGTGGAGTGTTACCCCGGAAAGTTGAACCAGTTGTTCATGAACCTCCTGAACAACGCGGCGCACGCAGCCCGGAAACGGCACGGCAACGACGGTGGTGAGGTGTATGTCTCCACCCGGATGCGCGGCGATCAAGTCGTGGTCACGATCGGTGATAACGGTATTGGCATGGACGAAAGTGTCCTGTCGCACCTGTTCGAGCCTTTCTTCACCACAAAAGATGTGGGTGAAGGAACCGGCCTGGGGCTCTCGATCGTTAAAGGAATCGTGGACAAACACCATGGCCAGATCACGGTGGACAGCACCGTCGGCCAAGGGACAACCTTCACCTTGGTCATTCCGGCCCAGCAGGCCCAAAACCTTCGAAAAAGTGCTTGATCTTGATGGAACTGATCAATAAACGGATCAAAGTCCTGTATGTGGACGACGAAGAAGGCAACTTGATGGCCTTTCGGGCCAGTTTCCGACGTGAATTCGACGTCCATGTCGCCATAAGCGCGGCTGATGCGCTGGCTTGGTTGGAGGAGAACCCGGTGCATGTGGTGATCAGCGACCAGCGCATGCCGGGAATGACCGGATCCGAGTTCCTCGCCATCGTGCGCAAGCGTTGGCCCCGCTCCGTGCGCCTGCTGCTCACCGGCTTTTCCGACATCGAGGCGGTGGTGGATGCCATCAATCTGGGCGGTATCCACGCCTACATCACCAAGCCTTGGGACCCCACCGACCTGAAGTTGCGCGTGGAGCAGGCCTACGAGGTACACTCCCTCCGCGACCAACGCGACAAGCTGTTGGACCGTTACCGGCAGATCTTCGAGTCATCGGGTGACCCCATCCTGATCTTGGACGACCAAGGGAAGTTCAAGGAGCTGAACACCGCTGCCCGTCATCTGCTACGCCTCGAGCGAACGGCCCCATTGCCCGATCTGTCCACGTATGTGCAGGACGTGCCTGCCATGTTCCGACGCATGCGCCAACACCGGCGGGGAGTTGCCTATAAGAACGTGGATATCACCTTGGCCATCCCCAACGGCCCGCTTATGGACTGTTTGGTTACCGCCACCCACATGGGCAAGAGTGGTGAAAAGCGCAGTTTGTACCAAGTGATCCTGAAGGATATCACGGACCGGAAAAAGCAAGAGGAGCACCTGAAGAAGCTCAACAGCGACCTGGATAAGCGCGTGGCCATTCGCACCAAGCAACTGCTGGAAGCCTTGGACGACCTGGGAGCTTTCTCCTACTCCGTGGCCCACGACCTGCGGTCGCCCTTGAAGAACATCAAGGTGATGAGCGAACACCTCAGCAGCATGGCCCTGCTCCGGAACGACGAAGAGGAGCGGGACATGTCCGAACGGATCCACAAAGGCGTTACCCGCCTGATCGCCTTGGTGGATGATCTTCTCCGGTTTTCGCGCACGGACTCCATGGAAACCACGTTCACGGACCTTGATATCCGGGAGACCCTGAATGAGTGCATCGACGAGCACGGCATCTCGCCCCATAAGGTCAAATTCATCTTGCCCGAACCAGGCCAGGCCATCATCCATGCCGACCCTGCCATGATCAAGGTGGTGCTGAACAACCTGCTCGCCAACGCCATCAAGTTCACCAAGAAGCGCGATGTGGCCCGGATCGAGGTGGGCCACGCCCGCGAAGGCGACACCGATGTGGTGTGGATGAAGGATAACGGCGTTGGCTTTGATGCCCAGAAAAAAGACCAGCTTTTCGGCGTATTCAAGCGGCTGCATTCCACCTCCCAATTTGAAGGGACGGGTATCGGCCTTGCGCTGGTGGACCGGATCATGAAAAAGCACAACGGAAGCTGCTGGGCCGAAGGTGCGCCCGATTCCGGTGCCACGATCTACCTGCGCTTCCCCGCCGCACATCAAACCATGCGGCAAGCCGGTTGATCGTAACCGTCGGCGATCTATCCCGTAATAATGCCACCAAGTATTCCGCAATGACCATGAAGCACCACGCCGCCCTCATCTTGATCGCGCTTTTGGCCCTGCCCTTCCAGGCAACGGCACAAAAGAAGCTGGTGGAAAACCGTAGCCAGGCCACAGGCTGGTATGTACCCGTCAAATTCAAGGTGACCGCCCAAGGCGCCCGTGCCAAAGGGTTGGGCGTAAAGGTGTACAAGGATAACCAGTTGCTGCACGACATCATTGGTGCGAAGGACAAGTTCACGCTTAATCTGGACCTGGAAAATGGCTATACGGTGATCTTGTCCAAGGAGGGTTATCGCAGTAAATCGGTCCACATCAACACGCACGTTCCGGAGCAGGTGGTGCAATACCCCGCCTATGAATGCACCATGAACCTGGAGCCCGCGGACCACTTCACCCACTCGGACCCCTTCTACATGGATTTCCCGAGCGCGATCGTTCGTTGGAACGATGCCAGCCAAGGATTCATGCCGCAGCAGGATTATCTGAGGGATATCCAAGCCAAGATGGCCATGCTGCAGGTTCAAATGGACCCGCATTGAAAAAGACACCACCCGCCCGCCAAGCACCAATGCACCTTGGCGGGGGCTGCGAAAGGCACTTGCTTCGGCAGGTGCCTTTGCGTTTTCCGGTGATCAGTGTTGATCGTAGTCCACCACCACACGCGGGGTCAACGGGTGGCTTTGGCAGGTCAGCACATAGCCTTCGGCCACCTCGCCATCGGTAAGCGCATAATTCATGTCCATGGCCACTTGCCCTTCCACAATACGGGCCTTGCACGTGCAGCATACCGCGCCCTTGCAGGCATAGGGCACGTCCAAGCCAGCTTCCTCGGCCGTATCCAGGATGGTCTTTCCCTTGGCTGGCACCTCGATCTCGGTCTCGCGCCCATCCAGGATCACCATCACCTTGGCCATGCCCTCAAAAGCGCCTTCGGCCGGCTCCGCCGCCGGTTCCGTCTTTTGCAGTTCGGCGGAGGCTACAGGAGCCGTGAACAGCTCGATGTGCACGCGCTTCTTGTCCACGCCCAGCTTGTCCAACGCCTCGCTTACATTCACCATCATGGGTTCGGGGCCACAGATGAAGTACTCGGTGTCGGCATTATCCTGCACGAACCGTTGCGCCAGAGCGGCCGCCTTCTCCACCGTGATCAGGCCATTGAAGAGCATGTCCTCGTCACGTCCATAGGTGAGGATGTGATAGACCTTCAACCGTCCCGCATACTTTTTCTGCAATTCCTCCAAGGCGGTCCTGAAAATGATGCGATCGGTATCCGTATTGCCGTAGAACAGGGTGAGCTTGCTATCCGGTTCGGTCCGCAGCACGGTCTTAATGATGCTCAAGATCGGCGTGATACCGCTGCCCCCCGCAAAGCAGGCGTAATGCTTGCGGTTGGCCGCATCCAGCAAGGTGTAGAATTTGCCCATGGGCGTCATCACCTCCAAGGTCATGCCCGCCTTCAGGGTTTCCACCAATGCCGTGGATGCTCTTCCTCCGGGCACCCTTTTCACGGCGATCTTCAGTTCCCCGGGATCCAACGGGCTGCTGCAGATGCTGTAGCTGCGCCTGAGCTCCTCCCCGTTGACCGTCACCTTCAGGGTGAGGTATTGGCCGTGGATGAAATGGAAATCGGGCTGCAACGGGGCGGGAATGATGAAACCGATGACAATGCTGTCCTCCGTCTCTTGATGGACGCTGGACACGCTAAGCTGATGGAAACGGGCCATGCGGGTAGTGGTATCCGACATATAATGATGATGATGCCGGGGTGCCTGGTGGCACGGGCCGGGCAAAATTAGCCGTTACCGCGGACCGTACCCGCGCCGAGGGCCTCCGATCCCCCAATTCGGTCATTGGACCCTACTTTAGCCGACACAAACCTTTCGACCCGACCGACCATGTCCGACAACCAATTTGAAGCGCAGTTCCAGGAGAAGGTGGATGCTGAGCACAAGATCGAGCCCAGGGACTGGATGCCCGATGCTTATCGCAAAACGTTGATCAGGCAGATCAGCCAGCACGCGCACAGCGAAGTGGTGGGCATGCTGCCCGAGGGCAACTGGATCACCCGGGCGCCGAGCCTTCATCGCAAGACCATCCTGCTGGCAAAGATCCAAGACGAGGCCGGCCATGGGTTGTACCTGTACAGCGCCGCCGAAACACTGGGGATCAGCCGGGAAGAGATGGTGGACCAGCTGTTGTCGGGCAAGGCCAAGTACAGCAGCATCTTCAATTACCCCACGCTCACCTGGGCCGATATCGGCGCCATCGGTTGGCTGGTCGATGGTGCGGCCATCATCAACCAGGTGATGCTTACCCGCACCAGCTATGGCCCTTACGCACGGGCCATGGTGCGCATTTGCAAGGAAGAAAGCTTCCACCAACGCCAAGGCTACCAGATCCTGATGACGCTGAGCCAAGGCAGCCCGGAGCAAAAGGCCATGGCCCAAGATGCCCTGGACCGGTGGTGGTGGCCCTCCTTGATGATGTTCGGGCCCAGCGACAAGGACAGCCCGCACAGCGCGCAAAGCATGAAGTGGAAGATCAAGCGGCAGAGCAACGATGACCTGCGGCAAACCTTTGTGGACCGCACGGTCCCGCAGGCGGAGTTCATCGGCCTGAAGGTTCCCGACCCCGCCTTGAAGTGGAATGAGGCCACCCAGCACTACGATTTCGGCGAGATAGACTGGGCGGAGTTCAACAATGTGATCCAAGGCAATGGCCCTTGCAACCGTGAGCGTATGGCCGCCCGGCGCAAGGCGCATGCTGACGGGGCTTGGGTGCGCGAAGCAGCCTTGGCCTATGCCCGGAAACAAGCCAAGGAAAGAGCAGCCTGAGATTTCCGGGCCATTCAACCTATCCATTCACCATCCCTAACGAACGATCCAACTCATGGAATCCACCAACAAAACCGACTGGCCGCTGTGGGAGGTCTTCATCCAGAGCAAACGCGGCATGGACCATAAACATGTGGGCAGCTTGCATGCCGCCGATGCGCAGATGGCCATTGAGAATGCCCGCGACGTGTACACCCGCCGGGGCGAAGGCAACAGCATCTGGGTGGTGCGTGCAGCCGATGTGCATGCCAGCCGGCCGGAGGACCAAGGCTCGTTCTACGACCCGTCCGACGACAAGGTCTACCGACACCCCACGTTCTACCCATTGCCCGAAGGGGTGAAGTACATGTGACCATGACGCGTGAAGAAGCCTTATTCCGCTTCGCCCTGCGCATGGGCGACAACACCTTGGTGCTGAGCCACCGCCTGAGCCAGTGGTGCGGCCACGGCCCTGCCTTGGAAGAGGACATGGCCCAAACGAACATCGCGTTGGACCTGATCGGCCAGGCGCGCAACTACCTCACCTACGCCGGGGAGCTGGAGGGTAAGGGGCGCACCGAGGATGACCTGGCCTACCTGCGTACGGACCGGGAATACACCAACGTGCATTTGGTGGAACAGCCCAATGGCGACTATGCCCACACCATTGTGCGCAGCTTCCTGTTCGACGCCTTCCATCTCCCGCTTCTGGAGGGACTGGCCAAGAGCAAGGACGAACGCCTGAAGGCCATCGCGGAGAAAGCCGTGAAGGAGGTGACCTACCACCTGCGCCACAGCAGCGAATGGCTGATCCGCTTCGGCGACGGCACCGACGAGAGCCATCAGAGGGCCCAAACGGCACTGGATGACCTTTGGCGGTTCTCCGGCGAGCTATTTGCCGGGGACGAGGTCGAGGAGACCTTGGCCAAGGACGGTACCCTACCAGTCTATGCGGACCTGCGCAAGGAATGGGACATGACCGTGGACCGCGTGCTGGACGAGGCCACGCTGAAACGGCCTGCTGACGGCCACATGGCGGGTGGCGGACGGAAGGGCGTGCATACCGAGCATCTGGGCCACATGCTGGCGGAGATGCAGGTGTTGCAGCGCACCTATCCGGGCGCGGAGTGGTAAATTAGCGGTCCATGAAGACCGTGGCCGAGATCGAGGCCCTGTTGGCGGAGGTGAAGGACCCGGGACGAAAATTCAAGGGCGACCGGGCGGGCTGCGATGAAGGCTCGCTCGGCAGATCACTGCTATACGACTAGGGGTACCATAGTGGCAAGCTCATCAGTCCATCGGTATCCACCTGCAACTAATAGCTGGAACGGTACAAGTGTGAGCAGCAAGCCGAATCGCTATGAGACCTTCAATCGACATCATCTGCCCCAATTGCTCCAAACGTGCCGGGTTCTTTAGTGAACAGGTCCGATACGGGGTCCAGTTGGTGCCGGGTATCGAAGGCCACGCGGTTTGCAAGCATTGCGGCTTCAACAAGGCTATGACATTCTCCCCTGAGCAGTACTGGTACCGGGTGCCTGTTGAGGACCGTTACTTGTATGCCCGTAATGCCCATGAAGCGACTGTACTAATGGAGTTCTTCCGCTCGGGAAAGAAGGTGAATGGCCCCGAGCGTGACTTTCCAGCTTCTTTTCATCGCAACAAGGCACACATTGTGGAGGCTCTCAGCGCCATTTTGAAGAAGGAAGGAGTCGAGCCTGAAGCATGATCCAGTCCAGATTACCCAAGCCCACATCCTTCCCCTTCATCACAACCACGCATACACGTCCGCCACATGAAACAGCCCGCCAAAACAACCCTCCGGGTACAGGGCTCCAAGATCACCGTGGTGCCGCACGATGGTCAGGACTACATCAGTCTCACCGACATCGCCAAGCACAAGAACCCGGAACATCCGGACGATGTCGTACGGAACTGGCTGCGCAACCGTGGAACGGTAGAGTTCCTCGGCATCTGGGAGCGATTGAACAATCCTGCCTTCAACCCCGTCGAATTCGACGGGATTAGAATGCAGACCGGCTTGAACAGTTTCGTGCTGACACCCAAGCAATGGGTGGAGCGGACGGGTGCGGCGGGCATCAGGTCCAGCGCAGGGCGGTATGGCGGCACCTACGCACACAAGGATATCGCCTTCGAATTTGCCTCATGGGTGTCGGTGGAGTTCCGGCTCTACTTGATCAAGGAATTCCAGCGTTTGAAGGAAGACGAGGGTCAACGCCTGTCCCTCTCGTGGAATCTGAACCGGACTTTGTCAAAGATCAACTACCGGATCCACACCGACGCGGTCAAGGCACACCTGATCCCCCCGGAGGTGACGCCCGCCCAAGCCGCCCTCACCTACGCCAACGAAGCAGATCTACTGAACGTGGCCTTGTTCGGCCTTACAGCGAAACAATGGCGCGACACCAATCCCAAGCTCGATGGCAACATGCGCGATCATGCGACGATCGAACAATTGCTGGTACTGGCGAACATGGAAAGCCTCAACGCCGAGTTCATCCACATGGGCCTTTCACAGAGCGATCGGCTCAAAAAGCTCAATGCGATCGCGATCCGACAGATGCGGACACTCGCCGACAGCGCGGCCCATTTGATCGAAAGCGGCAAGGGCAAGCGGCCATGACCGCCGCCATGTATCCTCTCCCTCCTCCATCGCGTGAAAGACCCGGAGACACCGATAATCAGCATGCTGGAATTAAGCGTGGTGCGCGGCGTGGAGGCGTACGCAGCCGCCAAGGGAAACTCGACGGGCATCCAATCATCGGGAAGCTGCAATACTTGCAACGCACCTATCCGGGGGCGGAGTGGTAACTTAGCGGTATGAAGACCGTGGCCGAGATCGAGGCCCTGTTGGCGGAGGTGAAGGACCCGGAGATCCCGGTGATCAGCCTCCGCGAACTGGGGGTGCTGCGCGATATCCAGATCGAGGATGACCGGGTGGAAGTGACCATCACCCCCACCTATACCGGCTGCCCGGCGATGGACGTGATGCGCTTCGGCGTGGAAAAAGCGCTGCGCAAGGGCGGCATCGGCAACTTCACGGTAAAGCAGGTGCTCTCCCCCGCCTGGACCACGGATTGGATCAGCGAGGAAGGCAAGCGCAAGCTGTTGGAATACGGCATCGCTCCCCCACCCCATTCCAGCGACATCCGGGCCTTGAAGGGCAAGGACCCCACGATCGCCTGCCCGCAGTGCGGCAGCACGGACACGGAAATGCTCAGCCACTTCGGCTCCACGGCGTGCAAGGCGCTGTACCGCTGCAAGAGCTGCATGGAACCCTTCGATCTGTTCAAGTGCCATTGACAAATCCAGCACGAACGGACGAAGAAGGCCGAAGGACATTTTCGGCACCTGACAACCTCGGCAAACGTTTGACCATGATACACAGATTCAGTACAGTTGTCGGCATCATGCTGATTTTCAGCACCCTTATACCTCAAACCTATGCGCAAGCACCTGCGGATACAGTTATTTCGAATGGAAATCATCTGCCATATCTTTTCCGCTCAGCTGCATACCCGAAGGAAGCAATGGATGCCGGAATTGAAGGTCTGGTCATGATCGCGTTCACCGTGGATACCCTTTGCCAAATCAGCAAAAAGCAAGTTGTACAGGGCATTGGATATGGGTGTGATGAAGCAGCATTGAAATTGATCGACCGCCGCGTTGAAGGACAACTGATGAAGGCAAACCACTTTCAGTGTCATACCGGTCAGATGACCATTCCCGTCATCTTCAGGTTGAGCGAATAGCGTAGGCAGAGGGAAAGTACATTCGCGGCGCATGGACATCTCAGTGGTCATCCCGTTGCTGAACGAGCGCGAATCGTTGCCCGAATTGGTGGGCAAACTGCACGAGGTGCTGGGGCGGATGGGCAAAACCTACGAAGTGATCTTGGTGGATGATGGCAGCCGCGATGGTTCATGGACGGAGATCCAACACCTGCACGGGGCCGACAGCCGCGTAAAAGGCATCAAGCTGGGGCGCAACTACGGGAAGAGCCCCGCGTTGAATGAAGGTTTCTTGGCGGCGCAAGGCCGGGTGGTGATCACCATGGATGCCGACCTGCAAGACGACCCGGAGGAAATCCCCGAGCTGCACCGCATGATCACGGAGGAAGGATACGACCTCGTGAGCGGCTGGAAGAAGAAACGCCATGACCCGTTGAGCAAGACCCTGCCCACGAAGCTCTTCAACGCCACCACGCGCTGGGCCAGCGGTGTTAAACTGCACGACTTCAACTGCGGGCTGAAGGCGTACGACGGACGGGTGACCAAGGCGATCGAGGTGTATGGCGAGATGCACCGCTACATCCCGTTCATCGCCAAGAAGGAGGGCTTCGACCGGATCGGGGAAAAAGTGGTGAGGCACCACCCCCGGAAGTACGGGAAAACGAAATTCGGCCTGGACCGCTTCATCAATGGTTTCCTCGACCTGTTGACCATCACCTTCGTGTTCCGCTTCGGGAAGAAGCCCATGCACTTCTTCGGTGCGATGGGCACCCTGATGTTCTTCCTGGGCTTTCTGGCCACGTTGTGGGTGCTGGGCAGCAAGCTGTACAGCCTGTGGCAACATGTGCGCGCCCCGTTGGTAACGGACCAGCCGCTTTTCTACATCGCCCTTACGAGCATGATCATCGGCGTGCAGCTCTTCTTGGCCGGGTTCGTGGCCGAACTGGTGGCCCGCAATTCAGCCGAGCGAAACAACTACCGCGTTTCCGAACGCGTGGGGCTGTGAGCCCGATCCGCTTCCCTCTTTTGTGCACCTTGCAGCCATGAACGGAAGGAGGCTGCGCCAGCTGTTCACGATCCTGCTCCTGCTCACTCTGGCGAAATATGTCCTGCTCGCCGGCTTCGCCCATCCCGTGGCGGATGACTTCTGCTACGCGGCCAAATCCGCCGGCATGTCGCTATGGGACTGGAGCCTTTCCGAATGGATGTATTGGAACGGCCGATACGCCAGCAACCTGTTGATGATCCATGGACCACTCACCTGGCATCCGCACATGTTGGCCGGATATCGGCTGGTGCCCCTGTTGCTGTTGGGTGCCACGTTCCTGGGCGTTTTTTTCCTGTTGCACAGGGCCTCCGGAGCCTCCCTGACGGCATCGCGGAAATTGCTGGCCACGCTCATCTTCCTCCTGCTCTACCTGAACCTGATGCCGGACCTGGGCGAGGGCTTCTTTTGGTATACGGGGGCCATCACCTACCAGCTCGGCAGCATCCTCCTCCTATTCCACTTGGCGCTGCTGCTACCGCCAGCCGATGGCCGTAACGGCCTGCCTGCCATGCTCCTTGGACTTGCACTGGCCGTGGCCGTTGTAGGCATGGATGAGATCCACATGTTGCTGATGGTCGGCTTCCACGCCGTGCGCGTGGTCTGGCTGGCGTACCACCGGAAGCCCTTGGGCCGTGCGGCGCTGTTCCTGGCCGCCGTGATCGGCGGGGCCCTGCTGATGGGCTTGGCTCCGGGCAATGCGGTGCGCGGCTCCATGTTCGCGGATACGCATGAGTTCTGGCGTTCCTTGGGAATGAGCTTCCTTCAATCCTTCCGCTTCATCGGTTCATGGCTGCTTTCCCCTTCCCTGCTGCTGGTGGGCCTGCTCTTCATGCCCTTGCACGGCAAGTTGCGGGAAACCCTGCCTTTGTACCGGGGCCTGCTGCGGTTCCCGCCATGGCTGGCCTTGGCCATTCCTTTCCTGCTGGTGATGGCCTCCTCCTTCCCGGCCTATTGGAGCACCGGGCTTTTGGGCCAGCACCGTACGGTCAACGTGGCCTGTCTGTTGTCGCTCCCCTTCTTCTTCCTCAATCTGGCCATCGCCTTGGAAAAAGGTCCGCTGCGGACCTGGGTGCACTGGCAGCCTTCCACCCGCCAGAAGCTGATGACGATGGCCCTGCTGATCGTCGCGTGCAACACGACCCGCAACGACCTTCGCCTGCATGACGACCTCTGGAGCGGCCGCTTGGCGGCCTACGACCAAGCCATGCTTCAACGCGAGCGGCAGATGCGCGATGCCGCAGGAAACCCGGAGGGGCAGGTCACCTTCATCCGCCTTGCGGCCCCGCCCCGTTCCTTGGCCACCTATGAGCTGAACGGACCGTTGCGCGATTGGATGATGCAGTGCGAGGCCCGGTATTTCGGTGTCGGCGAAAGCCGGGTCTCCATGACGGAAGCCCCGAAACCGTGAGGTCAAAGGGTCTTGGCGAAGGCTACCAGTCCCTCGGCGAAGCCCTGCCAGGACAGCTTCCTGCGCATGGCCTCCACGTGGCCCTTCAATTCCTGCAAGTCCATGGCAAACAGTTCCCGTATGCCGGCCAGGATGGCCTCTGCGGTTGCCGTGGGCACCACCACGCCCGTTTGCCCGTGCTGCACGGCTTCCTTCAGGCCGCCCACGTCCGTGGCCACCACGGGCAATCCGAAATGGTACGCAATGGCGGTGACGCCGCTTTGCGTGGCTGACCGGTAAGGTAGGGCCACGGCATCCGCTGCGCTGAAAAAGGCGGGGACCTCATCGTCACCGATGAAACGGTCGTGGACATGGATATTCCCCTGCAAGGGGTGCCCCTCCAGCATGTGCCTGTACTTGCCGAAGTCGCCGTACGGCTCGCCCGCCACCACCAAATGGTATCGCCGGTCCAAGCCCTTGCAGGCCTCGACCAGCAGGTCCAAGCCCTTATAATCACGGATCAATCCAAAAAAGAGCAGGACCTTGGCATCGGCGGGCAACCCCAGCAACGACCGCGCCTCTTCTTTGGGGATAGCCGCACCGAAGTGGTCGTACAGCGGGTGCGGCAGCAGGCTGGTCCGGGCGTCGGGCCTGATGGACAGGATGTCCTTCCGCACCGCTTCCGTCAGGGCCACCAGTCCGTCGTTGTTGTTGAAAAACCACTTGGTGAGCGGCTTGTCATAGAAATGCGGCTCATGCGGCATGGCGTTGTCCACGATGGAGAGCACCTTGGTCCCGCGCCTGCGCAAGCGCTTTGCCACCATGCCCATGGCCGGCGCAAAAAAAGGCATCCAGTAACGCAGCACGGCCACATCGGGGGTGGCATCAAGCATCCGATCCGCCGTACGGCCCCAACTCAAGGGATTGATGGTGTCCAGGACCCGGACCGCCTGCACCTCGTCCTTGGCATCCGGATCGTATTGGCTGGTGCCGGGAAACAACAGGCCCGGGTACTGCCGCGTGAAGGTGAATGCCGCTACCGTGTGCTCCTGTCGCAGTTCCCGCACCAAGGATGCCCCGAATTGGGAAATACCACCCCGGTACGGCGGAAAGGCGGAAAGCAGGGCGAATCGCATGGAAAATGTTCGAGGCACGAAGATGCGGAACGGCGCGGTGATGGCACAAAGAAAGGCGGCCGGGCCAGCACAGGGGCGGCATCCACATGGCCTCGTGGGTATTTCACGGCCCCGTGGCCGTGGATCGCCACGAATTCATGCGGACTTTTGCACCAAATCGTTTTCAACCATCATGAATAAAGCGTACTCCTTGCTCTTGCCCTTGGCGTTAGCCTTGGCGCCCTCCCCGGGAAATGCGGCAGGTGCTGCCATGGGCATGGCAGCCAGTGTGGGCACCGACCTGTGCGGTGATGCCATTCCCGAAGCTCTTGCCGTTGGTGGCAGCCTGCTGTTCACGGGCGACAACACGGCGGCCACCTTCGCGGGCGATGCGGTCCCCGGCTCGCTGCTGGACCAATATCCCTCGCCCAATACGTGGCATGCCTTCACCACCACGGAATGCGCCGACGTGACCGTGAGCTATTGCGGCACCGATGCCGGATGGAGCAATGTGTGGAAGCTGTTGGCCACCACCTGCCCGGCCGATGCGGTCATTCAGGCCAGCAGTTCGGACGATACCACATGCCCGAACGGCAACTGGACCTTCTCCTTCACCAACCTCGCACCAGGCACGTACTACCTGCCGGTGCCCAACGTGGGCTTCGGCCAAGGAGGTGGCGCCTATTCCATCGAGGTGTCGGCGTCGGTATGTGCCAATGCGCCGCCTGCCAACGACCTCTGCGGCAACGTGGTCGCGGTGGCTTTGGCCACCGGCGGCACGCTCACCTTCAATGGCGACAACACCAACGCCACCTTTGCCGGTGATGCCGTTCCGGGCTCGCTGCTCGACCAGTATCCCTTCCCCAACACCTGGCATGCTTTCACCACCACCGAATGCGCCGATGTGACGGTGAGCTACTGCGGCACCGACGCGGGGTGGATCAACATCTGGCGCGTTTTGGCCACGGACTGCCCGGCCGATGCGGTCATCCAGGCGAGCACCTCCGACCAGACCACCTGCCCCAACGGCAACTGGACCTTCACCTTCAACAACGTGGCGGCTGGCACCTACTATCTGCCCGTGCCGAACGTAGGTTTTGGACAGAGCGGTGGCCCGTACTCCATCGCTGTTAGCGCCGCGTTGTGCGCCAATGCGCCGCCCGCCAACGACCATTGCGGGGATGTGGCCCCGGTGGCCCTGGCCGTAGGCACTTCGCTGACCTTCACGGGGAACAACACCAATGCCACCTTCGACGGGGATGCCGAGGACGGTACCATCCTGGCCACCTATCCCTTCCCCAACACGTGGCACGCATTCACCACCACCGAGTGCGCCGATGTGACCGTGAGCTACTGCGGCACCGATGCCGGATGGAGCAACGTATGGAAACTCATCACCACAGACTGCCCCGCCGCCACGATCATCGACGCGTCCAGCAGCAATGACACCAGCTGCCCCAACGGCAACTGGACCTTCACCTTCAACAGCTTGCCCGCCGGCACCTACTACCTGCCCGTGCCCAACGTGGGCTTCGGCCAAGGTGGAGGGGCGTACACCATTGCCGTGAGCGCCGCATTCTGCGCCAATGTGCCGCCATCCAATGACCACTGTGAAGACGTGACGGCCCAGAACCTGGCAACAGGCTCCTCCCTGACCTTCGTGGGGAACAACACCAATGCCACCTACGATGGCGATGCAGAGGATGGCACCATCCTCGCCACCTATCCCTTCCCCAACACGTGGCACGCTTTCACCACCACCGAATGCGCCGATGTGACCGTGAGCTACTGTGGCACCGATGCGGGATGGAGCAACGTGTGGAAGCTGCTCACCACGGACTGCCCCGCCGCCACGATCATCAATGCATCGTCCAGCGATGACACCACCTGCCCCAACGGCAACTGGACCTTCACCTTCAACAACCTTCCTGCCGGTACGTACTACCTGCCCGTGCCCAACGTGGGATTCGGCCAAGGAGGTGGGGCCTATACCATTACGGTGAGCGCGGCCCTCTGTGCCAACGCGCCACCCGCCAATGACCTGTGCGGCAATGTTGCACCGGTGGACATGGTGCCTGGCCAAACGGTGACCTTCACCGGCGACAACACCAATGCCACCTTCGCAGGCGATGCCGAGGACGGCACCGTGATGGCCACCTACCCCTTCCCCAACACGTGGCATGCCATCAACGTGGCCGATTGCATTGACCTCACCGTGAGCTATTGCGCAACGGACAGCGGCTGGAGCAACGTGTGGAAGCTCATCACCACGGACTGCCCCGCGAACACCATCATCTATCCCAGCACGAGCGACAGCACCACGTGCAGCAACCACAACTGGACCTTCAGTTTCCACGTGCTGGCACCCGGTACCTACTACCTGCCCGTGCCCAACGTAGGCTTCGGCCAAGGTGGAGGGGCATACACCATTGACGTCACGGCCGAGCACTGCATCATCAACCAGGCCGATGCCCATGTCGCGAACCCGGATTGGGTGCTCTACCCCAACCCCACCGATGGCCAAGTGACCCTCTCCGCCCCGGGTCTAACCGGGCCGGCCACCGTGGAGGTGGTGGACATGACGGGCCGTTCCGTGTATAGCGGCATTCTTGCCCTCAGCGCACACGGTTCCCAGCAGCTGTCGCTGGGCGGGCTGGCCGCCCCGGGCCACTACCTGGTCGTACTGACCACCCCGGAGGGCCGAATGCACAAGTCCATGGTGATCCGGTAAGCAACTACTTCAAAAGCGGAACATCCGCAAGGGCCCCGGTCCTTGCGGATGTTTTGCTTTCAGCCCCCCCGTGGCACCGGCTACCTTTGGCCCCATACAGTGAAGGATGGAATTGGGAAAGGATTTTTGGGAGGGGCGTTACCTCAGCGGCAACACCGGTTGGGATGCCGGCCGGATCACCACGCCGCTGAAAGCCTATTTCGACCAGCTGGCCGACAAGGACCTGGAGATCTTGATCCCGGGCGGCGGCCGTTCCTATGAGGCCGAATACCTGCACCGTGCCGGTTTCAGGCATGTGCACGTGGTGGATTATGCCGGCGCCGCGTTCGGCGATCTGCTGGAACGCTGCCCGGGATTCCCACGGGCCCACCTGCACCACGGTGATTTCTTTGAGCACGCGGGTCGCTACGACCTGATTGTTGAGCAGACCTTCTTCTGTGCCTTGGACCCCAAGCTGCGGGGCCGCTATACGAAGCACATGCACGAACTTCTCCGGCCCGGCGGCAAGCTCGTAGGCGTGCTGTTCGACGACCCTTTATTCACGGACCATCCACCATTCGGCGGCAATGCCTCCGAATACACTGCCCTGTTCAGCACGGTCTTCGGCACCTTCACCCTCGTGCCTTGCCACAACTCCATTCCCCCTCGCGCAGGCCGGGAATTGTGGCTGAAGGCCGTGAAAGAGGGATGATATCCGCGCCTATCCGCGCAGGGAGGCGATATCGATGACGAAACGGTAACGCACATCGCTGCGTAACATCCGCTCGTAGGCGGTATTGATCTGGTCGATGGAGATCCGTTCAATATCGCAGTAAACCTTGTGTTCCGCACAGAAATCCAGCATTTCCTGGGTTTCCCGGATGCCCCCGATCAAGGAACCGGCCAACTGCCGGCCCCGATGGATCAGCGACCCGGCCTTGAGCCTTTCCGTTGCCGAAAGCCCCACCACGATCATGGTACCATGGCGCTTCAATAGGCCGAGGTAATCATTGAAATCGTGGGGTACGGAGATGGTGTCCAGGATCAGGTCGAAGCGGTCACGGTGTTCCCTGAACACGCCGGGGTCACGGGTGAGCAGAAAATCATCGGCCCCCAAACGTTCCGCATCGGCGCGCTTGCCCTCGGAATGGCTCACCATGGTGACATGGGCCCCCATCGCCTTGGCCAGCTTGACAGCCATGTGCCCCAAGCCGCCGAGGCCCACCACGCCCACCTTGTCCCCGGCCTTGGCGCCATATCGCTTCAGCGGGGAATACGTGGTGATGCCCGCGCAGAGCAGCGGGGCCGTCCGGTCCAAGGGCATTCCGTCCGGGATCCGGAGCACGAACTTCTCGTTCACCACGATGGCGGTGGAATAGCCGCCACGGGTCACGGTGCGGTCGCCGTACTTGTCGATGGAGTTGTAGGTGGCGGTCATGCCCCGCTCGCAGTACTGTTCCTCGTGTTCATGGCAGGCCGTGCACGCTTGGCAACTGTTCACCATGCAGCCCACGCCCACCGTCTGCCCCACTTTCCAATCCTTCACCTCGCTGCCCACCGCGGTGATATGCCCCACGATCTCATGTCCCGGCACGATGGGGAACCGGGTGCTGGCCCAATCATCGCGCACCGCGTGCAGGTCCGAGTGGCAAACGCCGCAATAAGCGATCTCGATGGCCACGTCATGCGGGCCGGTTTCACGGCGATCGATGGTCAGGGGCACCAATGGATCCGTAGCATTATTGGCCCCGTATGCGTTTGCTGTTGGCATGGTGGTGCAAAGGTCGGCATCCATACCGTTTGTTCCCCCCGCCCTTGCACGGTTTCCGGCCCCGTACCTTTGCGGCCTTGCAGCGGATCCCATGAGCGAGAACAAGAAAAACCCTTTGGACAAGGCCTTTGCCGCCTTGTTGAGCGACGATGATGCGAAGGCGCTGGAGGCTTTGGCACTGATCCATGAAAAGGGCGATGCCCGTGCCATTTTTCCCTTGTTGCACGCCTTGGCCTCCACGGATGACCCGTCCAGACAGCGACGCATCCAGTCGATGCTGTACGAGGTGAAGGTGAAAGAGGCGGCCGCCGAGCTCGGCCGTGCGCTGGATACGCCGGAGCTGCTGGACGTGCGCAAGACCGTGATAGCCGCCTTTTGGAATGCAGGGCTGGATGCCCGCCCGTATGTGCAGCGCTTGTTGCAGATAGCGGTGGAAGGCGATGTTGCGGAGACCTTTGAGGTGCTCACGGTGCTTGAAAACCAGGAGGACCTGCTGCCCGATCTGGTTCAAGGTGGGCCGGACCTGGTGCGGGCGGGCATGGAAAAGGAGCCCGATGCGTACAAGCGGGCCCTACTGGACGGGCTGCTGGAGGTGCTCGAGGGCCGGGCCTAGGCAGTCAAGGGCTACGGGATCGTCCGGTCCATCAGCCCAAGTAGGCACGCAGGTTCCGTTGGATCCTTTCGTTGATACCGGTGGTGTCGGCAGGCACGAAGCGTTGGCCGCTGACGCGCTCGAAGAGCTCCACGTACCTATCGGTGACGCTCTGCACGAATGCATCGTCCATGGCCGGCACCTGTTGTCCTTCCTTCCCCATGAAATGGTTGGCGATCAGCCATTCGCGCACGAATTCCTTGCTGAGCTGCTTCTGCCGCTCTCCCCTGGCCTGTCTTTCGGCATAGCCATCCAGGTAGAAGTAGCGTGAACTGTCGGGCGTATGCACCTCGTCGATGAGCAGGATCCGGCCGTCGGGCGTGCGCCCGAACTCATACTTGGTATCCACCAGGACCAACCCCTGTTCCCGGGCCATGCGGCTGCCTTCGGCGAAAAGTGCGAGGGCATGGCGGCTCATGGTTTCCCATTCCTCCTTGGAGCAAAGTCCCCGTGCCAAGATCTCGGTGGGCGTGATGTCCTCGTCGTGCCCCTCATCGGCCTTGGTGCTTGGGGTTATGATCGGCGCTGGGAACGCATCATTTTCCTTGAGCCCGTCGGGCATGGTGGCGCCGCACAGCACTCTGGTCCCGGTTTGGTAGGTACGCCAGGCATGGCCGGCGAGGTAGCCGCGCACCACCATTTCCACCTTCACCGTTTCGCAGCGATGGCCCACCACCACATTGGGGTCGGGCGAGGCCAAGGCCCAGTTGGGGGCCACATGGGCCGTGGCTTTCAGCATATACCAGCTGAGCTGGCTCAGCACCTGCCCCTTGTGGGGGATCCCGCGTGGCAGCACCACATCGAACGCGCTGATGCGGTCAGTTGCCACCAGCACGGTACGGCCATCCTTCAGGTGGTACACATCACGCACCTTGCCGTGGTACACTTTCTCCACGCCCGGCAGGTCCAATTCGGAACGCATCAACGTTTTCGGCTGTGCCATGCTCATCGTTTTTTGGTGGGGGCGGGCCTCTTCGCCTCGGGCGCGCCGCCCTCCTCTTCGATCTTCTTGAAGGCCGCTATGACGCGGGTGACCAGCTCATGGCGGATCACATCCTTCTCATCCAGTTGGATGACGGCCACCCCCTTCACTCCGCGCAAATGCTCCACGGCGGGCATCAGGCCCGAACGCACGCGGTCCGGCAGATCTACCTGCGTGGTATCGCCGGTGATGACGAACTTGGCGTCGCGGCCCATGCGGGTGAGGAACATTTTCAGTTGGGGCAGGCTGGCGTTCTGGGCCTCGTCCAAGATGACAAAGGCGTGATCCAGGGTGCGGCCCCGCATGAACGCCAACGGAGCGATCTGGATCACACCGGTCTCCAGGTACTCCACCAGTTTCTGTGGCGGCACCATGTCGCGCAACGCATCATACAACGGCTGCAGGTAGGGATCGAGTTTTTCCCGGAGGTCGCCGGGCAGGAAGCCCAAGCTTTCGCCGGCCTCCACCGCGGGGCGGGTGAGGATGATCCGGCGCACCTGCCGTTCCTTCAAGGCACGCACGGCCAAGGCCACGGCGGTATAGGTTTTTCCTGTTCCGGCCGGTCCTACCGCAAAGATCATGTCATGGTCTTCCACGGCCTCCACCAGCCGCTGTTGGTTGCGCGTGCGGGCCTTCACCCGCAGGCCGGCATTGCCATGTACGATCACGCCGCTGGCATCGGTGTCGGTACCGCCCGCCGCATGGCCGGCCCCATCGCTTTGCAGGATGTCGTCCAGAACCTTGCGGGGCAGTTCGTTGTACTTGATGGCATGCCGCTGCATTTGCTCAAAGCGTTCCAGGAAGACCTCCACCTGTTCGCCCGGGCCGATCACCCTCAATTCCTCTCCGCGCGCCACCACGTTCAGTTGGGGGAAGGCCTCACGCAAGGCCCTCAGATTGCGGTCGTTGGGGCCGAAAAGGATCACCGGATCAACGGCCGTGATGTGGATGGTGCGTTGGCTCAAGGGAGGCTTGCTTTGATCGGTCAACCCCAAGTAGCGGCCGGCCGGTTATTTTTGACCGGTCGAAGGTAAGTGCAAGTTGTTTCCGCGATCAATGGCGATCATCACCCTGATATCCGACATGGGCACGAGCGACCACTATGTGGCTGCCGTGAAGGGGGCCATTCTTTCGCGTATGCCCCAGGCCACCATTGTGGACATCACGCACCACATCTTGCCCTTCAACAACATGCACGCAGCCTTCGTGCTCCGCAATGCATGGCCCGAGTTTCCCGCGGGTACGGTGCATATCATCGGGGTGAATCCCGAAGCCATCGGCAATACCCGCCATGTGGCGCTGCGGCATGGAGGGCACTACTTCATCGGTGCCGACAATGGCATCTTCTCGCTACTGTTCGACGAGCAGCCGCAAGAGATCATCGGGCTGGCACCTGAGCTCGACACCGCCCACCTGACCTTCCCGTCCAAGCATACCTTCACCAAGGTGGCGTGCCACTTGGCCCAAGGCGGCGGTTTGGATGAGCTGGGCGAACGCATCACGGACCTGCAGGTGCAGCACCACATTAGGGCCACCATCACGGAGGACACCATCATGGGGCACGTGATCCACATCGACCATTATGGGAACGTGTTCATCAACATAACACGCGACACCTATGCCGCGGTGGCACGGAACCGCGGTTGTACCCTGGCCTTCGGGCGCACGCGGAACAACATCCGCCAGATCCACAATACCTACTCGGATGTTCCCCCCGGTGAAACGGTTGCCTTCTTCGGCGATTCGGGCTACTTGGAGGTGGCGCTCAACAAGGGCGTGAGCGGCAGCGGCGGCGGCGCAGCCCAGTTGCTCGGCCTGAAGACCAACGATGTGGTACGGATGGAATTTGCCCCCGTGCCCAACCGTACGGCCACCCCCGCATGATCGTCAGGCTCGTGAAAATGACCTTCCGGCACGGGGAGGTGGAACGGTTCCAGTCCCTCTTCGAAGGATGGCGGCATCGGATCATCGCCATGCCGGGTTGCCGCAAGCTGGACCTGCTCCACGACGTGGCGAACCCGGCCGTGTTCTTCACGCACAGCGAGTGGGATTCAGAAGCCGACCTCGACGCCTACCGCCGGTCCGATACCTTTTCGGAGGTGTGGCCCGTGGTAAAAGCACTCTTCGCCGAGCGGGCCGAGGCATGGTCCTTGCAAGCGGAACATCGCATGACCGCCCCCTTCGGGAAGGGAGGCACTTTACCGAACACATGAAACACCTGCTCCTCGCCCCTTGCCTTCTGATCCTTCTTTCACCGGCGACGGCCCAAACGGATGCCGCGACCCATTTGGCCGAGGCTGCGGCCAGCTACGGGGCCGGGCGGCTGGACAGTTCCTTGGCCCAAGTGAACCGGGCCGTTGCGGCCGACCCCGCCCTGGCCGACGCCTACAAGCTCCGGGGCGACATCCTTCAGCGGCAACGCCAATTCGATGAAGCCCTGATGGACTACAAGAACGCGGAAAAGCTGGACAAGGAAAATCCCCGGCTTTTTGTCAGCCGCAGCGCATTGTATATCACCGAGGGCAATGCCAAGGCCGGCCTGCGCGAGGCCGACAAGGCCCTGGCCCTGGACCCCAAGGATGCCGATGCCTGGTACAACCGCGCCTGGGCGCTGTACCAAGGCGGAGACTACGATGCCGCGCTGAAGAGCGTGCGCAAAGCATTGGACACCCGGCCGGGGTTCCCCGAAGCGCTATACCTCTCGGGTGTGGTGAAAGGAGCCCGCTACGATGAAAAGGAAGGAGCGCGCGAGATCGCCGAGGCCTTGGCCCTCAACCCCGCGATCCCGGGAGGCCTGATGAGCCTGGCCGTACTGCTCTTTGAAGACAAACGCTATGAGGAAGCCATCGCGAAGTTCGGGGAAGTGATCGCCTCGGACACCACGGAACTGGCCTCGGCCTATTACTACCGGGCCGACTGCCATTACAACCTCGGACACAAGGACCTTGCCTGTGCGGACTGGCAGCGGAGCATGCGCCTGGGGGACAAGGATGCCGCGTTCATCAAGAAGAATTATTGCGATACCGACGCCACCAAGATCCCCAAGAAGCCACAGCGCAAGCGTCGCACCACCACCATCCAATTTTAGATCCAGTGGCCGGCATAGGGAGCGTCGGCCCCAAGGGCCCGGCTCATAAACTTTGCGAAGCGCACGACCGTTGCCCGGATCTGGGCGGCCGCCCGGTGGCCACGGCCTTACCTTCGCCCAGGCACCACCGCAAACAGCTCGGGAGTTAAGTCCATGCGCGCACTGATCGGCAAGGAAATACAGGTCTTTCTGGGATCTTTGATCGGCCACATCGTCATTGTGGTCTTCCTCCTTCTCACCGGCCTTTTCCTGTGGGTGTTTCCCGGCAATATCCTGGACACTGGCTATGCCGACCTGGCGCTTCTCTTCCAAGTTGCACCATGGGTCTTCCTGTTCCTGGCGCCGGCGGTGACCATGCGCAGCTTCAGCGAAGAACGCCGCACCGGCACCATCGAGCTGCTGCTCACAAAGCCTGTCAGTGAGCTGCAACTGGTGCTGGCCAAATACTTGGCCGCCGTGGTGCTGGTGCTGCTGGCCCTGCTTCCTACCCTGGTGTATTGGTACAGCGTGGGCAACCTGGCGGTGCCTGCCTGGAACATCGACAACGGTGCCATCCGCGGCAGCTACATCGGTTTGTTCTTGCTGGCCTCCTCTTTCACGGCCATCGGCATCTTCGCCAGCTCGCTCACCGAAAGCCAGATCGTGGCCTTCCTCATCGCGGTCTTCCTGTGCTTCACCTTCTATGTGGGCTTCGACCTGATCGCTGATTTCAGCGCCATGGGCAAGCTCGAGGGCTTGATCAAAGGGCTGGGTATCCAACAGCATTACGGAAGCATGAGCCGGGGGGTGATCGACCTGCGCGACGTGCTCTATTTCCTGGGCGTGGACGCCATACTCCTCCTGGCCACACGCACCGTTCTCCAAAGCCGTACCTGGTGATGAGATTGAGCAAGCAGGCCAGCAGGAGGGCCGCCGGTTTGATGGAGCTGGGCATCGGCGTGGCCAGCGTGCTCCTGGTGCTCTTTATCGGCTCCTTCATCCGCGTGCGGGCCGACCTCACCAGCGAGAAGCGCTATACCCTCACCCCTGCAACCAAAAATTTGGTGGACAGCCTGAAGGATGTGGTCTTTGTGAAAGTATACCTCGCCGGGGAGCTGCCGGCCGACCTGCAACAACTCAGCGGCAGCCTGCGCGATCTGCTGGATGAGATGCGCGTGCAAAACCGCGACATGCTGCAGTACGAATTCACCGACCCCAGCGCCAGCCTGGACGAGGGCACGCGCAACAAGGTGTACCAGCAGCTGCAGGACGACGGGTTGCAATACACGAGCATCCGCACCCGGGGCAAGGGATCCCAAAGCGAGGTGATCGTTTGGCCGGGCGCCATCATTTCGTACAAGGACAAAAAGCTCCCGGTACAGCTCCTGAAGTCGCAGTTAATGGCCACCGATGCCGAAGCGGTGAACCGGTCCATCAACAACCTGGAATACGAGATGGCCAGCGCCATCCGGCAGGTTACAAACCCCTACCGGCCGCGGGTGGCCTTCATCGAAGGGCATGGCGAGCTGGACCGGATCTCCACACAGGACCTGTTCAATGCGCTCGCGGAGCAATACGATGTGAGCCGGGTGCGCATCGATGGAAAGATCGATGCCCTGAGCGATCGACCGGAGGGCGCCACCTATCGCGTGAACAAATTCGAGGCGGCCATTGTGGCCAAGCCGGACAGCATGTTCCCCGAAAAGGACCGCGTCATCCTGGACCAGTTCGTGATGAACGGGGGGCGCATGCTGTGGGCCGTGGACGGTATGGACCCGCACTTGGACAGCCTGCGGATCAACCAATTCTCCATCGCCACCCCCTTGGAACTGGGTTTGGACAACCTGCTGTTCGCCTATGGCGTGCGCATCAACAAGGATATGCTACTGGACAAGCAGTGCGCGCCCATCCAGCTCTTCACCCGCCCGTACGGGGAGCAGCCCAAGCTGGAAACCCGCCCCTTCCCCTTCGAGCCCTTGGTGGTGCCCACCAGCGATCATCCCATCGTGGCCAACATCGACCCGGTGCACCTGAAGATGGTAAGCAGCATCGACACCATCGGGCTGGACAGTGCCCACAGCACCATCCTGCTGGCCACCTCGCGCTACACACGAGTGCTCCGCAATCCGGTGCGGATCAGCTTGGCGGCGGCCGTGGAGATGGATCTCGGCCTGGAAAAGAGCAACACGCCCAACCTGCCGGTGGCGGTGCTCACCCAAGGCAAGTTCCGTTCGGCCTTTGCCGGCCGGCTGGCGATGCCCGACAGCGTGCTCCGCGAGATCGGCTTCCGCGAATGGAGCCGCCCCACGGCCCAGTTGGTGGTCAGCGACGGTGATGCCATCGCCAACCCGGTGAACAAGGACCGGACCATGTTCTACCCATTAGGCTACGAAAAGGCCGCCCGTGCCAAGATCTTCGGCAACCGCGAGTTCTTCATCAACGCGATGAACTACCTGCTGGACGACAAGAGCCTGATCAGCATCCGCTCACGGGCCATCAAGCTGCACCAGTTGGACCCCCATGCCACCGAGGCCGATCGCTCGCGCATCCAAGTGGCCAATGTGGTGCTGCCCATTCTCATCGGGCTGCTGGGCGGCGCCGTGTTCCTGGTGCTGCGCAAGCGCCGATATGCCCGCTCCTCATGAAAAAACGTTGGTTCTCCCTTCTCATCCTGCTGCTCTTGGGCGTTGTGGCCTGGTGGCTCTGGAAAGGCAATACGGGCAGCACCCTCAGCGGCCCCCTCACCGATTTCGCCATTCCCGATACCGCTTCGGTGGACCGCATCTTCATAGCCGAAAAAACGGGCGGCACCGCCGACCTGCGTCGAACACCTCAAGGCTGGACCGTGAACGGCATGCCTGCCAAGGACTTCCAGGTGAAGCTCCTGTTGAAGACCTTCAAGCTCGTGGAATTGCGCGCCCCGGTGCCCAAGAGCATGGAGCCCAATGTGATGCGCGTAATGGCGGGCACCGCCAAGAAGGTGGAAATCTACCAAGGGGGGAAGAAACCATCCAAGATCTGGTGGATCGGCGGCTCCACGGCCGACCATTACGGCACGTACATGGTGCTGGAGATCCCCGGAAAGGGCCGCAGCAGCGTGCCGTTCGAGATGGGCATGGCCGCATTCACCGGCGTTCTGAACACCCGGTTCCATACGGTGATCGATGATTGGCGCAGCAGCCGCGTCACCTACTACCCCAAGCTGTCGGACGTATCCAGAGTGGACATGGAGCTTCCCCGAAGCCCGGAGAACGGCTATAGCATCGGATATGGTGGAGGGGAGTCGTTGACCCTGTTCGATACCCGCGGGCAAGCGGTGCCCATGGACACCCTTCGGGTGCAGGACGCGATGTTGGCCCTCCGGGAAGGCAATTTCGAAGGATTCGAACGGGGCCTGTCGCCTGAGGCACGCGACTCCGTGCTGAAGTCGACCCCATGGTACGTGCTCACCGTTACCAGTTCGCACGGCACCCAGCGCATCCCTTTCTGGAAGCGAGTGCCCCGCACAGACGAGAAGGACCTCGACTTCAACCCGGTGGAAGAGGATGTGGACCGCATGTACGCGTTGGTTGACGACACCGCCCTGGTGGTGGTGCAGCGCTACTGGTGGGACCGCATCACCCGCCCGCGCTTCTCCTTGGAACCCGCCCCTCCGCCCCTGCCCTAGCACAAAACCGGGCCGACACTTGTGAACAAAGGCCTGCGGCTGTTGATAACCCGCCGGTTGCCCAGCAAGGCCCCCGGGTATATTTGCCGCCATGCGCCCCCGGTCGTGCGCGGGCCAAACAAAACGCATCAACAGTACCGATCCCGGATGAATTTCATCATCAACAGCGGCACCCTCCTCAAGCAGCTCCAAGCCCTGCAAGGCGTGCTCACCAGCAGCAATACCCTGCCCATTCTGGACAACTTCCTGTTCGAGCTGAACAATGAACAGCTGACGATCACGGCCAGCGACCTGGAGACGACGATCACGGCCGACATGACCGTCACCGGAAAGGAGAAGGGCAGCGTGGCCATTCCTGCGCGGCTTCTTTTGGACACCCTGAAGGCCTTCCCCGACCAGCCGCTCAGCTTCACCGTCGACAACAAGCACTTCGGTATCGAGATCAGCAGCGACCAAGGAACCTACAAGATGACCGGTTTCTCAGGCACGGAGTTCCCCAAGAGCCCCGTCCTTGAGGAGCCCACGGGCATCAGCATACCGGCCGGCACGCTGGCCACGGCGATCAACAAAACCCTTTTTGCCGCCGGCAACGACGATCTGCGCCCGGTGATGAGCGGCATTTTCTTCGAGCTTTCCGAAGAGTCCCTCCGCTTGGTGGCCACCGATGCCCACAAGCTGGTGCGTTATACACGCACGGACATCAGCTCGCCCAAGGCCACCAGCTTCATCGTGCCCAAGAAGCCGCTGAACCTGCTGAAGAACTCCTTGGCCTCCACCAATGCGGAGGTGAAGGTGGAGTTCAACGAGAACAATGCGTCCTTCACCTTCGACAACATGCGCGTGGTGTGCCGCTTGATCGATGGGAAGTACCCCAATTACGAGGCGGTCATCCCGAAGCAGAACCCCAACAAGCTTACCATCGACCGGCAAGGCTTCCTGAACTCCATCCGTCGGGTGGCCCTGTTCAGCAACAAGACCACGCACCAAGTACGCATGCAGATCGCAGGCAGCCAGCTTACACTCAACGCGGAGGACCTGGACTATGCGAACGAGGCCAACGAAAAGCTCACCTGCACGTACGATGGCGAGGACCTGGTGATCGGATTCAACTCCCGGTTCCTGATGGACATGCTGAGCAATTTGGACAGCGAGCATGTGATCATGGAAATGAGTGCGCCGAACCGGGCCGGGATCCTGCTCCCCGGCGAAACCAGCGAACACGGCGAGGATGTGCTGATGCTGGTGATGCCCGTGATGTTGAACAATTGAGATCGGCAAGGCTTTTGAAAGCAGCAAGGCAATGAGGCAAATACACATACCACTGGCTACATTGGCCTTGGGCTTGATCCTGAGCGCCAACACCTGTTCCGATAAGGGCGCCGGTGCCGATGCAGCACGCGCCATGCAGGGTAAATGGGTGCTTGAAACAGTGAACGGCGAAGCCGTGCACATGCCCGAGGGCAAGGAAGCGCCCTATCTAACCGTGGATAGCGCAGCCCAAAATGTCAGTGGATTTGCCGGTTGCAACCGCGTCTTCGGGCCCATTAAGGTGTGGGGCGATTCCATCTCCTTCGAGGGGTTGGCCGCCACCCGCATGTACTGTGTGGAGACCCAACAGGTGGAGGATGCCTTCATGGGGGCCTTGAACGGCACGCGCACCTTTTTGGTGAAGGGGGACAAGCTTACCCTGCTTGGCGGAAAGGAACTGGCGGTTCTTAGGAAGGGCAACTGATCGCCGCCGAAGGCGTTCTCCTTTGTCCGAAATGAAGTTTTCATTGCCGTGGATGTGGTGTCGGTTCCACAAATCGCACCGTCAACCCGGCTTGGCCTAGGACCGGGACCGATAAGTCGGTGGCCTGGGTTCCGCACCACATGCCATTGGGTATTCACCGGTGTCCAGTGGGGGCGAGAATGGCCGATAGCTCACTACGCCAGCGGATTTAAGGGGCTGGCTTTTCACGAACGGCCCAACCTCCATTCTTGGCTGCGGCCCTGTCGGGGTCGTGGAGCTGTAGGGTACCTCGAAGAACCTCACTCCCGCTTCATCGGCACTGCGTGCCACCCCTTCGGGCAAGCGCCCGATACATATCAGACACCGCTCGGCCACCCTGCTCCCGTCTGGCCGGGTTGTGCCAGTTGCTTCCTCCGTCAGTTATACCGTTTCGCATTAAAGGATCGTCCAAAGCGGATTGGCTGGGGCGAAGTA
>DAOKZW010000029.1:0-26504 GCA_035325445.1 Flavobacteriales bacterium
TTTTGAACGCATGACCCCATGAGCAATCAGTTGCGTTTATGGGTTGAATCCAAGAGGGGATGTGATGAACGGTCGGGGAATTTCGCCTCATTCCTCGTCAGCCACCCGCGTCCATTCAATGCCCGCCAACAGTTCCTCGAGCTCAATGCCCAGGTTCCTGAAGGCGATGGGGGCGCCCACCCGGCCCACCACTTTTTTGTCGCGGGCATCGGCATGCATGCGGATGATGGTGCTCGGCAGGTCCGTTATCGGCATGTCGTAAACATCATCCATCGCATAGAACCCGCTCTTCTCCACCGCTTGGGCCAGCGCCTCCATCATGGCGGCATCCACATGTGCGGCATACCGCCCTTCACGCGGGGCGAAGCGGCCACCTTCGTATAGCGCGGAACCGTCACGGCGGATGGTGAGCCTGTACGAGGGGCATGTGCCGTAGCAGGGGGTGCGTTCCATGTAGAAATACACGCTGTCCGTAGCCGCCTTTTGCTCCCCATGGGGCACGGATGTTTCCGTGGCCGGGCTGGCCGGCTGCACCGCCTGCCCAACGGGTGCATCAGCTCCCGGCGGCAGGTCCTTCCGGCTTTTGCAGGCCGCGCCAAAGGCCAGCACCAAAGCTGCGATATAGAGGCTCTGTTTTTGCATGCTGCGAAGGTAACCGCTCCTTCCATGGCGAACATCGTGCCGATCCCGCACGGGATCACCGGCCTGCCCTGGCCTACTTTTGCCGCCCCATGGAACTTGGAGCACTCACCGCCATTTCACCCGTCGACGGACGATACCGCAAACGCACGGCCCCCTTGGCCGCCTGGTTTTCGGAACTTGCACTGATCCGCTACCGCCTGCTGATGGAATTGCAATGGTTCCGCTTCCTGTGCGAGGTGCCCCTCCCCGAGCTGAAGGGCACCCCCATCGGCACCATGGGGCCGCTGGAGGAACGCATCCGCAACCTGGCCGAAGCCGATGCCCAGGCCGTGAAGGACATCGAGCGCACCACCAACCACGATGTGAAGGCCGTGGAGTATTGGCTGAAAGAACAGTTGCAGGCCCTGGGATTCGGGGCTTCCATTGAGTTCATCCACTTCGGGCTCACCTCACAGGACATCAACAACACGGCGATGCCCCTGTTGTTGAAGGATTTCACCGAAGGGCACTACGTAAAGGCCATCCAAACCCTGCGCGACCGCATCCATGGCATGGCCGTGGCCTGGGCCCAGGTGCCCATGCTCGCACGCACCCACGGCCAGCCCGCCTCCCCCACCCGCCTGGGCAAGGAACTGGAAGTGTTCACCGAAAGGCTCGACGAGCAACTGAAACAGCTGCGCCAAGTGCCCTTCACCTGCAAGTTCGGCGGGGCCACAGGCAACTTCAATGCACACTTGGCCGCCTATCCCGAACTGGACTGGACCGCGCTCGCGGACCGCTTCACGCAGGAGAAGCTGGGCCTGCGGCGCCAGCGCTTCACCACCCAGATCGAACACTACGACTCCATGGCGGCCTTGTTCGACGCCATGCGCCGCATCAACACCATCCTCATCGACCTCTGCCGCGACATCTGGTCGTACATCAGCATGGACTGGTTCCGCCAGAGGGTGAAGGAAGGGGAAGTGGGCTCCTCGGCCATGCCGCACAAGGTGAACCCCATCGATTTCGAAAACGCCGAAGGCAACCTCGGCCTGGCCAACGCCCTCTTTGAACACCTGAGCGGCAAACTGCCCATCAGCCGCCTGCAGCGCGACCTGACCGACAGCACGGTGACGCGCAACATCGGCGTACCCATGGCCCACACGGAGATCGCCATCGGCTCCATCATGCAAGGACTCGACAAGCTCCTGCTGAACGAAAAGGCGATCGCACGCGACCTCAACGAACAGTGGGCCGTGGTGGCCGAAGGCATACAGACCATCCTGCGCCGCGAGGGCTACCCGCAACCGTACGAGCTGCTCAAGGACCTCACCCGCGGCAAGGAACGCATCGGCCAGGAGGACATTGCCCGGTTCATCGATGCGCTGGACGTGGAGGAACGCGTGAAGGACAAGCTGCGCCAGCTTACGCCGGCAACGTATCTGGGCGTGGACCTGTTGCCCAAGGGCCGATAGGCCCCGTCACTTGCCCGCGAGAAGCCGCTGATAGGTCACCAGGTCCGTGCCCGGCACCTCCTCCAGATCGAGCTGCCTCATGATGGTGATCACCTGACCCCGGTGGTAGCTGGCGTGGTTGAAGCAGTGCACGAGCTGCTGCCAACGCGGCTGCACGTGGCGCACGCCGTTGCCCCGCTCATAGGACGTGGTGGCCAGCAGGGCCGCCTCATCGAGGCCGTGCATCTTGTCCTTCATGGTCGCGCTCACCTTCAACAGACCGTCGATGCCCGGCCCGGCCTCCATCGGCGGCTCCCCGAAAACGCGCTGGTACCATACGTTCCCCGCATCGCGCAAGTGGCCGATGGTGAGGCGCAACGAAGGGAAACTGCTCTTCACATGGCGGTCGAGCAAGGCACCGCGCTCTCGCTGGAGACGCTCAATGATCCGCGTATTGGCCCATAGATCATAGTCCGCGTATTGATCGATCAATTGCTTCATCATTTTCCGGAAGGGTGGATAACGGTGTTGAAAATAAGCACGCCGCACGGTCCGCCAACCCTTGCGCAGGGGGCTACGTTCGCACTCGTGAACGGCACCACCATGATCGGAACCATTTTCGGCAAGAAGCGCATCAGCGAAGAAAAGTTCGCCAACGTGTTCGTGAATGCCGTGCTCCACCTTACCGACGAAGCGTTTCCCGCCATCGTCGCCGAGCTGCAGGAGGCGCCGGAATTCGTCTCGCGCCCAACCTTCGGGCCCGGCGACGACGACCTGTTCGCACAGATCATCTTCGCGGGCAACCTCATGGAGGCCCCCAAGCATTTGCCTTCGGGATTGGATCAACGCCTGGTGCAGCACGCCTACTCCAAGTTCGCGCCGTTCCTCGACCAGTCGGCTGCGGACCTGGAGACCGAAACGATCGCCATGCAACGCTTCATGGCGCGCATCAACCACCCCAGCAAGAACACGGTGTATGCGATGAGCAAGGCCATCTTCCACAAGTATGACCTGTTCCGCAACCAAGATGCCTACTTCCGCGACATGAAGGCCCCCAACCCGATCGTGCTGGGTCGCATCAACAAGCTGATGCAGTATTGCCTGTGGGATTGGGCCGAGCTCCTGGAGGAGATGAAGGTGACGGCCTGAGCCGGCTCCTCCGCCATCCTTTTTCCGAACAGTAACCGGGTCCTGCGGACCCCGTCTACCCGATCAATCCTTCCTGCACGGCCATGTCCACGATGTGGTCGCCGATGGCCAGGCATGCCGTTGCCGCAGGTGACGGCGCATTCAGCACGTGGATGTGCGTGCCGCTCCGCTCAATGCGGAAATCGTCCACCATTTCGCCGTCGGTGCCC
This sequence comes from Flavobacteriales bacterium, assembly GCA_035325445.1. Taxonomy (GTDB): domain Bacteria; phylum Bacteroidota; class Bacteroidia; order Flavobacteriales_F; family PHOS-HE28; genus PHOS-HE28. Next base: position 3,434 of record DAOKZW010000029.1, read on the forward strand.
AGCAGCATGGCCCGCACACCGGCCCGTCCGGGACGGATATCGTCCATCTCCAGCGAAGGCACCAACCGTTGCAGGGTCCGCAGGAAGAGCTTCTTGCTGAACGCCCGCCTGTACTCGTTGATGCCGTACGCCATGTTGGCGAAGAAGAGCTTCCAGGTGCCCCCGTAGGTCAAGGCCTCCCAGCTGTCGCGCAGGCTGAAATCGGTCTTGCCGTATCCTTCCCGCTTGAAGGTGAACACGGCATTGGGCCCGCATTCTGTGCTGCCGTCGGTCATGCGCGTGAAATGCACGCCCAGGAATGGGAAGCGCGGGTCGGGCACCGGATAGATGAGGTTCTTCACCTTGTGCCGGCCCTTCTCGGTCAGCTCGTAGTAGTCGCCGCGGAAGCCCACGACCTGCTCCTTCACCTTCACGCCGTCGGCCCGTGCCATGCGATCGCTCTGCAGGCCGGCGCAAAAGATCACGCACTTCGCTTGGTATACCGCCTTGGCCGTGCGCACCGAATGCGCCCCGTTGTCGGTGGACAGCACTTCCTCGCCGGTATGCACCTCGCTCACCGGGTTGATGGCCAGGGCCAGCTCGGTCATCTTGTTGGTGGCACCCCGGAAATCGATGATCCCCGTGCAGCCGACCCACAGGCCGGCAATGCCTTTGCAATAGGGTTCAACTTCCTGGATCTCCTTTGCATCGATGCGGCGCAGGTCCTCAATGCCGTTGGCGATGCCCCGCTGGTGGATCTTCTCCAGCCTTGGCAGCTCCTCCTCTTCCGTGGCCACGATGATCTTGCCGCACACATCGTGCTGCACACCATGTTCCTTGGCGAAAGCCACCAGCTCCCGGCGCCCCGTGGCACAGGTCAAGGCCTTTTTACTGCCCGGCACATAGTAGATGCCGCTGTGGATCACCCCGCTGTTATGGCCTGTCTGGTGATCGCTCAGCAACGGCTCCTTCTCCAGCAGCAGGATGCGCTTGCCCGGAAAGCGCTTCTGTAGTTTGTACATGGTGGCGGCACCAACAATGCCGCCTCCCACGATCACCACGTCCCAAGGTTCCTTGCGTTCGGTTGCTTCCATCTGTGCGGCGAAATTACCGTGCACCGCCAGTAGACGGTACGATGCCGGCCGTACGTGGCACCCGCAGCAGCAACAGGGCACCGGCAACAAAGAAGGAGCCGATGGCGATGATGGTGTTGCGGATATCGCCCGTGGCCTGGTTCACCAGGCCGAATGCCAAGGTGCCCAGCACCGTGGCCAGGTAAAAGCTCACGTCGTAAAAGGAAAAGTACGAGGCATGGTCGGCGGTTTCGGGCAGCAGCTTGGCGTAGGTGCTTCGCGAAAGGGCCTGCGTGCCGCCCATCACCAGCCCCACGAACGAGGCCAGCACATAAAATGCCTGGGTGGTCTGGATCTTCCAGGCCGCCAGGCAGATGAACGCCCAGACCACCAGGCCGATGATCAAGGCCGCGATGTTGCCGAAGCGGCGGCTCAGCCGCACGAACAGCAGGGCACCGGCGGCAGCCACCAGCTGGATCAACAGGATGCTCACGATGAGGCTGCCGTCGCCGATGGCCGACCCGTCCGCCTCCTTGATCTCCTGCTTGGCATAGGTGACGGCCAGGTACATCACCGTTTGCACGCCCATATTGAACAGGAAGAAGGCGGTAAGGAAGCGGCGCAGGCGGGGCAGGCTGATCATTTCGCGCCATACGCGGCGTAGTTCGCGATAGCCCACGGTGAGGGTATTGCCCTTGGCCTCCTTCGGCACCCGGGTGTCGGGTAGCCGGCGGAAGGTGACCTGCGCCCATCCGGCCCACCAGATGCCCACCGTAAGAAAGGAAAGACGCGCGGGCAGGCCGGCCCGGTCGGGGATGCCGAACCAGTGCGGCTGCATCACCATCAGCAGATTGATCACCAACAGGATCACACTGCCGATGTAGCCCATGGAATAACCCTTTGCGCTTACCCGGTCATGGTCATCCGGCTCGGCGATCTCGGGCAGGTAGGCATCGTAGAAGATCAGGCTGCCGCTGAAGCCCACACAGGCCAACATGAACATCAACAGGCCCAACCACAGGTTCTCCCACGTGAAGAAGAAGAGGCCGGCGCAACTCGCCGCCCCCAGGTAACAAAAGAACTTGAGGTAGTTCTTCTTGTTGCCGCGATGGTCGGCGATGCCGGAAAGCAGCGGCACGATGGCCGCCACCAGCAGGAAACCGGCCGACAAGGTGTACGACTGCAGCGAAATGGCCGGCACGCCGTACTTCTCCAGCACCAGGTCCCGGCCGTCCAGAAAGGTGATGGCGGCGTAGTAAATGGGAAAGATGGCGGAGGTGATGGTGAGCGAATAGGCCGAATTGGCCCAGTCGTACATCACCCATGCACGGATCAGCCGGGGATCCCCTTTCTGCATCCGGGGCAATATAGATGGCCCGTGTGTGCGCCCGTTAGTCGGCCCAACGAATTGAACCCCGCCCTACTTCACCACGTCCACCTCCACACGCCGGTTCTGGCTCATGGAAACCTCGTCCGTCTCTTCCACGGCGGGCTCATTGCCCTTGCGCCCGGCCACGGCAATGCGGTCCGCGGAGATGCCCGCGGCCACCAGGTACACCTTCACCGCTTCCGCGCGGTCCTTGTCCAGGTCGGTCAGGTCGGGGCGCATACGCACCTTGTCCACTTCCTGCACGTCCGTGTGGCCGGTAAGCTGCACGCGGATGGACGGGTTCGCCTTGAGCACGGAGGCCAGCGTATCCACCTGGGCCCGCATGGAAGGGTCCACGTCCTTGTTGTATCGCTTGAAGTACACTACGCTGCGGTCCACGCGATCGGCGGGCTTGAGGTTGAGCCCCGGGGTCACTTTCCGGCCATAGATGAACTCGCTCTTGTCTTTGTCGATCTGCTCGCAGGAGCATTCGCTCAGGTACTTCACCGGCTTCACGCTCACATCATCGATGTAGTAGTAGGCCACGGGGATCTGTGGCCGCACCTCGCCCTTCTGGCGGCGGGGCTTCCCGGTGCCCACCTTGTCCGTGGCCGTGAAGTTGCCGATGATCAGGTACTCTTCGTCGCCATTGGCATCGTATACACCGCATACGCCTTGCCAGCCGTTCATGTCCTCGTAGATCTTGGTCATCAGCGCCGGCACCTGTGCGTTGTAGGTCAGGCTGGCCGTCTCCTTCTTGTTCACCAGCATCTTGCTCAGGTAGGCCCCCAAGTGGTCGCTGGAGTATTTGCTCAGATCGGCCAAGCTCACGTAGTAGCTCACGCAGTACTTCTGCCCCTTCTTCAGCTTTTCCTTCAGCTTCACCTGCAGGTAGGTGCGCGGCTGCTTGTCCATGAAGCTGTACCATACCAGCCCGGCATAGTTGATGCCGCTGAGCGCGCTTTGGAAGCCATTGGCATTCTTGGGCGCATAGGCCGGCGAGTTGCTGTCGATGCTCTCACTGTACAAATCGGCACTGGCCCCCGTGGGGCTTCCCCATCCCTTGGCCGCATCGATACCGCCCAGCCGGCGCAATTTGCCCGATACCTCCTCGAAGCTGCCGTTGGGCACCAAGTTCAGGCTATCGGGCACTTGTTGGGCATGTACCATGGCGGAGGCCAGGGCAAAGGCCGGAACAAAGAAGAGTGTCAGCGATTTTTTCATGCGTTTATGGAGAGTGGTCTGTTCCAAGGGTTGGCGAAAATAGGCCATCGGCCTGAAGCTGACGAGGCAAGGACCGTGCCGGGCCCATCAGGCCTCTCCCCCAAACGCAGGAAGCCGCCCCAGGCCGGGGCGGCTTCCCACTTCAGGCAAAGCCTTCTCAGATGTTGTAGGCCAGTCGGAGGCCAACAAAGTTGGAGGGCTTTCTCTTGATCTTATTTCCTTCGAGATCGGACTCCGCCTCATCCAAGCTGGGCATGATCTGGAACCGCAGCCCCACGTCGATCCGCTCATTGATCACGTAGCCGACCGTGGGTGCCACAATAAAGAAACCTTGCGTATCCCTGTCCTTGCCTCCTATGCTCACGCCGCCGACCGTGACTTCCTTGTACTTGACGAGGCCGAGACCAAAGCCCAGGTGCAACCCTGCATAGATCCCTTCACGCACATCATCGAAGAAATACTTGTAGTGCGCGGTGAACGGGAGGAGCATGTAGCTCTTAATGATATCCGATTGCTTCGGGGTCATGAAGAGCGGGGCAATGCTGGCGCCGCTGAGGCCCGTGATGATCCGCATTTCCTTTTCAATGGAAAGGACCGGGCCTGCGCCAAAGGAAGTGAAGTCACCAAATTCACCTACCGGCATGGCCAAGTCCACACCCAACGAGAAGCCGCTATCCTGTGCGTATAGTCCGCCGGCCATCGTCAAGGCCACAATTGCGAGAGTAATCTTTTTCATGTTTTGGGATTTATTGGTTTCCCCAAATGTATCCCGATCGCCCTATCAACCAAATCCCGCATGGCCCAAGCACGCGGGCCATACGGGATAGGCATGGGCCAACCTCAGGCCTCACTTACCACCAAACTGCCAACCGACCGAGAATTCGATCAGGTTGGTCCAGATCCGGTAACGGCTCTTTCCTTGGGTCTCATCGTAGGTGGTGCTAAGGCTGCGGGTGTAGCGCAGGTCCAGGTCCAGGCCAACAGGCAAGGTGTAGCCGATGCCCGCCAGTGCACCTATGTCGGCCTTGCGGAAATCCTTGATGGCACCGCTACCCTTCTTCTTCGATGACTGGAAATCCTCCTCGTCGATATTCTGGCTCTGCCCCCCCACGGTAGCGGTTCCCTTGGTGGTGATGGTGACATCCGTGTTCTGCTTGCCTCCCATCAGGAAGTTGAAGGAAGGGCCCAGCATCACGCGCAAACCCTCGGAGGGGGTCAAGGTGATGGGCGCGACCACTTGGAAATAGGAAAGCCGTTGATCAACCTGCGTGCGTGTCTCCTGATTGCCCGTAAAGGTGCCTTGCTGCTGCCCCTGCGGGGTTTCAAACACCACTTGGGCATTGTTGTATGATTCGTTCACGGAACTCTCCGTATTCATCTTACGGAACGAAAAGCCCAACTCGGGGCGGATGCCCACCATGTCCGAGAAAGGAATGGACAGGAATGCGCCGAACTGCATGCCCAATCCCTTGGGGTTCGTCGGTGGGTTCTTCGGGTCGGGCTGGATCTTTTGGGATCCCACCGCATAATTGGCGCCCACTTTGCCGCCCACGCCCACTTGGGCGGACAGGTTGGTGAAGAACAGGGTGCCGGCCAACAAGGCAATATCACGGATGGTCATTCCTTCGGGTTATTTGATGGACGCCAAACGTATCGGGGAGCAAAAGCTTCCACAATCCCCAAAAGTGGGGGGGTATAGAAAGGAGAAGCCCCACCAACCGGCGGGGCTTCTCCTTTCATCATCCTTGATCACTGTCCCTGTTGGGCCCTGATCATATTCAAGGCACTGCCAGCCCTGAACCAGTCGATCTGGTGGGCATTGTAGGTGTGATTGCACTTGATGGTGTCCTTGCTGCCATCCTTGTGGTTGAGCACCACGGTCAGTTGCTTGCCCGGGGCAAAGTGCTCGAGGTCCGTGAAGTCGAAGCGGTCGTCTTCCTGCACCTTGTCGAAATCACTTTCATTATCGAAAGTGATGGCCAACATGCCCTGCTTCTTGAGGTTGGTCTCATGGATGCGGGCGAAGCTCTTCACCAACACGGCCCTGACCCCCAGGTGGCGGGGCTGCATGGCGGCATGCTCGCGGCTGCTGCCCTCGCCATAGTTCTGGTCGGCCACCACCACGCTGGGCTGATGTGCCGCCTTGTAGGTGCGCTGCACCGCCGGCACCTCGCCATACTCACCGGTGAGCTGGCTCTTCACCTTGTTGGGCTCCCCGTTGAAGGCGTTGATGGCCCCGGTAAGGGTGTTGTTGCTGATGTTGTCCAAGTGTCCACGGTAGCGCAGCCACGGGCCTGCCATGCTGATATGGTCCGTGGTGCACTTGCCCTTGGCCTTGATGAGCAGCACGGCCCCCATGATGTTCTTGCCGTCCCAGGCCGGGAAAGGCTCGAGCAATTGCAGGCGCTCGCTGCCCGGCTTCACCTGCACTTGGATATTGCTGCCATCGGCGGCCGGCGCCTTGAACCCCGGGTCGTCCACGGCAAATCCCTTGGGAGGCAGTTCCACACCCACCGGCTCGTCCAGCTTCACTTCCTCTCCATTGGCATTCTTCAATGTATCCGTAAGCGGGTTGAAGGAAAGATGGCCGCTGAGCGCCATGGCGGTAACGATCTCGGGGCTGCCCATGAAGGCATGGGTGTTGGGGTTGCCGTCGTTGCGCTTGGCGAAGTTGCGGTTGTAGCTGGTGAGGATGGAGTTCTTGCGCTCGGGGTGTTCGTTGGTACGTGCCCACTGGCCGATGCAAGGGCCGCAGGCATTGGCCAATACCACACCGCCCATTTCCTCGAAGGTCTGAAGCAGTCCATCGCGTTCCGCCGTGAAGCGGATCTGTTCGCTGCCCGGGGTGATGGTGAATCCGCTCTTGGCCTTCAGGCCCTTGGCCAAGGCTTGGCGGCCGATGGAGGCGCTGCGTGTCAGGTCTTCGTAGCTGCTGTTGGTGCAGCTCCCGATCAAGGCCACCTGCAGCTCTTCAGGCCAGCCGTTTTCCTTCACCGCAGCGGCAAATTTGCTGATCGGCCATGCCAAGTCCGGCGTGTAGGGGCCGTTGATGTGCGGCTCGAGTTTGCTGAGGTCGATCTCGATCACTTGGTCGAAATATTTCTTCGGGTCGGCATAGACCTCCGGATCGCCCGTGAGGTGCTCAGCCACCTTGTCGGCCAGCTTCACCACATCCTCGCGGCCGGTGGCGCCCAAATAACGGCGCATGGAATCATCGTAGCCGAAGGTGCTGGTGGTGGCACCGATCTCCGCACCCATGTTGCAGATGGTGCCTTTCCCGGTGGCGCTGATGCTCCGGGCACCCTCGCCGAAGTATTCCAAGATGGCGCCGGTACCGCCCTTCACCGTGAGGATGCCGGCCACCACCAGGATGATGTCCTTGGGGGAGGCCCAGCCGCTGAGCTTGCCCGTGAGGTGCACACCGATCAACTTGGGCTGCTTCAACTCCCAAGGCAGGCCGCTCATCACGTCGCAGGCGTCGGCACCACCCACGCCGATGGCCAACATGCCCAGCCCACCGCCGTTGGGCGTGTGGCTGTCGGTGCCGATCATCATGCCGCCCGGGAAGGCATAGTTCTCCAGCATCACTTGGTGGATGATCCCCGCCCCGGGCTTCCAAAACCCGATGTCGTACTTGCTGCTGATGCTCTCCAGGAACTGGTACACCTCATTGCCCTTGTTGATGGCCTCCTGAAGGTCTTGCTTGGCCCCCACGCGCGCTTGGATCAAGTGGTCGCAGTGCACCGTGGTGGGCACCGCCACTTTGGGCTTGCCCGTGGTCATGAATTGCAACAGGGCCATTTGCGCGGTGGCATCCTGCATGGTCACCCGGTCGGGTGCGAAATCCACATAATCACCCCCGCGCTTATACTCCTGCGTGGCATCTCCCTGGGTGAGGTGCGAGTACAGGATTTTTTCCGTGAGGGTAAGCGGCCTTCCGAGTGCTTTGCGTGCCGCGGCCACGCGCGATGGGTAGCGGTCATACACCGCTTTGATCATGTCGATATCGAAAACGTGCGCCATGGTTTTGCTTGCAATAGTGTTTTTGATCCCGCAAAGGTACAAACTGCCCAAGGGCCTTGTTCACCCGCCTGCCCATGAGGGCCCTCAAAGGGTCCCATGCCCCTCCTCTTCCTCCGGCCCGGAGGGCAAGGGGGCACCCCGCCGCCACCAGCGCGTGCGGCGCACGTGCAACAGCCCGCTGTACAGGAAAGCTCCCATCAGCGCACCCGTGGCTATGGCCACCAGGATGAACAGCAGCTGCAGGATGCTGCCGGCAGCGGCCATGCCGCCCGTGGCCATGGTGGTTACGCTGACCAGGCCGAACGAGCCCGGCGCCAAGAGCCAGAAGGCCGGGATGATCGTCACCAGGGCCGGCGGCCCCTTCAACCGGTATTCGATCACCAAGGCCGTGATGCTCATGACCGCCGCGCCGAAAAATGCGGTGGAGGCCCCATCGACGAACAGGCGCGAGGCGTATTGGCCGAAGTAGGCCATGAGCATGGTGAGCATCATCCACAGCAGCGAACGCGGACGGCTGCTCTTGAACAGGTGCAAGCCCAAGGCAAACACCACAACCCCGGCCCAGGCCAACCACGGGGCCATGCGTTCCGCCGGGTAAAGGTCGGGCATGCCACTGCCGAAGAGCCTGAAGCCGCCGAGCAGGCCGAAGGCCAACAGGATGAGTTGCGCAAAACCGGCCACCAGCCGGCTGCCGCCCGAGACCGTGTTGGCAAAGGCCAGTTCAACCACCGCCACCGTAAGGGTGCTGCCCGGCAGGAATACGATCAACGGCGGGATCAGCAGTTGCATGGCAGGCTCCTCCACTCCGTAGCGGTACAGCAAGGCCACGGCCGAGGCGAGGATGAAGGAGGCCACCACGGGCATCACCGCGTTCCAGGCGGGTTGCCGGCGTACCGCCACCAGCAGCAGGGCGCACAGCAGGCCCAACAGGGCCACCCAGCCCAGCCCGTACCACGTGGGGCGCAGGATGAGCGCAATGCCGATGGTGGACAACAGGTAGCCCAGGACGAAGCCCACATCGCGGTAGCGGTGCTTCATGCGCCACATGGCGTCCAGCTTGCGCAGGCCGTCTTGTGGCGACAAACGGCCCGCACGTGCCTCCCGCGCGATCTCGAGCACCCCTTCCATCTGGTCGAACCGCAATTCGCCCACACGGTAGGGCCCGGGCGTGATCTGTACCCGGTGCTCGTGCCCGTCATCCGACTGCACCATCAGCACCGTGGGCAAGGCAAAGACGAGGATATTGGGTTGTCCGTGCCGCTTGGCGATAAGGCCCAGGTCGCGCTCCACCAAGGCCACCGCATTGCCTGCGGCCAGTTCGGCCTGGCCCAAGCGGGCGAGGAATTTCAGCAAGGTCCGCTGCTGGATATCGGGATCGGCCATGGGGCAGCGAAGCTAAGGGGAGCGGGAGGCCCCGGGAGCCCCGCCCGGGACGAAAAAGGGCCGCCCCCAAGGAACGGCCCTTTCTTGCATGATCGGTCCAGGCTTACTCCTCCACCACCTCGAAGGGGATGGTCTTCACCACCTCGCGGTGGAAAGTGACCTCGGCCTCGTACTTGCCGATGGTCTTGATGGCTTCGCCCTTGATCTTGATGTGCTTGCGGTCCACTTCCACGCCCAAGGCTTGCAGCGCATCGCTGAGCATGATGGTGTTCACGCTTCCGAAGATACGGCCCTTCTCGCCCACCTTGGCGGTGATCTTGATCACCTGGTCGGCCAGTTTGGCGGCGTTGTGTTCGGCCGATTGGCGCAACTGCACCTCCTTGTGGGCGCGTTGCTTCAAGGTTTCGGCCAGTTGCTTGCGCTCGCTCGGCGTAGCGGCCACGGCCAGCTTGCGGGGGAGCAGGAAATTGCGGGCATAGCCATCACGGACCTTCACCACATCGTTGGCGAAACCGAGATGCTCCACGTCTTGCTTGAGGATCACTTCCATGGTCGTCTGTCTTATTTGAGCATGTCGGCCACGTACGGCATCAGGGCGAGGTGGCGGGCACGCTTCACGGCCTGCGCCACGCGCTTCTGGTACTTCTGGCTGGTGCCCGTAAGGCGGCGGGGCAGGATCTTGCCCTGCTCGTTCACCAGGCGCAGCAGGAAGTCCGCGTCCTTGTAATCAATGTAGGTGATGCCAAGCTTCTTGAAGCGGCAGTACTTGTCCTTCTTCGTCTCGATCGCGATCGGCGTGAGGTAGCGGATCTCGTTGTTGGATCCACCGCCCGTGCGTGCCGGTGCGGATTCCGAAGTGGTGGCGGTTGTTTCTTCGCTCATCTTCGTGGGGTTCAGGCGTTGGCTTTCTTGCGTGAGGCACTTCCTTCACCGGCCTCCTTGCCACCCCGGCCGGGACGGCTTTCGGCAAATGCGATGTGGTGCTTGTCCATGGCCACCGTCAGGAAACGGATCACCCGCTCGTCCCGCCGGTATTCGGTCTCGAGCTTGGCCACCAGCGAAGGGTCGCTTTCAAACTCGATCAGATGGTAGAAGCCCGAGGACTTCTTCTGGATGGGATACGCCAACTTGCGCATCCCCCAGTTCTCTTCATGGCGGATCTTTCCATGGCCTTCCTTCAGAAGGTCTTTGAACTTGTTGACCGCCTCCTTCGTCTGATCCTCAGACAAAACGGGAGTTAAAATGAAGACGGTCTCATACCTGTTGGTCATTGGCCTCTTGGTAAAAATTGGGGTGCAAATGTAGAAAATTCCATGGAAGAACGACACACCGCACCAAATAGCCCCCATGGACAATTTCCGGGGCGACCATGCGGCACCCTGCCAAGCGCACGCCATCCCGCTCTTACCTTAGCCCCCGACCATGGAACGATTTGTTGTCAGCGCCCGCAAGTACCGCCCCGAGACCTTCCACTCCGTGGTGGGCCAGGAACATGTGACCGGCACGCTGATGAATGCCATACGCACCAAGCATGTGGCGCAGGCCTTCCTCTTCACCGGCCCCAGGGGCGTGGGCAAGACCACCTGCGCGCGCATCCTGGCACGCACCATCAACTGCGAGAACCCCAACGAGGACCTCACCACCTGCGGGCAATGCCCCTCCTGCAAAACCTTCGAGGAGGGCCATTCGCTGAACATCTTCGAGCTCGACGCCGCCAGCAACAACAGCGTGGAAGACATCCGCAACCTGATCCAACAGGTACAGATAGCTCCGCAGGTGGGCACCCGGAAGGTGTACATCATCGACGAGGTGCACATGCTGAGCTCACAGGCCTTCAATGCCTTCCTGAAGACCCTGGAGGAGCCTCCGTCCTATGCGATCTTCATCTTGGCCACTACCGAGAAGCACAAGATCCTGCCCACCATCCTCAGCCGGTGCCAGGTGTTCGACTTCCGCCGGATCACCGTGGGCGACATCGCGAGGCACTTGGGCGAAATCGCCCAAAAGGAAGGGATACAAGCGGAGCCGCAGGCGTTGCACACCATCGCACAAAAGGCCGATGGCGGTTTGCGCGACGCCCTGAGCATTTTTGACCAGCTGGTGAGCTACAGTGGCGATAAACTCACCTATGCCGACGTATTGAAGAACCTGAACGTGCTCGACATGGAGCACTACTTCAGCGTCACGGACCACCTCATCCAGGGCGATGCGGCAGGCGCCCTCGTGGTGTTCAACGAAATCCTTTTCCAAGGATTCGACGGTCATCTGTTCGTCTCGGGCTTGGCACGCCACTTCCGGGACCTGTTGGTAAGCCAGGACCCCCGCACCGTGCCCCTCCTGGAGGTGAGCGAGGAGCAGGGCGCCCGCTACGCCGGGCAGGCCAAGGCCGTGCCGCGGGCCATGCTGGTGGATGGCCTGATGCGCCTGGGACAGGTGGATGCACAGTACAAGGCCAGCAAGGAGCCCCGCCTGTTGGTGGAACTGGCCCTGATCCAATTGGCACAACAAGGCCGCATCGGAGCCGATGCCCCCGCCGCAACGCCCCGGACAGCCCATCCAGCCCCCGAACAGCAAAAAAAAAGCCCTGATGTGACCGCGGTGCCCCCTCCGAAGCCCTCCTCCACGCAGCCGCCGCTTCCGCCACCACCCACGCCGCAGCCCACTGCTGTCGCCCCAAGGCCGACGATCCGTGTGGCCGGATCCGTGTCCATCAGGCAAGAACTGGCCGCATCAAAGGCCGTGAAACAGCCACCGCCGCACTTGGCTGACCAGCCCGGCGAACAACCGGCAGCGTTGGACACTGCTGCGCCGGGCCTGAACCAAGCCTTGCTCCTGAGGGCCTGGGGCGATTATGCAAACCGCCTGAAAGCCCAAGGCAAAAGCAGCCTGTACGCCACCCTGACCGCCTACCAGCCCGTGGTAACAGGTCCGCGAAGCATCTCCTTCACCATTGTAAACGCCGTGCAGGAGGGGTACATGCGCGAGGAGAAACCCACCCTGCTGGGCCACCTGCGCAGGGAGCTGGACATCCCCGCCCTGGAGCTCACCGTGGAGTTGCAGGAAGCCACCCAGACGAAGCCGCGCTACACGGCCAAGGACCGCTTCATGATCATGGCCGAGAAGAACCCGGCCCTGTTCAAGTTGCGCGAGGACCTGGACCTCGACCTGGGCCAATAACCAAGGACACCCCGGCGAGGGGGCAATGCCGGTTCGGCCCGGGGAGGTACCTTCGCGGCCCGAAAACCAGACCATACGACCGAAGCATGCAAAAGATCAAGGTGGCCAATCCCGTGGTGGAGATCGACGGGGACGAGATGACCCGAATCATCTGGAAATGGATCAAGGAACAGCTGATCCTTCCCTATGTGGACGTGCCGTTGGACTACTATGACCTGGGCATCGAGCACCGCGACGCGACCAGCGACAAAGTGACCGTGGACGCCGCCCACGCCATCCAAAAGCACCATGTGGGCATCAAGTGCGCCACCATCACGCCCGACGAGGCCCGCGTGAAGGAATTCGGCCTGAAGGAAATGTGGAAGAGCCCCAACGGTACCATCCGCAACATCCTCGGCGGCACCGTGTTCCGCGAGCCCATCGTGATCAACAATATACCCCGCCTGGTGCCCGGTTGGACCCAGCCCATCGTCATCGGCCGCCACGCCTTCGGCGACCAGTACAAGGCCACCGACGTGGTGGTGAAAGGCAAGGGCAAGCTCACCATGACCTTCACCCCCGAGGGCGGCGAGCCCATCACTTGGAACGTGTACGACTTCAAGGGTGATGGCGTGGCCCTGAGCATGTACAACACGGACGAAAGCATCATCGGCTTCGCCCATAGCTGCTTCAACCTCGCACTGGAGAAGAAGTGGCCGCTGTACATGAGCACCAAGAACACCATCCTGAAGAAGTACGACGGACGCTTCAAGGACATCTTCGAGGAGGTGTACAACAACCACTTCAAGGCCGAATTCGAAAAGGCCGGCATCACCTACGAGCACCGCCTGATCGACGACATGGTGGCCAGCGCGCTGAAGTGGAACGGCGGGTTCGTGTGGGCCTGCAAGAACTACGACGGCGACGTGCAAAGCGACATCGTGGCACAAGGCTTCGGATCGCTCGGCCTGATGACCAGCGTGCTCCTCACCCCCGACGGCAAGACCATGGAGGCCGAGGCCGCCCACGGTACCGTAACGCGCCATTACCGTATGCACCAGCAAGGGAAGCCCACCAGCACCAACCCCATCGCCAGCATCTTCGCCTGGACGCGCGGCCTGGCGTTCCGCGGAAAGCTGGACGGGAACCATGCCTTGGTCGACTTCGCACACAAGCTGGAACAAGTGTGCGTCAAGACCGTGGAGGCCGGCAAGATGACCAAGGACCTCGCCGTGTGCATCCATGGCAATGCCGTCACCCCCGACCAGTACCTCACCAGCGAGGCCTTCATGGCCGCCCTGCGCGAGGAACTGGACCGCAGCCTGTAAGGCCTTCCACCGACCTGCACGAAGGGGCCCGCGGGCCCCTTCGTTATTTTCGGGACATGGAGCCCCGTTTCACCAGCGACCCGGCCGAACTGGACACGGCCTTCATCCACCGCTTCATCACCGGCAGCTATTGGGCGCGGGGGCGCAGCATGGCGGACATGGAGCGCTGCATCGCCCATTCGCTCAACTTCGGGATGTTCCTCGGCCCGGAGCCTATCGGATACGCACGCATGGTCACGGACCATACCGTTTTCGGCTACCTCATGGACGTGTTCATCGACCCCGGGCATCGTGGGCGCGGCCACGGGGCCCGGCTCCTGCAGCATGTGCTCTCGCACCCTGACGTGGCCAGGTTGCACACCGTGCGGCTCGCCACCCGCGACGCACAAGGCCTGTATGCACGATTTGGCTTCTTGCCCAGCACGGAAGCAACCGGGCTGATGGAGCTGAAACGCCCCGGTGCATACGGACATTGATCGCCGGCCCGGTCTTCCGGCGCTATGGCCTTTTGCACCACCTTCGCGACGTGGCCCCTGACCGCTTCCATCGTCCCACTTTGGCCTTGGCCATCCCGCTGTACATCCTGACGGCATGGAACAGCACGGGGTTCCACGGGGCCGATGAACACTATCAGATCATCGAGTTCGCCCAATGGAAGCTTGGGGAACTGCCCGCCGACGCACTGGCCTGGGAATTTGCGGCCGGCATACGCTCCTCGTTGCAGCCCTGGATCGCGGCCACCGTATTCAAGTGTGCCGATGCCGTAGGGCTCACAAGCCCCTTCACCAAGGCCTTCCTGCTGCGCCTGCTTTCGGCCATACTGGCCTTGGTGGCCGTGGGCCGCTTCGTGCGCGCCACGGGCCACGCATGGCCCCGGAGGTGGCGGTCAGCTTACATCCTTGCTTCCTACTTGCTTTGGTTCCTGCCACTTCTCTACACGCACTTCAGCAGCGAAAGCTGGGCCGCCATCTTCCTGCTGTGGATGCTGGCCGCCGTGCTGGCCAAGCGCTGGCAATGGCCGGTATTCGCCGGCCTGCTGGCGGGTATCGCCATCCTGTGCAGGCCCCCCACGGCCCTGATCGTCCTCTCGTGCATGGCATGGATGCTTTGGGTGCGCCGTGATCGCAGCGCATTCCTGGCACAGATGGGTGCCGCCACCATGCTCATGCTGCTGCTCGGTCTCTGGCTGGACCGCGCATTCTACGGAGCCTTCACGCCCACCTTGTGGAATTACCTGCACATGGGCTTCACCGGCGAACCCGGCCGGTTCGGGGTATTACCTTGGTACTATTACCCGCCGCTGGTGTTCAAGTACGCCATCCCGCCCATCGGCACGGTCATCCTGGTGTCCTTTCTGGCGCTCCTTATCAACCATCCGCGCCATATCGCCGTTTGGTGCATCCTGCCATACCTGCTCGCGCACACACTGATCCCGCACAAGGAATTGCGATTCCTGTATCCGTTGGCGGGACTGGTCCCTTGGGTAATGGTACAGGCCTGGGCCGGGGCCAATATGCATCGGAAGGCGGATCTCGCACGGAAAGGCTTGGCCATCACGGCGGTGGTCCTGGTGGCGGCCGTCAATTTCTTGGGGCTGGCTGTGGTGGCCCTGACCCCGGCCGGTCAGTCCGTGGCGGACTTGGCCCGCACGACCAACCGCACCTGCACGACTCCTTGCACCATCGGGTTCGCAGTGGAGGCCGGTGAGGCCTGGAGGATCATGCCCCCGTCTTTCTACCGGGCACCCAATGCCAACTACGTCGTGCTGGGCACCGGCACCAATGACACCCTGCCTCCCGATACGGGGTTGGTTGTGGCCCCCGACGACCATCCCCTGCCACCCCTCCCTGAGGGAACACGTTGGGCGCCTGTGGCACACGCCATGCCTGCATGGGCATCCGCACTGATGGCCGCTTACACATGGGGGGAAGGACCTGCTCCCTGGACGCTCTATCAGCCCGCCCCCGCCGCCACGGACCGTTAGCTTGGATCAATGGGCAGACCCATGCTACTTTAGCGTCGATGTTCCGCATGCCGATCTTGTTCATCGCGTGGACGTGCGCCACAACTGTTTTTGGCCAAGCTGACAGCACGGACTACGCGCGTCAAAAACCTAAGGAGGAACCGGCCTTCCCTTTCAAGGAACGCCTCTGGTTCGGCGGCGGTATAGGCCTCAGCTTCGGCACGGTGACGGCCATCCAGCTTGACCCCCTGCTCGGGGTGCATCTGGACAGGGAACGAAAGGCATCCGCAGGATTGGGCCTCAGCTACACTTATTTCCGGGACGCCCGGTATACTCCGCCGTATGAGTTAAGCGCGTACGGCTATCGGCTGTTCAGCCGCTACCGCATCTTCGAGCCCGTCTTCCTGCACGTCGAATTCCTCCATCTGAACGTGGAGCCCTACTATTACTTCTTGGAGAATCGCGGGCGGATCTGGGTCCCGCACCTGCTTGTGGGCGGCGGTTATATGCAATCCATGGGCGGGAACAGTTCTTTCTACATCCAGGTGCTTTTTGAAGTGCTGCAGGACCCCAACAGCTTCTATGTCGGCCAAGGACCGATCCTGAGCGGCGGGATCGGCCTCGGCTTTTAGCCCATTCAATACCCATGCGAACTACCCGGGCCATAATGGGATGGGTCTTCACCGGCCTCTTCATCGCTGCCGGCCTGGGGGCGGAGGCACAACAGGAACGGACCTGGGCCGACGGCCCGCTCACTTGGGATGATTTTGCGGAAAGGCCCGCGATCGGCCAGACCGTTTCCGAGCTTGGCTGGGAATTCCGTGCGGCCCCGGCGAAGGAGCGCCTGGGGGACACCTTGGTGAAGTACACCAGGATCGACTGTATCCTGGACAAGTATGTCACGTGGGCCGATCCCGGGCACCGTACCCCCGCCATGTTGCAATACCACCAAGTGTACTTTGACCTTGTTGAAAGCTGCCGCAGGCGAATGCAACGGGAACTGTACAACGGCCTGGCCCCCAACCCCGGCATGAGCATGTTGATGAGCCACGCGACCTGCCAGTCGCGGCTCGACCAGTACCGGAATGACACCGGAAACGGAACGGATAGCCTGGTGGTGGAACAATGGGCCTGGACCGTTGCCCAGGAGCTGGCCTCCCGTGTGGAAACACCCGGCCACGGTGCCATCCTCGGGGATTGGACATTCGGCCTGCACGTTGATCTGGGCCATGGCTTCTTTGCCGGCGAACTGGGCGATCACTTGACCAGCCATTTCAACGTGGGCTACGGCTTCGACTTCGGATACAAGCGCACCACGTTGTCGCTTGGGGCAGTGCTCAGCGGCACGCACATCCGTAAGGACATGCCTATAGAGGAGCGATGGGTGGATGGCGAACGGCTCTCCTTGGCCATCCTGGACCTGGCCGCCGGATACCAAGTGTTCCGGAACAAAAGGCTCGCCCTCGTCCCCACATTGGGCCTCGGCCTTCATGCCATTAGCTCCCAATACGACGCGGGCAACACCAAGAAAACAGTGGAACGCGCTTCCTGGAACCTGATGTACGGGCTTAATGCGGACGTAAAGCTGCGGAAGGCCTTCAACATACGCGAGACCTTGGGCTTGGGCAGCGGCCGGTCCTACAATGAAACCCTGCTGCGGATCCGGCTGTACACGATGGAAAGCAACTTCGGGCAAGGGATGTCGGGGCTCTCCCCGAACTTCTCCATCGGCATTTGCTGGACCGGCAGGGCGGCATACCTCCACGAAAAGCCGCAGCGGCGTTGAACACGCCAACTCTTGGCACAGCCGGGCACCCAAGGCCTTTGGCCGTCCGCTAAAACATGTGTAAGGTCGGAAGGTGGACTGCGTCCACCGTTGCCGGGCCGAAGCAGCCAGATATGGTGGAACGAGGGTTTGAGGGCGAGGCGAAGTTCGCCTTCGTCAAGACTTTGGCGAAACAATGCCCGCCTTCGCGACGGTCTACTGGCGTAGTCCGTCGCTTCGGCGAGGCGAAGCCCATTAGATGAGATGCCTGCTCATAAAAGCCCGTCCTGAACCGGTTTTCAAGTACTTCTCGAAGTTGAAGGCGGTGTACTTGTCCTTGAAACCGAATGCGGCAATGCATCGACAGGCAGCCTGGTGCTTGTGAAATGCACCAAACCCTTTGAATGCCGTTCCAGCCGTTCATCAAAATCGTTTGTGCAACCCACATAGGTCTTCCCATCCGCACACCTCAGGATATAGACGTGATGTGAGAATTCCATCGTGCCGAAAGGTGGACTGCGTCCACCGTAGCCGGGCCGAAGCAACCAGATATGGTGGAACGAGGGTTTGAGGGCGAGGCGAAGCCCGCCTTTGTCAAGACTATGGCGGGGCGAAGTTCGCCTTCGTCAAGACTTTGTGGCGAAACAATGCCCGCCTCCGCGACAGCCTACTTACGTAGCCTGTCGCTTCGGCGAGGCGAAGGTGGAGCCGGAGGGATTCGAACCCTCGTCCAAACGACCGCAACACGTGCTTTCCACATGCTTCTTCCTCCGTTGGTTTTCGAAAGCAGGCCGGGGAAGGACACCCTACCTGCAGCTTAGGTCCTGTTGTCTCGCCTGCGCTTCGGACCACCGCGCAGGCCAGCTTCCCATGGTTGATACCCCTGGGCCGGGAAGGAGGGTTGCGGGCCTCCCCGAGGAGTACTTGCCCCCGTTACTGTGCTTCACGGGATAAGCTTCATAGCCTTGGGCTATTAGGCAGCAAGTGCGTAATCAGTGTTGCCGGTTAAGGCTGGAGATCGAGATTCAAGAGCCGCATCCCCAACGCTCTGCATGCTTACACGCACCACGAAACCGCTGTCGAAACCAAGTCGGCCCCAGTTATGAAAGGTGCTTTCAAAGAACACTGCAAAGATAAGGCCCCACCGGCCAAAACGAGGCCCCCCCCGCCAAGCCGATCGGAAAGGATGCTTCACCGCACGTTCTCTACTTTCGCGCCCCCTACCCCATCACATGTTCAAGAAGATCGGCATCATCAAGGAAGGTAAGACCCCACCCGACAAACGCGTTCCCCTGACCCCGCAGCAGTGCCAAGAAGCCATGCTCAAGGGCTGGGATCTGGCCGTGCAACGCAGCAACGTGCGGGCCTATACGGACGATGAATACACCGCCTTGGACGTAAGGGTGACCAACGACCTCACCGACCGCGACCTGATCATCGGGGTGAAGGAAGTGCCATTGGGCATGCTGATGGCCGACAAGGCCTATCTCTTCTTCAGCCACACCATCAAGAAACAACCGCACAACGCCAAGCTGCTCCATACCGTCCTGGAACGCCGCATCACGCTGATCGACCATGAGCTGCTCGCCGACACCAAGGGAAACAGGGTGCTGGCCTTTGGCAAATGGGCCGGGGTGGTAGGGGCCTACAATGCCTTCCGCGCCTGGGAAGCCGGACAAGGCCACACACCCACCTTGAAACCCGCGCACGAATGCCATGACCGGGTTGAGATGGACCTTCATCTTTCCCAATACGCCCTTCCGAAAGACCTGCGCATTGTTCTTACCGGCACCGGTCGCGTGGGGAAGGGCGCCATGGAAACCTTGGACCAGGCCGGCATCACCAAGGTGAGCCCACCCGATTTCCTCAACCGCGAATTCGACGGCCCGGTTTATACCGTATTGGGCAGTTCCGACCTGTACGTCCGTGAGGATGGCAAGCCCTTCGACCGGAATGCCTTCCATGCAGATCCTTCCGGGCATCAGGCCAACTTCCTTCCGTACGCGAAACGGGCACACATATACATAGCCTGCCATTTCTGGGATGCGCGCGGCCCGAAGATCCTCACCGCCGAGGACCTGCGCGACCCGGCCATGGCCATACGGGTGGTGGCCGACATCAGTTGCGACATCGGAGGGCCCATCGACAGCACATTGCGGGCCTCCACCATCGACGACCCCTTCTTCGGGTATGCCCCCGCGACCGGACGCGAAGTGCCCACCGGCACCCCGGGAAGCATCACCGTGATGAGCGTGGACAACCTGCCCTGCGAGCTACCACGGGATTCATCCAAGTCTTTCGGGCGTGACCTAATGACCAATGTGATGCCCCACCTGACCGGCGACGATGCCGAGGGAATGATCGCGCGGGCCACGATCGCCAAGGGAGGCAAGCTCACCGATCGCTTCGCTTATCTGGCCGACTACGCACAAAGCGCGGTGGACGCCTGAGCCCCTCCGAACACATGCGGGATGAAGGCTGGCATTGCCCCCGCCTTCTCATGCTGCGTTGAAGTAATCCTCTTGGCCCCCCACGCGCACTTCCAAGGTGAAATACGATGTGAACGGGCTGAGCCTGTCGCAGGACATCACCAAAGGTGGCTGGCCTTTGCGGGCCAGCGTGAGCAGGCCCAGCCCCGCGCCGCCATTGCTTGAACGGGCAGCCCCAGTCAGGATCTTCATGTAGTGGGCCTTCAGGTCCTCCTTGCCCATCATGTTCAAGATGGTGCCGCGTTCGGAAAGCATGGCGCCGGTGACACAGGGCACCACGTTACCCGTGGCCAGCCGGTAGCCGAACCGGTCCCGCACCAACAGCGCGAAGGTGGCATCACCCAGCCGCCCGCTGCAATGCCGGTTCAGGTTGTCCACCGCCTCCACCAGCACGTTCATCAACCGCTTGGTCACCGGCACCGGGTCATTCAAAGACTGGCTGTGATCTTCCGCCAAGGCCAGCATACGGGGGATATCATCACTGCCCACGGCCCCCAAATGCTCAAAGACCAACACTGACAGGGGCTCCGCCATATAACGCGACCTGATACGGGCCAAGGAACGCAGGCCCGTTTCACTGAAGGATATGTTTGGTCCGGTGCTCATCTCCGCCCTTCCGGCAGCAACTATCACCCTCCATTCTACGGGAACGACCAGCTTGTGTTTCCTCCGCATGGCACTTTACGGTATTTCGCCGATGGCCTTGGGCCGGGCATATCCGTTTTCGGACGTTCCTTCATTCCTTTACACGGATATCCTTCCCTTTGCCACCATGAGACCCACTTTCATCCTCCTGTCCCTGACTTTCCTTTCCCTTGGCGCGTGCCGGATGGATTGTGCCGTCGGAACCGGCCCTGTGGAGCAACGTGCCCTTGATATCGGGCCATTCACCGGCATCGAGGTCGGGGGTGCCATTTCGGTGGTCATTGAAAAGGGGAGCGAACAAAAGGTGGTGGCCCGTGGCCAGGCCAACCTGATCGACCTGCTCGGCACGGAGGTGAAAAGCGGCATCTGGAAAATCCGTTCCCCTCAATGTTGGCGCACAAGCGAACCCTTTGAAATCCATATCACCACCGCTTCGCAGCTCGCTTCCATCGATATCGGGGGAAGCGGTGACGTGCGTGCCGCGAATGTGTTCGGTTCGGGGCGCACCAAACTGGCCGTGCACGGCAGCGGATCCATCCAGATCGATGAGATCAATGAGAAAAAGATCGAGGTCTCGATCTCGGGTAGTGGCACGGCCACCCTGCGTGGCACCTGTGCCGTGTTGGACGGCTCCATTTCCGGCAGCGGCGACCTGAACGGCCGGGAATTGGCCGCCAACGAGGCCAGCCTGAAAATCTCGGGAAGCGGCGATGCCACCATCACCGCCATCAGCAAGTTAACTGCCAAGGTCTCGGGAAGCGGGACCGTGCGCTATGCCGGAAAACCGGATATCGAATCCAAGGTTTCGGGCAGCGGATCCGTAACCCCGATCGAATGATGAAGGCCCTGACTTTGGCCGCATGCTTGGCACTCACGGCTTGTTCCACTCCGCCCGGGCCCACCAAGCCCCCGGCCATACCGGACCTGCCCGGGGCAAAGGGTTATGCCTTGCTGGACCTGCCCAACCAGGATGACAACGTGCACCACGACACCCTGTTGGTCTACACCACCCATGCCTTGGGTGACGGACGTTTCATAATGGCGGCCAAGCATGTGGAAGACAGCCGCGAAGGCCTCCGCCTGATCCTCTATCGCCCCCGGCCCGACAGCAGTGCCGAGGTGCTGGCCTTTTCCAAGCCGGCGTACGACAGCGCCGTGATGCTGCCCACCTTCTTCGGCACCGGCGATACCGAGGATGGACTGATCATCCTGGCCAACTACGGCGAACGGGAGAGCTGGGGGCAGAATGTGTTTTGGCTGAAGGATGGCCAATTCCACGACCTGGGCTGGTTGGATGTGGTCCAAAGGACCTGGGTGGAGCGGGAAGGTGAGCGGCAACAGCAGCGGAACAGCATCGCCCCAAGCACCAAGATATCCGGCGTGGACGGCCAGTTCGACTTCACCTTCTCTGCGGACAGCGTGCAACTCTACGACGATCTGCAGGGCGGGATCGGGGTGATGCTGGCCTCGCCCCGGGTGCAATACCGGTTTGATGGAAATGGGATGGTGCTATATGTGGACGGCGAGCCCCGGCACCAGGAGCCGCTTTGAATACCGGTGCCTGAACTTCCCGCCCCTCCGACTGTTTACTTGCCGCAAGTAGCGCCACAGGGCGAGAAGGCAAGATGGTATGCACGCATAACATTTCAGCGTAACTTCGGGCGATCATCCATGAGGCCGGAAGAAACCATCGATCACCCTATCCGCTGGGCATGGCACCGCATCAAGCGGCGCTACAGCGAGGCCGCGTCACAATATGGCGGCAGCATGAGCATCGGCTACATCCTTCTCAACATCGACCCGGAAGGCACGCCCAGCACCAAGCTCGGGCCCAAGATGGGCATGGAGGCACGCAGCCTCACGCGCACGCTTCGCAACATGGAAAACGAAGGCCTGATCACCCGCAGCACCCACCCCGAGGACGGGCGGTCCGTGCTGGTGATGCTGACTCAAAAGGGCAAGCAGATGCGCGACATCAGCCGGCAAACGGTGATCGATCTCAACCAACGCATACAGGCCAATATCCCGGCGGAGGACCTCAAGGCCTTCCACCGCGTGATGGGCAAGATCAACGCATTATTGGACAACGACGAACATTTCAAACACACATGAGCAAGCGTAACATCCGCAAAGTGGCCGTGCTCGGCTCCGGCGTCATGGGCAGCCGCATTGCCTGCCACTTCGCCAACGTAGGCTGCGAAGTGCTGTTCTTTTCACATCGAACACTATCCTAAGAGTACTTTCCGTGAAACCAACCAACTACATAGACCCGGTCGGTAGGAGACAAATGCGTGGAGCATTGGTAGCTGTTCTGTTGTATATCCTTCTGTTGACCTTGAACCGATTCCGCTTGGAACTATTCGGCATTGTTCCTGGATACGCTCCACACAACTTCGTCTTCAACATGCTGGTTTTCCTTCCTGGTGTGGTGATAATACTGGTCACCTGTGCATTGGTCATTGGCAACACCATTCGGCGTTGGAAAAGCATCACCCTCGTCAAGAATCAGTGGATACCTCTTCTGCTTACTGTTCCCATCTTCACACTCATCCTACTACGATTCGTGGGCTTCCGCATTTAGGTAGTAAGGAGAACAAAACCTGAAAAGCTGACTTGAAAATGAGCAAGCGTAACATCCGCAAAGTGGCCGTGCTCGGCTCCGGCGTCATGGGCA
>DAOKZW010000029.1:26604-47788 GCA_035325445.1 Flavobacteriales bacterium
GCCGCATTGCCTGCCACTTCGCCAACGTAGGCTGCGAGGTGCTTCTTCTGGACATCCCGCCCAAGGAGGGTAACGACCGCAACGCCGTGGCCAAGGAGCACCTGAAGGCCACGATCAAGAGCAACCCGTCACCGCTTTATGAGAAGCACTTCGCCGACCGCATCACCACCGGCAACTTCGATGACGACCTCGCCAAGATCAAGGACTATGACTGGGTGATCGAAGTGGTGGTGGAACGCCTCGACATCAAGCAGCAAGTGCTGGAAAAAGTGGACAAGCTCCGCAAGCCCGGCACGCTGGTCACCACCAACACCAGCGGCATCCCCATCCACGCCATCGCCGAGGGCCGCAGCGAGGACTTCCGCAAGCATTTCTGCGGCACGCACTTCTTCAACCCGCCACGCTACCTGCCGCTGTTGGAGATCATCCCCGGCCCCGACACCGCCGCCGACGTGCTCGCCTTCCTGAATGAATACGGCCAGCGCATCCTCGGCAAGGTCACCGTGCAGGCCAAGGACACGCCCGCTTTCGTGGCCAACCGTATCGGCGTATACGGCATCATGGACCTGTTCCACCTGATCGGCGACATGGGCCTCACCGTGGAAGAAGTGGACCGCCTCACCGGCACCGTGATCGGCCACCCCAAGAGCGCCACCTTCCGCACCGCCGACGTGGTGGGCCTGGACACCCTGGTAAAGGTGGCCCAAGGTGTGAAGGACAACTGCCCCAACGATGAGCAGAACGCGCTCTTCGCCATCCCGGACTACCTGCAGAAGATGGTGGAGCAGAACATGCTCGGCAGCAAGACCGGCAAGGGCTTCTACTTTAAGGACCGCAGCAAGAAGGGTGAGATCCTGCAACTGGACCTGAAGACCCTGGAGTACGTGCCGCAGGTGAAGCCGAAGTTCGACACGCTGGGCGCGGCCAAGAAGGTGAACGACCTACCAGGGCGGCTGAAGCTGGTGTACAACGGCACCGACAAGGCCGGCGAGTTCTACCGCCGCAGCTTCAACAGCCTGTTCGCCTACGTGAGCCACCGGATCCCCGAGATCAGCGACGAACTCTACCGGATCGATGACGGCATGCGCGCCGGTTTCGGCTGGGAGATGGGACCTTTTGAGACCTGGGACGCCGTAGGCGTGAAGGAAGCGCTGGCGGTGATGAGTGATAAGCAAGTGAAGGTGGCGCCGTGGGTGGATGAGATGATCGCCGGTGGCCACACCAACTTCTACAAGACCGAGGGCGGCAAGCGGCTCTACTACGACCCCGCCACCAAGGCCTACAAGCCGGTGCCGCGCGCCGAGGGCCTGATCGTGCTGGGCGACCTGCCGGAAAGCAGCACCGTGTGGAAGAACAAGGACGTGACCGTGCGCGACTTGGGCGATGGCATCCTCTGCGCCAGCTGGAGCACCAAGATGAACACCTTCGGCGCGGGCGTGATCCAAGGATTGAACAAGGCCATCGACCTCGCCGAGGCCGACTACAAGGGCCTGGTGATCTACAATGACGGCCCACTGTTCAGCGCCGGCGCGGACGTGGGCATGATCTTCATGATGGCCGTGGAACAGGAGTACGACGACCTGAACATGGCCGTGAAAATGTTCCAGAACATCACCACGCGCATGCGCTTCAGCAGCATCCCCGTGGTGGCCGCCCCGCACCAGCTCTGCCTGGGCGGCGGCACCGAGCTGTGCATGCATGCCGACAAGGTGGTGGCCCATGCCGAGACCTACATGGGCCTCGTGGAGTTCGGCGTGGGCGTGATCCCCGGCGGCGGCGGCACCAAGGAATTCACGGTGCGCCTGAGCGATGAAATGAAGGACGGCGACATCCGCACCAACACGTTCCGACACCGCTTGCTGTCCATCGCACAGGCCAAGGTGAGTACCAGCGGCTATGAGGCCTTCGACCTCGGCTACCTGCGTCCCGGACAGGATGAGGTGATCGTAAGCCGCCAGCACCAACTGGCCTACGCCAAGCAGTGCGCCTTGGCGCTGTGGAACAAGGGCTATACGCAACCCGTGCCCCGCAAGGACATCACCGTGCTCGGCGTGGAGGGGATCGGCCTCACCTACTCCGGTGCGGACAGCATGCTCAGCGGCCACTACATCAGCGAGCACGACGCCCTGATCAGCCAAAAACTTGGCTACGTGATGAGCGGCGGCGACCTGAGCGAGCGCACCCAAGTGAGCGAACAATACCTCTTGGACCTGGAGCGCAAAACCTTCGTGGAATTGTGCCAGCAACGGAAGACCTTGGAGCGCTTGGAGAGTTTGATCAAAACCGGCAAGGTTCTCCGCAACTGATCTTTTCGAAGAAGTCAAGATCCATCGGACACCTCGCATAAGACATTCAGAAAATGAACGCATACATCATCGCAGGAAAGCGCAGCGCTGTGGGCAAGGCCCCACGCGGCAAGTTCCGTTTCACACGCCCCGACGACCTGGCGGCGGCCGTGATCAAGGACGTATTGGCCCAAGTGCCCAACCTGGGCAAGGAGCAGATCGAGGACGTGATCGTGGGCAACGCCACGCCGGAGGCCGAGCAAGGCCTGAACATCGGGCGCATGATCAGCCTCTTGGCCCTGGATACCGAGAAGGTACCCGGCATGACCGTGAACCGCTATTGCAGCAGCGGCAGCGAGGTGATCGCCATCGCTTCCGCGAAGATCCATGCCGGCCTGGCCGACGTGATCCTGTGCGGCGGCGTGGAGGTCATGAGCCCCATCCCCTTCGGGGGGTGGAGGATCACGCCCAACGCGGCGGTGGCCAAGAGCGACCCCACGCACTACTGGGGCATGGGCCTCACCGCCGAGGCCGTGGCCCGCGAGTACAACGTGACCCGCGAGGATCAGGACACCTTCGCCCTGCGCAGCCAGAACAATGCCATCGCCGCCATCAAGGACGGCAAGTTCAAGGACGAGATCGTGCCCTACACCGTGAACCACGTGTATGTGGACGGGGCCGGCAAGCGCAAGGAGGAATCGTACGTGGTGGACACGGACGAAGGGCCGCGCGCGAGCAACATGGAAGGGCTGGCGAAACTGCGGCCCGTGTTTGATGCCAAGGGCACGGTGACGGCCGGCAACAGCAGCCAGACCAGCGACGGCGCGGCTTTCGTGCTGGTGGTGAGCGAGCGCATGCTCAAGCAGCTGAAGGTGGAGCCCATCGCCCGCCTGGTGAGCTATCAAGTGGTGGGCGTACCGCCACGGATCATGGGCATGGGCCCGGCACATGCCGTGCCCGAGGTGTTGAAACGCGCCGGCATGAAGCTGAAGGACATCGAGCTGATGGAGCTGAACGAAGCCTTCGCGAGTCAGAGCGTGGCCGTGGTGCGCGAGCTGGGCGTCAATCCGGACATCGTGAACGTGAACGGAGGCGCCATCGCGCTGGGGCACCCGCTGGGATGCACCGGCACCAAGCTCACCGTGCAGCTGATCAACGAGATGCGGCGGCGGAAACAGAAGTACGGCATCGTCACCATGTGCGTGGGCAGCGGGCAGGGGGCAGCGAGTGTGTTCGAGTTGTTGAATTGATGGAACGGAAGCGTGATAGTGGTGCCCGCCCTGAGCGGAGTCGAAGGGTGGGCGTGCCCCCTCGCAAAGCCTCAGGGTCCGGCTTTCCGCTGCAAGTCCGCGCCCTGATTACAGGGCTTGCGGGCTTTCCGCTCCAATCCGTCACGCGAAATGCCGCATCACGCGCTTTCGTCGTGTTTGGCGCTTGTTTCGCCTTGGTGGGTTGCTCCCATATCGATGATTTGAAGAACAGTAGCTGGATAGTCACCGCAGGTGAATACCTAAACCAACCCATCGAGTTCGATGCACCATCGGGATTACAGATCGCTGACGTGGAGGGAAACGTCCACATTTAT
Source organism: Flavobacteriales bacterium (assembly GCA_035325445.1). Classification (GTDB taxonomy): domain Bacteria; phylum Bacteroidota; class Bacteroidia; order Flavobacteriales_F; family PHOS-HE28; genus PHOS-HE28. The sequence continues at coordinate 30,475 of DAOKZW010000029.1, forward strand.
CTCGGCTTCCATGAGGGCGGTAGTACAGTCCTGCCTGGGGTCAAATCTGACAACCTGTACGGGCAATGGCGCGCTGAGGGAAACACTCTGACACTGACGCTTGATTCGGCCAAGTACGAGCACATCCGGAGTTCTGCGGTTTCGAGACTACACTTCAACTCAGCGATGGCTGACAGCACGTTCACGAACGAACCGGACACGAGCAGCGTGGATGACCCGATTGGAACAGGTCGGTACACTGAAGTGATGAAGATCTATAGCAGCCCGTTCACAGTAGACATCGATGGTGATGAACTCGTATTGCGTTCATCGACGACGACTATTCGAGCAAGGAAGGATCACACTGTGGACAAGCTCTTCGAGGGTCTCTAAGTAGCACCATGGAACCTTCGACTTCCAACCCCAAGCGAGGCAGCCTGTCCGTATGTTGTCCAATGCGCGTTGACGCAGAAACCGTCATCCGCATCAAGCCATGAGTGCCCTTCTCCCCCGCCCTGAGCCCGGTCGAAGGACCTCTTCCGCCCTCTTCGAGCAGCGCCAGATCCGCAGGCTCTATGACGATGCCACGGAAACCTGGTGGTTCTCGGTGGTCGACATTGTCGCCGCTCTGATCCAACAACCCGACTACCAAGCTGCCCGCAAGTATTGGAAAGTGCTGAAAGGCAGGCTGGCCAAGGAAGGCAGCCAACTGGTAACAGATTGTTACCAGTTGAAATTGCCTGCCGATGATGGCAAGATGCGACTGACCGACGTAGCCACGGCGGAAACGCTCCTGCGCCTCGTCCAGTCCGTGCCCAGCCCCAAGGCCGAGCCCATCAAACTCTGGCTGGCGAAGGTGGGCTACGAACGCATGCAGGAAATGGCCGACCCCAGCCTCGGCCTGGACCGTGCCCGTGAACTCTGGCGCAAGCACGGCCGCAGCGAGAAGTGGATCCAGCAACGGATGATGGGCCAAGAAACCCGCAATAAGCTGACGGACTACTGGAAGGAACACGACATCAAGGAAGGGGAAGAATTCGCGATCCTCACCAACATCATCCACCAGGAATGGAGCGGGGTGACGGTGAAGGACCACAAGGCCATCAAGGGCCTGAAGACCCAGAACCTGCGCGACCATATGACGGAAGCCGAGTTGATCTTCACCGCATTGGCCGAACTGAGCACCCGCCAGATCGCTGAAAGCGAACAAGCCACCGGCATGCCTAAGAACAAGGTGGCGGCCAAGAAGGGTGGCGGGATTGCGAAGAAGGCGCGTCTTGACCTGGAGCAGAAAACCGGGAAGCCCGTGGTATCAGGAAGTAATTTCCTACCGCCGAAAACGACTTCGCCTCTAAAGGGCAGGAAGAAGGCGATCGGAAAGAACAAAAAGCCTTGACCCGTCGGCCATCAACCCACAAGCGGAAAGGCCCGAACCGGCACATACCGCTCACCCGGCCGCAGCAACCGCTTCAACAGCACGGCCTCCCCCACCCTGCCGGTGGCTTGCACTTCGTGTGGTGACAATAACGCCCACGCCTTTTCAAACTGGGCGGGCTTCAGCCCGGCGGCAATGGTGAGATGCGGATGATCGGTCTGCCGAAGGGCCGACGCCACCTCGGGTAAATGCTGTAGGGCACGGATCAAAGCATTCCGCAGCGGTGCGATCCGCTCCTTCTCCATCGGGTCCACGTAGATGGTACGCCGGTTGGGAAAGTGGATGATGCCGTGATAGCCAAGATCAAACGGAGCTTGGCCTACAACACCCTTCGCCAATGCCTCACAGATCGATCCTTCATGCTCTTGATCCAAGTCGGCGAAGAACAGCGTGACATGCGGTTGCAGGTTGCGCCCACTGAACGAACCGATCATGCCATGCAGCACCTCACGCTGCCGGACCACCCACTCCGCAAGCTCCGCAGGCGGCAGGATAACACAAAGGAAACGGGCACGCATGCCCCAAAGGTGGGACAACGCCATCAACCCGGCGGTAGCCGGGCCACCCCAACTATTTTCAATTTCCCTCGTTTCAATTTGTTATGCACGCATACCTTTTCTCTTTACCTTTGGCTGAACAACCAACCACCGTTCATCGTTGACTCATCAGTATTGGAAACCATGAGCACTGAAACCAAAAAAGCCCTGCAAGGCGGCGAATTCCTGATCCGCGAAAGCGAGCCCGGCGATGTATTCATCCCGGAGGAATTCAATGAGGAACAACAGATGATCGCCCAGTCGGCGGTGGACTTCCTGGCCGCGGAGGTGTGGCCCAAGCTGAACGAGATCGACGCAATGGAGGAAGGCCTGATGCCCAAGATCGTGGAGAAGTCCGGTGAACTCGGACTGCTCGGGATCTCGGTACCGGAGGAGTACGGTGGCTTCGGCAAGGACTTCATAACCGGCATGCTGGTGACGGAAAAGACCGGTGCGGGCCACAGCTTCAGCGTGGCACTTTCCGCCCACACCGGCATCGGCACGCTGCCCACGCTGTACTACGGCACCGAGGAACAGAAGAAGAAGTATCTGCCCAAGCTGGCCAGCGGCGAGTGGAAGGCGAGCTACTGCCTGACCGAGCCCGGTAGTGGCAGCGATGCCAACAGCGGCAAGACCAAGGCGGTGCTCAGCGCCGACGGCAAGCATTACGTGCTGAACGGCCAGAAGATGTGGATCACCAACGCCGGCTTCGCCGACCTGTTCACCGTGTTCGCCAAGGTGGTTGACCCCAAGACCGGCGAAGAGGACAAGAACCTGAGCGCCTTCCTGGTGGAAAAGGATTTCGGCGGCATCACCCTGAACCCCGAGGAACACAAGATGGGGATCAAGGGCAGCAGCACGCGGCAAGTGTTCTTCAACGACTGCCAAGTGCCCGTGGAGAACATGTTGAGCGAGCGCGGCAACGGCTTCAAGATCGCCGTGAACATCCTGAACATCGGCCGGATCAAGCTGGCCGGTGCCGCCCTGGGCGGGGCCAAGGAGACGGTGAGCTACAGCGTGAAATACGCCAACGAGCGCAACCAGTTCGGACGGCCGATCAGCAGCTTCGGCGCCATCCGTCAGAAGCTCGCCGACCAGGCCACCTGGTCGTATGTGGTGGAAAGCGCCATCTACCGCTGCAGCCACGACATTGAGCAGGCCATTGCCCAGCTGGTGGCCGATGGCGCCGACCACGCCACAGCCCAACTGAAGGGCATGGAGCAGTATGCCGCCGAGGCCGCCGTGCTGAAGGTGGCGGGCAGCGAGTGCTTGGATTATGTGGTTGACGAAGGCGTGCAGATCTATGGCGGCATGGGCTACAGCCAGGAAAGCCCCGTGGAGCGCGCTTATCGCGACAGCCGGATCAACCGGATCTTTGAAGGGACCAACGAGATCAACCGCATGCTGATCGTGGACATGCTGCTGAAGCGTGCCATGAAAGGCCAGCTTGACCTGCTGGGACCCGCCAAGGCCGTGGCCGATGAGCTGATGGGTATTCCCGACATGCCGGAGCCCGACGACAGCCTGCTGGCTGATGAGAAGCGCATGGTGGTCAACTTCAAGAAGGCCGTGCTGATGACCGCCGGTGCCGCTGCCCAGAAGCTGGGGATGGAACTGGCCAAGCACCAGGAAACGTTGATGCACATCGCCGACATCGTGATCGACACGTACATGGCCGAAAGCGTGCTGCTCCGTACATTGAAGCTCGCCGGCATGAAGGGCGCGGACAACGTGAAGGAGCAGATCGCCATGTGCCAGCTGTACATCCACGATGCAGCGGACCGCATCCACCGGCATGCCAAGGAAGCCGTGAACAACTTCGCCGAAGGCGATGAGCAGCGCGGCCTGCTGATGGGCGCCAAGCGCTTCAGCAAGAGCACCGACCTGCGGACCGCCGACCTGCGGAAACTGGTCGCCAAGAAGATGATTGCCGAGGGAAAGTACTGCTTCTGAGGCAGGCCTGACCCACCGTAAAAAGGGCGTTGCAGCAATTGCAACGCCTTTTTTCAGCACAATTTATTCAACTTATATTTATTTAGTTGGTTTTATTATGTTGTGGTTATTGGGTTATGTTTTTCGTGTTATCTTTGTTTGGATAGGAAGTATGCCAGATGGCGGCCAGTAAGGTTGATGACACCCCATTCCCGGTAACCGGCTACGTCTCTCCCGACCTGTTCTGCGACCGCGAGGAAGAGGTGGACATCATCACATCCACCTTAAAGCATGGCCGCCACCTAATGCTATATAGCCCAAGACGCTACGGCAAAACGGGGCTCATCCACCACGCATTCCGCACCTTGGCCAAGGTGCGCGGTTCGCGCACCGTTTTTGCGGACATCTACGCCGCCCGGAACGCCCACGACTTCAACCAGATCCTGCTCAACGCCGTGCACCAGGCCCTCAATCCCACGGCCAAACTGTTCATGAAGAATGTCATGGCCTGGTTTGCAAGCCTACGCCCGGTGGTGCATGTGGACGACCTGACCGGCCAGCCCAGCATTGCCTTGGAGCCCGGCACTCCCAAGCAGGAAGCCGCCACCACCCGGGAAATCTTCCGGATCTTGAATGAACAGGGCCGCACCATTTTCCTGGCCATCGATGAATTCCAGGAGATCAACCGATTCAAGGACGCCCGCCTGGATGCCTTGCTCAGGACCGAATTACAGAACAGCCCCAACGTCCATTGCATATTTTCAGGTAGCCAGCGCCATATGCTCCTGGACTTGTTCATCGACGCCAAGGCTCCATTCTACGCCAGCGCCGACCAACTCCATCTGGGCCCGATAGCTCGTAGGACCTATGCCGATTTTGCCGTGCGCAAAATGAAGGAACGGAAGCGCACCTTCCCCATGGATGATGCCTTGTTCTGCTATGATCTTTGCCAAGGCCATACCTATTACGTACAAACCTTGTACAACCGGCTATATGCCGAGCCGGGGCCATTGGGCAGGGCCGCTGTCATCCGTGTGGTCCAAGCGGTGATCCGGAGCCAGGACGCGATGATGGCCACGTTCCGCAGTGCATTGACCAAGCATCAATGGGACCTGCTTGCAGCCGTGTGCCGCGAGGGCAAGGTTCTTGAGCCTACGGCCGGGGCGTTCATCAAGAAATACGATCTGGCCACCTCGGCCACACTCGTCCATGCCCTCCGCGCCCTGATGGACCGGGAGCTCATCTACATCAGCGCCCATGACGAGGAGAGTGGAAAGCCGATCTACGTGCCCTACAACCCGTTCATGGCCTTGTGGTTCAAGTACCGGCGGTCGCCGCAGTTGGCCTAGGCAGCACGTGCGGGCGCCGGCCAAACAAGGTATCCAGCGCCGCAAACCATTGATTGCGAACTTTGTTGTTTAAATGACATGGTTACGGATCTTGAACAATATGCCGAACGCCACAGCGGCTATGAACCCGCGTATTTGAAGGAACTTGCGGCCGAAACGCACGAGAAAGTCGCCGACCCTCAGATGCTCAGCAGCCACCTGCAAGGCCGCTTCCTTTCCTTGCTTAGCCACTTGGTACGCCCCCTCACGATCATTGAGATAGGAACCTACACGGGATACAGCGCGCTGTGCATGGCAGAAGGCTTGGCACCCGGTGGCAAGCTCCACACCATCGACATCAATAAGGACCTGAACGAACTGCGCGAGCGTTACATCCGCAGGGCCGGCATGGAAGACCGCGTTGTGCTGCACAACGGACCGGCACTGTTCATCCTGAAATCGATGCCCGCCCCCTTCGACCTGGTCTTTATCGACGCCGACAAGAAGAATTACCCCAACTACTTCGACCGCGTGGTGGACAAGGTGCGCCCCGGCGGCCTGATCATCGCCGATAATCTACTGTGGAGTGGCAAAGTACTGGAGGACAAGGCGAAGCACGATGCGGATACGGCGGCCTTGGTTGAATACGCCGAACGGCTGCACGCCGACCCGCGTGTACAACCTGTGCTGGTGCCCATGCGCGATGGCCTGCTCATTGCTCGCAAGCGATGACCTCCGCCGACGACTTTGATCTGGTGCCGGTCCGTTTCTACGATGACCCGCTGGAGGCCCACATGGATCGTTGCCTATTGGAAAATGAAGGGATGGCTGCCTTTGTTCATGATGAGCACATCGTGGGCCTCAACCGTCTGTTCAGCTATGCCGTGGGCGGTGTGAAGCTGAAGGTCCGCCATGGCGACCTGGCCGAGGCACGGCGCATTCTCGATATCACCGACCATCGGCCATTCCTCGACGCAGCTGGCCAACCCATCAGCTGTCTTCAGTGTGGGTCGCAGGAGTTGATGGCCAGCACAACCACGCCCCGCTCCGCAAAGGGCATATTCCATTGGCTCGTCGCCCTGTTGTTCGCCGTTTATCCCATATCCGTCATCCGTTCATACCAATGCCTGCATTGCGGGCATCAATTCCCCGCAGCAACGGAGGACAACAAAACGGCCGGGCCGGCTGCTTGATCGCACCCGGCCCGGCCGCACCCAGCACTTATACCGGTCACTGGATCACCACACGGGTGGTGGCAATGCCCTTGTTGGTAACCGCCCTGAGGAGATAGGCGCCCGAAGGCAATTGACCTACCATCAACTTCTCAGCCGGTTTCCCTACATCCGGGCGGAACATGACCTCACGCCCCGTGGCATCAAACAAGCGGATCTCCTTGATCATTGCGCCTCCGGCGTTGACCACCACATGATCCACGGCAGGAGTGGGATATGCAAACACATTCGCATCATGGCCTAGATACGCACCAACCGAAACCATTTGGGCGTCCAAGCGATAGACCCCGTTATTGGTCGCGGCATATACGTTCCCCTCGTCGTCAGCCACCATGTTGAACACCAGTAGACGGGAGATCCCATCCATGACAGGGCTCCAAGTCTTGCCACTGTCAAAGCTCTCATACACGTTATGCAGGTTTGTATTTCCCGGCTCGTAGCACATGAAGAATACATGCCCTCCCCCCATGTTGAACATGCGCGAACCCGAAAGGGTGGCATAAGGGAAGCCGACGGACAGCACCTCCCAGCTCGCGCCGTCATCCAGGCTCCTCAGCACACGAAGCCCATTGGATGCATAGATGGAATGATCCGCATGGGCGCTGGCCCCGGTGAGGTCGTACTCCACATCGCCGACCTGCTGCCAGCTGATGCCTCCATCCGCTGAGCGGAACAGGCCGATCACGTCATCCGTGGTGCCTTCCGGGCCGTATGTCTGGGCCAAAGGCCGCCCCAAGCCATCCTTTCCGATCAGGCGCACTTGCACATTGCCGTTCGGCTGCAGCACCGGAAGCGTGCCGGCTCCATCCAGATTGCTGATACTGAGGTATCGCTGGCCGTTGTTTTCCACCACGGCGATGATCCTCCCCGGATCCACCACCATGAAGTCCGTGATGGTACCGGCCAAGGCATGCCAGTCGGCGGCATCACCGATATGATAACCCAGCGTGGTCGGGCCATCAGACTCCACTCCATAGTGGGCAAACTCGGACGACCCGTACCTGGCATACTTCCATGGATCGCCAGCGCCCGCAAATTGAACTTGGCCCCATGAGACACCTTGATCGCGGGAGAAGTAAATGGCACCACCATCCTCCTTGGCATGGTAGTAGAGGTTAGCTCCCTCCATTTGCACCCCGCCCTTTGTGCAGGTCCGTCCCTCCAACCCGACTTGGCGCCATTGGGCCGAGACCGAAGCCGTCAAAAGCAGGGTAAAAGCCAATAGATAATTTCGTTTCATCTGATCCGATTTTCGTTCGACGTGGTTTCTTACGCCCTGCGGAAAAAAAGGTTCAATCCTTTCGTCCCTTGATCGTCGGTGAATACCTCAGGCACATTGATCTTTATCCTTGGAAAAACCCGTTCCCTATCTTGCCAAAGATGCTTCCCATTGACCTTCGATCGGATACGGTGACCAAGCCCACGCCAAGCATGTTGGCAGCCATGATGCAGGCCGTGGTGGGTGACGACGTGTATGGCGAAGACCCTACCGTAAATGGACTTGAAGAACATGCAGCGGCACTCTTCGGCCAGGAAGCGGCCTTGTTCTGTGTTAGCGGCACCATGGCCAACCAAGTGGCCATCCGCGTGCATACGCAACCCGGCGACGAAGTAATCTGTGAGGAAGGGGCTCATGTGTACCGCTATGAAGGCGGCGGCATCATGGCCAATAGCGGGTGCAGCGTTCATTTGCTTGCAGGTAACCGGGGCCGGTTCACCGCCGCCCAAGTGGCCGCAGCCATCCATGATGCGGGCAACCCGCACTTCCCGACATCGCGCTTGGTATGCGTGGAGAACAGCAGCAACCGGGGCGGCGGCAGTGTCTGGGACTTGCATGAAGTGACCCGCATCCGTGCTTGTTGCGACCAGCGGGGTCTCGCCCTGCACATGGACGGTGCACGGCTCTTCAATGCGATGGCCGTGGATGGAACAACCCCGGAGCAATGGGGCTCGGCCTGCCACTCCATATCCATTTGCCTGAGCAAGGGACTGGGGGCTCCTGTAGGCTCCGTACTGATCGGCCCCAAGGAATTCATAGTCAAGGCCAGGCGGGTGCGGAAGCGTTTGGGCGGGGGCATGCGACAGGCCGGCTACTTGGCTGCAGCCGGCAAGTATGCGTTGGACCATAACGTTGAACGGCTCCCGGAAGACCATCGCCGTGCGCAAGAGTTGGCCTCACTCTTGGCAGCACATCCCCTTATCGCCGGAATCATGCCGGTGGAAACCAACATCGTCATCGCCACCTTGATCCCGGAGGCGAGCCCTGAGGAATTCCTGGCACAATTGCGGAAAAGACACATACTTGCGGCTGCATTCGGCCCGCAGATGATCCGCTTCGTGACCCATTTGCAGATCGGCGATGCGGAAGTCGCCGAAGTGTCGAAAGCCCTGAACACATTGACCTGAATGAACAAGTACGCCGTGATGCTTGCGGTCCTGATGGCCGCCACAGGATGCAAGGCCCCCCAGTTCATACTGGGCGCCGAACAAGAAGGAGTTTCCGTGAGCTACCGGTGGAACCATCGGCCTGAGAAGCCGAGCGAACTGCTCCTGAAGATCACCAACAACGCGCCTTCCGCCCGGCAGGTGCACGTGGAGATCGACCTCTCCCACCAAGCATTGACGGTGGAACAATTCACCGCCGACACCTGCATACCGGCGGGCCGGACCTTCAACGGCAAACTGAACGGAATTTACTTCGTACCCCAGCACCTCACCCCGGCACAAGCGGCAAGCAGCGACACCAAGGTGGAGCTCACCCGGCTGGAGACGGCCGGTGTGGAAAGCTGCCGCTGACGGACCCACGCCCTGAACCATGAACGGTGCTTCCGGAAAGGTTGCTGAACGCTGGCTCATCATCGGCATTGCCGGGCTGATGGTATTGACATTGGCCATCTTGGCACGCGTGATCCATTCCGGCAACCAGCGGGAGGAGGACCTCGCCCGATCCATGCTCGACGGAGCCATCGCCAACCAGAACCAGCGCGTGAGGCTCTTGTTGAACACATACGTGTGGGCCTTGGAGGAGCAGGCGGGCCATTTCACCAAGGCTATTCCTTCCAGCGACACCTTGATGCTGGAGCATTGGTTGCCTGTGCTCCGTAGCCGACCGGCCATTCGGACGATCGCTTTGGCCGATGACCAAGGGAACGAATGGTTGCTCCAGCACAATGACAGCCTATGGCGCTATACCATGACGCTGCGGGAGGCGGGAAAGGTCCGTTCGATGACCAGCTTGTTCGGGGTTGGCGGGCGCCCCCTTCAGCAGGCCGCCAGCCCGGCCACCCGGCCGGACCCCAGGGAGACCGAATGGTTCAGCCATGCCTTGGAGAACAGGATGGGTGAACCTGTATGGTCGGAAAGCAATAAGAACGAGGACGGAACGAGCCTGGACCTTTCCATGTTGATCCAACGCCCCTTGGACCACAGCACGCTGCGGGTGATCCGCTTTGCCATCGATGGGGACCTGATGCTCACGCAGGATATAGAAAGAAACCCGGAAACCCCGGGCACCGTGCTCAACTCGAAGTGGCAACCCATCAATTTGGGCGACACCACCGCTTCGGGGCGCCTGTGGGCCGATGCCTTGGCCACCCATCGCACGGCCATGGCCCTGAAGCCCTACCAGTTCGAGGCGCAAGGGAAGCGCTGGCTGGGCCAGATCGTACCCCTGTACCTGAACGGAACGAAATTTCACTCCGGCGTATTGATCGGGTTTGAAGGGATCGAGCGGTGGGGAAACCCGCGCCGCCTCGCCTTGTGGTCCGTGCTGACCCTGCTGGCCCTGCTCAGTCTTTTGCTCACGATCGTCTTCCTCCAAAGCCGCGGGGCCGAGCGGAAGGTGCTGCGCCAAAGACGACGCTCCGATCTGCAAGCGCGCCATTTGGCCCAAGCCATTGGTGAGCGGGAGGTGTTGGACCGCGAGGTGCATCACCGGGTCAAGAACAACCTGCAAGTGGTAAGCAGCCTGTTGAACCTGCATGCGCAACGCATCCCCGACGAGGAGGTCCGCACCGAATTCCTGCGGGGCAAGCGGCGGATCGATTCCATGGCCTTGGTACACCATAAACTGTATCGGCAAAGCGACCTTTCGGCCGTGGACTTGGGCGTATTCCTGAATGACATCGCCAATGCCATGGCCGCCATGTTCGACCCGGCAAGCCGCATGGTGAGCCATAGTGTGGATGCCAAGGAAATACGCAGCGATGCGGACACGAGCATCCAACTGGGCATGATACTGTGCGAACTATTGGCCAACAGCCACCAGCATGCGTTCCCTTATCCAACGGGTGGCCACATCGGCATCAGCATCGACAAACTGGAGGACGGCTCGTACCGGCTGGTGGTGAAAGACAATGGAAAAGGCTTTGACCCTGCAACCGTGGATGGCCGGCACTTGGGCCTGGAAGTGGTGGAAGCACTCGCGGAGCAGCTTGATGGCTCTTTCCGGCTTACAAACGATGGAGGGACCGTGGCGGAGGTCACCTTCCGGATCGGTATCCGGTCATGACCCCTGTGCATCGGGCCCGGGCATTCAGCGGATCCACTCCAGTTCAACGCGCCGTTCGGCGGCACTGCCTGCCGCTCCCTTGACAGCGCCCGAGTAATTCAGCAATACCCGCTGCCCACTGATGCCTTGGGCCAACAGGTAGCCCCGTACCGCCTTGGCACGCATCTCGCTCAGGATAAGGTTGTGTCCGGGGTCGCCGCTGGGGTCGGCATAGCCCGTCACCAATACCCGCTCCCCGGGTGCCATGGCCATGGCCTTCACCACTTCATCCAGCAGCGCCTTTTGCCGGACACCAAGCTCGGCGGACCCCACCCCAAAGCGGACTTCCACGTTACGTCCCGTCAGGGTGCTCAACCCCGCTACCGGGTTTTCGGTGCGCCCGCGTGCTTCCTGGTCGTGTGTCATTTCATCCAGCCGCATGTCGAGGTCGTTGAGCCGGTCTTCCATGTCGTCCATGCGATCACGCAACGCCCATAGCTCCTTGCGCTGATCCCCTTGATCAATGCGCCGGTTGATCGCATCCAGTTCAGCCTTCAGCCACCGGTCCCGCTTGCGGAGCCGGGGTGCCGGCACCTGCCCGGCATCGGCCTCAGCGGCGCGTGCAATATCCTGCAGCATCGCATCGGTCAGCCGTACGTCCTGCAAGGCCATGCTGCTGTCCGCGCGCAGGTCCAAGGCACACAGGTAGTTTTCCTCATCGAATACGGTGCTGCACACCGTTGGCACCGCCAGCTGTCGCCCCGGTTCGTCCCAGGCCGCATGCACAGGCCCCAAACGCAGGCCGAACAAGGGGCTGAGGTCGTTCCGCAGGTTGCGCTCCAGTTCCTGTCGTTGTACCCGCACGTAGTAATAGATGGCCATGTATTTCTCCTGGTCCTCGCCGCCGTCCACGCCAAAGCGGGCTTGGCTCCAGTCGATGCTGCACACCCGGTTGAGCTGCTTGCGGGTGGCCTCTGAAAATACGATGCTCCCCCTTCCGGTAAAAGCGGCCGTGGCATTGGCGATCCGTTCCACACCGTCCATGATCCTCCCCGGCGGAAGCGAGGTACGCACCCCATCGCGGGTAAAATGAATACGCTGGTCCAAGTACTGGTCCACTCCCGCCATGATCAGTTCCACGAGTTCCACCTGTTGGCCTTCCCCGGGTTGGCGCAGCCAATGCAATTGAAACCGGGCCCCACCCTTGCCGGCATCCATCTCCGTCCATTCGGCCCGCAAGGCCACCGGAGCAAGTTCCGGGTCGCCCAAATGGCCCAGCACCACCACGGAATCTTGGGCCTGCCTTCCGACCAGGGTCAGGAAAGGTTGGGCCGGCGCCAGACGCAACAGGAACAGCCCCAACAACAGGAACACCCCTCGAAGGGGCATGCGGATCGGCATTATTGGTGCGAACTTAGAGAACCGGGGCGCGCAGCGCCAGTAGCAGCCCCAAATTTCAGGGTTCACTTGGCCAGCACTTCAGGCACCACCGCGCCATCCGCGGCATTGGGCCTCGACATCCCGATGATGGCGCTCACCGTGGGCGCGATGTCGGTAATGGAGGTGCGCCGCAACACCTCACCCTGGGCCACTCCCTTTCCGAGGAACAGCACCGGCACCTGGGTGTCGTAGTTCCATGCCGTGCCGTGGCTGGTACCCTTGCCGCCATCACCATATTCCTCCTCCAGGAAGCCAGGCTGCATCAGGTACAACACATCGCCGCTGCGCTGAGGCATATACCCTCTGGCCATATAACGGGCCAGGCCTTGGAGCTCCTCTTGGGAGCGTAGCCGGCTTCCCGCCACCGCACAGGCTATTGCGGGATGTTGGGCCAGCGCATCGGCCATGGCGGCATCGGTACCGGCGGGCGCTTCGGGCTTCAAGAAGATCTGGCCGGCACTGACCTTCTCGATGGTACCACCAAAGCCCTTGGCCTCCAGCCATGCCTGTAATGCGGCCATGGCCGTGTATCCCGCGCCCCCCTTGATGTCGCGCAGGTATGCCGGCACGTCCACCCCTCCATGGTCCGCCGTGAGGAAGACGGTGTATTCGCCGACCCCCACCTGCTTGTCCAGGTAGGAGAACAGCCGGGCCAGTTCACGGTCCAAGCGAACGTACATATCTTCCACCTCCAACGCACGCGGCCCCATCAGGTGTCCGAGTTCGTCGGGGCTGCTGTAGCTAATGGCCAGCAGGTCGGTCACCAGGTCCTTGCCCAGGCCCTCTCCTTCAATGGCGGCAATGGCCAGGTCGGTGGTGATGGTATTGCCCCATGGGGTGTACACCAGCAGGTCGAGGTCGTTCCCGGCCTGCAGGAGGGCGCCCAGGTCCAGTGGCAGCGCGGGCCGGGCTCCTTCAGCAATCGGCAGCTCGTAGGGGTTGTCGTCGGGCAAGGCCACGTGGTAACGCTCCCGGGGCAGCAGCAGGTCCCATGTGAGGCCCAGGTATTCCGCCGGCAGCTGCTTGCTGTTGAAAGCCTCCAGCCATGCGGGCAAGGCATTCCTGTACCAACTGCTGGTGACGAACTTGCCCTCTTGCCCGCCGATATACCAGTATGCCGCATCGCCCGTCCGCCCCATGGGCATGATCGCCGAACGGTCCTTGAGGGCGACCCCCACGGTATGCGAACGGCGATCGGTACGCAGTTCCAGCTCATCGGCCAAGGTGGAGGCCAACAACTGGTAGGGCGAGCGCTGCGCCTTGGGGCTTATGGAACCCACCGGCTGCACCGTGGTATCCTTGGCGATGTAATAGGTGGCCCGCAGCTCCCGGCGATAGGGATGATTGGTAACGATGCCATGCCGGGCCGGCGTGGTGCCCGTATATACACTGGCATGGCCCGGTGCGGTATAGGTGGGCACGTAGTCGTAATGTGCCTCCCGCTGGAACGAGCCTTGATTGACCATGCGCCGGAACCCGCCTTCCCCGAAGTTGTCCCAATAGCGGTAGATGTAGTCCACGCGCATCTGGTCCACAACGATGCCCACCACCAGTTTGGGCGGCTTATTCCAGTGTGGAGCTTGGGCTTGAACACCTGCGGCACACCAAAGGGCCGCCACAACGGTCATCGTTTTCATGCTTGCCGGGCCAAAAGGAAGAACACTCCGCCGCACACGGCCAGGTTTACCAGCACATTGGCCATGGCCAAGGCGGGCATTCCTTCGCGGAAGAGGAGGAAATTCTCGTAGCTGAAGGTACTGAAGGTGCTGAACCCGCCGCAGATGCCCACGGCCATGAAGGCGCCCAGCGCAGGGCGCTGCTGGAAGTGGTCCGGCATGCGCAGGACGATCCATGCCAACAAGGCACTGGCCAGGACATTGGCCAGCAGGGTGGCCCACGGGAACGCCCCGCGCAGGTCAAGCGCCAACAGCAAACGCGTGAGCCCGTAGCGCATCAGGCTGCCCACGCCGCCACCGAGGAACACGCCCCCCCATACGTTCATCGTTCACTGACCATTTGATGGATGTTCCTGAAAAGTACAAATGCGAGCCCGCCTATCAGTGAACCGTATAATGCGCCGGCCAAGACATCGCCCGGGTAATGGGCCCCGAGATAGATCCGGCTGTAGGCCACCAACGCCGCCCAAAACAAAAGCAAGGGAGCTGCCCAACGCGGCCTGCCGCCCAGCATGCCCGCCATGAACACGGCCATGGCGAAATGATTGGAGGCATGGGAGGAGATGAAGCCATACTTCCCACCGCAATGGTTGTTCACCAGATGTACCAGCCCCTGCAGGTCGGGGGCATGGCATGGGCGCAATCGTTGCACGGTGTTCTTGAACAGCACCACGGAGCCCGTATCGCTGCATAGGATCATTATCGCCACCACGGGCACCGTGAGCCACAGGCCCCGCCACCCCCAGCGCCATTTGATCAAGACCAGGAACAACACGTAAAGCGGCACCCAGAAAAGGGGTTCGCTCAGAAAGGTCATCCAAACATCGGCCGCTTCGCCATGGGCACCGTTCACTGCGAGGAATGCCGCGCGATCAGCGGCCAATATCGCATCGGTCCACGACATCACGGGGCATTGGGAGAGGCCGTCGGCGATACCGGGGCTTGCAATTTGGCCCAGATCATATCCTTCAACCGGTCCAGCCCTTGGTGGGCCACCGAGCTGATGAACACATGGTCCACCTCGGCTGGCAGTTCCTTGGTGATGGATTCCTTGAGCTCCTGGTCCAGCAGGTCGCTTTTCGTGATGGCCAGCAGCCGGTCCTTGTGCAGGAGCTCCGGGGAATATTGCTCCAGCTCGTTGAGCAGCACTTGGTATTCGGCCTTTACATCCGGGCTGTCGGCCGCCACCATGAACAATAGTACGCTGTTGCGCTCGATGTGGCGCAGGAACCGCAACCCGATCCCCTTGCCTTCATGCGCTCCTTCGATGATGCCCGGGATATCGGCCATGACGAAGCTGGCCCCGTCCCGATAGGAGACGATGCCCAGGTTGGGCACCAAGGTGGTGAACGGATAGTCGGCGATCTTGGGCTTGGCCGCGCTCACCACCGACAGCAGGGTGCTCTTGCCCGCATTGGGCAGGCCCACCAGGCCCACATCGGCCAACACCTTCAACTCCAGCACCATCCAGCGCTCCTTGCCAGGCTCACCGGGTTGGGCAAACCGGGGCGTTTGGAAGGTGGAACTATGGAAATGCTGGTTGCCCAAGCCGCCACGGCCGCCTTCCAGCAGCACCACCTCCTGGCCCTCTTCCATCACTTCGGCCAGCACCTCCCCGGTTTCCGCATCTTTGGCAATGGTGCCCAGCGGCACTTCGATCACCCGGTCCTCCCCGCTCCGCCCGCTGCTGTTGTTGCGGCTGCCCCCTTCGCCATCCTCGGCGATCACATGCTTGGTGTAGCGCAGATGCAGCAAGGTCCATAGGTGCGGATTGGCCCGCATGATCACGTGGCCGCCACGTCCCCCATCGCCCCCATCGGGGCCGCCCTTGGGCATGAATTTCTCGCGCCGCAGGTGCTTGCTGCCCGCGCCTCCTTTTCCCGACCGGCATTGAATCCGGATCTGGTCGATGAAGTTGGCGGAGGACATGGATGCAGCAATTCGCCCTCCTTAGCCGTCGATGGCCTGGGTGAGACGCTGGGTGATGTCGGCGATGGTGCCCATGCCGTCGATGATGCGCAGCTTATCCTGTCCGCGGTAGTATTCCTTCAGCGGGGCGGTCTTGGCCCGATACTCGGTAATGCGCTTGCGCACCACCTCCTCGCTGCGGTCGTCGGCACGCCCGCTGGTGGCCCCCCTGCCCAACAGCCGCTTCACCAATTCCTCCTCATCCACCTCCAAGGAGAGCATCACGTTGATGGGGCAGCCCAGGCGCTGCAACATGTCGTCCAAGGCCTCCGCCTGTGCCAAGGTGCGCGGAAAACCGTCGAAGATGAACCCCTTGCAGCCTGGCGAATCGGACAAACGGTTCTTGATCATCCCCACCACCACTTCATCGGGCACCAGTTCGCCCGCGCTCATCACCTCTTGGGCCTGCAGGCCCAGCGGGGTTTCCGCCTGGATCTCGGCCCGCAGCAGATCGCCCGTGCTCAGATGCTCCAACCCGTAGCGTTCCATCAAAAATTGGCTCTGCGTGCCCTTGCCCGCCCCCGGAGGGCCAAACAGTACGATGTTCTTCTTGCTCATGGTATCGCGCCCCAAGGCGCCTGGGTTAGGTTCAGTTGTTTACGATCTTATAGATGCCCGGAAGATTACGGCCCAAGCCATCGTGATCAAGGCCCGAGCCGACCACGAACACATTGGGGATCTTCATCGCCACGTACTCCACCGGAATGTCCTTCGTGTACACATCGGGCTTCATCAGCATGCTGGCAATGGCGATGCTGGCCGGGCTCTTTTCCTTCAATGATTCCACCGCATGGGCAATGGTATTGCCGGTATCCACGATGTCCTCCACGATCACCACGTCACGCCCGGCAATGCGTTCCTGCAGGCCGATCAGCTCCCGCACCGTACCGGTGCTTACCGTACCGTGGTAGCTGGCCACCTTCACAAAGGAGATCTCGCAATCGATACGCAGTCGCTTCATCAGCTCCGAGGCGAAAAAGTAGCTGCCGTTGAGCACCCCCAGGAAAAGCGGCACCCTATCCTTGTAGGTGGCAGCGATCTTGGCGGCCGCTGCATCAATGGCCTGTCCCAGTTCCTGTTCCGAAATGAACGGCTCGAACTGCTTGTCGTGAAGCGTAACCTTGCTCATGGCGCGGGGCCGAAGGTAGAATGCCTCCGACGATTCCGATCCATGGCCCTGCCTATGGGCCCTGCCCCCCACGGCCGCAAGCCCCACAGGCCCCTTGGTCCAGGGCAAACGCATCTAAATTCCAAGGATTCCCTTGAATTGAACATCGGGGTGTGATCCGATTCCTCGGG
>DAOKZW010000030.1:0-47253 GCA_035325445.1 Flavobacteriales bacterium
CGAACTGCCAGTGCGTGGGCCAGTTGATCGACTGCAATGGAGTGGCCGGTGGCAGTGCGTTGCCGGGCACGCCGTGCAACGACGGCAACCCGAACACGGGCAACGATACGTGGAACGCGAACTGCCAATGCGTGGGCCAGTTGATCGACTGCAATGGAGTGGCCGGTGGCAGTGCGTTGCCGGGCACGCCGTGCAACGACGGCAACCCGAACACGGGCAACGATACGTGGAACGCGAACTGCCAGTGCGTGGGCCAGTTGATCGACTGCAATGGAGTGGCCGGTGGCAGCGCGTTGCCGGGCACGCCGTGCAACGACGGCAACCCTAACACGACCAACGATACGTGGAATGCCAACTGCCAGTGCGTGGGCACCACCGTGGTGATGGATTGCAACGGCGTTCCGAACGGTCCGGCGTTGCCGGGCACGCCGTGCAACGACGGCAACCCGAACACGGGCAACGATATGTGGAATGCGAACTGCGAATGTGTGGGCCTGCCGCTGGACTGCAATGGCGTGCCCGGCGGAACAGCGGTGTTGGATGATTGCGGGGTATGTGCCGGTGGCAATACGGGTGTGGATCCCAATGCGGATTCGGACAATGATGGGATTATGGATTGCTTGGACAACTGTCCGTTCACGTTCAACCCCGACCAAGCGGATTACGATGGCGACGGCGTGGGTGATGTCTGCGACAATTGCATCTGGACATACAATCCGGACCAGGCCGATAGCGATGGGGATGGGGTCGGCGATGCATGCCAGCCTGGTTACAGCTTGGGCGTGGGAGATCCTGCGGATGGTGGGGCCGGCATGATGGTGCTGCCCAATCCGGCCGTGGACCGGGTGATGGTCCAGGGTGACTTCCCTGCTGCGAGCAGGCTGCGCATCCATGAGGCCTCCGGCCGCATGGTACAGGAAATGCCGTTCAACGGGGAGGTGGATGTGTCCCGACTTGCCACGGGCACCTACATTCTGATGGTGGTGGATGCCCAAGGCGGCCTCTTGGCCCACGCACGGATGGCCAAAATGTAGAGCCCGCGGCCAGGCCCGGTACCGCGGTTCTTTTCTGGGATAACGGCCCTGGCGATCGCCGGGGCCGCCCTGCTTTCAGATGCTCAGAATATTGAGGATCCGCAGCAACTCGCCATCCATCGGTTTGCGGCTTTTTACCGCTTCTTTAAAAGAGGTCAAGGTCATTTTTCCGTTTTGCTCGCCTACCATTTCCCCGCTGTGGCCATCAAGCAGTGCTTCCACGGCAAAAACACCGCAGCGGCTTGCCAGAAGCCTGTCGGCGGCGGTGGGGTTCCCGCCGCGCTGCACGTGGCCCAGTATGCTGACCCGCGTGTCGTAATGCGCAAACCGTTCCTTCACCTTGCCGGCCACTTCATAGGCGCCGCCTTCCTCGTCCCCCTCCGCCACGATCACGATCACGGAGGATTTGTTCTTGGCGGACCGTTCCAGCACGTGGATCAATTCACCGATCCCCTGCTTGAATTCCGGCACCATGACAAACTCCGCGCCGGCGGCAATGCCGCAATGCATGGCGATGGCACCTGACGTACGGCCCATCACCTCCACGAAGAACAGCCGGTCGTGCGAGGAAGCCGTGTCGCGGATGCGGTCGATCATTTCCATCGCGGTGTTGGTGGCGGTATCAAACCCGATCGTCACATCGGTGCCGTTCACGTCGTTGTCGATCGTTCCTGCAATGCCGATCGTCCGTACGCCATGCTCCTCGGCGAAGGCGCCCGCGCCCTTGAAAGTCCCGTCACCTCCGATCGCCACCAAACTGTCCATGCCACGGGCCACCATGTTCCGGAAAGCCAAGGCCCGCCCTTCGGAGGTCAGGAAGCCCTTGCTTCGCGCCGAGCGAAGGATGGTGCCTCCCCGCTGGATGATGTTGCTTACATCCCGGATGCCCATGGGCCTGATCTCGTCCCGGATCAGGCCTTCGTAGCCCTCCAAGATCCCGCTCACCTGCACGCCATGGAAGTGGGCGGTGCGCACTACGGCGCGTATCGCCGCATTCATGCCCGGGGCATCGCCTCCGGAGGTCAGTACGCCGATATGTTGCACACGGGGTAGCGGGGGGGGCATGCGGATGGAATTGGGGTTCAGCCTCGTGCAGGCAGCAGCTGCAGGCGGTCCTTCAGCAAAGGATATTCAGGGCAGGAACGCTCCAAAGTGCCGCCCAGGATCAGCCCCAAGCGGAAGAACGGGCGCCCCTGCCTGGGATATTGGTGGATCAGCTCCACCAGCTCTTCGGGGTGCTTGGTGATCGTGTTGTTCAGGCAGCGCCGAACGGCCTGCTCAAGTTCGGGGTCGGCGGTGCTGCGTTCGATGGCCCCCAAGCACCTGCACAGGTCATCGGCCATGGAGGGGCGCAGGCTACGGGGCTCGGCGCACAAGCCTTGGCAAAGCCCAAGAACAAGGGCCGCGGAGAGGAAATGGCGGAGCGGGCTCATCGGCGGAACGGTAAACTTAGGGCTCTTGGGGGTGTTCCTTTGGAATTATTGCACGGTCGGGCGTTTTCCGCTGTGGGTGGGGGGGGTATCTTCGTCCACATGGCCGGTGCGCGCACACGGAAACGATTCTCCGGGATCTTGCTGGCGCTGATGTGCTGGTTGGTGTTGCCGGCTGCTTGGTTCCACCATTGTGAGAAAGGCGGCACTTGGGCTTCTGGGTTGGACACGGCGGTGCATGTTGATACGCATTGCCCGATCTGCGAAGTGCCGGTCCCGGTTTTCGAGGAGGCTCCTTCAGCCGATATCCCGGTTGTTGTGGTGGTGCCGTGCAGCGTGGTTCCTTCCATCGTGGCTGCGCCCTCATCGGCCGTCCCCGTACAACAGTACTTGCGGGGCCCGCCAGCATGGGGCTGAGGCCCGTGGCCCAAGCCGGATGTAGCCTGCGGACCAGGCGAGCCCGGAAAGAAGGTTGATCAAGGAATGGAATGTTCCCTGCGTTAAGCAGCCGGTATGTGGCCTTTGCGCGAAGGGAAAAACAATGGTAAAGCCGCTTTATGGCGGATCATCGATGTGGAGGTTAGTGAAGGCATTGGGGTGCGCGGTCCTATGCGCGGGGCTTTGGGCGGTTGATGCGGCCGCCCAAGGAGGAAGTTTGACGCTTACGGGGAAGGTGGCCGACAAGGAGAACGGATCGCCCATTCCCGGGGCGGTGGTGCGCGTGCCCGACCTGATGGTGGGCGCGGTGACCGATGGTGAGGGGCGGTATGCCCTTCCCGGACTGCCCGCCAACAAGGTCATGGTCACTGTTAGCATGGCCGGTTATGGCGGGCTGACGGAGACCATCGACCTGGCCACCACCACCATTCAGGATTTCTTCCTGTTGATGTCGGTGACGGAGATGGGCGAACTGGTGGTGACCGGTTCGTCCCGCGCCACGGAGCTCCGGCGGGAGCCTGTTCCGGTGGTCGTTATTGATCGATCCTTCCTGCGTGGGAACAGTTCCACCAATGCGATCGCCACCCTTGCCAAGGTGCCGGGCGTGAGCGTGGTGGGTAGCGGGCCCAACGTTTCCAAACCATACATCCGTGGGCTTGGGGGCAACCGGGTCGTCACCTTGTTCAATGGGGTCCGACAAGAAGGACAGCAATGGGGTGAGGAGCATGGCATCGAAGTGGACCAGTTCCTGGTGGATCGGGTGGAACTGGTGAAGGGGCCGGCCAGCCTGATGTACGGCTCGGATGCGTTGGCGGGCGTGCTGAACCTGATGTCTGCGCCCCCGGTGCCTGCCGGCTTCCTGAATGGGGAGGTACTGGCCGGTTACGACGGTAACAACAAGGGATTGGTCACATCTGCACATGTGGACGGCAACGACGGGAAACTGTTGTATGGCGGCCGGCTTTCGGGGAAAATGGCCGGCAATTATCAGAACCGGTTCGATGGTCGGGTATACGGCACCAAATACGCGGAACAGGACCTGAGTGCCTACCTGGGCCTGAACCGGCCATGGGGCAGCTTGCGGGTGCATGCCAGCTTGTATGATGCCCGGCAGGAAATCCCCGAAGGAAGCCGTGACAGCACCACCAGGCGGTTCACCTATCCGGCGGATGAGGAGGGGGCGTTGATGGTGGTCGCCCCGGATGATGTGCTCAACTCGTATGTCATCGGGACACTGCACCAACGGGTGCAGTATTACCGGGCCTACGCCACCACCAACATCAACCATGGTGCGAACAGGGTAGCGGCGATCTTTGGGGCGCAACGCAGCGTGCGCCGCGAATACAGCCACCCGGAGCATGGCGGGGTGCCGGGCCTCTATCTGATCCTCAACAGCATGCCCTTCGACCTGAAATATCACTTGGCCGAGCGCGCGGGTTGGCAATGGTCCTTCGGCGTGAACGGTATGGTACAGGCCAACGAGGCCGGGCGCGGAACAGAGCTGGTGATCCCCGATCATACCCAGTTCGATATCGGCCCGTTCGTCCATGTCAGAAGGGACCTGGGCAAGTGGGATCTGTCCGGCGGGTTGCGGCATGACCTGCGCCATTTCCGCAGCAAGGCCATGTACATGGGCATCGACCCGGCTACCGGCCTGGAAATGGTGGTGCCGCCCTCCGATGACAGCACGGTGACGAAATACTTCGACCCGTATGAGCATGTGTTCCAAGGCACCAGCGGCAGCATGGGCGCGGCGTGGAACCCCCATGAGCGGGTTACCCTGAAGATGAACCTGGGCCGGGGCTATCGGGCCCCGGTGGCAGCAGAGTCCACGGCGCATGGTATCCATCCGGGAACCGGCCTGATGCAGCTGGGAAACCCCGACCTGCTGCCCGAGTTCAGCCTGCAGGAGGACGTGGGCCTGTTCTATACGGACACCCATGTCTCGGCACGCCTGGAGGTGTTCCACAACACGGTCAGCAATTATATCTACAACGAGAGGCTGGCGTCCGTGCTGGGTGGTGATTCGTTGTACGTGCAGGATGGCGACGAATATCCCGTGTTCAAGTTCAGGCAGACCAAGGCCGTGCTGTACGGGGGCGAGATGAGCGTGGACATCCACCCGCATCCGTGGGACCAGTTGCATTTTGAGAACAGCCTGTCCGTGGTGTATGCTGAGAATCGTGGCGGCGACGGTGCAGCCATTACCGACAGCACGCGATACCTGCCCTTGATACCGCCCTTGCGCTGGGCAAGTGAACTGCGCTACGACATGGCCCAGGGGATCGGGCGATTCAGCGGATTGTTCGTTCGCGCGGGCGTGCAGGTATTCGCAGCGCAAAATCGCTATTTCGAGGCCTTCGGCACGGAGACACGAACGCCAGGCTATTGGCTGCTGGATGCCGGAGTGGGAGGGGATTTGATGGCCAAGGATGGCCGTGTACTATGCTCCTTCACCGTGCAGGCCACCAACTTGCTGGACAGGGCCTACCAGAGCAACATGAGCAGGCTGAAGTACTTGGAAGATCATCCGCACAACCATACGGGGCGCAGCGGGATCTATGAGATGGGGCGCAACATCAGCGTGAGCGTGATGGTGCCCTTCAGCGTGAAACCGAAAAGAAGGAAGGATGCCGCGCCGACGGGTTGAACGCCGCGCAAGGCTCAACGGTCGAAACTGTTCGGGAACTGTGCCTTCATGGCCTGGATGCCATCGTGCACCTTGGCCGTCTGGTC
This sequence comes from Flavobacteriales bacterium, assembly GCA_035325445.1. GTDB lineage: Bacteria > Bacteroidota > Bacteroidia > Flavobacteriales_F > PHOS-HE28 > PHOS-HE28. The sequence continues at coordinate 5,639 of DAOKZW010000030.1, forward strand.
GGTCTTGAAGGCTTGCAGCTTGCGGCCGAGCTCCACATCGCCCACGGCCAATATCTGCACGGCCAGCAGCCCCGCATTGCGTGATCCGTTCACCGCGACCGTGGCCACGGGCACGCCTGCTGGCATCTGCACGATGCTCAGTAGCGAATCCCATCCGTCGATGCTGTTGCGGCTCTTGATGGGCACGCCGATGACGGGCAGGGTGGTCAGCGAGGCCACCATGCCGGGCAGGTGGGCGGCGCCGCCGGCCCCCGCAATGATCACCTTTACACCCCGTGCCAAGGCGCCCTTGGCATAGTCCACCATCCGCTCCGGGGTCCGGTGGGCGCTTACCACCGTCACCTCATAGGGTACTCCGAACTCCCTTGCCGTATCCACGGCTTCGCGCATGACCTCCAGGTCGCTGCGGCTGCCCATGATGATCCCGATCATGTCGTTTGTTCCTCTTTGTGGCTGGCGGTCATCGGCACCACCTTGCCGTGTTCCTTCACGACTGCAATGGCCTGGTCCACTTCGGCCTCGCTGGTGCCTGTCACCGTTACGTGGCCCATTTTTCTGCCGGTCCGCGTTTGTGCTTTCCCGTACAGGTGGATGAAGGTGTCCTTGGTTCTCAGCATCTCCCGTGCGCCGGCCAATTGTGGCGTGCCATTTCCGCCTTCGCCTACCAGGTTCACCATGGCGGCCGGCCCTTTCATGCGCACATCGCCCGGTGGCCAGCCCATGTAGGCGCGCAGCAGTTGGTCGTATTGCGAGCTGGCGCACGCTTCAATGGTGAAGTGGCCACTGTTGTGCGCCCGCGGGGCCGTTTCGTTCACCCACAGTTCGCCATCGGTGGTCAGGAACATCTCGATGGCATAGATCCCCGTTCCGCCGAAGGCATCGGCCACGGCACGGCCCAGCGCCATGGCCCGCTCGATCACCTGCTTGTCGCAACGCGCCGGCGCGCGCAACACGTCAACCAGGTTCAACGTGGGGTCGAACACCATTTCCACCGGATCATAGACCAACGTGGATCCGTCCGCCCCGCGCACGGCGATCACGGCAAGCTCCTTGTCGATTGCCATCCGCTTCTCCAGCACGTAAGGCCCTTTGAAGCCATCGGGCACGTCAGCCCCCTGTTGCACCGGCATCACGCCCTTGCCGTCGTAGCCGCCGGTGGTGGTTTTCAGGAAGCCCGGAAGCAGTTCGGGGTGCGCGTCGATCTCCGATCGGTCGTGTATCACCGCGAAGGGCGGCGAGGGGATCCCGTGGCTGGCATAGAACTGCTTCTGGGAGCCCTTGTCCTGTATGGTGCGCAGCACCTTGGGCGACGGGATCACGGTCTTGCCTTGCCGCTCCAGTTCCTCCATGGCCTCCACGCTCACGTGCTCGATCTCGATGCCCACCACATCAGCGTCGGCGGCAAACCGCAGCACCGTGTCGCGGTCGTTGAACGGCCCTTGCATGTATCGCTGGGCCAGCCAGGCGCACGGGCAATCCGGGTCAGGGTCCAGTACATGCACCTCGGCGTTGTACCGCAGGGCGTTCTCGATGAACATGCGGCCCAACTGCCCGCCGCCGAGCAGGGCAATACGGAGCGGTTGCTTCATGGGGCGAAGATACCCGGCAGGCCCCAGCCGCCATCGGCCTGCCTTATCGGCGCAGCCGGCGGTGGGAGAATTGCGTGAACCGCTTGCCAATGGTGGCCTGCAGCGTGCGGTTGGCGGGGAACAGCTGATGGTCGGCCTCCAGCAGGTTGCTCAGGCCATTGTAGTACCGCAGGGTGAGGTCAATACCGGACCACGTGCCCAGGCCGAGGCCAACGGTAACGCCCATGTCCAATTTCTTCAACGCCGAGGCCACATCCTCGCCTTGCGAGTTGGCCAAGAGGAGATACCCGCCCTGCACGCCGGCCTGCAGGTTGAACGTTTGGCCGAGGAAGAGCTTCAGGCTCACCGGCACCTCGGCACGCAGGCTGCGCAGGATGGCGCGCTCCCCATCGGGCAGGTCCTGTGCCATGCCGTCCAGCGAAATGAGCAGTTCGGGTTGAAGCTCGAAGCGATAGCCGGCCTTGATGGGCGCGTGGATGCCGACCACGAAGCCGGGGGTGGTCCGGTATACGGCGGCCTCGGATTTCCATGTGGCCATCTGCGGGCCGCCCATGTAGCCCATGCCGGAACGCGATCGCCGTTGGGCGTCCGCCGGGTGGTGCAATAGCAGGAGCACGAGGATGGCAATAGTGTGGAAGCGGGGTTTCATGGCCGGGGTTGAAATGCACATATTATACCGTGAACCCACCGGCCAGGTTCCACTGTTCGGAAACAAAAAGCCGCCGCGGAAAGCCCCATCGGGGGAGCTGCGGCGATCCTATCGGGCGGCCACGAAACGGGCGGTGCTGCGCGTCCCGTCCTGCAGGAGCACCAACTGGTACGCCCCGGCGGCCAAATGCGCGGTGTTGATGCGCAAACCGGTCCCGGCGGCATCCCATGCATCGATGCGGCGCCCGGTGGCGTCCAGCAAGAGCACTTGCTGCCGCAGGCCCGGGGTGGGCCAGGAGACCCATACTTCGTCGCCCATGCTTTGTACGACAAGGCCGGGAAGGATGCCTTCAGACATCCCGGTGGGGCCTGATATCACGATGCGGTAATCCTCGGTTTCCCCCCAATGGAAATTGAAGCAGGGATCGGGTGTCTCCGGATCGTCTTCGCCGGGATAGACCACCCTCACGCGCATGGTCGTGTTGCCATTGACAGCCCCCATGGGAACGGTGAACGGGAAGGTGGTCTCCTGGAAGTCGGAGGAAGACATGGCCATGCCGATCATTTCGGGCTCCGTGAATACGTTGTCGCCGTTGTAGTCGATCCATGCCGCCACCAGGTCCTCGTAATATTCACCGGTGGTGACCTTCAGGCTGTATGATGCGCCGCGGTGAAGGGTGGTGGACAGGAACGTGAAGTTGTTGTACGAGGGGCCGCCCGTGGAGCCGGAGTTCAGGTTGCTGATGCCTTCCAGGGCCACGCCATCGATGAAGTCGCCGTCGGCGGGCCCCACGGCGGAAGAGGGGATGCAGGCATCCACCGGCGGGCTGCCGCATCCTCCGGAAGTGAGCAGCGATGCACGGGCCCCGGTGAGAATGTTGTGCATCACGTTCACCTGCCCGTTGGTGAACATCCGGGTGCAGCTGGTGTAGTCCATGAAGTTCTCATACTGCGTCAAGGTCCCGCACTTCATCAGGTTGGGGTTGCTGCAGTTGAAGGTGGGGCTATCGGTTGCCGGGGTGTCGCTGATGCCGTCGCCGGGGTCGCAGTTGCCATCTCCCCACGGATGGGGCAGGCCGAAGTAATGCCCGATCTCGTGGGTGGGCGTGCGGTCGGCGGTGCCGTAGGAATAGTCGAGCACCAGCCCATCCATGGCGCTCCCCACCAGTCCTCCGATGGGCAGGTAGGCATATCCGGCGGTTACGAAGCCCCCGGTGGCCCCGCTGCTGATGTCGCAGATCCAGATGTTCAGGTATTTCGATGTGTTCCAGGCGGGCGAACCCACGGGCCCGAATTTCATGTCATCGGTCTCGGTATCGGGGTTGAACCAGGTCTTGGTGGTTTGCTTCCGCACGATGCCGGTGGTGGGGTTGCCGGCAGGGTCCACGGTGGCCAGGCAAAACCCGATCTGGGCATTGCCGCGTGAGTTGAGGAATGCGGGCCGCACGTTGTTGTAGTCGGCGTTCAGGGCCTGATAGTCGGCGTTGATCCGGTCGATGATGCCATGGATCACCGAGCTCGGCACGTTTTCGGCGGTGGTGTTCCACACCACATGCACCACCACGGGGATGGTCCATTGTCCTTCGCGTAGGGGAGCTTGTTGCTCCAGCCGTGCGGCTTCATGCGCCAGGTCCACTTCTGTACCGTGGGCTTGCATCCAGCGTTGGGTGATCGTGTGGGAGGGGCAGCGTTCCTGCGCGCCGGCCATGAAGGCCGATAGGGCGCAGAGCAGCACAAGGGCCTGCTTGGTCAACATGATGCTAAGTTAACCAGGAAGAGCTTGTGCGGGCGGTTGGGGCTTGCCGGCTACCGGCTCAGGCCGCGTATGGCCTCCATGGGGTCGGCGGCGCCGAACACACTGTTGCCTGCCACCAGGGCATCGGCACCGTGGCTGGCCAGTTCGGCCGCATTGTCCAAGGTCACGCCCCCATCGATCTCGATCATGAACGGCATGCCATGGATCTGGCGCATCTCGTGCAGGGCGTGCAGTTTTCGGTAGGTGCCCGGTATGAAGCGCTGGCCGCCAAACCCCGGGTTCACGCTCATCAGGATCACCTGGTCCAGGTCGTCCAGGATGTCGGAGAGCAGGTGCACCGGCGTGTGCGGGTTGATGGCCACCCCGGCACGCATACCGGCATCCTTGATGGCCTGGATGGTGCGGTGCAGATGGGTGCAGGCTTCGTAGTGCACCGTCAACCGGTCGGCGCCGGCATCCCTGAAGGCCGTGATGTACTGGTCGGGCCGCACGATCATCAGGTGTACGTCGAAGATCTTTTTGGTCAGCGGCCTGATGGCCTTGATGACCGGCAGCCCGAAACTGATGTTGGGCACGAAGACGCCGTCCATCACATCCAGGTGCAGCCACGGTGCGGGGCTTTGGTCCACCAGCTCCACGGCTTGTGCCAAGTGGGCGAAATCAGCTGAAAGCAGGGAAGGGGCGATGAGGTGCGGCATGGTGGGCAAAGGTAACGGAACGCCGAAGGCCGCCCTGCGGGGCGGCCTTCGGCGTTCCGGGGAGCGGTCCCTTGCGTTCAATCGGTGAGGTAGGTGCGCAGGTCCCTGCCGTGCCCGGCATGCTTCAGTCGGCGGATGGCCTTTTCCTTGATCTGGCGCACCCGTTCGCGGGTAAGGTCGAATTTGCGCCCGATCTCCTCCAGGGTATGGGGCTGGTTGCCGCCCAGGCCGAAGTAGAGCCGGATCACGTCGCCTTCCCGGCCCGACAGGGTTTCCAAGGAGCGTTCGATCTCGGATTTCAAGCTGTCCGTGAGCAAGGCCTCCATGGGGTCGGGCAGGTCGTCGTTGCGCATCAGGTCGTGCATGGTTCCGCTGTCGCCATCGTCGCGCAAGGGAGCGTCCATGCTCAGGTGGCGGCCGGTGTTCCCCATGCTCGATTTCACTTCGTCCAAGGTCATCTCCAGGGTTTCGGCCAGCTCGGCCGCCGTGGGTGCGCGTTCGTGTTCCTGTTCCAGGCGTGCGAAGGCCTTGTTGATCTTGTTGATGGAACCGATCTTGTTCAGGGGCAGCCGCACGATGCGGGCCTGTTCGGCCAGGCTTTGCAGGATCTGTTGGCGGATCCACCACACGGCGTAGCTGATGAATTTGAACCCCCGGGTCTCGTCGAACCGGGTGGCGGCCTTGATGAGCCCGAGGTTGCCTTCGCTGATCAGGTCGGGCAGGGTGAGGCCTTGCCCTTGGTATTGCTTGGCCACGGAAACCACGAAGCGCAGGTTGGCCTTGCACAGGGCTTCCAAGGCTTCGTTGTCGCCTTGTTTGATCTTGCGGGCCAGCTCCACTTCCTCTTGCGCGGTGATGAGCTTCACCTTGCCGATCTCGGTGAGGTATTTGTCCAGCGACGGGGTGTCGCGGTTGGTGACCTGCTTGGAGATCTTGAGTTGACGCATTCTTGCCATGATGCCCGTGATGTTGTTTTCGTGGATCGGTGCTGTTCAACGCCGTTGTGTGGGTTGCGGTTACGGGCCGCGGCCCCGGTCGTTGACGGACAGGGCATGGGGAGGGGCCAAAAACAAGGGAGCCGCCCCTTGCGGAACGGCTCCCCTTCATGGCCGGTGGGCCGGTATCAATGCTCGTGGCGCGGTCCGCGGTCGCGGCGGTCGCGACGGGGCCTGTCGCCATGGTTGCGGCGCTCGCCTTCCATGGCGGGTTCGCGCTCCACATAGCCTTCGGGCTTGGGCAGCAGCACCTTGCGGCTCAGCTTCAGCTTGCCGGTGCGCGGGTCCTTGTCCACCACTTGGAATTCGATCATGTCGCCTTCCTTGAGCACGTCTTCCACGCGTTCCACGCGCTTCCAATCGAGCTCGCTCACGTGCAGCAGGCCGTCCGTGCCGGGGAAGATCTCCACGAAGGCCCCGTAGGGCATGATGGTCTTCACCTTGCCTTTGTAGGTCACGCCCATTTCGGCGGTGGGCGGGAAGGCGATGGCCTTCACGCGCGCCAACGCGGCCTCCAGGCCGTCCTTGTCCTCGCTGGTGATCTGTACGTGCCCGGCCCCGTTCACCTCCTCGAGCACGATGGTGGTGTTGGTCTCGGCCTGGATCTCCTGGATCACGCGGCCACCAGGCCCGATGACAGGGCCGATGGATTCCTTGGGGATCTCCAGGAAGACGATGCGCGGCGCATTGGGCTTGTAGTCCTCATTGGGCTTTTCCATGGTCTTCAGCATCTCGCCCAAGATGTGCAGGCGGCCGGCACGGGCCTGTTCCAAGGCTTGTGCCAGCACCTCGTAGCTCAGGCCGTCCACCTTCAGGTCCATTTGGGTGGCGGTGATGCCCTTGGCGGTGCCGGTCACCTTGAAGTCCATATCGCCCAGGTGGTCCTCATCACCCAGGATATCGCTGAGGATGGCGTATTTGCCATCGGGATCGCTGATCATGCCCATGGCGATACCGCTCACGGGGGCCTTGATCTGCACGCCGCCGTCCATCAGGGCCAAGGTGCCGGAGCACACGGTGGCCATGGAGCTGGAGCCATTGCTCTCCAGGATGTCGCAGTTCAGGCGGATGGCGTAGGGGCATTCGCTCTGGCTGGGCAGTACGGGTTTCAGCGCGCGCAGGGCCAGGTTGCCATGGCCGATCTCACGCCGTCCCGGCCCGCGGATGGGGCGTACCTCCCCGGTGCTGAAGGCCGGGAAGTTGTAGTGGAGCATGAACTTGTCGTTGCGCTTGACCAGCGGGGTGTCCACGGTCTGCTCGTCCATCTTGGAGCCCAAGGTGAGCAGGTTGATGGCCTGCGTTTCCCCGCGGGTGAAGACGGCGCTGCCATGGGTGCCGGGCAGCACGCCCACTTCGCTCCAGATGGGGCGGATCTCGTCGGTCCGGCGACCGTCCAGGCGGATGCCCTTCTCGAGCACCACGCGGCGTACGGCGGCCTTCTGGGCCTTCTTGAAGTAGCGGTCGAGCATGGCCTTCTTGGCCAGCTGCTCCTCGGTAAGGGTGGCCAGGAATTCTTCCTTCACCTTGCCGAAGGCGGCACCGCGCTCCTCCTTGCTGCTGGGGTGCACGGCGATGTCGTAGTATTTCTGGAAGGTGGCATCGTAGATGGCCTTCTGCAGCTCGGGGTTGTTCTCCTCGTGGTTATAGGTACGCTTCACCAGGCTCTTGGGCACTTCGGCGGCCAGCTCGCTGATCACGCGGCACTGGTCCTTGATGCTTTCGTGCGCCAGCTTGATGGCCTCGATCATTTCGGCTTCGGGCACCTCCTTCATTTCACCCTCCACCATGAGGATGTCCTTGGCCGTGCCGGCCACGATCAGGTCCAGCTCGGCTTCTTCGATCTGTTCATAGGTGGGGTTGATGATCCATGCGCCGTTGTTGCGCACCACGCGCACCTCGCTCACGGGGCCGTGGAAGGGGATGTCGCTCACGGCTATGGCTGCCGCCGCGGCCAGGCAGGCCAGCGAGTCGGCAGGGTTCTTCCGGTCGGAGCTGATCATGGATACCTGCACTTGGGTATCGCCGTGGAAGTCGTCGGGGAAGAGGGGGCGCAGGGCGCGGTCCACGAGCCGGCTCACGAGGATCTCCCCGTCGTGCGGCCTGTTTTCGCGCTTGAAAAAGCCTCCGGGGAAACGGCCGGCGGCGCTGAACTTCTCCCGGTATTCCACTTGCAGCGGGAGGAAGTCGATCCCGTCGCGTGCTTCCTTGGTGGCCACTACGGTGCCCAGGAGGATGGTGTCCCCGCAGCGTACCGTTACGCTGCCGTCGGCCTGCTTGGCCAGTATACCGGTCTCCAAGGTGATGGTCCTGCCATCGCCCAAGGTGATGGTCTTCTTGATTCCTGTTGGTTTCATCTTCTTCGGGTACGCCTTTCGTACCCCTTTTTTTGATTGGTTTTCCTTCTATGTCCGGTCAATGGCCCACGGAATGAAAAAAGGGCGATCGTTCCTCACGATCGCCCTTATCGTCGGTCAATGATCCGTTCGTGTACCGGCCAGGCCGGCCTGCACCGCGATCACTTGCGGAGGCCCAGCTTGGCGATGATCGCGCGGTATCGCTCGATCTCGTGGTTCTTCAAATAGCTGAGGAGCTGCTTGCGCTTGCCCACCAGGTCCAGCAAGGCGGCTTCCGTGCGGTGGTCCTTCTTGTTGTTCTTCAAGTGCCCGGTCAGGTGCTCGATGCGGTGGGTGAACAGCGCGATCTGTCCTTCGGCGCTGCCCGTATTGGCCTCGGATCCGCCGTGGGTCTTGAAAATCTCCTTCTTGGCCTCTTTCGTTGCGATCATGGTTGTAGTTGCCTCTTTCAGCCGCCCCTTTGGCGGTTGAGGGCGCGAATGTACGCCTTTTTTGCCGCCGCTACGCCCCGGCACCGGAAAAGTCCAAAAATAGGCCCGCCATGGGGGCCTTACCGCACCAAGGTCACGTGCCCCGCGTGGCTCCGCCCATCGCCAAGGCGGAACAGGTAGTAGTAGGTGCCGTCGGGAAGCCCGGTGCCGGCCCATTGGTTACGGTAGTTGGTGGCATGGTACACCACCTGTCCCCACCGGTTGTATATGGAGAGCTCGTTGTCCATGAACTGGGCGTTCTCGATATGGAAGCGGTCGTTCACACCGTCGCCGTTGGGACTGAACACGTTGGGGGTCACGACGTCTTCCGGGATGATCCAGTAGGGCATGGCATAGCTGGCCGTGCAGCCCTCCGCCGTGATGAAGGTGAGCGAGATGGTGTGTGCGCCGGGACTTGCGCCTTCCCAGTCCCAGGACCCCCCACCTTCCTGTACGGTGCTGTTGTCCAAGGCCCAGAAAGAGGAGTTGATGGCCACAGTGGGTTCCGGGGACAGGTCGGTGAAGAGGATGTTGGCCCCCAGTTCTTGCGGGGAGGCCGGATCGGCGGAGAAGAACACGGTGGGCAAGGGATGGGTCATCACCGTGCCCGTGTATGAAGCGGGGCATCCGTTCTCTTCAACCGTAAGTGTCACCGTGTGGGGGCCGTTCCCGCCGAACACGACCTCTACGGAGGGTCCGGTGGCCGCTGGGGGCGCGGCCTGTGGCCCGAAGTTCCAGGCGTAGGTGGCGCCGGGCCCGGCCTGTCCTTGGGCCACCAAGGTGGTCTCCAGGTCTCCGCAGGTGGGGCCGGGAAGGTCGAAAAAAGCCTCGGGGGCCTCGTACAAGGCGAAGGTGGCCTGGGTGGTGTCGGCGCAAACCGCGCCGGGGTTGGCCACCAGGGTCACGGTATAGGTGCCCGGCCCGGGGTAGGTCCACGAAGGGGTTGGTGCTGTGGATTGATCCGCCGCGGTGGACGGGTCGCCGAAATCCCACTGCCAAGACTGGCCCCCGCTGCTGTTGTTCCCGAAGTTCACGGTGAGGTTGCCGGTGCAGAATTCGTTCTGTGGGGCGATGGCGGCGGTCACGGCGGCATTGCAGGGCACCACCGAAAAGAGGAAGTCGCGGATCGTTTCGGACAGCGCCACACCGTTCCGGTATTCGGTCACGCGCACGGCGATCACGTAGTTGCCTACGGCGGTGGGGTGTACGGTAAGCACGCCGGTCACCGGGTCAATGGCGAGCGGTGGTGTTGAGTTGATCTCGTGGTCCTCGCCGTACCCCGGCGCCCAAGTGACGGTGGAGTAGGGCGGCGGGGTTGATTGGGCGGGATAGGGCACGGCGCTGCTGCCACCGGTGTAGGGCGTGGCCAAGGCATACACCAGTTGGTCCCCGTCGGGGTCGGTGGCCGAATGGTCGAAGGTCAGGGGTTCGTTGAGGCACAGGGCCACCGGCGGCAGCGCATTGAAGCGGGGCGAGCTGTTGGCCTGCCGGGGCGATGGTGGTATCCGGGTGGTGCAGGTGAGGCCCGCGTTTCCGGGGTTTGCCAGGTTGATGATGCTGGACTGCCGGCAGCAGCGCTGGTAGCTGATGTGGTAGCCCGTGGGACTGGCCGGCAGGTTGATGGTGCCGATGTACGAGGTGGTCTCGATGCAGAGGTTGGGCGGCAGGGACAGGCAGGGGCTATCCAGCTGCACGGGCACGAAGGTGCTGCCCGGGTAGTTGAGGTACAGCACTTGGTAAAGGGCCCCGTTGCCGGTGAAGATGGTGATGTTGCCCAAGGGGTCGAACGCGGCCCCGGTGCCGTGGCAGTCGCGGTAGAGCGTAAGGGTGATGCGGTACTGGTCGTTGCCGAGGAAGTCGTAGTACATCTCGCCACCTATGATGTGCTCGGCGGACGACCGCGTGGTGGTGCCGAAGAAGACGCCCAGTATGATGAGCCAGCGGATCCAAGAGAATGTCATGGGCTAAATGTACATGGACCGGTTGGGACGGGCACATCGGCGCAACCGGCCGGGACGGAAAAGCTCGACTGGTGGGATAACCGGAGGGCGGGCCCTCTACTTTGTAGCCCGGTACCCCTTACCGGGGCCGCCCCCAAGATGACCGTTCGCCGTAAAGTTGCCCCGGTCCTGGTCGGGGGCATTTTGCCTCGGGTCGGCAGTTCAGTGGGGCCGCGGCTTTCGATGTGCAGGACACCATCCTGCTGCCGTCTTGGCCAAGGGCACCGCTGGTAGCGGGATAGGTCAGCTCCTCAGCATGAGGAAGGTCTTGGCCAGCAAGTCCTTCAGGTCCTTGCGCTCCACGATCTTGTCCAGGAATCCGTGCTCCAGCACGAACTCGCTTCGCTGGAAGCCTGGCGGCAGGTCGTGCCCGATGGTTTCGCGCACTACGCGCGGCCCGGCGAAGGCCACCAAGGCTTTGGGTTCGGCGATGTTCAGGTCGCCCAGCATGGCGAAGCTGGCTGTAACCCCGCCGGTGGTGGGGTCGGTCAGCAGGCTCACGAAGGGCAGTCCCTTCTTGCCGAGCAAGCTCAGCTTGGCGCTGGTCTTGGCCATTTGCATCAGGCTGAACCCGGCCTCCATCATGCGGGCGCCTCCGCTCTTGCTGATGATCAGCAGGGGGCACTTGCGGCGCATGGCGGTATCCACGGCCATGGCGATCTTCTCGCCCACCACGCTGCCCATGCTGCCGCCGATGAAGCCGAAGTCCATGCACGCCACCACCACTTCCTCCTTGGCCAGCTTTCCGTAGGCGGCCCGCAGCGCATCGTTCAGCCCCGTCTTCTTGCGGGTCTGCACCAAGCGGTCCACATATTTCTTCGTGTCCTCAAATTCCAAGGGGTCGCCGGCCATCAGGTCGGCGCCTATTTCCTTGAACTTGCCTTCATCGAACAGGATATGGAAATACTCGGCGCTGCCGATGCGCTCGTGGTGGTTGCATTTGGCGCAAACCCACAGGTTCCGGGCGTGGTCGTCGGAGGTCATGATCTCCGAACATTCGGGGCATTTGTACCACAGCCCTTCCGGGGTTTCCTTCTTGTCCTCGGTGGAGGTGGTGATGCCTTGCTTGACGCGTGTAAACCAACCCATGGGCGATTGTTTCTTGTTGCGAAGTTACGCGGGAGGTGAAAATGGACCTTGTCCGGCTGATGGTGATGGGGCCAAAGGGGGGCGGGGGCTGTTGGTCGCCCCCGCGCTCTGCCCATGTGCCTGTATGCGGTCCTGTCCACCGGTGGGGCAGTGCCCCGTAGGTGGCATCAGGCGATGGTGACGTCCTTGTTGAGGTACACGTCCTGGATGGCGTTCAGCAACTGCACACCCTCGGGCATGGGGCGCTGGAATGCCTTGCGGCCGCTGATCAGGCCTTGGCCCCCGGCCCGCTTGTTCACCACCGCGGTGCGCACGGCCTCGGCCAGGTCGCCGGCACCGCTGCTGGCCCCGCCGCTGTTGATCAGGCCGATGCGGCCCATGTAGCAGTTGGCCACCTGGTATCGGCACAGGTCGATGGGGTGGTCGGTGGTGAGGTCGGAATAGACCTTCTTGTGGGTTTTGCCGTAGCCTTTGATGGCATTGTAGCCGCCGTTGGTCTCGGGCAGTTTCTGTTTGATGATGTCGGCCTGGATGGTGACGCCGAGGTGGTTGGCTTGTCCGGTGAGGTCGGCGGCGGTATGGTAGTCGTGGCCATCCACCTTGAATCCCGGGTTGCGCAGGTAGCACCACAGGATGGTGGCCATGCCCAGCTCATGGGCGTACTGGAAGGCTTCGGCGATCTCGGTGATCTGGCGCGAGCTTTCCTCGCTGCCGAAGTAAATGGTGGCGCCCACGGCCACGGCGCCCATGTCCCAAGCGCTCTCCACCGTGCCGAACAGCACTTGGTCGAACTTGTTGGGCAGGGTCATCAGCTCATTGTGGTTGATCTTCACGATGAAGGGGATCTTGTGGGCGTACTTGCGCGCCACGCTGCCCAGCACGCCGTAGGTGGAGGCCACGGCGTTGCAGCCGCCCTCGATGGCCAGTTCCACGATCTTGTCGCCGTCGAAGTAAATGGGGTTGGGCGCGAAGCTGGCGCCGGCGCTATGCTCGATGCCTTGGTCCACCGGCAGGATGCTCATGTAGCCCGTGTTGGCCAACCGGCCGTTGCCGTACAGCGCCTGGATGCTGCGCATCACTTGGGGGCTGCGGTTGCTCAGGGCGAAGGCGCGATCGATGAAGTCGGGGCCGGGCAGGTTCAGTTGGTCCTTGGTGATGGTCTTGCACGTGTGCCCCATCAGGCCGTCCGCATCAGCGCCCAGCAGTTCATTGATCTTCGCCGTGTTCATGGTGCTCATGTAGCTGTACGTATGATTTGCGGGCAAATGTAGGCCAATGCGCGCAGCCCCGCCCGCCGCCGCCCTGCATGGTCAGAAGGGATAGCCGATACCCAGGTTCAGGTTCAGCTTTTGGCCGATGGAGCCGCTTGTTGCCGTGCCTTTTGGTTGGAATATCCAGCGCTCGCCGACGGGGTAGGAGGGGTCCTTGGTTTGCAGGCCGAGGTCGAAGCGGATCAGGAAGAAATCGAAGTTGAGCCGCGCCCCCAGGCCGGTCCCGATGGCCAACTCGCCGGGCACCTTGGCGGGTTGGAACCCGCTGCCGGGCTGTGCGGGGTTCTCATGCATGTCCCAGATGTTACCGATGTCCACGAACAGGGCTCCTTCAAAGTAGCCGATCAGTTTGAACCGGTATTCGGCGTTGCCCTCCAGCCGTATTTCACCCACGCGGTCGTATGCGTTCAGCGGTGCCTTGAAGGAGCCTGGCCCCAAGGAGCGGGCCCTCCATGCGCGCACGCCGTTGGCCCCCCCGCTGAAGAAACTGCTCTCGAAGGGCAGCACCGACAGGTTTCCGAAGGGCACCCCGATCCCGGCATCCACGCGGAACGCCAGGCTGCTCTTGGCATGCAGGCGGTAGTAGTAGCGCAGGTCGTTCTCGAATTTCACGAACTGGGCGAAGCGCACCCCCGCCGCGGTGTAGAAGCTGTTGCCGGCGGTATCGGTCTGTTGGTTCATGCCGAAGAGCTGGTTGAGCCCATGGAGCAGGTTGCCGGAGGTTTGCAGCGAAGGGCGCCACAGGTAGGTGCCCCGCTTCTTGGTGGCGCCGCCCTGCGTGTTCAGGGTGAACACGGCGCGTGCGCCGGCGATCACGTGGTCGGTGTAGCTGTCCCGCAGCACGGCATCGTTGGAGGCCACGATGAACTGATGGAAGCCATCGCTCATCAGGGGTAGGCGGATGACGTTGACCTCGGCTGGGTATAGCGCCATGGACTGGGTGCTGCTCTTGTTCCACTCGTAGCCGAAGCCCAGCCGTGCCAAGGTGCGCGTGTAGTCGGGCCGGCGCTGGTAGTTGTACAGCATGCTGATGGCGGTACGCCTGCCCCAGGTGCGGGGCCACCGCTCATCGGTGTTCACGAACGGCAAGATGAACCGGGGGAAGCGGATGGTCACCTCCGGGCCGAGCTCCACGGTGTTGAAGAGCACGTCTTGGCCTACCCGGGTGCTGGCCTCATCGGCGGTACGGTCGGCGCCCAAGGTCTGCTGGGCCTCCAGGCCGAGGGTCATTTGGGCATCGATGGAGCCCATGCTGCGGAACAGGTTGCGGTGGCGGTAGTTGAAGCTGACGGAGGTGCCCAGGAATCCGCCCCGGTTGGTGCCGAAGCCTTCGAGGGAGAAGCCTTGGCGCTTGCTGGGCAGCAGGGTTATCCGGCAGTCGGCCCGGTTGTGGGCGCGCACTTGTGTGGTGTCGTAGGTGATCTCCACCCGGTCAAACACCCGCAGGTTGGTCAGGCGGCGATAGGTGCGGTCGTCGGTGGTTTCGCTGAATTTCGATCCGCTCTTGAGCAGTATGCTGCTGTTGAGCGCCTTGGGCCGGTAGATGGGTTTTTTGCCGTGGAAGAGGAAGGTCTTGCCCGAATAGGTGGCCGTGTCCATCGGCGCAGGCGCGGTGCCGGGCGCGGCGCGCCCGGTCATGTCCACGGTGATGTCTTCCAGGAAATACACGGTGGCCTCGGGGGTTCCCGCCAGGCCGCGGCGCCCTTTGGCCAAGGGGCGCTCGAAGCGCAGTTGCAGGTCCACCTCGTGGTTGCCGGCGGCGGTGTCGGCCACGTATTGCAGCAGGTCCCGGGTGAAGAACAGGTATCCCTTCTGGCGGAGCATGTCGGTGATGCGGCTGCGTTCCTTGTCCAGCACGTCCGCATCAAAGCGGCTGCCATAGGTGAGCAGCGACTGTGGGGCTGAAGCGGCCATCAGGCTGTCGATGGCAGGGTCGTCCACGATCCAGTTGACCGTGCACAGGGTGTAGGGCTTGCCGGCCTTGATGCGGTATTCCACCTCGGCCATGGGCCTTCGGTAATACTGGCCCCGCTCGTTGGTGAGCAGCTTGGATTTGTTGTGGTACACGGTGTCGTCCACCTGGGCGTTGAAATAGCCTTCCTTGTTCAGGTATAGCTTCAACTGGGCGGTGCTGCGTGCCGTCAGGGTGCTGTCCAGCACCACCGGTGCCTCGCCCACGTCTTCCCGCAGCCAAACCCGTATTGTGCGGGGGCACTCCTTGGGCTTGATCGTCTTCGGGGGGCGGCCTTTGGCCACGCGGCGCTCGTTCTTGGCCTCCAGCTTATGGGCCCGTTCCTCGCGCCTGATCAAACACAGTGAGTCGGACCTGGCCTTCAGCCGGGCTGTCTTTTCAGGGTCGCTCAGGTTGTAGAAGTGCAGGTACAGCCGTTGGCCCAGCACCTTGTTGTTGGGCTTCTGCTTGATGATGGACTTCAGCTCGTCGCTGGAGAGTTCCTTGGCATCGGACCGCACGGTGTTCTTCACCAGCAGGTATTCGCCTTGGGGCACGCGTTTGGTGGGATTGCACGCCGCCAGCAGGGCCGCCAGGGCCAACAGGGGGAGGATATGGTGCTTGCGGCTGCGCACGGTAGGCTGGCGGAAGGCTATTTTGCGCGGCGATGCCTGAAAGGACCATGCCACGGCGGGCGAAGATATTTGGCAAATGAGCGGACCGGCCCATGTGAAGCGCGTGCGTGCGCTGCATCAACGCAAATTTCGGGAGGCCGAGGGCCTCTTCCTGGTGCAGGGCCGAAAGTTGGTGGCCGAGGTGCTGGCAACGGACCTGCACGTGGCGGCCCTTTACGCAACGGCCGGGGCTGCCCGCGGGATGGGCTTGGCCGGTGCGCAGGTGGCCAGTGCCGCCGATCTGGACCGCATGGGCACTTTTGAGCGCGGCAACGAGGTGGTGGCCGTGGTGCAGAAGCCGGCGCCCGCCATCCTGAGGCCGCCCGGCCCCGGCGGCTTCGTGCTGGCCTTGGACGGGGTGTCCGACCCCGGAAACATGGGCACCTTGCTTCGCATCGCCGATTGGTTCGGCGCGGAGCAGGTGTGGTGTAGCCCCGGGAGTGTGGAGGTATGGAACCCCAAGTGCGTGCAGGCGAGCATGGGCTCCCTGTTCCGAGTGCCGGTGGTGCATGTGGATCTGGCTGAGGCCCTGCAGCGGGCCGCCGGTGCGGGGGCGCAGGTGTACAAGGCGGAGGCCTCGGGTGCCAATGTCTTCACCGTGGAGCTGGCGCGGCCGGCGGTGTTGGTGATGGGCAGCGAATCCCACGGGTTGTCGGATGCGGTGCTTCAGGCCCCGGGACGCTCGGTGGCCATCCCGGCCTTCGGCGGTGCCGAATCATTGAATGTGTCGGCCGCCGCGGCCGCGTTGTGCATGGAGCTGGTGCGGCAGGGGCGGCGCTGAACGGGCCCGCTTCAGGGCAGTTGTGCCGTGCGGGGCACAATGACGTTGCCGCCCAGTACGCTCCACAGCGGGTCGCGGTCGTTGTTGGCCCCGGCATATTTCACCACGCCGTCCATGTTGGTGTCCTCGGGATGGTAGCCGCTGACGGTGGTGTTGGCCGTGCCGCCCAGCAGCCCCAGTATGGGGTCGCGGTCGTTGGCGCTGCCCGTGTATTTCACCACCCCGTCGAATTGCACGTCACCCATCCACAAGCAACGCACCGTGCCCACCGTGGCGGCCGCGTCCGTGCCGTAGAGGCCGGTGCCGTTCGGTGCGGCCATGTTGATCAGCGTTCCCGCGGCCAGGTCCAGGGCTTGGCCGGTCATCACGCCCAAGTGGTTGCGGTGGCGTACGGCCACCCGGTAGGTGGTGCCGGCCAGCCCTTGGAATGAAATGCCGTTGAGCGTTCCGTCCAGTTCGGCCACCTGGCCATCGCGCCGCAGCAGCGCGCTGCGCGTGGCCACCACGGCATGCGGGTAGTTGGCCTGGCGCAGTTCCACCACCACCCAGTCCACGATGCGGGCGTTGCCGTTGGCCTTCAACACCGAATTGGCGGCGGTTTCACCCCCGCCCTGCATCTTGTGTTGGTAGCCCATGGCGGTATAGGGCTCCGTGGTGGGTACCTCCAGCTGGGCGCGCATCAGTCCGTTGGCGGGGTCGAAGGCGCCTTGCAGGGCCATCTTCACCTTCACCTGTACACTGGCCGTTCCCGCTGGCGCCATGGAAGCGCCGTTCAAGGTGGTGGCGCCGGTCCCTGCGGGGTCCAGCCAATCCTTCAGGCGCTTGGCGGCCGATGTGCCGTTCCAGTTGGCGCTCATCTTCACGGCGTGTACCTGCCTGGTGCCTTCGCAGCCCACGTGGCCGAAGTAGGTGGCGCCCACCATGCGCTTGTTGGCATCGAAGAGCGGGGAGCCGCTGCTTCCGCTGAAGATGGCACCTAGGGTGATATTGGCGAACCAGAGCGGCTTGGAGATCTCCGGGTAGGTGCCCGTGGAGGCCCCGGACCAGGTGCCGATCTTTTTCGGCCCCGACGACGGGTGGCCGATGAAGGCCCCGGAGGCCGGTGTGTTGCCGCTGCGGTCCCAGCCGGCATAGTAGGCGTTGAAGGCGGGGGGCGGGGCCTGGTTCAGGCGGATCAGGTCGAAGTCGCCGTCGTAGTCGCTGGCCACCACCTGCCCTCCGGTCAGGGATTGGCTCATGGGGGCCACGCCGCCTTCGCAGGTGGGTTTTTGGTAGTTGAAGTAGAACACCCAGTTGTTGGGGTTGAAGGTGCCCCTGCAGTGGTGTGCGATGTGCACGTAGGGCGTGAAATCGCCCGAGGTGTTGTTCAGCAGCACGCCGGTGCAACCGTTGCCGTCCTCACGGGTGAACATGACGATGGACCGGGATTCGTCCGTCCAGGCATTTCCCGTGGCGCAGGCCACGTCCACCAGGCATTCCTCCCCCGGTCCGGCCATTGCCGCCCCGAAAAAGTCCACCAGCCCGTGCACCACATGGCCGATGCGCAGGGTGCTCGCCTGCTGCTCCCCGGTGGTGCCCCGGAATTCAATGGTCACCTCATCGCCGGCCGTCAGCGCCGTTTGCAATTGGCCTTCACCACCGTGGCCCCACCGGGTGCCGTATACGTTCAAGGTGGCGCTGCTGCCGCCGGAGCTCACGGAGATCTCCGCGTTGCCGGCAGGGCGGAACTCGGAGAAGAACAAGTTCATCGTAAGCGCCCCGGGGCTCTTGATGGCCAAGCGGCCGATCACGGAATCCGTGCCCGCTGCCGTCCACTCTGCGGCCAGCATGAAATCGAGTTCGAGCTGTTGGGGGATACCGTAGCGGAACAGGGCGCCCCGGTCTGTGTGGGCCGGTTCTTCCGCAGGTTTCGCCGCCTCGTCCAACACGATCACCCGGCGGGCGCCGGTCAGGGCTTGGGCATCTGCGCCGGGAACGTGGGGTGGGGTGGGAACTTGACCTTCTGCCAATACGGGCATCAAGGCCAAGAGAAAGAGTGGAGCTGCTTTCCTCATGGTCGGAGAGGCGACAAATATTCATTCGAAGAATCAATGTATTCGCCTGAAAACGAGGGTTATGTGTTGGTCCGGTAAACTTTGCCCTGTGCCGATGGATAAAGCAGGCTCGTCGAAAGACGAAGTATTTATTTAACAATTGGAAATGACGGTCGGCATTGAAAAACAGGAATTGAGGGTGGGCGGAGGTCTCACTCTTGGGATTCGGCCGGACCCCACTTGGCACCGGTCGCGGGCCCCTGTGGGACACCCTACCTTTGGTGCCCACTTTGTGCAAGTCCTTCCGGAAGTACGCACGGCGTATGGGTGGAAGGCCAATTACAGCGATCATGCCCGCACACGACCCAGCCGCCAGCACCCAGCCCACCATCGATCAACTGCGCAACAGCCAGCTGGTGCAGCAGGCCTTCGACTACTGGTTCACCGACCATGACCACGTGCGCTCGCCGTTCCCGGCCTATGTGCAAGCGGAGCTGCGGGAGCTTTCCGTGGCGGCCTTTGCCGATTGGCTGCGCCGCTTGGACCCGCAGGCACAGAAAGAGGTGACCGACGAGGCCGCGGTGCAGAAGTTCGAGGAGCTCCTGTTCCGCGAGGCTACCCGGCTGGTGCGCACCTCCGATGAATTGATCACCCTGCGGCTGCCCTTCCTGCCGCGTGTCGGCGACACCATCGATGGCGGCGGCATCGAGGGACGGGGCGGCGAGAACGTGATCCGCAAGCGCAAGCTCGTCACCGAGGGCAAGGACGAGTTCATGGAGGTGGAAGCCGAGAACCTGGCCAGCGGGCAGTGCTGGAGCACGCGCTTCGAGCTGCCGTGAGGCCATCGCGGAAACACCGAAGGCGGACGGAGGGAGGCGCGTTAATCCACGCGGTTCACCTCAATGCTCTTCAGCCAGTACACGTGGCGGGGACCGGTCTTGATGTCGTTGCGGCAGATCAGGATAAAGTCGCCCTTGGTGCCGATGGGTTCGCCGTTCTTCTCGAAGAGCACGTACACGTTTTCCCCGGTGGGGTTGTTGTAGATCTCGGCCCAGGAGAACGTGGCCTTGTAGCCGTCCGTGGCACGGGCCACGATGTAGAAGTTGCGGTCCTTGTGGTTCGCCTGTGCGATTTCGGCTTTGTCGAGAATATCCTTCAACAGAACACCGGTGGAGGTGAAGTTCTCCTTCACGGTGTCGCCGCTCTGGCACACCACCTTGAAATCGGCGATCGTGTCCACGTCCATGGCGCGGAGCGAATCCACGGTGAGTGCCAGTGTCCGCTTCACGGCACCGGTCACTTGAAAGACCTTGCTGATGTATTGGGCGGTGTCCACTTGGGCGCTGTGGTCATGTTCCTCGGTGGGGTGCTGTTCCGCTGGCGGATTGCACATGCTGAAGAGGGCGGCCGCCATAACGGCGGCAATGGTGGTTGAAGTTCCCTTGTTCATGGTTTCTCTGGTAGGCGTTAGTTGGATGTGCGTGCCGGTTCATCGCCGCCGGTCCTGGTCAAAGAAGCGCAGCGTGATATTGAAGTTCCGCCCCTCCTCGGGGAAGCCTTCCACCAGCATGTAGTTTTCGTCAAACAGGTTGTTCACCCCGGCTTCCAGGGCCATGTGCTTCCACACGGCCACGGACACTTGGGCGTTCACCAGAGTGAAGCCGGGGGCGCGGGTGCCGTAGCTGGTGCTGTAGCGCACGGCGTTGTATTCGGTGCTGCCCACCAGTTGCATGCGCTTCACGGGCCGGTAGCGTACGGCGGCCATGGCCTTGGTCCAAGGCACATCGGTGAAGCGGCGCCCGGGATCGGTGCGGTCGTGCCGTTCGATGTAGGAGTAGCCCAGGTCCATGCGGGTGTTCTTCCGGATGTCCCATCCGATGGAGGTGTCTACCCCGAAGAAGTCGGCCCTGCCGGTGTTCTGCAGCTGGGATCGGCCCGGCTCCACATTGTTCACGTTGATGATGGCGTCCGTGAGGAAGGTGTAGTATGCGGAGGCTTGGCACACGGCCCCCTTCAGCGCACGGGTGGTCCAGGTGAGGTCCAGCTGGTTGGCGGTCTCGGGCGCCAGGCCGGGGTTGGGGATGGCGGTGCCCATGCGGTAGGAGTAGCGGTCCTTGATGGTGGCGAAGCGTGTGCGTCGCGAGGCGGTCAGGCCCAGCCGCTCCTTGCCCCAGGTGTGGAACAGGCCGACCTGCGCGTTGAAGGCACCGCTGGTACCTGCATCGGGAAATTCCGAGAGGACGCCGGTGGTGCTGTTGTAATCCTCGGCGCGCACATTGCCGCGCACGGCGTAGCCCGCCCCCACGATGGCGGTGTAACGCTCGCCGAGGCGGATGGCATCCTCCACGGTGAACTGGGCCGTGCGGTCCTCCACGTGCTGCACGGGCTCGCCGAGGTCGTTCTCGCGGTGCAGGTCCACCTTGTAATGGACCGAGGCGGTCAGCTCATGGCGCCTGTAGCGGGTGGTTCCGTATTCAATGCTGCCGCCGTAGGAGCGGTCGTTATACCAGGTGCGGAAGGAAGAGGGCTTGTTCTGCGTGGTGTAGGTGTCGTCGTCGTAGCTGAACAGGGCGTTGGTGAAGCGGTCCAGGTAGAGGCGCGCCTTCACGTGGCTGGTGGAGTCCAGGCGGGTGTTGCCCACGAAGTACCAGGTCTCCTTGTCCCAGTTGGGCCATTGCCAATAGCGGGGCTTGTTGAGCAGGGAATTCAGCGGATCGCTGCCCACGTACACGGGTGTCCCCTTGGTGCCGTGCTGGTTGATGTAGCCCACCGTGTACTCCTGGTTGTCGGTGGGTGTCCAGCCCACTTTCACGCTCACCTTCCGGTCCGTACGGTAGGAATTGTCGCGCTCGCCGGCGTCCTGCCGCTCACTCGGGGTGAAGTCTTGAGAGAGGGTGTAGCTGTCGCGGTGCAGCAGGGTGTAGCCGGCCTGCAAGTAGAAATGGCCCAGGTTGCTCCCCACGTTGGCCTCCGTACGGTATCCGTTGGCGTTGATCAGGCCCAGGGCCCCGTCGTATTCCAAGCGCTTCACGGGCCTACGGGAGATGAGGTTGATGGCGCCGCCGAGGGAATTGGGGCCGTAGCGCAGGGGCGCGAAGCCCTTGGCCACATCGATCACCGCCAGATCGGCCGTGGTGAAGCGGGCCAGGTCCGCGTAGCCGTCGTAGGGCACGTACACGGGAATGCCGTCCATATGCACGGGCACGGCGCGCAGATCGAAGCCACGCACGGCCACCATCGATTCGTTGCGCGGGCCGGAGGCCGTGAGGCTCACCCCCGGCAGCAGGTCAAGTGCATGGGCCACATCCAGCCGGTTGTGTTCCGCCATCTCCTCGCTGAAGAGGCGGTCCTCGGTTCCGGTTCGTCGATCGGCCTGCACGGTCACCTCGCCCAGGTAGAATACTTGCGTGGCCGTCGTATCCCGGCCCGTTGCGCGGGTACTGTCCGGTGCCTGGCCCAGGCTGAGGAGCGGGACCATGAAGACCAGTAGGGCGATCGGTCGTTTCATCGTGCGGGGGATGGAAGGTTCGTTGTTCACTTGGCCTTTTTCTTTTTGCTGGCGTGCCCGAGTTCCTTGGACATTTTTTCGGCGATGGCTTGCAGGTCTTTTTCCACTTGGCGGAACATTGCGATCACCTCCAGCCCTGCCGGGGTGATCTCCGTGCCGCTTCCCTTGTTGCCGCCGTGGATCTTTTGCACCAGCGGTTCCGGCGCCCGGCTGTTCATGTCCTCCAGCATCTGCCAGGCTTGCCGGTAGGACATCTTCATGGCCTTGGCGGCGTTGGTGATCGAGCCGGTGGCGGCGATCTGTTCCAGCAGGACCACCCGGCCTGCGCCGATGCGGGGTCCTTTAGCCTGGTCGATCCAGAAGCGAAGGCGGATGGTGTAGCGGTCTTTTTCCATGGTCAGTATGTCCGTGCAAGCATAGTGACGTTCATTGAAGCTTTTCGCATAGGGCGTTCATGGATCAGGCAGGGATCAACTTGCGTGTGGTGGAGCGCAGGAAACCGATGAAGGTCCCGGCCCACGCCAGCAGCGCCGCATAGATGAAGTAGCGCGGGATAGGCAGCAGGAATTCGAGTTCCATTGCCTTGGCCATTTCGTAGGTGCTGGCGGTGTACATGCCCAACGGGAACACGGCACCCCAATAGAGCGGGTCGTAGGTGAGCGGGAAGCGTTTGTAGCCGTGGCGCCAGACGGCCAGGATCGCCAGCATGGGGATCCACCACGTGCCGGTGACCCAGTAGAAGATGGTGAAGCCTTTGAGGAAGGGCAGGGTGGACAACAGGAAAGGCGCGTGCGGCGTGTTGATGATCAGCAGCGATCCCGCCAGGGTGGAGATGGCCATGGCGCCCATGTTGATCCAGTAGGGCGGGGTGAGGTCGCCGGGCGAGAAGGTGAAGAAGTTATAGCGGTAGAAGATCAGCGAGATCATCCAGATGTAGAGCATGCCGCCCCACAGCCACATGGCGAAGGCGAAGAAGTTCAGCATCAGCCGGTGGTCCGCATAGTGCGAGGCCAGCATGGTGCTGAGCACCGCCAAGCTTTGGGTGGACACCACCGAAAGCAGCCAAGCCCCGTTGATGCCGTCGGCGAAGGCGGGCTTCTTGCCTTTGATGGTCAGGTTGGTGAAGACGGTGTAGGTGACCACCAGCCACAGGAAGAGGGCGAGGCCCCAGAGCACGCGGGCCACAGCGAAGTTGCCTTGCAACAGGATGAACTGTGCGCCCGGCAGCGCGGTGGCGGTCACCGCCGTGAAGAAGCCCATGCCGTTGAGGTGGTCGAACAGGTCGTGCTGCAGTTCCTTGCGGAAGAGCAGCAGGCGCAGGAAGGCCAGGACGGCCAGGGTGACATAGAAGAAGATGTTGAGCCAGAAGAGCGGATAGGCGAGGGCATCCATGTCCAGGAAGTGCGATGCGCTGGACTCCACGCCCGTGGCCATCACCATGGCGAAGTAGGCCGGCGAGAGGTCCCTGATGGCGTTCAGCAGGCGCTCCTTCATCGCGTCAGTGGTTGGGCTTGCCCTTGGCTATCCGCCGCAGCACCGAGCGCATCCACAGCGCGCAGACGATCGCGATCAGCAGCAGCAGCACCCAGCAGGTGGTCCACACGCCGGTGGAGGCCAGCAGCATGCCGAAGAGGATGGGTCCCACGAAGCCGCCCAAACCGCCGAGCACGCCCACGATGCCGCCCACGGCGCCCACATCATCGGGGTAGTAGTCGGGGATCAGCTTGAACACCGCCGCCCCGCCAATGCCCATGGCCGCACCGATGATGAACACCAGGAAGGAGAAGATCCACTTGTTGGCCTGGAAGTAGATGTGCGTGGTGCCCTTGGCCAGCAGCTGGCCCTTGCCCACGGTCTCGCCCGCCTCCACTTGGGGCTCCTGCCATACCGAGGTGAAGGGCATGGGCAGGAAGCCTTCCTCATCGTGGTGGATGCCGAAGCGGATGCCCAGGGGGTCGGCGGTACGTAGCGCATACACCGTTTTGTCTTCCGGGTTGGCCGGGTCGGCCACGGTGATCTGGTCCGCGGTGATGGCCTCCACCACACCGGGCCTCGATGCCATGATACCCTGCCCCGGGGTGTGCATCTCCACGCGCGGCGGGATCAGGAAGAGCAGGCAGAGGATGGTCACGGTGAATACGCGGATCAGCACGATGCGGGCGCCGTACTTGTCCGACAGCAGGCCGCCCACCATACGCACCAGTCCGGAGGGCAGGCTGAAGGCGGTGGTCATCATGCCGGCCGCCACGATGGACAGCGAATACACGTTCACGTAGTAGGGGATCAGCCACTGGGACAGCGACACGAAGCTGCCGAAGACGAAGAAGTAGTAGAGCCCGAAGCGCCACACGCGCGTTTGCTTCAACGGCGCCAGCCGTTCGCCCAAGGACTTCACCGCTTCGGAGCGCTTGTTCACGGTGAAGAGGAAGAAGAGCACGGCCATGGCGGCCAGCACGGCGGCGTAAAGCTGGGGCAGGGTGCGCCAGCCTTCGGGCACGGTGTTGCCCTGCGTGAAGGTGTCGAGCAGCTGCGGCGCGAAGAAGGTGGTGGCGGCCGCGCCCACGTTGCCCATGGCGAAGATGCCCAGCGCGGTGCCCTGCCGCTCCTTGGGGAACCATTGCGTGGTGTAGGCCACTCCCGCCGCGAAGGAGCTGCCCGCGATGCCGAAGGCGAAGCTCAGCAGCAGGAAGCTGGTGTAGCTGTCGGCCATGGACAGCAGGTACATCGGCAGCGCGCTCAGCAGCAGCAGGATGGTCATCATCCAGCGGCCGCCGTACTTGTCGGTGAGCACGCCCACCGGCAGGCGGAGGATGGAGCCCATCAGCACCGGGGCACCCAGCAGCCAACCGGTCTGCGTGGAACTCCACTTGAAGATGCCGTTGTTGGTCAAGTAGGTCACCAGCACGCCGTTGATCATCCAGGCGGCGAAGCACACGGTGAAGGCCAATGTGCTGAACAGAAGCATGCGGTTCGCGTTGGCCTTTCCCATGGTGGTTCAGCTTAGGGTGCGAGGTGAGGCTGCCCCGGTCGTCATCGTCTTTCGTGGAAGATGAAAGGGCGGCTTGGGAGCAGGGTGTTGCCGGGGCATGTGGGCAAGGAATTGATGCAGTTGGGTTTTGGACGTGACGAAAATCATAAAAGAATATGAAAAGGTGCAATTTATAGCCATTCCAAAATGAGGCGCATTCATGGGGCTGGGGGAGATGCTTTGGAGCTTTTCGTGTGGGTCGGAAGGGATGGCTGAATGGTCGGCGAGGGGTCAGTGGCGTCCGCCTTTGGGCTGTCCAATGGGCTGATCGTTCTTGTAGAAGGTCACCGTGCCTCGCCGGTTGTCCGGGCCGAAAAGGGTATAGGGTCCGTTGAGCTTGTCGTCCGCGTAGAAGGCTTCGGTAAGGGTATCACCCGAGGCGGAGAAGGTGTGCCACACGCCCGTTCGCTTTCCGTGGTCAAACGTGCCCTCCATGCGCTTTTTGCCGGAGGGATAGTACCAGGTCCAGCGGCCGTTGTTGCGGCCGTCCACCACGCTGCCCGTGCGCTTCGCCTGGCCGTTGTCGAAGGTGGACGGCCCGCGCCGGTTCAGGTAGAAGCTGATCGCCGCCACGGCGATGATCAGCAGCGCCGTGATCGCCTTGTGGTTGCTGTTGTAGCGGAAGAGGGACATGCCAAGGCGGGCGCCGAAGGGCTTTCCGGGTTGCGGGGGCCAAGTTCACTTTCGCTGGTGAAACAAAAATGATGAAAATCATAAAACATTGCGAAATGAATCATACTATTGCCATCACCAAGGAACGCCTCACAACGCCATGAGCCATCCAGCAACCCTTAGCACACGCCCTGCGGGCGCATCAGCGAACCGCGGCCTGTTGAACGGTTTGAAGACCCTCGGCCTCGCCGGTGTCTTGGCCCTTATGGCCGCACCGGCCCCCGCGCAGGATGGCGCGGCCATCTTCAAGCAGAACTGCACGGCCTGCCACAAGCTGGGTGCGCGCATGGTGGGTCCCGATCTCACGGGGATCACCGAAAAGCAATCCGACGAATGGCTGCGCAAATACATCCGCAGCTCACAGACGGTGATCAAGTCCGGTGACAAGGATGCCGTGGCGATCTACGAGGAATACAACAAGACCTTGATGCCCGACTTCCCCTTCTCCGATGCGGAGATGGACGCCTTGCTCGGTTTCCTGGCCGGGACGGCGAAACCGGCCGCCGCAACGGCGGAAGTGCCCCAAGAGGAGGAGAAGCCCATTGTGTTCACCGAGGCGGACGTGGAGCGCGGCCGCTTCATTTTCCAGCACCGGCTGTCGGGCGGCGGGGCTTCGTGCATCACCTGCCACAACGTGGATGCCCCGGGCGTGGTGCCGGGCGGCTTGTTGGCCAAGGACCTCACGAATGTGTATGGGCGCATGGGCCAAGCGGGCGTGGCAGGCATCCTCGGTGCGCCACCCTTCCCCGCGATGGCCGCAGCCTACAACGGCAGCATGGCCCTCACCGACGGTGAGATCCACGCCCTGACCGCCTTCCTGCAGAGCGCGAACGAAGGCACTACACCGACAGAGCCGGGCGGGCAACGGGCCATGCTCGGCTGGGGCTTGGGCGGGCTCGTGGCCATCCTTCTCCTGGTGGCTCTGACGTGGAACAACAGGCTGCGCCGGTCGGTGCGGCACGACATCGACGCGCGCCAGATGCGCACCATCTGAACAAACTTGGAAGGACCCCATCAATCACAAGGCAATGAGTTGGATCGAGGACATCATTTCACCGAAGACCCGCAAGTGGGAGGAGTTCTACCGCAACCGATGGCAGTACGACAAGGTGATCCGCAGCACCCACGGGGTGAACTGCACCGGCGGCTGTTCGTGGAACATCCACGTGAAGGACGGCATCGTGGTGTGGGAGATGCAGGCGCTGGACTATCCCTTGCTGGAGGAGGGCCTGCCGCCCTATGAGCCGCGCGGCTGCCAGCGCGGGATCTCCTACTCGTGGTACCTCTACAGCCCCATCCGCGTGAAGTATCCGCTGATGCGCGGCGCCTTGCTCGACCTCTTCCGCGAGGAGAAGAAGAAGGCCGGCGGCGACCCGGTGAAGGCCTGGGCCAACCTGCAGGCCGATCCGCAGAAACGCAGCCGTTACCAATGGGCGCGCGGCAAGGGCGGCTTCCGCCGGGCACATTGGGACGAGGTGGTGGAGCTGATCGCCGCCGCCAACCTGTACACCGTGCAGAAGTACGGTCCCGATCGCATCGTGGGTTTCTCGCCCATCCCCGCCATGAGCATGCTCAGCTACGCCTCGGGCGCGCGCTACCTGCAGCTGATGGGCGGCGTCAACCTCAGCTTCTACGACTGGTACTGTGACCTGCCCTGCGCCTTCCCCGAGGTATGGGGCGAGCAGACCGACGTGTGCGAAAGCGCCGATTGGTACAACTCGAAGTTCATCGTCAGCATGGGCGCCAACCTGGGCATGACGCGCACGCCCGACATCCACTTCTTCAGCGAGGCCCGGCACAACGGCACCAAAACGGTGGTCATGTCGCCCGACTTCAGCATGGTGGCCAAGCACGCCGACCAGTGGATCCCCGCCCACGCCGGCAGCGACGGCGCCTTCTGGATGGCCGTCACGCACGTGATCCTCAAGGAATGGCACGTGGACAAGACCACGCCCTATTTCAAGGAATACGTCAAGCGCTACACCGACTCGCCCTTCCTGGTGCGGCTCGACAAGAAGGACGGCCACTACGCCCCTGGCAAGCTGATACGCGCCAAGGAGGTGAAGGAGTACAAGGACATCAGCAACGGCGACTGGAAGTTCCTGGTGTACGATGAAAAGTCCGGCGACCTGATCACGCCCAAGGGCACGGTGGGCTACCGCTGGGACGAGAAGGAGGGCAACTGGAACCTGAAGTACGAGAACGGCACGGACAACCGTCCGTACGATCCGGAGCTCTCCTTCCTGGGCAAGCGCGACGACGTGCTGCAGGTGGAGTTCGTGGACTACGGCCACGAGCGCATCGCCAAGCGCGGCGTGCCGGTGCGCTACATCACCACGGTGGAAGGGGAGAAGGTGCCCGTGGCCACCATCTACGACATCATCATGGGGCAGTACGGCGTGCCGCGCGGCCTCGAGGGCGAATACCCGAAGGACTACGACGACAAGGACGCCGCCTACACGCCCGCCTGGCAGGAGATCTTCACCGGCATCGGCCGCAAGACGGCGATCAAGTTGGCGCGCGAATGGGCCGGCACCGCCGAGGCCACCGAAGGGCGCTGCATGGTGATCGTAGGAGCGGCCATCAACCACTGGTTCCACGGCAACCTCATGTACCGCGCGGCCATCATGGCGCAAATGCTCACCGGCTGCAACGGCCGCAACGGCGGCGGCATGAACCACTACGTGGGCCAGGAGAAGCTGGCGCCGGTGGATAGCTGGGGCACCATCATGAGCAGCAAGGACCACGGCACGGTGCCGCGCCTGCAGCAGGCGCCCATCTGGCACTACATCAACAGCAGCCAGTGGCGCTACGACAACAACCAGGCGGACTACAACAGCCTGCCCAACGATGCCGCGCCCTTGGCCCACAAGCACTCCGCCGACTGGACGCTGATGGCCGTGCGCAACGGCTGGCTGCCCTTCTTCCCGCAATACAACAAGAGCAACCTGGACATCGTGAAGGACGCGGAGCAGGCTGGCGCGAAGAGCGACGACGACATCCGCAACTACGTGGTGCAGAAGCTCAAGAACCGGGAGCTCCTGCACTCGGTGGCCGACCCGGACGACCCGATCAACTTCCCGCGCAACTGGTTCATCTGGCGCGGCAACGCCCTGATGAGCTCGGCCAAGGGCCACGAGTACATGCTGAACCACTACCTGGGCACGCACCACAACGACGTGGCGGCTGAGGTGGCCGGCAGCATGGTCACCGACATCAAGTACCGCGACAAATCGCCCAGCGGCAAGATGGACCTGGTGGTGGACATCAACTTCCGCATGGACACCTCGGCGCTGTATTCGGACATCGTGCTGCCCACGGCCTCGTGGTATGAAAAAGCCGACCTGAACAGCACCGACATGCACTCGTTCATCCACCCGCTGAGCGAGGCCGTGCCGCCGGTGTGGGAGGCCAAAACCGACTGGCAGATCTTCCAGTTGCTGGCCAAGAAGGTGAGCGAGCTGGCGCCGCGCCACTTCCCTAAGCCGGTGAAGGACATCGTGAACGTGGCCTTGGCGCACGACAGCGCCGACGAGATCACCCAGCCCAAGATGCAGGACTGGTGGAAAGGGGAGTGCGAGCCCATTCCGGGCAAGACCATGCACAAGATCGTGGTGGTGGAGCGCGACTACACGCAGATCCACAACAAGTACATCACCCTGGGCGAGGGCATCCCGAAGAACGGGCTGGGCGCGCACGGCGTGAAGTACGACTGCGCCGACGTGTACGAGGAGATGCTGGCCAAGAAGAACCACGTGCAAGTGGTGGGCGGCAAGGAATACCCGAGCATCCGCGAGGACGTGGAGGCCTGCGACGCCGTGCTGAAGCTGAGCACCCTCACCAACGGCAAGCTCAACATGCGCGGCTACGAGTTCCTGGAAAAGAAGACCGGGCTGGTGCTCACCGACCTGGCCGAGGGCCTGCAGGCCGTGCACATCGACTACAAGGACCTGCAAACGCGGCCCAACCGCTACAACACCTCGGCCGTGTGGTCGGGCCTGATGAACGACGGGCGCGCCTATGCCGCCTACACCTTCCAGGTGGACCGCCTGGTGCCGTGGCGCACGCTTACCGGCCGCCAGCACATCTATCTGGACCACGATGGCTACATCATGTTCGGCGAGCACCTGCCCACCTACAAGCCTTCGCCGCTGCCGCAGGTGTACGGCGACATCCGCGAGACGGTGAACGACGGCAAGGCCAAGATGCTGAACTGCCTGACGCCGCACGGCAAGTGGCACATCCACAGCACCTACGGCGACACCCTGCGCATGCTCACCCTCAGCCGCGGCATGGAGCCGTGCTGGATGAGCGAGAAGGACGCGGAGGAGCTTGGCATCAAGGACAACGACTGGGTGGAGGTGTACAACGACCACGGCGTGTATGCCACCCGGGCCAGCGTCAGCGCCCGCATCCCGCGCGGGGTATGCATCGTGTACCACTCGCCCGAGCGCACCTATACCGTGCCCAAGAGCCAGGTGCGCGGCAACCGGCGCGCCGGCGGCCACAACAGCTTCACCCGCGTACACCTCAAGCCCAGCCTGATGGTGGGCGGTTACGGCCAGTTCACCTTCGCCTTCAACTACTGGGGGCCGGTGGGCAGCAACCGCGACACGCACGTGCTGGTGCGCAAGATGGACAAGGTGGTGTTCTGATCCACCGGACAAAGACAAGAGCAACGACAGGCCAACCAAGCAGAAACCAAGGAAACGATGAACATCAGATCGCAGATCTCCATGGTCTTCCACCTGGACAAGTGCATCGGGTGCCACACCTGTTCCATCGCGTGCAAGAACGTGTGGACCGACCGCAAGGGCGCCGAGTACATGTGGTGGAACAACGTGGAGACCAAACCCGGCACCGGCTATCCCACCAAGTGGGAGGACCAGGACATTTATAAGGGCGGATGGGAGAAGAACGGCGACACCGTGTCGCTGCGCGGGGCGGGCAAGCTGCGCGGCCTGAAGAACATCTTCCACAACCCGCACATGCCGGTGCTGGAGGACTACTACGAGCCGTGGACCTACAAGTACAGCGACCTCTTCACCGCGCCCGAGGGCGACGACCAACCCTCGGCCCGCGCCGTCTCACTGGTCACCGGTGAGAACATCGACGTGAAGGCCGGCCCCAACTGGGATGACGACCTGGGCGGCTCGCCGGACTACGCACGCCACGACGTCAATTTCAAGGACCTCACAGCGGCCGAGCAAGAGAGCCTGTTCCAGCTGGAGCAGATGACCATGTTCTATCTGCCGCGGATCTGCAACCACTGCCTCAACCCGGCCTGCGTGGCCTCGTGCCCCTCGGGCGCCATCTACAAGCGCGGCGAGGACGGCATCGTGCTGATCAACCAGCAGCGCTGCCGCGCCTGGCGCATGTGCGTCACCGCCTGCCCGTACAAGAAATCCTACTACAACTGGAACACGGGCAAGAGCGAGAAGTGCATCCTGTGCTACCCGCGCCTGGAAAGCGGCCAGGCCCCGGCGTGCATGCACAGCTGCGTGGGCCGCATCCGCTACCTGGGCGTCATGCTCTACGATGCCGACCGCATCCACGAGGTGGCCTCGGCGCCGGAAAGTGAGCTGGTGGACGCCCAGCTGGGCATCTATCTGGATCCCTTCGATGAGCAGGTGATCCAGGCCGCCAAGGCCAACGGCATCGCCGACAGCACCATCCGCGCGGCACAGCTCTCACCGGTGTGGAAGTTCGTGAAGCAATGGGGCATCGCCCTGCCGCTGCACCCCGAGTTCCGCACGCTGCCCAACCTGTTCTATGTGCCGCCCATGCTGCCCGCCATGGCCAGCGTGGACGCCGACGGCGTGTACGACTCGCACACCGAGTCGCTGTGGGCCGGCATCGAGAAGTCGCGGCTTCCCATGCAGTACCTCGCCTCGCTCTTCACCGCGGGCGACACCGAGCGCGTGAAGCACGTGCTGAAGAAGCTCCTCGCCGTGAAGGTGAGCCGCCGCAAGACCACCGTGGGCGACCTCAGCGACGACGAGGTGAACGCGGTGCTGGAGGCCGCCAGGACCAACGCCAAGGAGGCTGACGAGATCTTCCGCCTCACCTCGCTGGCCACCTTCGAGGAACGCTTCGTGATCCCGCCGGCGCACCGCGAGGAAAGCATCGAAATGCTGGAGGATACCGGCGACGTGAAAGGCAACACCGGCTTCGGGTTCAAGATCCGGCCAGCACGCGGCATCTGATGAAAACGGGAGAGACATACCAGCAATACGCGCTGATGGCGGAGCTCTTCCGCTATCCCGGCGAAGGGCTGCGCGAAAGCGTGGCCGAGGTGCACGCCATGCTCGGGCAGCGGTATCCGCAGGCCGAGGAAACCTTGCAGCGCTTCGTGGAGTGGGTGTACAACACGGATGACCACACCGTGGAGGAGGTTTTTTCGCGCACCTTCCACGTGCAGGCCATCTGTTACCTCGACCTCGGCTTCGTCCTCTTCGGCGAGGATTACAAGCGCGGCGAGTTCCTGGTGAACATGAAGCGCGAGCAGGCCGAGGCGGACAACCCCTGCGACGAGGAGCTGCCGGACAACCTGGCCAACGTGCTCACCCTGTTGCCCTTGCTGCAGGATGAAAGCTTCCGCGACGAGCTGGCCGGGCGCGTGCTGATGCCCGCGCTGCGCCGCATGATGGCCGAGTTCCATCCGCACAAGCTGGAGTTGCGCGCCAGGGAGCTGCGCCGCAAGCACAAGGCGCTGATCCTCGACGGGCAGGTGAACATCAACGTGTACCACGATGCCTTGCTCGCCCTCTTCCAAATGCTGGGGGCCGATTTCACCGAAGTGGGCTTCAAGGACTACCGTCCCCGGGGCCTCGACCCGCTGCGCGCTGCGGCGCCCGCCGCTGATTGCGGCACTTGTTCCACACATCCCCTTCACCGCTCATCAAAATCGACAAGCCATGATCCTTCTTGAGGCCAACGCGCTGTTCTCGCCCACGTCGTTCGTCACTTGGTTGCTTGTGGCCACCGTGGTGGTGGGCCTCATCGCCCTCTACACTGGCTCCAAGGCCAGGCGCTTGGTGCGCGAGCTCAGCACCGTGCAGCGGCCGGCCCCGGTCAACTACACGCGGGTGCTGTTGATCATGCTGGTGGCGGCCTTCGCCATCGTGTACGGCTTGAAGTACGGCCTGGAGGAACAGTGGGGCATGCTCAACGTGCTCATGTTCGCCGCGCTGCCCTATGTCTCCATAGCCATCTTCCTCATCGGTTCCATCTACCGCTACCGCAACCGGGGCTTCCAGGTCAGCTCGCTTTCCTCGGAATTCCTCGAGCGCAAGAAGCTGTTCTGGGGCAGCCAGCCCTTCCATTGGGGTTTGCTCATCCTCTTCTTCGGCCACCTGGTCGCCTTCCTGTTCCCGCGCACGGTGCTGGCCTGGAACGGGGGGCCCATCCGCCTATTGATCCTGGAGTACAGCTCCTTCGCCTTCGCGCTGGGCACCTTGCTGGGCCTGATCCTCTTGATTCGCCGCCGCTTGGGCAACAGCCGGGTGCTGATCGTCAGCAACAAGATGGACATGCTGGTATACACGGTGTTGCTCACGCAGATCATCACCGGCCTGGGCGTGGCCTTCTATGTGCGCTGGGGCTCCTCGTGGTTCGCGTCCAGCGTCACGCCCTACCTGCGCTCGCTCTTCGCCGGTGATCCCGACATCGCGGCCGTGAGCGCCATGCCCTGGCTCATCCAAGTGCACATCATCTCGGCCTTCACCATCATCGCCGTCATTCCCTTCACCCGCTTCATGCACTTCCTGGTGGCGCCCATCGACTACCTGTGGCGCGGCTACCAGCTGGTGATCTGGAACTGGGGCCGGCGCGGCATTCGCAACTCGCGGAGCTACTACCCCGGCGTGCGCTCGCGCAACAACTGATGAAGTGCTGAAGGAGGACCAACAACAACGACCATGCAGATCATCGATACCACAACAGGGAAGCGCATCGGGCAGGAGGAACGAACCTTCAAGCGCAAGCTGAAGGAGGAGGACCCCATCGTGCGCAACGTGGAAAAGGACACCGGGGAGGCCGAGCTCTCGCCGATGGACCCGCCCGGCGCCTACGAGGCCAATGTGCCCGAGGCGGAGGAGGTGGTGGTCAACCATCCCTTGCTGAAGCGCTACATGGCCGAGCACGAGAATGTGAAACGGGTGCTCGACAAGTTCGAGAAGGCGATGGTGGACTACCGCGAGGCGGATTTCACGCTGAACGACGATATCAATGACGGCCTTCGCGAGTTCTTCCAATTCTTCGAGGACGAGCTCCTGGACCACAACCGCCGCGAGGAGCACCAGCTCTTCCCCTTGCTGCAAAAGCGGCTGGTGGAAAACGGCGAGCGCAGCAACAGCACCGACGGACATCCCACCACGGCCATCGACCTGATGGAGGACGACCACGTGAAGTTCATCCAGCTTGGCGCGCTCGCCTTCAACTTGCTCGGCCTGGCGGCCCACTTGCCTGATGCGCGCTCACGCTCCTACACCTACCAAGTGGCCTTCAACAACGCACGGGAGCTCATCGAGCTGATCCGCCTGCACATCTACCGGGAGGACCACGTGCTCTTTCCCATGGCACAGGCGCTCATCTCCGAAGAAGAGATGGATGCCATGCTGAAATCCTGACGCCATGGCAGCAGCCGCGCATACGGGGCTCATCGACCGGTTCGGGCGCAGGCACGACTACCTGCGGATCTCGCTTACCGAGCGCTGCAACCTGCGCTGCACCTACTGCATGCCGGAGGAAGGCATCGTGCTGCGCCCGCGCTCGCACTTCATGCACACGCACGAGGTGCAGGCCCTGGCCGAAACCTTCGTGGGGATGGGCGTGCGCAAGATCCGCCTTACCGGTGGCGAACCCTTGGTGCGCAAGGATGCCGCCGAGATCATCCGGGGGCTGGGCCGGTTGCCCGTGGAGTTGGGCATCACCACCAACGGCGTGCTCCTGGACCACTTCCTCGACGTCTTTGAGGAGGCCGGCCTGCGCTCGGTGAACATCAGCTTGGATTCGCTGCGCGCCGACCGCATGGCGGTGATCTCCCGCCGCAATTACTTCCAGCGCACCATGGACAACATCACGCTGGCCCGGGAGCGCGGCTTCCACGTGAAGGTGAACATGGTGGTGATGCGCGGCACCAACGACGATGAGGTCACCGACTTCATCGAGTGGACCCGGAAGGAGCCGCTACAGGTGCGCTTCATCGAGTTCATGCCCTTCAACGGCAACAGGTGGGAATGGGGCAAAGGCGTTTCCGCCGAGGAGATCCTGGCGCGGGCCACGGAGCGTTTCGGTCCCGGCGGGTTTGGGCGTATCGCCGACCAGCCGCACGACACCGCGCGCAACTACCGGCTCATAGGAGGTGCGGGCACCTTTGCCGTCATCAGCTCGGTGACCAACCCCTTCTGCGACACCTGCAACCGCATCCGCCTCACCGCGGACGGCAAGCTGAAGAACTGCCTTTTCGGTCGGCAGGAGACCGACCTGTTGACCGCGCTGCGGGCAGGGGAGGACATCCGCCCGCTGATCACGGAAGCGGTGCTGCACAAAAAGGCCATGCGCGGCGGCATGGACAGCTTCGGCAAGCTGGCCGACGAGGCCCTGCACGGGGCCAACCGCAGCATGGTCGCCATTGGCGGCTAAGGCCGACATTTGCACCCTCAAAACGCAATCGTCGTGGCTTCCTTGGGCAACCTGTTGGAACTCTTCACCAAGTACTGCACTCCCGAGTGGCAGGCCTTGGCGCGCACCCATACCACCACCTTGGCGTTCAAGGCGGGCGAGACCATCTTCAAGGAAGGGCAGCGCTGCGACAACATGTACATGATCGACAAGGGGCGGGTGAAGGTTTTTACCAACTACACACCGGAGGTGGAGGTGATCCTGCGCTTGGCGCAGGACGGCTTCGCGCTGGGCCATCGCGGCCTGCGCCGCGAGCGCACCTACCCGGTCTCCGCCGTGGCACTGGTGCCCACCACGGTCAACATCCTCCCCATCGGCGTGTTCGAGGACATGCTTCGCGCCAACGCCCTGTTCTGCTACCATTTCATGCTCTTCTTCGCCGATGAGATGGGGCGCTCCGAGCAGATGCGGAAGAACCTGTTGAACATGCCCGTGAAGAGCAGGGTGGCGCTGGCGGTGAGGATCAATGCGGTGGTTTTCGGGTTCAACGCCAAGGACAAGACCTTGCTGGACCACACTGTGACCCGCCGTGACATGGCGGCCTTGGCCAACAGCACCTACGAGTCGGTCATCCGCACCTTGGGCGAGCTGCAGGCCGAGGGCATCATCACCCTTGAGGGGAAGAAGGTGCGCATCAACGACATGGGCAAGCTCTGCGCGTTGGCCGATTGCCAGCTGTGATTCCCGGATGCTCTCTCAGGGTCTCCCGACGCAGGAGGGGACCCTGAGGCACCAGATTTTTGGGCTTCATTCCCCGGCCAACGCCCTCGCCACCCGCTCCCCGTCCATGGCGGCGCTGACGATCCCGCCCGCATAGCCCGCACCTTCGGCACAGGGATAGAGCCCCTGTACTTGCGGATGCTGCAGCGTTTCCGGGTCACGGGGGATGCGCACGGGCGAACTGGTGCGGCTTTCCGTGGCCACCAGCACGGCCTCGTTGGTGCGGTAGCCGCGCATCTTTTCGCCGAAAGCCTTGAGGCCCCCACGCAGGTGCGTGGCCACCTCGGGCGGCAGCACCTCGTCCAGCAGCGCGGGAACGATGCCGGGCGGGTAGCTGCAATCGGGCAGGTCGCTGCTGGCCTTGCGGCGGATGAAGTCCTCCATGCGCTGGGCGGGCGCCGTTTGCCGTTGGCCCCCGGCGCGCCAGGCCGTTTGCTCCACCTGCTGCTGCCAGCGCAGGGCGCTCAACGGGTCGTTGCCTTGGCGCGGGTCCACGGCCACCACGATGCCGCTGTTGGCGAACGGATTGTTGCGCTTGCTCGGGCTCCAGCCGTTGGTCACCACCTCGCCGGGGGAGGTGGCGCACGGCGCAATGATGCCGCCCGGGCACATGCAGAAGCTGTACACGCCGCAGCCGTCCACCTGTTGTACCACGTTGTAGCTGGCGGGCGGCAGGGCCGGATGACGTTCCGCGCTGTGGTAGCGGATACGGTCGATCACCGCCTGCGGATGCTCGATGCGCACGCCGAGCGCGAAGGGCTTGGCCTCGATCAGGATGCCTTTGTCGTACAGGAGTTGGAAGATGTCGCGGGCGGAATGCCCGGTGGCGAGGATCACCCGGCCGGCCAGCACCTCATCGCCGCAGGCGGTGCGCACGCCGTGGATGCGGCCGTTGGTGATCAGGAAATCCGTAACACGCGCGCCAAAGCGCACTTCGCCACCTGCGCCCACGATGGCCTCGCGCATGGCGGTGATGATGCGCGGCAGCTTGTTGGTGCCGATGTGCGGATGTGCATCGATCAGGATGTCGGGCGAGGCGCCAAAGGCCACGAAGGTTTCCAGGATACCCTCCACGTCGCCGCGCTTGTGGCTGCGGGTGTACAGCTTGCCGTCACTGTACGTGCCCGCACCGCCCTCGCCGAAGCAGTAGTTGCTGTCGGGGTCCACGATGTGCTCGCGGTTGATCGCCGCCAGGTCGCGGCGACGGGCACGCACATCCTTGCCGCGCTCCAGAATGATCGGCCGCAGGCCTTGGCGGATGCACTCCAGCGCGGCGAACAGTCCTGCCGGTCCGCAGCCCACGATGATCACCGGTTTGCCATGGTGCACGTCCGGCAGCTCGGGCGGCGTTTGCGCCGGTTCCGGGAATTCATGCTCCGCGGACAGTTCCACGCGCAGACGCACCAGCGGCTGCTTGCTGCGCGCATCGATGGAGCGCTTCACGATCCGACAGCCGCGCACCTTTCCCGGCTCCATGGCAGCAGCTTCGGCTGCGGCGTCGCGCACCAACATGGGATCTGCCGCCTCGGTGGGGGGCAGGGCGATATCGACGGTGCGGCTCATGGGCTGTAAAGATGCGGCGCGGGGTGAAGAAGAGATAGTGAGAAGAAGAGAAGATGTGAAGACGAGAAGCGGCAAGCCAGCCTCTCTTTACTTCTTCACCACGTCACCTCGTCACTCCTTCACTCCTTCACTCCTTCACCCGCATTATCCCTCGAAGGTGAAGGTCAGCACATACGTCTTGGTGCGCAGGCTTTGGATGGGGCTGCTGAAGCGGGTGCCGTCGTCCACCAGCACATTGGGGATGCCGATACCGGTCTTCAGCTCGATGCCGAACTTGAAGTAGGGGAGGAACATGTCGATGCCGCCGCCCACCTCGGCGCTGTAGTCGTACTTGCTCAGCTTCACCACAATGTCCTCGTCCAGCGCGTTGTCCACGTCCTTCTGGCTGGCCATGTCGATGCCGAACTTGCCGCCACCGATCAGGTACACGGCGAAGTTGTTGATGCGGTCGCTGCGGAATTTCAGCAGCAGGGGAAACTCCAGGTAGGTGCTTTCGATGGGCTTCTGGAAGTTGGCCGTTTTGCCGTCGGGCTTGCGGAAGGAATACTTCAGGATGCGGTCCTCGAAGGCCAGTGTGGGCAGGAAGCGCAGGCTGAGGTTGTCGGTCATGTTCAGCGAGGCCACGATGCCGAGGTTGAAGCCCGGTTGCCTCACGTGGTCCAACACCAGCAGGGAATCCTGGAACGGTGCCGTCGGCTTCAGGCGCGTGTAGAAATCGGCGGTGTTGTAGCTGAGCAGGAAGCCGAAGTGGAAGGTGCGCAGGTCGAAGTTGGGCAGGTTTTCCACCTTCACGCCACGCGGCCTTTGGGCCTGCACGGGCGCCGCCAGCAGCATGGCGGCCAAGGGGATGAACAGGAGTGCTCGGCGTTGCATCAGGTGCAAGAACGAAGGTAGGGCCCGATCCGTACACCTGATCATTTGCGGGCGGTGTATAGGGTGGCCACGCCGAAGGTGAGCTGGCGGGAGCGGACCTCGCGGAGGCCGCATTCCTGCAGGATCAGCTCAAATTCCTTGCCTTGGGGGAAGGCGTCCACGCTTTCGGGCAGATAGGTGTAGGCGGCCTCGTCCTTGCTCACCAGGCGGCCGATCAGCGGCATGATGTGGTGGAAGTAGAAGCGAAAGATCTGTTTGAAGGGCGTGGTGCGCGGCTGGCTGAACTCGAGTACGAACAGGCGGCCGCCGGGCCGCAGCACGCGGGCCATTCCGCGGATGCCCCGGTGCAGGTCCTCGAAGTTGCGTACGCCGAAGGCCACGGTGATGGCATCGAAGGTGTTGTCCGGGAAGGGAAGGTCGGCGGCATCGGCCTGTACGAGCGTGATGCGGTCAGCCAGGCCTGCTTTTTCCACCTTGGCCCGGCCATGCTCGAGCATGCCGGCCGAGATATCGGCCCCGGTCACCTGCTTCGCCACCTTGCTGGCCATGATGGCCAGGTCGGCGGTGCCAGTGGCCACATCCAGCAGCTGGCCCACGGGTTCTTGGCCGAGCAGGCGGATCACCTTGCGGCGCCAACCTTGGTCGGTGCCCATGGAGAGCAGGCGGTTGAGCAGGTCGTATTTGGGCGAGATGCGGTCGAACATCTGTTCCACCTGCTCGCGCTTGGAGCCTTCTTGGGCGTAGGGTTTCACAGTGGTGCTCATGCGGCGCTGGTCCCCAGGTTCAGTCGTTCGGCCTCGGCCTGCAGGGCCACGGGGTCCACGGGCACCACGCCCACGTGTTCGCATACCAGTCCGCCGGCCAGGTTGGCCCACGCGGCGATCTGCGCCAAGGGCAGGTCCAGCGCCAAGCAGAGCGAGGCCACGGAGATCACGGTGTCGCCGGCGCCGCTCACATCGGCGATCTTGCGGCGGTGCGCCGGCAGGGCCGTTTCCTCACCTGCGCGGTGCGCATAGATGCCGTGTTCGCTGAGGGTGATGAGCGATGCTTTGTTGGCCAATCGTTCCTCCAGCATGCGCACGGCACCGCGTACCTGGTCCAGGTCGCCGGCGGGCAGATCCACCTTCAGGCCCTCGCGTAATTCCTTCAGGTTGGGCTTGAAGAGGTCCACCCCGCGATAGTCGAAGAAGTGGCGCCGCTTGGGGTCCACGGTGGTAGGGATGCCCAAGGCTTGTGCTTCGGCCACCAGGCCTGCGATCACGGTGGGTGTGAGCGCGCCCTTGTCGTAGTCCTCGAAGATGAGCACGTCCGGCCGGGTTTCGCGCATGAGCTTGCCGGCATGTTGGAGGAATCGTTCGCTCTCGTGCGCCTCCAGGTCGCGCTCCACCTCTTCATCCACGCGCACCACGTGCTGACTGCCGCTGATCACGCGGGTTTTCACAGTGGTGGGGCGGGTATCCAGCCGGAGCAGGCCCGCGGTGGACAATCCCTCGGCCTCGAAGATGCCTTGGAGGTCATCGGCGTACTTGTCGTTGCCGGTGATGCTGGCCACCATGGCCTTGGCCCCGAGTGCGCGCAGGTTGAGTGCCACGTTGGCGGCGCCGCCGAGGCGGGCGCTGCGGCGGGTCACCTGCACGATGGGCACGGGCGCCTCCGGGCTCATGCGGTCCACGCGGCCCCAGAGGTAGGCATCGAGCATCACGTCGCCCACCACCATGGCGGTGATGTTGCGGAAGCCGTTGACGATCTCTTGGGGCGTCATGGGGCTATGCGTTGCGGGGCATTTCGGCCACGGCCTTGGCGAGGCGCTTGGTGGCCTCCGTGATCAAGGCGTCGCCGGTGGCGTAGCTGAGGCGCACGGTGTTTGGCGCGCCGAAGGAATCGCCGTCCACCAGGCTCACGCCGGCATGTTCGAGCAGGTACAGGGCGAGGTCGGCGGCGGTGCGCACGGGCCCGGTGAGGCTGGCGGACACGTCGGGCAGCACATAGAAGGCGCCTTGCGGCTTGTTGCAGCGCCAGCCGGGCACTTGGGCCAGTCCTTCCAGCACCAGGTCGCGGCGGCGCAGGAAGTCGCGGCGCAAGCCTTGGAGCAGGGAGGGGTCGGCCTCCACGCAGGCCTTGGCCACACGCTGGGCGATGCCGTTGGCGCCGCTGGTGAATTGGCCCTGCACCTTGTTGGCGGCCTGGATCACGGCCTTGGGCGCGCCGATGTACCCGATGCGCCAACCGGTAAGGGCGAAGGCCTTGCTGAGTCCGTTCACGGTGATGGTGCGCTCCAGCATGCCGGAGATGGCACCGATGGATCGATGGGTGCCATCGAACACGATGTGCTCATAGATCTCGTCGCTGATCACCATCAGGTCGGGCCATTTCAGCACCACCTCGGCGAGCTCCTCCAGCTCGGCCTGCGTGAGCACGGAACCGCTGGGGTTGGTGGGCGAGCTGAACAGGAGCACCCGGGTGCGTGGCGTGATGGCTGCGGCGATGCGGCTGATGGGCGGCTTGTAGTCCTCCTCCAAGGTGCTGGGCACCAGCACGGGCGTGGCGCCGGTGAAGCGCACCTGCTCGGCGTAGCTCACCCAGAAGGGGGCGGGGATCACCACTTCGTCGCCGGGGCCGGCCAGGGCGATGATCACGTTCATGATGGACTGCTTGGCGCCGGTGCTCACCATCACCTCCTCGGGGGCGTAGTTCAGCTTGTTGTCGCGCTTGAACTTATCCGAGATGGCCGCACGCAGGTCCATGTAGCCCATGACGGGCGGGTACTTGTTCCACTTGTTCTCCGCGATGGCCTTTTGGGCGGCCTCGATGGCGAATGCGGGCGGGTCCTGGTCGGGCTCACCCAGGCTCAGGTCCACGATATCCTTGCCGGCGGCGCGCATCTCGCGGCTCTTTTGCGCCATTTTCAGCGTGGCCGATTCGGTCATGGCACGGACCACAGGGGAAAGTTGCATGATGGTTTCGATGGATTGTGCGGTTCGTGCCGCGATATAGGCCGCGAAATTAGCCCGCCCGGCATGAAGCCCGATGCTTTCCGTCAACCCCGCCTTTACACCCCCGACCTCCACTACTGCCCACTTCTTCCCGCCATCTACGTGCCGCTGAAGCTTTAGCGCCTTGCTCCGCCCTCCGCGTGTCGCTGAAGCTATAGCGGAGGCGCAAGCGGCTACGCGAAGGCGAAGGAGGCGCTGGCCTTGGCGAAGGCCAACTGCCAACTGCCAACTGCCAACTGCCAACTGCCAACTGCCAACTGCCAAC
>DAOKZW010000031.1:0-46766 GCA_035325445.1 Flavobacteriales bacterium
CAAACCAAGCCGCCTCCGGAAGACCTCACAAGATGTAGTTCGCCGGATGCTTACTGAGCTACTGAAGGTGGTGATGCTGGTGGGCGTGGCGAACAACTCCATGATGCTGGATTCCATCATCATCCGCCACCGGGCGGAGGGAGCGAACCCCATGTGGCTGCAGGTCTCGCTGAAACGCAGTCTGATGGAGCCCGCTTCCGTGGTGTATGACGGGCCCGTCGATAGTGAGTTCAAGGACCTGGTCCTCACCGATAAGGGTAGCCTGGAGATCCCGGATGGCGCCAGTGCGGCCGGGTTCCAATTGCAGTTCCGCGCATACGGCGGTGGGGCTGGTGAATGGGTGCTGGATGCCGTACGCGTTTCGGCTTCGCCATCCATGACCGACATGACCACGGGCATCGCCGTGGTGAGCGAAAAGCATCCTGAGTTGCGCAAGCCCATGTACGACCTGTTGGGGCGTCCCGCCGATTCCGGTACCGGTGTACGGATCGCTCCGGATGGACGGCGGTACATGGTGATCGAGTAGGGGGCCGGCCACACTATCCACCCCGATAACAAGGGTCGTTGGTTTTTTGACAGGATGAACAGGATAAAACAGGATGGATTATCAGACTTTCATCCTGTCTATCCTGTTCATCCTGTCCAAGGAATGGCAAGGCACCGTTATGGCGGCGCCCGGTGGTCACTGAACCCGTGTTCGGGTTAAAAACACTTGAAATTTGATACCTGCGGTATCGATTTTCAAGTTGATTGATCTCTCGGTCAAGGAGCCCGTCCATCTGCGCAAATCGGCGGTTGAAAACAAAGGGCAGTGCGCCCGCAGGGTGCACAAGGCTCAAGCCGCTCGTTCCACCCCCTCAATGTTCAGACCGTTGGTTTCTTGACTAGATGGGCAGGATGAATTATTGGGCTGCCATACTGTTCATCCTGTTTTATCCTGTCCACGTAGTCCTTGCCTACCCGATACCTATAGGGGCTGTCCAAAGCCCGACCCCCATCCTGTTCCCTGCGGGTATCTTCGCGGCCCCGTAACGCATCGCATCACATTCCATGGCCGAACAGCTGACCGAACAGGAGGTCCACCGCCGACAGTCCTTAGAGAAGATCCGCGAGATGGGCATCGAGCCCTATCCCGCCGCCGCCTATCCCGTCAATGCTTATAGCAAGGAGATCCTCGCGTCCTTCCAGGATGATGAGACCGGCGAACCTCGCCAAGTGACCATCGCCGGGCGCGTGATGGGCATCCGCGTGATGGGCAAGGCCGCCTTCGTGGTGCTGCGCGACAAGAACGGCGACATCCAGGTGTACATCACCCGCGATGACATCGCCCCGGGCGAGGACAAGGCCATGTACAACGAGTTCTTCAAGAAGCACCTGCACCTGGGCGATTTCATCGGCGTGAAGGGCTTCGTGTTCCGCACCCGCATGGGCGAGATCACCGTGCACGTGCAGGAGCTGACCATGCTGAGCAAGACCCTGCGGCCGCTGCCCACGCCCAAGACCGATGACCAAGGTGTGGTACACGACGCCTTCACCGATCCCGAGCTGCGCTACCGCATGCGCTACGTGGACCTGGTGGTGAATCCCCACGTGAAGGAGACCTTCCTGAAGCGCGCCCGCATCTTCGATGCCATGCGCAAAAGCTTCCAGGAGGCTGGCTACATCGAGGTTGACACGCCGGTGCTGCAGCCCATCCCCGGCGGTGCCGCGGCGCGTCCGTTCGAGACGCACCACAACACGCTGGACATGATGTTCTACCTGCGGATTGCCAACGAGCTTTACCTCAAGCGGCTGATCGTGGGCGGCTTCGACGGTGTGTTCGAGTTCAGCCGCAACTTCCGCAACGAGGGGATGGACCGCACCCACAACCCGGAGTTCACGGTGATGGAATTGTACGTGGCGTACAAGGACTACCGCTGGATGATGGACTACATCGAGGGGGTGTTCCGCACGGTGGCCACCGCGGCCAACGGCAGCACCACGGCCACCTTCCAAGGCAAGGAGATCGACTTCGGAAAGCCGTTCCGGCGGATCACCATGTGCGGCAGCATCCAGGAGAAGACCGGCAAGGACGTGCTGGAAATGGATGAGCGCGAGCTGGGCGAACTGTGCAAGCAGCACGGCGTGGAGGTGACCGCCGCCATGGGCAAGGGCAAGCTGATCGATGAGCTCTTCAGCGCGCTGGTGCAGCCGGAGCTGATCCAGCCCACCTTCGTGATGGACTTCCCCGTGGAGATGAGCCCCCTGTGCAAGAAGCACCGTGAGGACCCGCGCCTCACCGAGCGCTTCGAGCTGTTCGTGGCCGGCTTCGAGGTGGCCAACGCCTACAGCGAGCTCAACGACCCCATCGACCAGCGCGAGCGCTTCGAGGAACAGATGAAGCTGATGGCTCGCGGCGACGATGAGGCCATGTACATCGATCAGGACTTCCTGCGGGCGCTGGAATACGGTATGCCCCCCACCAGCGGCATCGGCATCGGCATGGACCGCCTGGTGATGCTACTCACCGACAACCCGGCCATCCAGGAGGTGCTGCTGTTCCCGCAGATGAGGCCGGAGAAAGTGGACTGAGGGCTTTTTTAACCGCCAAGAGGCAAAGAGCACCAAGGCCTGGAGTCTCATTTGGCAAATTGGTGCCTTGGCGAATTGCTTCTTGAGGTTCTGCGAAGGAGTGGTTGACCCTAGGAACCCCACAGGAAGGAATCACCTAACTTTACAATTCCGAAAAACCAGCCATGGATACCACCTCGATCAAATTGGAATTGCTGGAACGTCTGGCGAACCTACGCGACGAGCGGTTGATCGTGCAGATCACGGAATTGTTGAAGAAGTCCTTTCCACAGGTGATGGAGGATGATGAGGACTTGACGGAAGAGGAGTTGGCCGAACTGGAACGTCGTCGGCAACGATACTTGAGCGGTGAGAGCAAACCGCACAGCCTTGAAGAGTCCATGCGCTTGGCCCGTGAGGGCTTCAAGCCATGAAACGGGAAGTCCAGGTCCTGCCGGAGGCCACGGCCGAAGTGGCGGAGATCTATGCTTGGTATGAGAGGGAGAGATCCGGTTTGGGCGAACGGTTCATGGAGGTCTTGGGCGAGTGCTATTCCGCCCTGTCCGAAAATCCTTTCAGGCAAAAGCGTAAAGGCGATTTCCGGCATGCCATCCTGCAAAGCTTCCCGTACCGTGTTGTGTATGAGGTCCGGAATGATACGGTGGTCGTCTACCAAGTGAGGCACATGAGCCGTAAGCCCCACAGACGCTTTGGGCCGTAACGGGCCGAGCAGGCACAACCGGGGTCAGGATTCAAGGTTTTATCATCAAGACGCAAAGAGCGCCAA
This sequence comes from Flavobacteriales bacterium, assembly GCA_035325445.1. Taxonomy (GTDB): domain Bacteria; phylum Bacteroidota; class Bacteroidia; order Flavobacteriales_F; family PHOS-HE28; genus PHOS-HE28. The sequence continues at coordinate 3,338 of DAOKZW010000031.1, forward strand.
GGCCTAGAGCCTCATTTGGCAAATTGGTGCCTTGGTGAATTGCTCAATTCCTTCCTGGCTTCAGCCCGTGATATGTCTTGCCTTGCGCTGCGGCGCGGGCGTTCCCGACAACTGAGAATCGGCAACGGACAACGGCCTCCACGGCTATTTTCGCCGCAAAGACTCCCACACATCATGAGAATATTCTTCGCAGGGCTGTTCGCCAGCCTTTGGCTGGGCACGTTTGCCACCGATCGCATCGTTGAGGAATTCGGTACGGCCCCGACTTACCCCAGCATCAACGCAGCCTTGGCCGCCGCTGAGGATGGCGACCGCATTATCATCAAGAACCGCACCGGCGACGTCCCGTGGATCGAGAGCATCACGGTGAACAAGTCGCTGGAGTTCCTGAACTACGCCGACAACGGCTTCTTCGTGGTGCAAGGTGACTGGACCATCACCCCGGCCGATGGCCGCACGGTGGTGATCAAGGGCATGCGCAACACGAGCGGCTCGATCCTGTCCGGCACGGGCGGTACGATCGGCAGTTCCAGGCTGAAAGTGTTGGACGGGCAGTTCGTGAACGGCAGCATCGTTTTGACCACCGATGCTTTCCGCGCGGACATCGTGGGGAACGAGCTGCTTTCCGGCCGGATCCGCATCCATCTGGGCAACGTGGTGGGCAACAGGATCACCTTCACCGGCGGCGCGGAAGCTCTCCGCGTCACGCCCACCACCGCCACCTTTCAGGGCGACACCTGCGCGGTGATCGCCAACATGGTGGAAAACCAGAACAACACGAGCACGTGGGAAGGCATCTACGTGAAGGGCGAAGCACAGGTGTACCACATCCGCAACAACTGGGTGCGCCACGGCTGGATGGGGATCGAGGTGCAAGGGGGCAACACCCAGGGCATTGCCAACCTGATCCAGAACAACAGCATCCAGAGCCGGAGCGGAGGGACGGGCACCCGCTACGGGATCAGCATCGCGAACACCACGGCCAACTCCATTTGGGAGGTCATGAACAACGCCGTCGGCACCCTGTATTTCGGGTCCAACCGCGGCATCAACAAGGACAGCGGGAACAACGGGCAGATCAACGTCTATTACAACCACGTCGCTTCGGGCATGAACCCGGCCGTCTCGGAATTCACGTACGTGGCCAACAACACCACCGACCAGCCGCTCACCTTCAATGCCGATGGCACCTTCGAAAATGCGCCCGGTGCGGTGGACGGCGGCAACCCGGCCGCTCCGTTCCATGATCTGGACCTTACGATCGGTGATGCCGGCGCCTACGGAGGCAGCTACACCTTGGACAACTTCTTCCCGCTGCACACCGGTGCCGCCCGCGTGTACATGACCGGTCATCCGTTCAACCTGCGCACCGGCACCACGCTGCGCGTGCGGGCCCATGCGTGGGACCGCTAAGCCCGGGTCCATGAAGAACTTGATGAGAACCCTGCTTGTGGCACTGCTGCTTCCGGTCGCCATCACCTTGATGGGACAAGGGGTCACGGCCGCGGAATATTTCTGGGACACCGATCCCGGCGCTGGCAATGGCACCGCCATGCAGGCCCTCGACGGCGGCTTCGGCCAGGCCGTGGAGGCCATTCTGCTGGAAACAAGCGTGCTTCCTGCGATGGGGCCGCACACCTTGGGCATCCGTGTGCGCGACGCCAACAACAACTGGGGGCCACTGTTTACCACCGTGGTGGTGGTGGACCCATCCATCGCCACCGCGCCGGAGATCAAAGTGACGCATGCCGAATACTTCTGGGACACGGATCCCGGTACGGGCAACGGCACGGCGATGCTGGCCTTTGACGGTAACTACAACGACGCGATCGAGGCCATCATACTGGAGACCTCGGCCCTGCCTGCCGTGGGAGCGCATGTGCTGCACATCCGCGCCCGGGATGCCAACAACGCCTGGGGGCCTGCGTTCGCGGTGGTGGTGGACGTCATGCCCGGCGCGGCCAGTTTCCCCGAGATCAAGATCACGGCTGCTGAGTACTATGTGAATACCGACCCGGGCGAAGGGCAAGGCACGCCCATGCTGGCCGTGGACGGCGACTTCAGCTCAGCCTTTGAGGCGCTGCGAGGCGGCAACATTCCGGCCCCGGTGCAGTCCGGCGTGAACGTGCTGTGGCTGCGCGCCCGTGACGCAAACGGGGCCTGGGGCACGCCGTTCGGCATCGTGGCAAACATCGACACCACGGTCATCAGCACGGTCGGCATCCCTGAGTTTGTGGACACCCGCGACCTGGTGCTGTTGCCCAACCCCGCCAATGCTGGGCAGGGCTTCACCATCCGCTTCCGTGAGGTACGCGGCGACATGCGCGTGGTGCTGATCGATGCCGGTGGCCGCACGGTGGCCGAGCATCAAGTTGGTGCCACCGACCAAGTGGACGTGCCCTTGCAAGGGATTGCACCGGGCCTGTACCAGGTGGGCGTGCATTTCCACGAAGGAAGGCCCGCGTGGCGGCGCCTCGTGGTGTATTGAGGATTACAGACCCAAGAAGAAAGGGCGGTGCTTGACGGTGCCGCCCTTTTCATTTAGTCCGTGTCCCAAGCTTGCCTCGTGCTGCGGCGCGTGCATCCCTGACAACGGACAACCGGCAACCAGTATCAAACTTGAAACTGGAAGCTGGAAACTTGAAACCGCATGTCGCAGATAACAGCGTTGAAGACCGCGAGCCACGAGCTTGCCATGCGCTGCGGCGCGTGCGTCCCAGACAACCAACAACGGTCAACTGACAACCGTCCGCCTCCACGAACCACGAACTCCGAACTGAACCCTCGTCAGCCCACACTCCCCTCCAAGCTCACCGCCAGCAGCTTCTGGGCTTCCACCGCGAACTCCATGGGCAGTTTGTTCAGCACTTCCTTGCAGTAGCCGTTCACGATCAGGCTCACGGCCTTCTCGGGCGGGATGCCGCGCTGGTTGAGGTAGAAGAGCTGGTCCTCGCCGATCTTGCTGGTGGTGGCCTCGTGCTCCACCATGGCGCTGGGGTTCTCGCTCTCGATGTACGGGAAGGTGTGGGCCCCGCATTGGTCGCCGAGCAACAGGGAGTCGCACTGGCTGAAGTTGCGCGCACCCTTGGCACCCTTGCCGATCTTCACCAGGCCGCGGTAGCTGTTGTTGCTTTTATCGGCGCTGATGCCCTTGCTGATAATGGTGCTCTTGGTGCCCTTGCCGATGTGGGTCATCTTGGTGCCCGTATCGGCCTGTTGGTGGCCCTTGGTGAGGGCCACGCTGTAAAACTCGCCCACGCTGTGGTCGCCCTTGAGGATGCAGCTGGGGTATTTCCAGGTGATGGCGCTGCCGGTCTCCACCTGCGTCCAGCTGATCTTGGCCCGGTCGCCCGCGCAGATGCCGCGCTTGGTGACGAAGTTGTACACCCCGCCAACGCCGTTCTCGTCGCCGGGATACCAGTTCTGCACCGTGCTGTACTTGATCTCGGCATCCTCCATGGCGATCAGTTCCACCACCGCCGCGTGCATCTGGTTCTCGTCGCGCATGGGCGCCGTGCAGCCCTCGAGGTAGCTCACATAGCCGCCCTTGTCGCAGATCAGCAGCGTGCGCTCGAACTGGCCCGTATTGGCCGAATTGATCCGGAAGTAGGTGCTCAGCTCCATGGGGCAGCGCACACCAGGTGGTATGTAGCAGAAACTGCCATCGCTGAATACCGCGCTGTTGAGCGCCGCGTAGAAATTGTCCGTGCGCGGCACCACGGTGCCCAGGTACTTGCGCACCAGGTCCGGGTGGTTCTGGACCGCATCGCTCAGGCTGCTGAAGATGATGCCCTTCTCCTTCAGGGTCTCCTGGAAGGTGGTCTTCACGCTCACGCTGTCGAACACCACGTCCACCGCCACCCCGGCCAACCGCTTCTGCTCCTGCAGGGAGATGCCCAGCTTCTCGAAGGTCTTGATCAATTCGGGATCGGCCTCGTCCAAGCTGTTCAGCGTGGGCTTCTTCTTCGGTGCGCTGTAATAGTGCGCGTCCTGGAAGTCGATCTCCGGGTATTTCAGCAGGGCCCACGTGGGCTCCTCCATCTTTTGCCAGATCCGGAAGGCCTCCAAACGCCATTCCAGCAGCCACGCCGGCTCGTTCTTCTTCGCGCTGATGAACCGGACCGTATCCTCGTTGAGGCCCTTGGGCGCCAACTCGCTCTCGATGTTGGTCACGAAACCGTATTCATACTCCCTGCCGGCCACCTCGCGCAGGAGGGCATTGCTCTCCTCTTCCGGGGAGCCTGTTGTTCGCTGATCCGCCATATCCCTGTTTTCCTTTTCAACCGCCGATAATGGACCGTTAACCGGTCAAATGCTGAAACTCTCCCCGCAACCGCAGGTGCGGCTCGCATTGGGGTTGATGAACTGGAACCCCCGGCCGTTGAGGCCGCCGCTGTAATCCAAGGTGGTGCCCAACAGGTAAAGCAGGCTTTTCTTGTCCACCACCACCTTCACCCCGTTGTCCTCGAAGACCTTGTCGCCATCTCGCATCTGGTCGTCAAAGACGAGGTCGTACGAAAGACCGCTGCAGCCCCCCCCTTTCACGCCTACACGGATGAAATGGCCGGGGCCACGGCCCTCTTGGCCCAAAAGATTGGAGAATGCCTCCTTTGCCGTGTCGCTCACCTTGATCATTTCAACTGCCGTTTAGAATCCTTCTAAATTGAGTGCACAAAGGTACGCCCCGCAAAGGCCGGATACAATGGCCATCTAAGGGCTGGGCCAAGACCGGGCCAGATCGCGGAACACGGCCCCCCAGTTGATGCCGCCCACCTTGGTGCCCAGGCGCACCATCACGAGCTCCCGCGCCGGGTCCACATAGATGTATTGCCCCAAGATGCCGCGCGCCATGAAATCACCCTCTTGCGAGGGCAGCCACCATTGGTACTGGTAGTACCAGGCACTGGCCCCGGTGGTGTCCACCCGCGTGCTTTGGTCCACCCAAGCCTTGGACACCAGCTGGCGGCCCTGCCAGTTGCCCCCGTGCAGGTACAGCGAGCCGAGCTTGGCAAAGTCGCGGGCCGGGGCGTTCAGGCAGCAGAAGGTCTTTTCGATGCCGCCCTTCTTGCGGTCCACGCTCCAGGAGGCCGGATAAACCATGCCCAACGGGGCCCACAGCTTGTCGTTCAGGTACCGCGTAACGGTACGTATGTCGTTGTGCTGCTGCATGGCCCGCTCCAGCACCCAGCCCAGCAGCTGCGAGCTGCCGCTCTGGTACTCAAAGTGCGTTCCCGGTTCATGGGCCAACTTCATCTTGCCCATGTAGTGGTACATCCGCCGGCCGTAGTAAAACGAGGCCGCATCCCCGAACGGGTTGCTGTAGCTCTCGTTGAATTTCAACCCGCCGGTCATCTGCAACAGGTGTTCCACGGTGACCTTGTCGAAGCCGTTCCCTTTCAACTCGGGGATGAAGTCCGTGACCGGCTGCCGCACGTTCCGGATGTACCCATCGTCCACCGCGCAACCGATCAGCATGCTGATCACGCTCTTGGCCATGGAGAACGAAGCGTGCATCTGCCCCGGGTGATAACCCTTGAAGTAGCGCTCGTACACCACCGTGTCCCGGCGGATCACGAGGAAGGCGACGGTCTTGTGTTCCTCCAAAAAGGTGTCGAAGGCTTCCTCTTTGCCGTCCGTAGTGATCGTCCGCGGGGCCTGTTCCACGGCAACCGCCGGATAGTCCCATGGGGTTGGCGATACAGGAAGTGCCCTCGAGGGGAACTTCTTGTAGTCGTCCGTATCGGCGAAATTGTAAATGACGAAGCGGCCCACCTTGCAGCCCCCCAACAGCAGGGAGAACAACACCAAGGCGGCCAGCCGGGGCCTTCGGAAGAGCATGTCCAAATGTAGGCCCCCGGCCGGGGACGGGCGACGGCACCGCAGCGGCCGCAAATGTCTTCCGGCGGTACCTTCGCACACACAACCGGCACAGGAACGGAAGGTCGGCCAATTGCCATGCTCAAGCAGTATCTCGCCCAAAAACTCCAACAGAAGCTCAGCCCCCAACAAATCCAATTGATGAAGTTGCTGCAGGTGCCTACCATGGAACTGGAGCAGCGGATCAAGCAGGAGATGGAGGAGAACCCGGCCTTGGAGGAGGGTGAAGACCATGGCGACGAAGAGCCCATCATCACCGAAGAGCAAAGCATCGAGGAGAACGAGGACCAGCCCGAAAGCAGCAACGAGGAGTTCGACCTGAGCGACTACTTCGATGATGACGATACCCCGGACTATAAGCTGAGCGCACGCAACCAAGGCGCCGATGACGACGACTACGAGGTGCCCATCGCCGTGGGCGGCACGTTCCAGGACAGCCTGCGCTCGCAGCTGGGCCTGCGCCACGTGGATGAACTCATCCAGCTGTTGGGCGAGCAACTGATCGGCAACCTGGACGAGGACGGCTACCTGAGGCGCGGGCTGGACCAGATCGTGAACGACCTGGCCTTCACGGCCAACGTGATGACCGATGAGGTGGAGCTGGGCCGGGCGCTGAAGGAGGTGCAATCGCTGGACCCGCCCGGCGTGGCCGCCCGCGACCTGCAGGAATGCCTGATGCTGCAGCTGGAGCGCCTGCCCAACTCGGTGGAGGTGATCACCGCCCGCGAGATCATCGGCAAACACTTCGATGCCTTCAGCAAGAAGCACTACGACCGCATCATGGAGCGGCTGGAGATCGGCGAGGATGCCCTGCGCGATGCGATCGACGTGATCGTACGCCTGAACCCCAAGCCGGGCAACACGGCCCGCGACGCCTCGCGGCCGGCGCAGACCATCATTCCGGACTTCGCCATCACGGCGGTGAACGGGCAGCTGGAGCTATCGCTCAACGGACGCAATGCCCCGGAACTGCGCATCAGCCGCCAGTACCGCGACATGATCAAGGAGTACCAGCGCAACAAGAAGGACAAGGAGGCCAAGGAGGCGCTAGTGTTCATCAAGCAGAAGCTCGATTCGGCCAAGTGGTTCATCGATGCCATCAAGCAGCGGCAGAACACCCTGCTGGTGACCATGGAGGCCATCATGGAGCACCAGAAGGAGTTCTTCCTCACCGGCGACGAGACCAAGATGAAGCCGATGATCCTGAAGGACATCGCCGAGAAGGTGGGCATGGACATCAGCACGGTGAGCCGCGTGGCCAACAGCAAGTACGTGCAGACCGACCATGGCACCTACCTGCTGAAGTTCTTCTTCAGCGAAAGCCTCACCACCGACACCGGTGAGGAGGTGAGCACCCGCGAGGTGAAGAAGATCTTGGGCGACGCCATCGCCGCCGAGGACAAGCGCAAGCCGCTCACGGACGACGAACTGACCCAGGTGCTGCGCGACAAGGGCTACAACATCGCCCGCCGCACCGTGGCCAAGTACCGCGAACAGCTCAGTCTGCCCGTGGCGCGCCTGCGCAAGGAACTCTGACCATGCGCAAGGCGGCCCATGTGCTTTCGGTGGTGCTCCACCCGGTGTGGATGCCCACCCTGGCCCTTATGCTGGCCTTTGCCATCGACCCGCACCTCACGTTCGCGTTCAGCCGGCAAGGCCAATGGATCATCGTGGGCGTGGTGTTCATCATGACAGCCCTGTTCCCGGCCTCCAGCATGCTCATGCTCTGGCGCAGCGGCATGGTGAGCCAACTGGCCATGCCCAAGCGGGAGGAACGCATCCTCCCCTACCTGCTCACGCTCATCTATTTCTGCATGGCGTACTTCCTGCTGCGCCGCCTGCCCAACAACACGTCCACCCTGGCCCTGTTCACCGGCATCATCCTCGCATTGGCCGCCGTGGTGCTCATCTCCCTCCGATGGAAGGTGAGCGCCCACATGACAGGCATCGGCGGATTGCTCGGCATGGTGTTCGGACTGATCATCGTGCACGGGGTGCAGGCGGAGTTCCTGCCCCTCTTGTTCATAACGACCGGTGCCCTGGGTACGGCCCGCCTTCTGGCCAGCGACCACACGCCCGCCCAGATCTACGTGGGAACCATCATCGGCCTGGTGGCCGTGTTCGTGTGCCTGGTGTTCCGGATCTATTACTGAGGTGAGGAAGTGACGAGGTGAGGAAGTGAGGAAGTGACGAGGTGAGGAAGTGACGAGGTGAGGAAGTGAGGAAGTGACGAGGTGAAGAAGTGACGAGGTGAGGAAGTGAGGAAGTGAGGAAGTGACGGGGTGACACCTTCACTCCTTCTCTCCTTCTCCCCCCAACGCCTGCTGCCAGTGCCAGGCATCGCGTAGCGCATCGGCCAGCGTGAGCTCCGTGCGCCAGCCCAGCACCTCGCTGCTCTTGGTGGTGTCGGCGTACATGGCCACCACGTCGCCCGCGCGCCGCGGACCGATCACGTACGGCACCTTCACGCCGTTCACCTCCTCGAAGGTGTGCACGGCCTCCAGCACGGTGTTGCCCTGGCCCGTTCCCAGATTGAACACCTCGCACACCGGCGCCTTGCGGCCGGAGAGCCAGCGCAGGGCCGCCACGTGCGCCTTGGCCAGGTCCACCACATGGATGTAATCCCGGATGCAGGAGCCGTCGCGGGTGGGGTAGTCATCGCCGTGCACGGTGAGCCTTTCGCGGATGCCCGCCGCCGTTTGGGTGATGTAGGGCACCAAGCTGTTGGGCACGCCGATGGGCAGTTCGCCGATATGGGCGGAAGGATGCGCCCCGATGGGGTTGAAATAGCGGAGCATCACCACGCGCAACCCGGGGTCGGAGGCCGACACGTCGCGGAGCATCTGCTCGCATACCACCTTGGTGTAGCCGTAGGGCGATGCGGCCTGCCCCGTGGCCGAATTCTCGGTGACCGGCAGGTCCTCGCTGTCGCCATAAACGGTGCAGGAGGAGGAAAAGACGACATCCTTCACGCCGTGCCCCTGCATCACGCGCAGCAGCGTGGCCAGCGACCCGATGTTGTTGTGGTAGTATTTCAGCGGGTCCTGCACGCTTTCGCCCACGGCCTTGTCCGCCGCAAAGTGGATCACGCTGGAGGGCTTCTCGGCGGCGAAGACCCGGTCCATGGCATCACGGTCGGTGCAGTCGATGCGGTGGATCACGGGCTTCTTGCCGGTGATCTTCTCCAGCCCCCCCAGCACGCGCTCCTCGCTGTTGCGCAGGTCGTCCACAATGATGGGCTCCATGCCCGCCCCCATCAGCTCCACGTAGGTGTGCGAGCCGATGAAGCCGGCCCCTCCGGTAACGATCACTTTGTTCATGGCTGGCGAAGGTAACCCCGGGCCAACAGGCCCGTCGGAGCCCTTCAATCGTGTTCGCGCGGGCCAAGGTTGCACCGGCCACCCTCAACGGCCGGGAAAAGCTCCGCTGCCTGATCGATATCCGTGCCGATGGGCATGGCGCAAAGATGCGGAGTGCGGGACAGGTTCACGCCGAGTGCGACCGGACTGGCTGAAGCGATCAACCGTTGGCCAGTATCCGAGTCTCCCAGTATCCCAGGGCCATCATCGAGAGGATGATCAAAAGGTCAAACCCGTTCCATTTGCGGGTTGCCAGGACTGCCAGAAGGTAAATGCCGCCCAGTGCGAGGGTGGTCAATCCCGTCATCCAGATCCCCAGAAAAACACCCTCCGTGGTTTCGCCACCGCTGCCTCCCGCCACACCGTAAAAGAATGAGAGAACAACGCCGGCCACATTGAACAAGGCCAAGTACCAGGGTCGAAGACGTGGCAGGATGGATTTCATCCGGGAGAATGCTTGCTCTCACGAAAGTACCCTTCCCGCACAATCGCTGGCCATACTTGATCACCCCGGGAACGTGAGGATGAACGCCGTGCCCTTACCCACCTGGCTTTCCACGTCCACGTGCACGCCATGGGCGCTGAGGATGGTGCGGGCGCTGGTGAGCCCCAGCCCCATGCCACCGGAGCGGCCGGAATAGAACGTCTGGAACAGGCGCGGGACCTCCTCTTGCGCAATGCCCTTGCCGTTGTCGCGCACACGGATGAGAACCCGGCCCCGGTCCATCTCTCCGGTAAGCTGGAGCAGCCCCTCCCCTTCCCGCATGGCCTCGATGGCGTTGACGCACAAGTTGGTGAGCGCCACCCCCAGCGCGGCCGGGTCGGCCATCACGTCCTGCACGTCGGCGGACACCTCCACCTCGGCCCGCATGCCCAACAGGTCCAAGCGGTCCTGCACGCTGGCCACCGCCGCCTCCAGCAACCCGCGCACCCCGCAGGTCTGCAGGTCCAGGTCCTTGGGCTTGGAGGACTCCAGCAGGTCGGTGATCAGCCTGCCGATGCGGTCCATGTTGCGCTTCAGGATGTCGGTGTAGAGGCTGGCGTCCTCGCGCGTCGCGGGATCCAGTTCGTCCACCAGCTGCTCCAGCGCCATGTTCAGGTTGGTGAGCGGGTTGCGCACCTCGTGGGCGATGGTGCGCGCGATGCTGCCCGTGATGGCCAAGCGGTCGCTCTCGGCCAGGAGCTGCTGGGCACGCCGCGTTTCGGACACGTCGGTGATCGTGACCACGAAACCGTCCAACAGGCGCAGGGCATGCACATGGACCCAAACACCATCGACCACCAGAGAGGGCATGGTGGTTTCATACGGTTCCCCCGAATCCACCACGTCCAAGTAAGCCTCGTGCAGGGTGGAGCCCTGCATCCAAGGGAAGGAATCCAGCAACCGGTGCCCCACCAGGAAGCCGCCCTCCCGGCCGTACAGGCGGTCGCTTTCGTGGTTGGACAGGATGCATTCGAAGTCCACCACGCGGCCCATGTCGTCGCGCACGCTGCGGAAGGCCAGGATGGCGCTGGGCGAACTGTCCAGCACGCGCTTGAGGGAGCGCTCCGCAAACTCACGCGTGCGCACCTCCTTGTTCAGGTCGTCCACCTTCCGCTGGATCTCCTCTTCGGCGCGCTCGGCCTTGGACAGGGCGCCGAACAGGCGCCAGAACAGCAGGCCCGTGGCCAGGATGGCCAGCACCGCGAACAAGAGCAGCATCAAGGGGGTATCCGGCTGCAAGCTCCGCTCGGTGGTAAGGTGCCTGTTGCGCGCCTCGCCGATGGCGGCGGCCAGCCCCACGTGTTCGTGCCGGATGCGGTCCATCACCTCGCGGGAGCGCTCCAGCCGGGCCTGTTCCATCCCCTGCAAGCCGGGTCCGGAATGACGCTCCGACAGGAACTGGTCCTGGATCATCTTCAGCAGTTGCCGTGACAACTCCTTGATCGGGGCCAGATCAAGGTCCGTGGCCCCGGCACGCTCCAGCGAATCAAGCTGCCCGATGCTCGCCTCCACCGCCGGCTGGGCCCAACGGAAGGGCTCCAGGAACGAGGTGTCGTGGGTGAGCACATAGCCCTGCACGCCGATCTGGGCATCCTTCAGCGCCGAGGTCATCGACTCCAGCTCGTGCAGCACCGCATTGCTGTCGCGCACGCTCTTGTTGGCCGAGGTGTAACGGTCGAAGGTGCGGAAGGTCGCCCATAGAAACAGCGCCAAGACCGCCAAGGTGACGGCATACAGCAAACGCAGGAGGCGACGCTCTTTGTTGCTGCTACGGGCCGGCTCAGCGATCGGGAACATGGCGGGGCTGGTTCATGCACTCACATCCTCAGCGGCTGGGCGGGGCGCCCGTCCACCGCAACGGCTCACACGTCGATCCCGAAGGATTTCAGTTTGTTGTACAAGGTCTTGCGGTCGATATTGAGCATTTCGGCCGTGCGCGACTTGTTGAAACCATTCTGCTCCAAGGCCTTCAGAATGGCCTGCTTTTCCGCCGAATGGGAAATGGCCTTCAGGTCGTCAGCGCCCATGGCATCCGACCGGCCGGACGGTTTGATCGGCGCGGGCGTGGCACCACCGATCACCTCCGCCGGCAACGCGCTCATCTGTATCAACGGCCCCGTGGTGAGCAACACGGCCCGCTTCACCACATTCCCCAGCTCCCGCAGGTTGCCGGGCCAGGCATGGGCCTTCAGGCAATCCTCCACGCCGGGCGCAAATCCTTCCACTGAACGGCCCAATCGGGCATTGGCCTGACGCAGGAAGTGTGCGGCATACACCAGGATGTCCTCCGGCCGCCGGTTCAGGGGCAGCAGGTCCAGGCCGAACTCATTGACCCGGTGGAAGAGGTCTTCGCGGAAACGTCCGTCCGCCACCGCCGCATGCAGGTCCTCATTGGTGGCCGCCAGCACGCGCACATCCACGGCGATGTCCTTCTCATCCCCTACCCGCTTGATGCGCCGTTCCTGCAACACGCGCAGCAACTTGATCTGGTTCTCATAGGACAGATTGCCGATCTCATCCAGGAACAAGGTACCCCCTTGCGCCTGCTCAAAGCTGCCCTTCCGGTCGGCCAAGGCACCGGTGAACGCACCCTTCACATGGCCAAAAAGCTCGCTTCCGGCCAATTCCTTGGGCAGGGCCCCGCAATCCACGGCCACAAATACCTGCCCCCTGCGCTTGCTCTGCCGGTGGATCTCCCGCGCCACGAATTCCTTCCCCGTACCCGTTTCCCCGGTGATCAGCACCGTCAGGTCCGTGGGCGCCACCAAGGCGATATGCCCGGCCAAGGTGTCGGCGTGCGGCCCTGTGCCGCGGATGTATTCCGGCGTTGCGGCCGGCTTCTGCGCCGGCCTGGACCTTTCCTTGTCCGGTCCGACCGCGGGCCGCGCCGCCAAGGCCTCTTGGATCCGCATCAGGATCTCATCCGGATACAGGGGCTTGCCCACGTAATCATAAGCCCCCTTGCGCATCAAATCCACCGCCATGCGCACGTCCGAATACCCCGTGATGATGATCACCGCGGTATCCGGGGAAACGGACTTGATGTACTGCAGCATCTCCACGCTGTCGGTGTCCGGCAGGCGGTGATCGCAAAGCACCAGCTCGTAGCGGCCCGCCTTCAGCATTTCCTTGGCCGTGGAGCCACGCTGCGCCGTATCCACCTGGTAGCCCTGCTTGGACAAGAAACGGGCAAGCAGGGTGCAGATATCGGCATCGTCGTCAATGACGAGCAAGGATGCTTGGGGCATGGTGGAGGATTGAGGTCAATCGGTGATACCCAAGGTATGCAGTCCGCCCAAGATACTGCTCTTGTTGAACGGCTTCGGGATGAAAAGATCGGCACCCTGCTCCTGGGCATGCACCCGCTCATTGTCCACCGCGCTGATGGCGATCACCTGCGCCTCGGGCTGCTTGTCCCGAATCTCCGGGATCAATTGATAACCCAAGCCGTCAGGCAGATGGATGTCCAAGAACACGGCCTGGTACCTCCCCGTGGCCAAGCGCTCCCGCCCCTCCTCCATGGAATGGGCCGTATCGCAGCGGAAGCCTTTTCGCCGCAGCAGGTTGTCCAGCAGGAGGCAAATCTCAGCCTCATCGTCGATCAAAAGCACATCCATCCACACATCCGCGATTTGCATCCGCCCATTGCAGCCGACCAAGATACCGGCATGCCACAATTCTTGCCCAGCAAATACCGGACCCCAAGGAATATGCCCGAGACCGCGCCGCCGTGGTGGGGAATGCAACGGACACCCGGGTAAAAACATCCTCGATCGGAGGGTGAACGCGGCCTGCGGCTACAGTGGATGAAATTCAGGGTTCAGACGCACAAACATACCTTTGCAGGTTCTGGGCGTCAGAAGGAGGTGCCGATTTAACCGCCAACGAACCCAACAAAGAAACAAGCAATCCACAGGCCCAACACGCTGAAGATCAAGGATCAAGAACGCGCGTTCCACGTGGAACACACCCAATGACAGAAGAGTACGATATCATCGTGGTTGGCGGCGGCCATGCCGGCTGTGAGGCCGCGGCGGCGGCGGCCAACATGGGCAGCCGCGTGCTGCTGGTAACCATGAACATGGGCGTGATCGCCCAGATGAGCTGCAACCCGGCCATGGGCGGGGTGGGCAAGGGACAGATCGTGCGGGAAATCGATGCCCTCGGGGGTTACTCCGGCATCATCAGCGACCTGAGCACCGTCCAGTTCCGCATGCTGAACCGCAGTAAGGGGCCCGCCATGTGGAGCCCCCGCAGCCAGAACGACCGCAACCTATTCGCCCATGCCTGGCGCAAACAGCTCGAAGAAATCCCCGGCGTGGACTTCCGCCAGGATGCCGTCACCGGACTGCTTACCGAGACCGGCCCGGATGGCCGGACGCGGATCGCGGGGGTGCGGACCAGCTTGGGCAACAGCATCCGGGGGCGGGCCGTGATCCTCACCAACGGCACCTTCCTCAGCGCCGTCATGCATATCGGCGAGAAGCAATTCGGCGGGGGACGTTCCGGGGAAAAGGCCTCGTACGGCATCACCGAACAGCTCGCCGAACTGGGATTCGAATCAGGGCGTATGAAGACCGGCACCCCGCCCCGGGTGGATGGCCGCAGCATCGACTATTCCCAGCTGCAGGAGCAAAAGGGCGACGAACAACCCGCCAAGTTCAGCTTCTCCGATCGCACCCGGCCGGCAACCAAGCAACTGAGCTGCTGGATCACGTACACCTCCCCCGAGGTACACGATATCCTGCGCACCGGCTTCGACCGCAGCCCCATGTTCCAAGGACGGATCCAAGGTGTGGGGCCGCGCTATTGCCCCAGCATCGAGGACAAGATCAACCGCTTCGCCGAGAAGGAAAGCCACCAGATATTCGTGGAGCCGGAGGGTTGGAACACGGTGGAAACCTACATAAACGGGTTCAGCACCAGCCTGCCGGAAGAGGTGCAGACCGCAGCCCTGAGAAAGCTGCCGGGCTTTGCCCAAGCCAAGATCTTCCGTCCTGGATATGCCGTGGAATACGACTACTTCCCCCCGACCCAGGTGATGCACACCCTGGAAACGAAGCTGGTGGACGGTCTCTACTTCGCCGGGCAGATCAACGGCACCACGGGCTACGAGGAAGCCGGTTGCCAAGGCCTGATGGCCGGCATCAATGCCCACTTGAAGCTGAACGAGAAGGATCCGCTCATCCTGAAGCGCGACGAAGCCTATATCGGCGTGCTGATCGACGACCTGATCACGAAGGGCACCGAGGAGCCCTACCGCATGTTCACCAGCCGGGCGGAATACCGCATCCTGCTGCGGCAGGACAATGCCGATCTTCGGCTCACGCCCCTCTCCCACGCCGCAGGCCTGGCCAATGACGAACGCATGCGCCGCACCGAGCAAAAGGCCGCGCACACCAAGGAGCTTTTGTCGCTTTTGGGCAAGGAAAGCGTGGAACCCGAGCGGGCCAATACCGTGATCGTTCCACGTGGAACAGACCCTCTCAAACAGAAGGTGAAGCTGCACAGCCTGCTCCTGCGGCCCCAGCTTTCGTACGCCGATATCGAGCCGTTATCGCCCGCCCTTTCCGAGCTTTCCACGTCCTTCGGAAACCTGCGGAAAGAGGTGATCGAGCAAACCGAAGTGAAGGCGAAGTACGAGGGGTACATTGAAAAGGAGCGCAACTTGGCCGGCCGCCTGGCCCACCTGGATGACGTTCCCTTGGCACCCGATATGCCCTACGCCAAATTGAGTTCACTTTCCATTGAAGCACGCCAAAAGCTGGAAAAGATCCAGCCGGCAACCCTCGGCCAAGCATCCCGCATCAGCGGGGTGTCCCCGGCCGATATCAGCGTGCTTCTGGTCTACCTGGGACGCTAAACCACCTGATCGTTCCACGTGGAACATGAACATGGAAACCGTTGAAAACTGCCCCGTTTGTGGAGATCCGCGGAGCACCGAGGCCCTCAGCCCACTGGATCATACCGTTAGCAAACACGTGTTCCACATTCGGGAATGTGCGGCCTGTGGCTTCCGCTTCACTTCGCCACGACCCACCCAGGAAAAGATTGGGGCCTACTACCTCTCCGAGGATTACATCTCGCATGCGGCCAAGGCCACCACGCTGCGGGACCACCTGTACCGTTGGGTCCGTCGCCGGACGATCAAGGGCAAACACAAGCTGGTTGCCCAAAGCCATCCCACGGGTGCGGTGCTGGACATTGGCTGCGGGAGCGGGGATTTCCTGGCCTTCCTGAAGTCCAAAGGCTATTCGGCCCAAGGAGTGGAAGTGAGCCCGCAGGCCCGGGGCATCGCCACAGGAAAGGGCTTGGACGTGGTGGCGTCCATTGATGAACTACCCGCCGGCAATTCCTACGACGTGATTACCCTGTGGCACGTGCTCGAGCATGTGCCCAGCCCCAAGGAAACCTTGGCCAAGCTGCACACGCTGGCCAAGGATGGCGCCCTCCTGGTGATCGCCGTGCCGGACCGCTCCAGCTGGGATGCACAGCACTACGGCGCCGAGTGGGCCGCCTGGGACGTGCCCCGGCACCTGTCCCATTTCCGGCGGGAAGACCTGCGCAAGCTGCTTGCCGCTGCCGGCTTTGAGCTGCACGGAATCCGCAACATGTGGTTCGATGCACCCTACGTGGCGATGCTGAGCGAGCAATATCGCGGGGCCGGTTCCTTGGGTTCGCTGATCAGGGGGGCCACAGTCGGGTTGTGGTCCAATGCCGTTGCCCGGCTTTCCGGACGGCCAACTTCGAGTTCCCTTTATCTAGCCAAAAAGGCAAAACGGCCGTAAAGGGCCGAAATCTTGCGTTTAAGGGGTTTTGATGGGTTCGATAAGGGTGGACCTATCGGAATGCCCAGATAGTCCAGTATCAGTAATCTAATAAGGTCGTTATAATTGACTGATTGCCAACCTGTTACACGACTCGCCGACACACCCTGTTCATAACCACTTCATTTTGTTGAAAACGGAAAGAATCCGTCTTTGGCATCGCACGGGTAGCCGCTCGGGTATTTCCCGAGTGGCGGGCATGGTAGGGCCTTCGGGCCGATATGTATCGGCCCGTCATATTCCGAAAGTAACGTGTAGTGAGCCGGGCCGGAGGCCCCATGAGGCAACGCGCTCGGCAAAAGCCGAGCACGTGCATTGGGCATAGCGCGATCCGCGCCAACTTGATGAGCCAATTTGGCTCCTCAAGGTTCCGAACCACCCCACCGAGTACGTGCATGCGGGAAGGGGCACCAACCACCAATGGGTGCAGTGGCAGTCCCGTCCATTCCGTTCATCCTGTCCGTCCGATATGTATCGGACCTGTTCATCCTGTCCGTCCGATACTTATCGGACCTGTTCATCCTGTCCTCCCTCCCTTCATGTCCGTCCCAAACACGGCCTGTCCATCATCCGTACCTTTGCACCCCAATTCAGAACACCCTTTTGAGATGAGCACCCTCACTTCCCCTTCCCGCGTGGCGGACCTTTTGAAACAATGGAACATCACCGAGGAAAACTCGGGCGTTTCCACCGGCAAGAACTGGCTGAAGGGCGAAGGGGACAAGTTGGTTTCCGTGTCGCCCGTGGACGCGGCCGAGATCGCCACCGTGCGCGGCGCCTCGCGGGCCGAGTATGACAAGGCCGTGGCCGCAGCCCAGAAGGCTTTCATCGAATGGCGCAAATGGCCCGCCCCGAAGCGCGGTGAGGTCGTGCGCCAGTTCGGCGAGGAGCTGCGCAAGCACAAGGCCGAGCTGGGCAAGCTGGTGAGCTACGAAATGGGCAAGAGCTACCAGGAAGGCCTGGGCGAGGTGCAGGAGATGATCGATATCTGCGACTTCGCCGTGGGCCTGTCGCGCCAGCTGCACGGGCTGACCATGCACAGCGAGCGGCCCGAGCACCGCATGTACGAGCAATGGCACCCCTACGGGCCGGTGGGCATCATCACCGCATTCAACTTCCCGGTGGCCGTGTGGTCGTGGAACACCGCACTGGCCTGGGTTTGCGGCGACGTCACCATCTGGAAGCCCAGCGAGAAGGTGCCCCTGTGCAGCCTCGCCTGCCAGGCCATCATCACCGAGGTGTTCGAGCGCAACGGCGTGCCCGAGGGCGTGAGCTCGATCGTGAACGGCGGCCGCGAGGTAGGGGAGTGGCTCTCGCACGATGAGCGCATCCCGCTGATCAGCGCCACCGGCAGCACCCGCATGGGCAAGGCCGTGGGGGCAGCCGTGGGCCAGCGCCTGGGCCGCTCCATCCTGGAGCTGGGCGGCAACAACGCCATCATCATCACCGAAAAGGCCGACCTGGACATTGCCATGCACTCGGCCCTGTTCGGCGCCGTGGGCACCTGCGGCCAGCGCTGCACCACCACCCGCCGCCTGATCATCCACGACAAGGTGTACGACGCCTTCACCAAGAAGATGGTGAACGCCTACGGCCAGCTGCGCATCGGCGACCCCCTGGACGAGAACAACCACGTGGGGCCGCTGATCGACAAGGCCGCCGTGGACATGTACCTGAAGGCGCTGGACGCCATCAAGGAACAAGGCGGCAAGATGCTGGTGGAAGGCGGCGTGCTCAGCGGCGACCAGTACGCCAGCGGCTGCTACGTGAAGCCGGCCATCGCCGAGGTGAAGCCCGACATGCCCATCGTGCAACAGGAGACCTTCGCGCCGATCCTGTACGTGATCCGCTACAAGGGCGATGTGAACGAGGCCATCGCCATCCAGAACAACGTGAAGCAGGGCCTGTCCTCGTCGGTGATGACCACCGACCTGCGCGAGATGGAGAACTTCCTCAGCGCAGCCGGCAGCGACTGCGGCATCGCCAACGTGAACATCGGCACCAGCGGCGCCGAGATCGGCGGGGCCTTCGGCGGCGAGAAGGAGACCGGCGGCGGCCGCGAAAGCGGCTCCGATGCCTGGAAGGCCTACATGCGCCGCCAGACCAACACGATCAACTACGGCACCACCGTGCCGCTGGCACAGGGCATCAAGTTCGACCTGTAAACCGTCCTCTTGGGAAAGGGCCGCAGCTCCATGAGGAGCTGCGGCCCTTTCCGGGACTTCAAACTCCCGCCGATTTTGTGCCCGGCGTTGGATGCTGCATGGCTACTTTGCGCGCCCTCTCAGCCCATGTCCCGTCCGTTTGGAGCCCTCTTGATCGCAGCCCTGCTGTGGTGTGCCTGCACCGGGCCCGCGCCGGAAGAGGAAGCGGTGAAGACCCGCCTGGCCACCGGACCATGGCACATGGTGCTGGACATCGATTCCACCCGGGCCTCGCTGGACCTGCCGTTCCGCTTCGACCTGGACAGCGTGAACGGGCATTGGCAAATGACCGTGCGCAACCAGGATGAGGCCATCGTGGCGGACCAGATCACCATCAACGGCGACAGCATCCGCATCCGCATGCCCTTCTTCGACTCGGAATTCCAGGGCGTGATCCGCGGCGATACCCTCTTCGACGGCCTGTGGGTGAACTACTACCGCGGCCCCGATTACCGCGTGCCCTTCATCGCCATGGCCGGGGAGAGGCCGCGCTTTCCGGCCACCCACGGCCCGGCCAACACGGACATTTCCGGCGACTGGGAAGTACACCTCATCACCAAGGACCGGGACGAGCCCGCCATCGGCATCTTCCGGGCGGAGAACGGCCGCGTGAAGGGCTCCTTCGCCACCGAAACCGGCGACCTGCGCTTCCTGGACGGCATCGTCACCGGTGATTCGCTCTTCCTCTCCTCGTTCAATGGCTCTCAGGCCTACCTCTTCCGCGCCCGCATCGACGGCGACCGCATGGACGGTGAGTTCCGCAGCGGCTACCGCTGGAAACAAACGTGGAACGCCGTGCGCAACCCCGATTTCAAGCTGGCGGACGACGAGACCATCACCTCGCTGAACCCGGATCATCCGGTGGCCTTCTCCTTCCCCGACATCCACGGCACGGTGCGTTCGCTGAGCGATGCGCAATACCAAGGCAAGGTGGTGGTGATGGAGATCATGGGCACCTGGTGCCCCAACTGCATCGACGAGGCGCGCATGCTGCGCGAATTCCACGAGCGGTACCATGGCAAGGGCCTGGAGACCGTGGCCCTGGCCTTTGAATACAAGGACGACAGCACCGTGGCCATGCCCGCGCTGCGCAACTTCAGCAAGCGTTTGGACCTGCCCTACGACCTGCTTTTCGCCGGCAGCATCAAGCGCGATTCCGTGGCCAAGCGCCTGCCCTTCCTGGACAAGCTGAACGCCTATCCCACCACGCTGATCATCGGCCGGGATGGTGAAGTGAAGCGCATCCACACCGGCATCTATGGGCCCGGAACGGGCGAGCGGTACCTGCGCTTCAAGGAGCGCATGGAGAACACGATCGTGGAATTGCTGCGGGAAGGATAGGCCTTAGCCCTGCGCGTCACCACCCTTTATTTCCCGTCCACCACCGGCCGATCCTCTCGGTTGGCCAGTTCCCACGCCGTATGGAATACCAGCAAGGCGCGCTGGTGCAACAGGTCGAAGCGGATCTTGTCCACTTCGTCATACGGACCGTGGTAATCCTCGTGTACGCCGTTGAAGAAGAAAGCCACGGGGATGCCGTGCTTGGCGAAGTTGTAGTGGTCGCTGCGGTAGTAGAACCGGTTGGGGTCGTCGTCCGCATCGAAGGTGTAGTCCAGCTCCAGTTGCGTGTAGGTGGCGTTCTGCTGCTCCAGGATCTCGCCCAGCTCGCTGCTCAGGCGCTTGCTGCCGATCACGTACACATAGTGGTCGTTGCCCTCGTGGGTGCTGTCCACCCGGCCGATCATGTCGATGTTCAGGTTGGCCACCGTGTTGGCCAAGGGGAAGACCGGGTCATCGGTGTACCAACGTGAGCCAAAAAGCCCTTTTTCTTCACCGCTCACGGTCATGAACAGCATGCTGCGCCGGGGCCCGTGCCCGTCCGCCTTGGCCTTGGCGAAGGCCTCGGCCATGCCCAGTACCGCTACGGTGCCGCTGCCGTCGTCATCCGCGCCGTTGTACACCTCGCCGTCCTGCACGCCCACATGGTCCAAGTGCGCCGTTACCACCACCAGCTCATCCTTCTTGTCGCCGCCCTCCAAATAGGCCAGCACGTTCTGGCCGGTCAGTTCCTCCTCCAGGTTCTTGGCCGAGAACGCCATGGGCACCTTCAATATCACCCGCTTCGTGGCGGCCTCCTTCAGGGCCTTCTTCGGCTTCAGACCGGCTTCCCTGATGATGGCCTCGCCCAGCTCGGGCGTGATCATGATCACCTGCAACCCTTCATCCTTTTTCATGCTGCCCGCCGGTCCGCCCAGCCGCAACCGTCCTTCCTGCAGCTTCGCGCCGAACCGTTCCATCAGTTCATTTGCGGAACTGTCCACCACCAAAAGGACCTCCATACCGGTGCCCTTGCTCATTTCACCCAACATGCCCAGGTCGGCCTTGGTCGCTGATTTCCCGCCATCATCCCAAAGCATGGTCACCTTGCCCGCACCCCCCAAGAGGATGCCACCGGCGGTCAAGGGAGTCAGCAACATCACTTCGGCGGTATGCACCTCCTTGGCCAGGTTTTCCCGGAAATACATGTGGTCCCGCAGGAATGTGCAGGGCTTGCCGCCCAACTCCATCCTCAAACCGCCCAAGTGGCTGCGCACCACGGGAAATTCCTGCCGGTATCCATCCCGCAGCATGCCCTTTCCCATGGTATCCCCAAGGGGGGGTATGCCCTGGGCCTTGAACTGCTCCATGATATATGCCGCAGCTTTCTTCTCACCTGGGGTACCTACCTCCCTTCCTTCAAATTCATCGCTGGCCAACACCGAAAGATGATCGTGCAGCCGCTCCTCCGTGAGCCACCGTGCATAGTGCAGCGCCAAACTGTCCACTTGGGCTGCTGCAGGCCAGCCCAAGGCAACAAAGGCAACAGCCGCCAGTATCTTCCCCACCATCGCCGGGCCGCTTATCCCTCTATCGCCTCCACCCTGCGCTGGTGCCGGCCTCCTTCAAAATTCGTGGCCAGGAAGGCATCCACAATGGAAAGTGCCAGTTCCGGGGAAATGAACCGTGCCGGCAAGGCCAGTACATTGGCGTTGTTGTGTTGCCGCGCCAATTCCGCGATCTCCACCGTCCACGCCAAGGCCGAGCGTATGCCCGCATGTTTGTTGGCCGTGATGTTCACCCCATTGCCGCTCCCGCAGATCACGATGCCAAGGCTGGCCTCGCCTGCAATCACCGCCCGGGCCACTGCATGGGCATAGCCGGGGTAGTCCGTGCTCGCCTCACTGTACGTGCCTTTGTCATCCACCTGGTGACCAGCCTCCAAAAGATGCCCCACCACTTTCTCTTTCAGGCTGAAACCCGCGTGATCACTGCCAATTGCGATGTGCATGCCCCAAAGATAAACGCCCTGTCAGGGATCGAACATCCGCTATGTGCATAAGTGAATTATCCCGTGTATAACTATCCATCACTTTTCAGGGCCCGATCCAATCATGTGCTGCATAACAGCAATATCCGGGAAAGCAAGGAGACCTCATCAATAGTTGCGCACGGGGATCCAACGATCCAGGGGGTTTCCCCGGGCGCCCCATTCCATGCACATCAGGGGTGTACGATCCTTGTGCACGATCGTTCACGAATGACCACACACCACCGATTAGCCTCCGTTCCCCGGCTGTTTCAGCACCAGCTCCGATTGTTCATCCGTTGTGCAATACTTTTGAGAAGTACGAACCACCCTCATGCTCCAACCTGCCCATCAACAGGATCAACAGCCCTTACGATATCATCACTTTCTTTTAAAAGAAATATTGATGATACTGTTATGTGTATTGTGGGTTGGATCCTTTGCGCAAGGGGATGGGGGGTTCAAGCAGTACCTTTATCCCAATGGAACGGTCAGCAGTGAGGGGTACCTGGTGGACGGGAAGCCGGAAGGCCACTGGAAGACGTTCTACCCCAATGGAATCCTGAAAAGCCAAGGGGACCGCCTGCATTTCCAATTGAACGGAACATGGTTCTTTTACCAAGAGGATGGGCAGTTGGCCACCACCATTGACTATGAAGCCGGCAAGAAGAACGGGTATCAGCGCAAGTATGCGCCGGACAGTGTGTTGATCAGTGAGGAACAATTCGTTCAGGACGTCAAGGATGGGCCCAGCAAGACCTTCCATCCCGATGGCCAGCTGCATACCCTGGTCATGTTCAAGGACGGAAAGGAGGAGGGCAGGGCTTACGAGTATGCGGACGATGGAAGACCGATTACCTTGACGGATTGGCGAAGTGGCGTGTTGCAGCGCAGGCAGGCCATCAACGCTTATGATAAGCAGGGCTGGCGACAAGGACCTTGGCAAGGTTATTGGCCGAACGGGAACCTGAAGTGGGAGGGACGGTTCGTGGACGATAAGCGCCAAGGGATCTTCAAGGAATACGATAAACAGGGCAATCTTCTGGAATTGGCCAAGTATGACCAAGACCAAGTGTTGCCGGATGCCGGCGAAACCATGCTGCTGAGCATAAAGAATACCTACCACCCCAGTGGAAAGGTGGCCACCATCGGAAGCTATGCCAAAGACGGGGGCAAGGAGGGCTTGTTCCGCAGCTTCAAGGAGAACGGGGAGCCTGCCCAAGCCGCCATCTACAGGAACAATGTGCTCGTTAGTTCGGGCCAAGTGAGTGAGGCTGGGGCCATGACCGGGCCATGGACGGAATACTATTCAACCGGGGAAAAGCGGGCCGAAGGCAGTTATGTGGACGGACAGAAGGATGGAACCTGGGTGTTTTATCACCGCGGCGGAGAGGTGGAACAAAAGGGAAATTACCGGGAAGGCCTGCCCCAGGGAAATTGGAAATGGTTTTATCCCGGTGGCGAGCTCCACAGGGAGGAGAATTACAGGAAAGGAAGGGAGGATGGTGGATCGGTGGAGTACGGAACGGATGGGGCCGTGATCACGCAAGGTGAATATATCGATGGCCTGAAGGATGGACCGTGGCTGTACAAGGTGGGCGACCATACGGAGCAAGGGATGTATAAAGAGGGCCTGAAAGATGGACCGTGGTCAAGCCACTATGAAAATGGCAAGAAGTACTCCACCGGTTCCTTTGTGATGGGTGAGCGGAACGGGAAGCATAAATGGTATTGGCCAAACGGCCGATTGAAGATGGAAGGACGATATGTAGCCGGATCGGAACAAGGAGATTTCAATTATTATGACGAAAATGGAACGCTTATGCTCACCATACGATATAAGGATGGGGGGGAGGTCCGCTTGGACAACGAAAAATTGCCCGTAGTTGATCCATCACAAGGGTTTATGCCATGAGCCTGACTTCCAGTGATCAAGCGCAACAGGGTAAAGGGAAAATGGGCCAGGAATTGACAAATGGTTCCCGGCATGGCCTTCATTCGGAAGAGAGGCTCCGGTTGTATGATGACCTTTTCAGCGGTGACCTTTTCGGCCTGTACAGGGCCAACTTGGCTGGGCGCATGCTCAACTGCAACTTGGCCTTGGCCAAACTGCTGGGCTATGCCAGCGTGGATGAATTGCTGGAAATACCGGTGGAGCAGCACTATTTTGACGTGGCCGGCCGGCATGGGTTCCTGGAAGACCTCCTCGAAAAAAAGCAGCTGAACAACTATGAGGTGCTCCTCAGGCACCGTACAGGAAGGGCCGTGCATGTACTTGAAAACACGGTCTTGAGGGAGGAACCCGGAAGGGTATCGGTGATAGAAGGCGTGGTCATTGATATTACGGCCTTGCGCGAATCTGAATTGGAACAACGGGTACTGGCCAACAATTACCGGCAGCTTACGGAACAGATCAGGGATGGCCTGATCGTGGTGCAAAACGGCAAAGTGGCATACAGCAACCCGGCAGCGGATGAACTGCTGCCGCACAGACCATTGATCGGGGCAACCTTCTTGGGGCTGGTCGCCGATAAGGATGCCCAAGCGGCCAAGGATGCCCTACAGCACATGGGGCAAGGTAGCGGCCCAGCCCCGGTACAGCTCTTGTTCAAGGCTGCCGGCGACGAAACACGTGCGCTTTGGGTGCAAGGCACCCCCACGTGGCACATGAACGCCGACGCCCTGCAACTGACCCTGCAGGACAAGGAAGCGGAGCGGAGAAACATGCGTGAAAGCCTCCGCGCCGACCTCGCCGAGGAGATGAATGCCGGGCTGCGCGAGGAAATAGAAAACCATAAGCGCACGCACCAAGCCTTGGAACATAGCAGACGATTGGCAAAGAGCTTGATCGACAGCTCCTTGGACATGATCATTGCGGTGGACCGAAAGGGCACTATCACGGAATTCAACCCGGCCGCCTCGATCAAGTTCGGCTATGAGGCCGAGGAAGTGGTCGGCAAAAAATCGAGCGTGCTCTATGCCGATGAAGAAGAGTTCATTCGCGTAAAGGAGGAATTGGACCGCTACGGGGCCTATGCAGGGGAGGTGCGCAACATCACCCGGGAGGGCAAAACATTTGTGAGCTTCCTGGCTGCTTCCCGGGTAATGGATGAAGAAGGGCGCATTTTGGGAAGCATGGGCGTAAGCCGGGATGTGACCCAGGCCAAACGGGACCGGGAGGCCCTGCGTGAGAGCGAGGAACGCTATCGGGACCTGGTCGATAACGCGAACGATATGATCCATACCGTGGATCAACAAGGTAAATTCCTGTTTGTGAACGAGGCTTGGAAGAAGGCATTGGGCTATAAGGACAAGGACTTGGCCACCATGACCTTTTATGACCTGATGGCGGACGATACCGAGCAGGGAAAGGCCACCCAATGGATGGCAGGCAATTACCAGGTGAAGGCAAAGAGTGGTTGGAAAGCCACGTTCAAGGCCAAGGACGGCCGCCGCTTGATCTGTGAGGGAACCTCCACCGTGAAGGAAGAAAACGGCGTGGTGACCATGGCCAGGAGCATTTTCCGGGACATCACCGAAAAACAAGAGGCCGAGGAGAAGATCAGGCATCACCACGCCAAGGAGAAGGCCCTGTTCGAAAGCGGTGACCACATGTTCTGGACGGTGGACAGGAAGTACCGCCTGACCAACTTCAACAAGGTGTACCACGATATGATCGTGCGGCTCCATGGCAAGCCACCCAAGCTCCAAGACTCAGGGGATGAGCCCAAGCACTACTTCGCACCCATGGACTACCATGATTTCTGGAGGGCGAAGTACGATGAAGCCTTTTCCGGAAAAAAGGTGCGTTTTGAAACAAACCGGACGGACACGGACGGAAAGGATGTATGGAATGAGATCTTCCTGAGCCCCATCTTCAATGAACGGGGGGATGTGGAGGAGGTGTTCGGCCTCGGTAACGAGGTGACCGCTGAACGTGAGGTGGAGGCCAAGGCCCGGGAACAGGCGGCCAAGCTCCACTCCATTTTCGAGGGAAGCACCAACATGATGATCTGGACGATGGACAGGGAACGGATGATCACCTCATGCAACCGCAACTTCATCATGGCGGCAAAAGGCATTTTCGGCGGCGATGTGAACGTGGGATCGAGCCTGCGCGATTCATTCCTGCCATTCATTTCGGATGAGGACGATCGGGAATACCAAAAAGTGGTGACCGCCGTGTTCGGCGGGAAACATTGCAGCCATGAGCTCCAGCTCAGGCACCCCACGATGGGTTCCATGTGGATAGAGATCTTCAGCAGTCCCATCACCACCGACGGCGAGGTCAGGGAAGCTAGTTTCCTCGCACACGACATCACCGAAAAAAAGAACTCGGAAAAGGCCATCCTGGATAGCCTGAGGGAAAAAGAAGTGCTGCTCAAGGAAGTGCACCACCGGGTGAAGAACAACCTGCAGATCATCAGCAGCATCTTCAACCTGCAGCAAGGGCACATGGATGGCGACGAACGCTCGCGGGCCTTGCTGCGCGAGAGCCAGAACAGGATCCGCAGCATGGCTTTCATACACGAAAGCCTGTACCAGAACAAGAATTTCACACAGGTGGACCTGGCCGGATACATCAAGGAGCTGTGCAGCAACCTGGCGATGAGCTATGCACTGCACGGACGGGTACGCATGGAAACCGACCTGCAACCCCTGATGCTCGACCTGGACAAGGCCATACCGTGCGGACTGGTCCTCAATGAGCTGATCAGCAATGCCCTCAAACACGCCTTCCCGGACGGCCGGGAAGGCGTGGTGGCCATCACCCTGAGGGAGGACGGCCCGGCGGTGAAGATCTCATTGACCGACAATGGGGCCGGGTTCCCCGAGGATTACCAAGAGGAAAGGAATCGCGGATTGGGCATGGAGCTGGTGGAAATACTGATGGCACAACTGGAAGGAAACGCAACGCGCACCAAGGCCGTAGAAGGCACCTCGTATTTGATTACTTTTGAACGTTCCTGAGAATAGACCATGGCACAAACCAACGTACTGGTGGTTGAGGACGAGAGCATCGTCAGCAAGGATATCCAGCAGAGCCTGAAGAAGTTGGGCTACAATGTGGTGGGGGCCGCCGCAACGGGTGAAAGCGCCGTGGCGCTGGCCTTGGAGACCAAGCCGGACATCATTCTGATGGACATCATGCTCAAGGGCGAGATGAACGGCATCGAAGCAGCCACCAAGATCCGCTCCGAGGCCAATATCCCGGTGATCTTCCTGACCGCATACGCGGACGAAAGCACCCTCAGCAAGGCCAAGGTCACACAACCCTACGGCTATATCATCAAGCCCTTCAAGGAGATCGATATCCACACCACCATCGAAATGGCCCTCTACAAGCACAAGAAGGAGGCTGAGGTGCTGAAGGAGCGCGACCTGCTCTTCAACCTGGTGGAAGGGCAGGGGGCCGGCAAGGACATCCTCTTCGTGAAGAGCAACAGCCGCATGGTGAAGCTGCGCACCAGCGACATTTACTACATCGAGGCGCTGAAGGACTACGTGGTGATCAATACCCTGAACACCCGGTACACCATCCACAGCACCATGAAGGACATCGAGGCCAAGCTGCCCGAGAGCGATTTCATGCGCGTGCACCGTTCGTTCATTGTCCGGATCGACAAGATCACGGCCATTGAGCAGAGCAACCTGGTCCTTGAGAACGAAAAGAAGATCGTCCCCATCGGCGGATCATACAAGGACGACCTCGCCAAGCGCCTGAACCTGGTGTAGGCACCGACCGGGCCACCCGGTTGCCCGGGTTCAACGGCCCCGCTTCCCTTTTTTGGCCGCCTTGCGGGCTTTTTTGGAGTTTGTGCCCTTGGGACTGCGGAAGCCCTTGCGGGCCTTGGGCTGGTCGCTGGACGCAAAGGGGCGGGTCTCATCCCAGATGCCGCGGAGGAACGATTCCGGCTGCTTGGCGGGCGCCTCGGCCCCGGACAGGGAGAGCTCCACCGTCCGCTTCTGCATGTCCACGGCGCGCACGGCTACCCGCACCTCGTCGCCCAAGCGGAATTGGCGCCCCGTGCGCTGGCCCACCAACTGGTAGCGGTCCTGGTCGAACCGGTAATGGTCGCCCGGAAGGTCGCGCAATGCGATCATGCCCTCGCATTTGTTCCCGGTGATCTCCACGTACATGCCCCAGCTGGTGAGGCCGCTGACGATGCCATCGAAATGCTGGCCCAGCCGCTCGAGCATGAATTCCGCCTGCTTGTAGCGGACGCTGGCCCGCTCGGCATCGGCGGCCCGCTTCTCCATCTGCGAGCTGTGCACGCAGCTGAGCTCCAAGGCTTGCTTGTTGAGCGCCTTGCCACCGGCCAGGTAATGTGCCAAGGCCCGGTGTACCATCAGGTCCGGATAACGGCGGATGGGGCTGGTGAAGTGGGTATAGAAGTTGAAGGCCAATCCATAGTGGCCCACATTGTCCGTGCTGTACACGGCCTTGGCCATGCTGCGGATGGTCACCTGCTTGATGATCCCTTCCTCTTCCTTGCCCCGCACGTCGCGCAACAGCTGGTTGATCGCATGTGGGAGCGCCTTCAGGTCGGTGGTATCCAGCCGGTGGCCGAAACTCATGGCCAAGGTGCGCAGCTGATCCACTTTTTCCGGGTCGGGCAGGTCGTGCACCCGGTACACGAAGGGCTTGGGAAGCCCACGTTTGGGCTTGCCTACTTGCGTGGCCACCCGCTTGTTGGCCAGCAGCATGAATTCTTCGATCAGCCAGTTGGCCGGCCCCATCATCTTCTCATACACGCCGATGGGCCTGCCCTTGCTGTCCAAGATGAATTTCACCTCGTTGCCGCCGATCTCCAAGGCCCCGTTTGCCAAGCGGTCCTTGCGCAAGTGTTCCGCCAGCCGGTTCAGTGCCAGCACTTCCTCTTTGTACGGGCCGTCGCCACCTTCGATCAGGGCTTGGGCGGCGCCGTAGGAAAAACGATGCACGCTGCGGATCACCGTGCGGCCGAACCATTCGCCGCGTACCTGCGCCTGGTCGTCAAGCTCCACGATGGCGCTGAAGCTGAGCTTGTCCTCATCGGGATTGAGCGAGCACAGGTCGTTGCTCAACCGTTGCGGCAGCATGGGCACCACGCGGTCCACCAGGTAAACACTGGTGGCGCGGGCCGCCGCTTCCTTGTCCACCGGGCTGCCCGGCTGCACGTAGTGGCTTACATCCGCAATGTGGATGCCCACCTCCCAGTGCCCGTTTTCCAGCTTGCGGATGCTCAGCGCATCGTCCAAGTCCTTGGCGTCCTCCGGGTCGATGGTGAAGGTGGGTATTCCGCGCATGTCGCGGCGCGAGGCCATTTCTGCGTTGGAGAAGCCGGCAGGGATGGCCTCCGCGGCTTCTTCCACGGACCGCGGAAAGTCCGCCGGCAGGTCGAACTCCGCCAAGATGGCGTGCATCTCCACATCATGCTCGCCCGCACGGCCCAGCACCCGCACCACGCTTCCGCGGATGGGGTCGCGTACGCGTTCCCAAGGAGCCATTTCCACCACCACCTTCTCGCCGGCCTGGCCGCCGTGCAGGTCTGAAGGGGAAATGAGGATGGGCCGGGCCATCTTCGGGTCGTCGGGCTGCAGCACCATGTTAGCGCCGGACTTCTCCAACTTGCCCACATAGCGGGTGCGCCGACGCTCGAGCACCTGCAGCACCTTGCCCTCGGGCCGGCTGCGGCCCCGCTGCAGCTGGATCATCACCCGGTCGCCATGCAGCGCCGTGCCCAACGCATGCTCCGGTATGTAGGCATCCTCCCCGCCTTCGGCCAGGCGCGCATAGCCGGCCCCGCTGGAGATCAGCTCGAGGATGGCCTCAACGCCACCCTTGCGGGGCGCCGCATCCTTCTTTTCGGATCCGTCCAAGGCCGTATAGCGGCCGCGCCGGCCGGCCTCCACATCGCCCTTGGCCACCAGCTTGTCCAGCAATGCCTGCAGCGTGCCGCGCTCCCGCTTGTCGAGCCCCAGCTTCAACATCAATTGCTGTGCGGTGATGCCGGTGGCACCGGCTTCGCGTACCAAGGCCAACAAGGTTGGCCGGCCCAGCTCATCGGGATGGCCGAGGCGCTTCTTTTTGGTCATCAGGCTGCGAAGGTGGCAAGAAATGAAGGCGGGACCCGGAAAAATGGGTACCGGGCCCCGATGGAAAACTTCCCATCCACGATCGTTGATAACTGACAGGCTTTCATTACATTTGCGGCCCTTTTGGGGAGCTTTGCCCACAAGCAACATGCAGCACGATCCACTGGATAGCGCCAAGATCTTCGGGGGGTCCGCCACGCGCGACCTGGCCGAGCGCATCGCCCACATGAGCGGGCAGAAGCTGGGGGAGGTTACGGTGAGCCGGTTCAGCGACGGCGAGTTCCAGCCCAGCTTCGAGGAGACCGTCCGAGGCAATGTCGTCTTCATCGTGCAAAGCACCATGCCCCCCAGCGACAACCTCTTTGAGCTCCTGCTCATGGTGGATGCCGCCAAAAGGGCCAGCGCACGCACCATCGTGGCCGTGATGCCCTACTTCGGCTTTGCAAGGCAGGACCGCAAGGACAAGCCGCGCGTCAGCATAGGGGCCAAACTGGTGGCCAACATGCTCACCGCCGCCGGCGTGGACCGCATCATGACCATGGACCTGCATGCCGACCAGATCCAAGGGTTCTTCGAGGTACCCGTGGACCATCTGTTCGCCAGCAGCATCTTCCTGCCCCACATCGAGGGTATGGGCATCAAGGACCTCATCATTGCTGCACCCGATACCGGAGGAACCAAGCGCGCCAGCGCCTACGCCAAACACCTCGGCGTGGACATGGCCATCTGCTACAAGCAGCGAAAGGTGGCCAACAAGGTGGAAAGCATGACCGTTATCGGCGATGTGGCCGACAAGAACGTCATCCTGCTCGATGACATGGTGGACACCGCCGGAACCCTCACCAAGGCTGCGGCCATGATGATGGAACAGGGCGCCGTGAGCGTTAGGGCCATGTGCACCCATGCCGTGTTGAGCGGAACGGCCTGTGAACGCATCCAGGACAGCCACCTCCAGGAACTGATCGTGACCGATACCATCCCGGTGCCAGCCGCCAAACTACAGGTGGCGCCGAAGATCAAACAACTGTCCGTGGCGCAGTTGTTCGCCGACGTGATCCGCCGTGTCAGGCAGCACGAAAGCATCAGCAGCCACTTCATCATCGCATAACACCCCGAGGTAAAATGAAGAACGTCGAACTCATCGGCACCAAGCGCGAGATCAAGGGCACTTCCGGCGCCCAGGCCATTCGCCGAACCAAGCAAGTACCCTGCGTCCTCTATGGCGGAAAGGAAACCATGCACTTCAGCGTGGACGAACGCGCCCTGGACCAGATCATCCACTCCCCCTTGGCACACCGCGTTGAGCTCAATATCAACGGACAAAAGCATCTGGCCGTCCTGCAGGACAAGCAGTTCCAGCCCGTGACCGACGCGGTGATCCATGCGGATTTCCTCGAAGTGGAATCCGGAAAGGACGCCCGCCTGAACATGACCGTGCGCCTCAAGGGCCAAAGCATCGGGGCGCGCAAGGGAGGCAAGATGAGCCAATCCCTCCGCAACGTGCGCGTGAAGGGAAACCTGGATGCCATGCCCGAAGTGATCGAGCTGGACATCACCGGCCTGGACGTGGGGGAGAGCATCCGCGTGCGCGACGTGAAGGTGCCGGGAGTGACCCTGCTGGAAAAGCCCGAAAGCGTGGTGGTGGCCGTGAAGGCAAGCAAGAAGGCCGCTGAAACGCCGGCAGCAGGCGCAGACAAGAAGGACGCCAAGAAGTGATCCAACGGCCGGGAAACAACACCCGGAAACCGTTTCGTTCAATAACAGTACAAGCCCTGCCCCGTGCGGGGCTTGTACTTTCACGCCCCGGACACGGCGTGCCCCAATAGCGGGCATGGACCCCATCGGATACCATGAAGTACTTGATCGCGGGCCTGGGCAACCCCGGGCCGGAATATGCCGATACCCGGCATAATATCGGATTCAGGGCCGTGGAGGCCCTGGCCTCGGCACACAATACATCCTTCGCCCCCGGCCGGTACGCGGATTCGGCCTCCTTCAGGCACAAGGGGCGCACCTTCGTGCTCATCAAGCCGCAAACCTTCATGAACCTCAGCGGCAAGGCCGTGCGCTATTGGTTGGAACAAGAGGGCATCGGGCCGGACCGGTTGATGGTGATCGTGGACGACCTGGCGCTCCCGTTCGGCAAGATGCGCATGCGGGCCGCAGGCGGCGATGGCAACCACAACGGCCTCACCAGCATCATCGAACAACTGGCCACGGAAGGGTTTCCCCGGCTCCGGGTGGGGATCGGTAGCGGGTTTGCCCGCGGCAAGCAGGTGGAGTACGTGCTGGGCCAATGGTCCGCCGAGGAGCAGGAAGCCATGCCGGCCTTGCTCGAACAGATCGGCAAGGCTGTGCTCGAGTTCGGTTTGATCGGTGTGGAACGCACCATGAACCAGATCAACAAGAAATGAAGCGCAGGTGCACCTGCCCGCGACGCACGGGAAGGGTGCATGGCCGATGCGCCATCCTTTCTCCTGCCGCCACAGTAGATTTGTGCACACAATAAACACTGGGCAACATGGTATCCAAGAAGGTGGAGAACGCACTGAACGCACAAGTGGAGAAGGAAGCAATGAGCAGCCAGATCTACCTGGCCATGGCCTCATGGGCCGAGGTGCAGGGCTTGGAGGGCGTGGCCACGTTCCTCTATCGCCACAGCGACGAGGAGCGCACGCACATGCTGAAGCTGATGCGGTATATCAATGAGCGCGGCGGGCACGCCCTCGTGCCGGCATTGGGCAAACCGCCCAAGGCCGTGAAAGATGTCCTGGGCGTGTTCAAAAGCATCCTGGAACAGGAGATCGAGGTCACCAGGGAGATCAACGGGATCGTGGACCTGTGCCTGAAGGAAAAGGACTACACCACCCACAATTTCATGCAGTGGTACGTGGCCGAGCAGATCGAGGAGGAACGGTTGGCCCGGAACTTGCTCGATAAGCTCAACATGATCGGCAATGACAAGGCAGGCCTGTACCTTTTCGACCGCGACCTCCTCGCCCAAGGGGCCAACGGGTGATCCCATTTCCGGAATGACGGCGACAACATGCAGGCATCCACGGCAGGGTGCCGCATGGGAAGCCTGCCCGGCGAAACCGGCCATACCGCCCGGCTATGCACACCCGATCGTGCATAGCCGGGCGGTGGCATTGGGCACCATGGGCGTGCCGCCAGCTACATTGGCCAAGCCTCACCAATGAACCCCGGCAACAACAGCTTGCGATCAACACCCCGTGGGGGGCGATTGGCGCGAATGACGCTGTTGACGGGGGCGGCCATGGCGCTGATGGCCCTTGCCACGGCCTTCACCGGCCCGCAGCAACAGCGCGAGCCCGACAAGGACACCAAGGCCATGATCGAGGCCAGCTACATCTACAACATCGCCAAACTTGTGGAATGGCGGGATCCTGCCATGCGCCAAGGGCCGTTCGTCATTGGCGTGATCGGGAGCGCCAACCTGTACCAGGAACTGGCGAACAAATACGCCAACCGGGCCATCGGAAAGCAACCCATAGAGGTGCGCAAGCTGCCCGAAATGGCCGAGGTGGACCGCTGCCACATCCTCTTTGTGCCGGTAGCCAACAAGGACCTGCTCCCGGCGATCCTGAGGAACCCCAACGCCAGGTCGACCCTGATCATCTCCG
This sequence comes from Flavobacteriales bacterium, assembly GCA_035325445.1. GTDB lineage: Bacteria > Bacteroidota > Bacteroidia > Flavobacteriales_F > PHOS-HE28 > PHOS-HE28. The sequence goes on from DAOKZW010000031.1 coordinate 37,158, forward strand.
ATTGCCCGGAAGCGCTGGCCCACGGCGCCGTGATCAATTTCATCGCCGCGCGCAACACCATCAAATATGAGATCAGCTTGGCAAATGCCGAGAAACAGCGGATAGATGTGGGCTTAACACTCAGGCAGCTTGCCGATAGGGTCGTGGAATGATGAAGCACCTCCTTGCCATAATCGTGTGCGCACTGTTGCACGTGGCGCCCGCACTGGCGCAAGGCGGGGCGTTGGCCCAGGCCAACCAGAAGTACCAAGCGGGCGACCTCAAGGGCGCGCGGACATTGGTGGATGAGGCCATCAAGGACCCGGAACTGGCCCGAATGCCCGATGTATGGGTGTTGAGGGGATTCGTGTATAAGGACCTGTACAAGGGGGCGGCCAAGCCCGAGGCGGACATCCTGCGCGATGAGGCCATGGCCAGCCTGTACACCGCCATCGTGGAGGATAAGGACCGGAAATTCCTTGCCAGCAGCAGGCCCGCCTACTGGTACATGGCCAAAACCATGTACAACGACGCCGTCAATGCCCTCAATGCGGTGCAACCGGAGCCCGCCATGGCTTATTACGCCAAGTATGGCGAAGCGCTCAGAAGGCTGGCCCCCGACACGGCCACCGTGCAGGCCGACATCGACTTCAACAACGCCCTGGGCACCGTGTACGTGAAACTCTTCAACGAAGACCGGCAACAGTACGGGTGGTACGACAAGGCCGTGGCGGTGTATAAGCGGGTGTTGGCCATGGACAGCGCCAACTACGGCGCCAACTACAACCTGGCCACGCTGTACTATAACCGGGGGGTGTACAACATCCAGCGCATCACCCCCGAGAATGACATCCCCAGCCTGCAACAGATCCAGGAGGCAAGCCGCGAGTTCTTCACCTTGGCGCTGCCCTATATGCTGAAGGCACACCAGATGCGGCCCGGAAGGGCGGAAACCATCCTGGGGCTGGAGAGCATACACTACAGCCTGCAGGATGAGGATAAAAGCAGGCATTATCGTCGGCTCTTCGAGGAACTGGAGCATGACGAGATGAAGCAGCGGGATCATTGACGGCCACCATGCGGCTTCGAATGACCATAGGGCGCAGGATCGGCATCGGATTCGCCCTCTTCATCTTCTTTGCCTTGCTGGTGGTGGTGCTGACCAGCCGCACCATCGAGCGCAGCCGGCGCATCAACGAGCAGATCAACAACGTGTACGGGCCATCGGTGGATGCCCTCGTGCAACTGCGCAACCTGGTGGTGGGCGCGCGTACCCTGGTCAAGCATTGGGCCATGGTCGAAAGCTTGCCCGACGCGCCCGAAAAAGTGGCCCTGCTCAGGCTGACGGACCAGGAGCTGCCCGACCTCATCGATCGCATCGACACCCTGCAGGCCCATTGGGACAAGGATGAAGTGGCGGACATGAGCAAGGCCTTCCACGACATGAGCGTCCTCTTTGCCCTGCACGACAGCATCAAGCAAATGCTGCCCACGTTTGAAAGCTACAAGGACCCCATGGCCAACTTCAACGCCCGGAACATGGCGGAGGCCGGCGAGGTGTTGGACAACCAGACCGACCAGGTCCTGAAAGACTTGGACGACCTGCTGGCCAAGCAGGCCAATAAGCGCGAAGCCTTGCGCGAAGGGATGATCCAAAGCCTGAATTCGCTGCGCTTCTTCGTCCTGTACCTCGGGTCGGCACTGGTGCTCATCGGCAGCATTTTCGCCATCCTGCTCGTCAGGGGGATCGTGCTGCCCGTGCGCCACCTCAGGTCCATCCTCCTCCAATTGGGCAAGGGCCTGTTTCCCAATAACCGCATCGTGCCGCGCAATGACGAGATCGGCGATATGTCGAAGGCCCTGGATGACCTGGTGGCCGGCATGAAACGCACCACCGAATTCTCCCATGCCTTGGCAGCAGGCGATTTCAGGGCCGAGTACCAGCCCTTGAGCAACGACGACGTGCTGGGCCACGCCCTGCTGATGATGCGCAAGGAGCTGGGCGAAAGGGAACGCGTGCTGGAGGAGCGCGTGCGCGAGCGTACCGAAGAGACCAGAAGGCAGAAGGAAGAGGTGGAGCGGCAAAGCCGCAAGGTGGTGGAACTGTACAAGAACGTCACGGACAGCATCCGCTATGCCAAGCGCCTGCAGGAATCCATCCTCCCGCCGGACCATCATGTGCATCGCCTGATGCCGAACAGCTTCGTGCTGTACCGCCCCAAGGACATCGTCAGCGGCGACTTCTATTGGGTGGAGGCCGTGGACGGGAAGGTCATCTTCGCCACCGTGGATTGCACGGGCCACGGCGTGCCCGGCGCATTCATGAGCCTGGTGGGGCACAACGCGCTCAACCAAGTGGTGAAGGAAAGAGGCATTACCAAGCCCAGCCTGGTGCTGGAGCAGATGAACCAGATCACATTCCAAACCCTCGACAAGAACCGCGACAAGCACATGCACGATGGCATGGACATGGCGCTGTGCACCTTCCATCCCGATACCCTGCGGCTCGAGTTTGCCGGGGCCAACAGCCCGTTATACGTGGTGCGCAACGGCGAGGTGCTTCAATACACCTCCAACAAGATCGCCATCGGTGGCTTTGAATTGACCGACCAGGTGTTGATCGGGCACGAGGTGCAGCTGCAGCAGGGGGATGCGGTGTATGTCTTCTCCGATGGATATGCCGACCAGTTCGGAGGGCCCAAGGGCAAGAAATTCCTCTATCGCCAATTCCGCGAATTGTTGGTGCAGATAACCCCGGAAACGCCCGAACGGAAGAAGATCATGCTCAACGAGGCCTTCATCAAGTGGAAGGGCACCCAAGAGCAGGTGGACGACATCCTCGTGATGGGCATGCAGGTATAGCCTGCCCTTACTGGAAGCTCCAGCCGCTGCCCGTGGTCTCACGCGGGTTCACCAGCATCACCGGGATCATCGGCTCGTTGGTGATCACTTCCTGCTCGTACGGCACGCCCAACACCCCGAAAATGTTGCCCCGCGCCAAGTTCATGATCGTGATCAGGTCCGCGCCCACATCCATGGCGTGATCGATCACCGCATCCACGAAATTGCTGCTGTCCACATCGGCCACCGTGGTGCTCAACTCCACGTTGCGCTCACCGAAGTATTGCTCCGCGAAGCGGATGTTGTTCTCCAGTTGCTTCTTCAGGAACTCATCCGTCTCACGCGGCGTGATCACAAATACCTTACTGTGGAAATAGCGAGCGATATCAGCCACCAAGGCCACCTTCTGGCGTGTTTCCTTCTGCAGGTCCATGGGTACCACGATCCGCCGGTAGCCGCCTTCCCGGATGTTGCGCTCCTGCACCACGATGAACGGCACGCGCCCGTTGGTGATCACACGCAGCGCCCGGCTGCCCGTGATGAACTGCATGCCCCGCATACCGTGCGTGCCCATGATCACCAGCTCGGCACCAATCTCCGAGGCCGCGTTGCCGATCTCGTCGTATACCGAACCCACGCGCAGCTGAGGCTTCCACGTGATGCGGTCGTTCCACCGCTTGGCGCGCTCCAGCTCCATGTTCAGCTTGGGCCGCGCCTCCTCCAAGTCCGATTGCCGCGGAACAATGTGGAGGATGTGCACCTCGGCACCCATTTCCTCCGCCAGCGCGGCAGCATGGTTCATGGCGCAATCGGCCACTTTGGTAAAATCCGTGGGGACCAGAACTTTATGTGTGGTGCTCATTGGCAATCCAGGCTTTGTGCGCCCGGCCGCTAAGATAGGTAGCGAAAGACACGCAAGCAGATCAGGTGGTCTCACCCTTTAAACCGTACAACAAACGGTAGTGAACGCCTATAAACGGCTGTAAACGCCTACTGACCGAATACCCGGAAACCACGGATGAATGTTTGCACCGGCCAACCCATACCGGCCGGACCAAACGAAAAACCCAAAAACATGGAAACGATGGAAAACACGGAGAAAATGATCAGGAACCGCGTGCAACTCATGGGCAATCTGGGCAAGGATCCCGATGTGCGCGAATATGATGGGGGAAAGAAAATGGCCCGCTTCAGTTTGGCTACCAACGAGCGCTTCCCGTACGGCGACGGCCAGTTCAAGGAAGATACCCAGTGGCACGGCATCGTGGCGTGGGGCCGCTTGGCCGAGCAGGTGGCCCAGCAGCTCAAAAAGGGCAGCCGTGTATCGCTGCAAGGCCGCTTGGTGCACCGTACCTACGAGACCAAGGATGGTCAGAAGCGCTATTCCACCGAGGTGGTGCTGGGCTCTTTCGAGCCCATGGACGGCCGGGGAGAAGTGGCGGATGCCGCCTGAGCCCGGCATGTTGCCTGAACAGGAAGGGGCCGCGGTCTTGCTGCGGCCCCTTCCTGTTTTCAAGGGGCTTTCATCACGGGCAGCGTCCGCGCACCCCCAGGGCCCGAGAGCCGCAGCAAATAGCTGCCGGGCGTGAGCATGGCCCCGGGGATGGACAGGGACCCGGAGCCATCGAGGCGTCCCTTCAGCTGACGCGCCCCCACCAGGTCAAAAAGTTCCCAAACCGCAAACCGGCCGTCATGTTCCACCGTCAACACATCCTGGAAAGGAATGGGCCAGGCACGGATCGTGCCTTGGACTTGCGGTTGCCCGATGCCCAGCGCCGACCACGTTTGCACCACTTCGCAGGCATGAGCCATGCAGGTGTCCTGCGTAAGCGGGCCCCACAGCGTGGTTTCCCCGCACACCTGGTAGGTGCCCTCCGCAACGTAGGCGTGCAGTGCGGGATTTCCGGTGCCGGTGCTGCCGTCACCGAAATCCCAAATGAGCGAACTGTGCATGCCGGAAGTGATGCTGCGGTCATAGGCCGCGATCACCTGCCGGTATTGGAGCACATCGATGGAGGGTTGAAGCAGCACCGCGCACGGAACGTTGGGCGGACCCGTGTAGATCCAGTTGCAGGCGGTGGCCGTGCAGGGGCCATTGGAAACCGTGAGGCATGCCTTGTAAGGACCATTGCCCGGATACAGGTGCAGGGGGGAGGTGGTGTCGGAGGAGCTTCCATCGCCGAGATCCCAATGCCAGGTCTGGATGGGGGTGCCCCCGGGTCCGGAGGACAGGTCGACGAAACGGATGCTGTCCCCTTCCAGCGTGATGGTGAAATCGGCCACAAGCCCTGTACAGGCCGGGTCCACCGGCACCTCGACCAGTTCGCAGTATACCGACTCGCACCAGTCCGTTTGGTCGCCCCATAGGTCGGTGCGCAGGCATACCAGATAGCTGGCGGCCCCGGGGAAAAGGTTCGTGGCCGTTTGGCCATAGCTGTTGGCCATGTGCCCTTCGCCCAGGAAGGCCCACTCCGACATGTTGATGGATATGTTGGTGTCGGGGTTCAGGATGGAAAAGCCGTACATGTACCCCCCCAGGTCGGAGTAGGTGAAGGGGATCGTATGCAGGCTGTCGCAGGGCGGTTGGGCCGCCATGGGCGATGCGAGCAGGAGCGCCAGCAACGGGCCCGCCAAGCTGAAACGTCGTGCCGGTCGTTGATTCATGGTTTGGGCCGAAGCGTATAGGCCAGCCGGAACCGGATGCCGGTGCGGGTGGTGATGGTGTGCGGCGAGCCGTCCGTGGGGAGCAAAGAAAACAGGCCGCTGCCGTACTGGGGTGAGGCCCATAGCGCCAGGCGTTCCGTGAACGCGTACCCCAGGTCGAGCCCTACACTGAAACCGAGCTGGAGGTCGGTGCGGGCGTCTGTTTCACCGACATCCACGCTCCGCGCACCGCCCGGCGCGTTCACCAAGGTGATGCCGGAACGCATGGTGTGATGGTCCAGCGCGATGCCGGCCCGCACGCCGTAATGCCAGCGGAACCAGCCCCGGTGCCAGCTGCCTTCCACCGGGATGTACACCGAGGCGTAGCGGTTCATGGCGGCAATCGGCCTGCGCACCTCCGTCAGCACCGCAACGGTATCGGTGAAGCTGCCCACGACCGAGGAGTTGAAGGTGACCACGTGGGTGATCACCGAGTCGCGCCGGTCCTGGAACCGGTCCAAATGCCGGAAATCGTACCGCGCGCCACTGTATTCCACGCCCGTGGAGATGCCCCAGCCCCCGCGCCACTCCCATCCTGTGTACAGGCCCGCGGCGGTGGTGTAATGCGGCGTTTCCGTGCCCTGCAGCGACCGCACCAGCCCGGTATCATCGCCATGCCATTGGCGCGATTCGCGGAAAGGACCGATGCCAGCCGCCACCCACCAGGCCGGTCGGCGCACCGGTGCCACGGGGGGAGGAGCCCCGTAAGGCGCCGGAACCATGGGGGTGTTAGCCAAGGCCGATGGACGTAGCGACAGGCGCTCCACGGCCCAAGGAAAGCCAAAGGGCGACGGACCGCCCGGTACCGATGCTTCGCGGACATCCGGGAATGAGGCCTGAGCGACCCCGGTATGGTCCATGGCTTGCTTGTGGATCGGGGACGATGTCGTTGCGGGTGTCGTGGATACCTCGGGCGTTGCACGGGAGGTGATGCCTAGGGCCTTTGGTCGCAGGCCGGCCTTTCCGCCTTCCCGGACACTGGCCATGGATGGCCTTTCGACCGGTGTTTCCCCGTGAGTGGCATGCATGGTTTCCGTCGTGGGGGATCCCTCCGTGCCAACTCGTATGGCCGGGGCGGATACGGCAGGGCCCGTTCCGACTGCCGCCGTCCCCGGTGCATCACTGCTTGTTGCCGCAGCACCACCGGCCGCCTGTGCGGACACCGCCGGGCTTTGGACCACCTTTGCGGTGCCGGTGGCATCCGTGTACAGCACGTAGACACCACCGGTCGTCAGCAGGGCCAAAAACAACCAGCCCCATCGACGGCGCAAGTGCAGCAACAAGAGGTGGGTCCGGTCGCGTTCCCGCACCACACCCTCCCACACCCGCGGGGGAGGAGCGGCCTCCGCCTCGCGAAGCGCGCGGGCGAAAAGGTCATCGATCGGATGTTCGTCCTTCATGGTAGTTCGTCGTTTTCAATTGCTCCAATCGTCGTTGCAATGCCGCCCGCGCCTTGGCCAGCTGGCTTCGTGATGTGCTTTCGCCACAGCCCAGCAGCTCTGCTATCTCCGCGTGGTCATAGCCCTCAATGGCATACAGGTTGAACACCGCCCGGTATCCGTCCGGGAGCTCCTGCACCAACGCCAGCAGATCGGCTTGGCCCAACGTGTCCATGGCGGAGGGGCCAACGGACCGCTCAGGCATCCGTTCGGTGCCCAGCACCTCGTCCCGCACGGATCTCTTCCGCAGATGATTGATGCAGGTATGGACCATGATCCGCCGTATCCAGCCTTCCAAGGAGCCCTCCATCCGGAAGGCGTGCAGCTTGTCGAAAACCTGGATGAAGCCCTCCTGCAACAGGTCTTCCGCCTCCGCCTGGTGGCGCGCATAGCGCAGGCACACGGCGAACATGCGCCGTGAAAAACGGGCGTACAGGGCTTCCTGCGCGCTGCGCTCCTCGCGTCGGCATGCACGGACCAGCTCGTATTCGCCCAGTTCCGGCACCGCTCTCCAAGTTGTTCTCCGCAAGCAAGACACCCGATCGATGCCTGGCGCTGCCCGGGAGGATGAATTTCGTTGGATCACATGATCAAGACAGGCCACGACACACGCTGCGGCCCCCGTCGCCGCATTCCCCGAACCATTGAGCGGGCCCCTAAAGATAATCCTCCGCCACGGCCGGGGCCTACTTTTGGCCGGCACAAGCCACCCCACATGACACGTAACCGCATGCAGGCCGCCGCGGCCCCCCCGCAGTGGCAAACCGTCAAGGAGTTCCAGGACATCACCTACCGCAAGAGCGGAGGCGTGGCCCGCATCGCCTTCAACCGGCCCGAAGTGCGCAACGCCTTCCGCCCCCACACCGTAGGTGAATTGTTGGAGGCCTTCAGTGATGCCCACCAGGACACCACCATCGGCGTGGTGCTCTTCAGCGCCGAAGGGCCCAGCCCCAAGGACGGCGTGTGGAGCTTCTGCAGCGGCGGCGACCAGCGTAGCCGCGGCCATCAGGGCTATGTGGACGAGGGCGGCATGCCCCGCCTCAACATCCTCGAGGTGCAGCGCCTGATCCGCTTCATGCCCAAGGTGGTCATTGCCGTGGTGCCCGGCTGGGCCGTGGGCGGCGGACACAGCCTGCACGTGGTGTGTGACCTCACCCTTGCCAGTAAGGAGCACGCCATCTTCAAGCAGACAGATGCCGATGTCACCAGCTTCGATGGCGGCTACGGTAGCGCGTACTTGGCCAAGATGATCGGCCAGAAGCGCGCCCGCGAGGTCTTCTTCCTGGGCCGCGACATCAGCGCACAGCGGGCCTACGAAATGGGCATGGTCAATGCCGTGGTGCCGCACGCGGAGCTGGAAAGCACCGCGTGGCAATGGGCGCAGGAGATCCTGGCCAAGAGCCCCACGGCCATCAAGATGCTCAAGTTCGCCTTCAACCTCACCGATGATGGCATGGTGGGCCAGCAGGTCTTTGCCGGTGAGGCCACCCGCCTCGCCTACATGACCGACGAGGCCAAGGAGGGCCGAAACGCCTTCCTGGAAAAGCGCAAGCCGGATTTCAAGGGGACGGAGTGGCTGCCTTGATAACGTGGCAGGGGGGCCAACAGCTTGGCCTAAGCCGGTATCGTGTTGATCTGCAGGCTCCCTCCGATGGCGCGCAGTACCTTGAGGACCGTGGCAAATTGTGGTTTTGCACCTTCCGAGAGCGCCTTATATAAACTGGGTCTGCTAAGGCCTGTCTGCTCGGCGATCTTGGTCATTCCGATGGCCTTGGCAATATTGCCGATGGCCGTGAGGATGGCCGCCTCATCACCATCCTGCAGGGCGGCGTTCAGGTATTCAGCGATGATCTCGTCGTTGTCCAAGTAGTCGGCCACGTCGAACCTTGAAGTTTCCATTCGGCATTATCGTTTTAATTCCTTCCAAATCCTTTTGGCCCTCTCAATGTCCCTTTGCTGGGTCGATTTGTCTCCACCGACCAGAAGGATGATAAGCTTGTTGCCCTCTTCCTTGAAATAGACCCTGTAGCCCTTGGCATGATCGATCCGCAGCTCGGATATCCCTCCGCCTACAGGCCTGCAGTCTCCCCGATGTTCGTCCTGCTCCAGTTTCTGGATCCGGAACAGAATCCGGGCTTTTGCCTTCAAGTCTTTCAGTTTTCGCAGCCACTTGTCGAATTCGGCGGTTTTTTCAATGAAGTACATTGTGACTGTATCCAACTGGATACAAAGCTAGCATATTCGCGGTGACATGCACAACTCCGCATGACCGACGAGGCCAAGGAAGGCCGAAACGCTTTCCTGGAAAAGCGCAAGCCGGATTTCAAGGGGACGAAGTGGTTGCCTTATGGGTACCTCGAAGAACCTCGCTCCCGCGTCATCGGCACTTCGCGCCGTCTCTTTGGGCAAGCGTTTCTCGCTCGGTCATTCTACATTGCTCCTCAGTTAGTTACCTATGGATAGCTTCCTTTCGTCGCGCCTTGACTGACACGAACGATAAATGCTTGTGCCATCGGCTCGAAGTTCTTCGAGGCACCCATGGGCCAGGTTGGCAGACTATTGTTGTTTTGGGTGAGGTCCGGGTGGAGGTGATGTAAGCTTCCCCTTTTTAGGTGCGTGGGTTTGTAAAGAACGGCATTGGGCCGCA
>DAOKZW010000032.1:0-9321 GCA_035325445.1 Flavobacteriales bacterium
GCAGTAGGCAGTAGGCAGTAGGCAGTAGGCAGTAGGCAGTAGGCAGTAGGCAGTAGGCAGGAAACGCCTCCTACGAACTACGAACTCTTCCCACTCTCCACCCCCAACCCGAACAGGGCGATATCGTACTTGACCGGGTCATCGGGGTCGAAAAGGCGCAAGGCTTCGGTGAGTTCCACCACGGCTTTCCAATCATCCAGCTTGCGGTGTAGCAGGCCCAGCTCGCGGGCCACGCGGCCGGTGTGTACGTCCAAGGGCACATGCAGCGCCGATGGTGGAATGCGCTTCCAAAGGCCGAGGTCGACGCCGCGATCGGCGGGGCGCACCATCCACCGCAGGAACATGTTGATCCGCTTGGCGTTGCTGCCGCGTGACGGGTCGGCCACGTGCTTGTCGGTGCGCCGCTCATGGGCCGGTTCGAGGAAGCGGGAACGGAACAACGCGATCATGGCGGCCATGGCGGGCAGCGGTGCCGCGGTATCCGCGGGCAGGAACGCCTGCTCCAGGCCGCCGTGCGCGGTGTACAGGTGGCGCAGGCCCCGGATGAAGTGCCGCAGGTCGGTGCCGTTGAAGGTGCGGTGCACGAAGCGCGCGGTGTGCGCCAGCTCGCCCCCGGCGGCGTGCATCACGAAGTCGAAGGGCGCACCGTCCATCAGGCGCGCCAGCTTCCAGGCATTGGCGATGATGGTCTTGCGCTGGCCCCACGCGATGCTGGCGGTGAGGAAGCCGATCAGCTCGGCATCCTCGCGCCGCGCGAAGGCACGCGGCACCTGGATGGGGTCATCGGCAATGAAGGCCGGTACCGCGTACCGCTCGTATGCCTCGTCGAGAAAGGCCCGCAAGTGCGGCAGGGACGTGTCCTGCTTGGTGCGTGTACCGGCCTTCCGCCGGCTTAGCGCGCCTGTTTCCACGGTTGTGCAGGTGCCTTGGGCGAAGGCGACGGTGCCGGGGCAGGGCTGCTGCCCGTGGGCCGCCCGCCCGACCAGGACGGTGCCGTCAGCGTACCCGTGTCCGCCTTCCGGTTTTCAAACTGCGCCTTCGGGGGCGATGGTGGCCTGTGTCCGCCGTTGTCCAGTTGCGGGGTGCCCTTCACCGCACCGGTGGGCACCGGCACCGGGGGCGGGTTGTCCTGGTCGATCTGCTTCACCGGGGGGTGGTAGGTCTCCGGAATGGGCAGCGGAGGGAACACCGGCGGCTCCTCCACGGTGGTGATGTCATCGGCCACCACCGAGCGGCGGGCCGATACCATGCCGCGGGCCGCATCGGTGCCGGCATCGGGCACCAGTCCCTGCACCAGCGTGTCCTTGTCGCCTAGGTTGCAATTCACCTCCACCACCTCCACACGCGTGCCCACGATGCCGCACGCCGTGGCCACCTGCCCGTTGGCGTCCATCACCGTGATGCAGCGTGTTTGGCCCACCGTGACCTCATCCTTCAGCACCGTGTAGGGGGCTGTGCCGCCCACCACGTGCCAGTTGAAGATGCCTTCCTTGCGCACCTTGGTGCCCAAGGGCAGGTCCTGCTTGTCGGCCGACCTGGTGCAGACGTATTGTGCCACGACCCGCTCGCTGGTGTGTACCACCACGGTGAGCTTTTCGGGGCCTGATGCGATGGCCGGTACCGCCGCCGCCAACAGGGAGAAGAGGGACAGTGTGCGCATGGCTGATGAGGTTTTGGCTGAAGTAAAGTTAAACGCAATTTTTCTGGGCGCAAAAACCGTTCCGCCCTCAACCTTCTTTTTGTCAACCCGTGACATGCGGCCGCAAACAGCCGTGCCACGCGAGCCGCGGGCTTGTGTTTATTCCTTGACCAGCGGCAGCACGCCGCCATCACCGGTGCGGACCAGGTAGGTGCCCGGCCGCAGGTGGCCGAGGTTGATCACGGCCTGCCCCCCGGTGATGCTCCCGTGGCCCACGGTGCGCCCTTGCAGGTCCAACAGCGTGTAGGTGGCCGGGCTGGTGCCGGGCAGCGCGAGGGTGGTTGCGGCCTGCGCCGGGTTGGGCGCCAGCCGCGCCGGAGCGATGTTGCCGTCCGGGGCCGTCCCCGTGGTGATGTCGCAGATCAACTGGCGCATCCACAGGACGGCATCGGCCATGACGCCGGTCTGGTCGTGCACGGCATGTTCGTTCCCCTGGTGCAGATGGAAACGGTAGCGCTGCGGGGTGAAGCCCAGGTGCTGCATGCGCGCATCGATGGCGCAGGAGCCATACAGCCACGGGTTGTTGTCCGGGATGCCCAGACCGATGCCCCAGTACGGCTGTTGCACGCCGCAGCCCACCACCGGGTCGCCCGTTTGGTGGTACGAGAACAGCGCCGGATCACCGGCACTTTCCACGTAGCTGGTGTCCATCAGCGCACCGTACAGATTGATCACGCCCAGCACCGAGGCGTCGTGCCCGTTCTGGTTCAGCTCGCCGTCCACGGGGCCCAGGTCGGGGCGCGGGTAGAAATTGAAGATGTGCTGCACATCGCCGATGGCCCCGCAGTTGTTGGGCTTCTCCTCCGGCCTGTCCAGGTAGGCCGCGTGCAGGGCGGTGATGGCCCCGGCGCTGCCGCCCAGCACGAACACGGCCGAGGTGCTGGTGCTGTCCTGTTCATGGCGGCCCTTCAGGAAGCGGATGGCCCCCTTGGCATCCTGCATGGCGCGGTAGATGGCGCGCCTCACCTCATAGGGATCGTGGGGGTAGGGCGGCCCGAAGAGCCACGAGCCATAGAACCCGAGCCGGTAGCTGATGGTAGCCGCCGCCCAGCCGTTGGCCGCCAGCCCTTGGGCCATGGCGTTGAAGTCGTTGCGGTTCCCCTCGTAAAAGCCGCCACCATGGATCAGCACCACCAGCGGGCGTTCCGTTTGCCCGTCGCCCACGGGCTTGTACAGGTTCAGCCGCAGGCTGTCGGTGCCCCCGTTGTAGCGGGTGGCGTTGCCGTACCAAACGCCGCTTTCCACCTGCACCTCGAAGAGCGGCTCCGTGAAGGGGATGCTGCAATCCTGGGCACTGAGGGCGCCTGCGGCCAGTAAGGCGATCAGGGCGAGGTGGCGCATGATGCGAAAGTAGGCAAGACGCATGGCCTGTAAGCAGGTGTGGACGTGTGGTCCGGGGCTCTACCTTGCACCCATGTCCCGGGACCTGCTCAGGGAATTGCCCGTGCTGCTGCACGAGGGCTTGATCACGCCCGAACAGGCGGAGCGCATCAAAGCACGCTATGCGGACGCACCGGAGGGTGGCGGGCGCATGATGCTCTTCACCGCGCTGATCGGCGGCCTGCTTGTGGGGCTGGGCGTCATCCTCGTGGTGGCCCACAACTGGGACGACCTGCCGCGCTGGATGCGCACCTTGCTGGCCTTCCTGCCGGTGCTGGCCGGCATCGCGGTGATCACGTGGGCCATGGCCCGCCGGCCTGATTCCATGGCGTGGCGCGAAGGAGGCGCCGCCTTCCTGGCCTGCGCGCTCTGTGCCAACATCGCGTTGATCTCGCAGATCTATCATGTCGACGGGGACATGGCAGGCTATCTCCTCACCTGCTCGCTCCTGGTATTGCCGCTGCTTTATCTGCCCGGCTCGTTCGCGGCGGCCCTCATCTTCCTCGCTTTGGCCACCGGCTATGCCGGCGCCGGCTTTTTCGCCTTCGAGGACGCCCGCCGCCCCTTCCAGGTGCTCGTCCTGCTGGCGGCCGCCGCACCGGCCTACCTGTCCCAGGCCCGCCAGCGCGGCAACAGCACCGGCTTCTGGTGGTTCAGCTTGTTCATGGCCCTCAGCATCGGCATTTCCATCCAGTTCTTCCTGCGCGATTGGGGCCTGGGGAGGGTCTTGGGCATGGTGGCCATGGCCAGTATGTTCACGCTGGTTCCATGGACCCACCCCGGCCGCGAATGGCGCACCGCACCGTGGGTGCTGGTGGGGGGCGCAACCCTCTTGTGGATCCTGTTCTTGGCCAGCTACCGCTTTTTCTGGCAAAGCCAGGGCTTCCTGTTGACCGACCAAGGCCGCGACATGGGTGCCAACTGGGCGCTGGTGGTGGCGGGGTGTACCGTGTACGTCCTTTCCCTGCGGCAACGCGGGGCGTTCGAGCGCTGGCCGTGGCCCGAAGGGCTGCCCATCATGCTGGCGTGCTATGCCTTGTCGATGGCGAGCCCCATGCTGGCGGCCGTGGTCGTCAACCTGGCGCTGCTGGCCTTGGGGGTCTATTACGTGCGCAGCGGCATTGCGGATGGCAGCCTGCGCCTCATGAACTTCGGACTGGCCATCACGGGGCTGGTGATCCTGCTGCGCTTCATGGACACCAACCTCAGCTACGTGGTGCGCGGCCTGGTGTTCATCGCCATCGGGGCCGGATTCCTTTTCATGAACCTGCGCCTGATGCGCCAACGCGGAAGATCATGAAGCTGAAGCTCTGGTTGCTCGTGGCCGCGGCCATGCTGGCGGTACCCATCTGGATGATGTACAACCATGAGGAGGTGAGGCACGCCGGTGAGGTCTTCCTGTTCAAGACCGCCCCGATCGATCCCCGCGATCCCTTCCGGGGCGAATATGTCAGCCTGGCCTTTGAGGCCGAAAGAGGGAGTTGGTTTTGTGAAGGACTGCCGGAAACCGGCGGCCCCACGGAGGTCTATGCCCAGTTGGATCATGACCCCGAAGGCTTCGCCGTGATCACCGGGCTGTCCATGGACAAACCGGCGAGCGGTCCCTATGTGCGGGCCAAGGTCCAGGGCTGGAGGTCCGGCTCCGACCTGGTCTACCGGGTGGAGCTGCCCTTCGACCGCTATTACCTGCAGGAAGGACAGGGCCGCCGCACCGAGGAACTGATGATGCCGGGGCGCCGCAACGAGACCGGGACCGGGCCCAAGGAATCCTGGGCCGTGGTGCGTGTACACAAGGGCCGCGCCGTGGTGGAGGACCTGATGGTGGACGGCAGGCCGATCAAGGAGTGGATGGGGGAGGAGGACGAGTGAAGTGTCGCGCGAAGCGCGGTCGCCATTACCCTACTTGCTGCCGCCGGAGGCGGCTGGGTTGGCGGCTTGGCCGCGAGCGATGGCGGATGCCGAAGCAAGGGGCCGGGGTGCCAACCCAATGAGGCCACGGCATTTCTGCCGTGGAGATCAAGGGCGACCTGTTCTTTGCACCCTGGCAGCCCGAGCTTCAATGAGGCCACGGCATTTCTGCCGTGGAGATCTCCAAGATTTCGATCTGGTTCGCCCGGCGCGTTGAGCTTCAATGAGGCCACGGCATTTCTGCCGTGGAGATCGGTGGGCAAACCCAGCGCCAGCACACTTCAGCGCGTGCTTCAATGAGGCCACGGCATTTCTGCCGTGGAGATCTATGCAGCGCTCCGGAAGAACTACATCGACCCCTTGCTTCAATGAGGCCACGGCATTTCTGCCGTGGAGATCGCCTGCGCCAAGTGGACCGGTACATGCACCACCACATGCTTCAATGAGGCCACGGCATTTCTGCCGTGGAGATCTGCTGGGTCGATATACTTTGATGCAATCGGTACCAGCTTCAATGAGGCCACGGCATTTCTGCCGTGGAGATCCTCATGGATATTGATCCTGTCCAAGACCAACTCCTTGCTTCAATGAGGCCACGGCATTTCTGCCGTGGAGATCGCGAGGGCATGGTGCTGCTGGAGTACAGCGAGCTGGGCTTCAATGAGGCCACGGCATTTCTGCCGTGGAGATCGCCACATCCTCGAAACCAAGAACTGCGATAAGCTCAGCTTCAATGAGGCCACGGCATTTCTGCCGTGGAGATCCGCCGATATCACCGGCGCGAGGTCTCCTAATTTGCCGCTTCAATGAGGCCACGGCATTTCTGCCGTGGAGATCAGTTGACGATGCCGAGTACACCGCACAGGTCCTTGGGCTTCAATGAGGCCACGGCATTTCTGCCGTGGAGATCCAACATGAAGCGGTAATTGCTACCCGGCGACAGGGCGCTTCAATGAGGCCACGGCATTTCTGCCGTGGAGATCATGCCGCTAGCGCCTTCGGGCGTAACCTGAAGGCCGGCTTCAATGAGGCCACGGCATTTCTGCCGTGGAGATCCACCGCTGGCCAGCACCTCCTGGTACACGGTGTTGTAGCTTCAATGAGGCCACGGCATTTCTGCCGTGGAGATCCCTCACGCCCGCCCACGCACTGGCCGCCGTGCAGAAGCTTCAATGAGGCCACGGCATTTCTGCCGTGGAGATCGTTGGTTCACGATGTCCAGGGCGGCAGGCTCCAAGGGCTTCAATGAGGCCACGGCATTTCTGCCGTGGAGATCCGGCAACCAGCTCTACCGCTTGGAGTTCGATGAGCTGGCTTCAATGAGGCCACGGCATTTCTGCCGTGGAGATCTCCTAAGCGGACGCACCCCGGTAAACCCACGCCAAGCTTCAATGAGGCCACGGCATTTCTGCCGTGGAGATCTTTTACCAGTGGGCGCGGCAGCATGTCCGGGTCACCGCTTCAATGAGGCCACGGCATTTCTGCCGTGGAGATCCGCGGCCCCGGCGATCATCAGGGCTGCTATTGCTGTAGCTTCAATGAGGCCACGGCATTTCTGCCGTGGAGATCATTCGGTCCAGTCGGGGTTGAGTTGGCCGCTCGTGGCTTCAATGAGGCCACGGCATTTCTGCCGTGGAGATCATGTTGTATTCGTCCGTGACCGAGGTGCCTGCCTCGCTTCAATGAGGCCACGGCATTTCTGCCGTGGAGATCTGCTGGGTGCGAATGGTGTGATGCCGATCGCGGCGCTGCTTCAATGAGGCCACGGCATTTCTGCCGTGGAGATCCAGGCAAGGTGCAGGGCGAGGGGTGGCAGCTACTGGCTTCAATGAGGCCACGGCATTTCTGCCGTGGAGATCCGGGACCGCGAACGGGATCACATCGCTGATGGTAATGCTTCAATGAGGCCACGGCATTTCTGCCGTGGAGATCGAAAGTTGGTCCGTCAGCGCGGCGGCGATGGTGTCGCTTCAATGAGGCCACGGCATTTCTGCCGTGGAGATCCACCAAGGGAAGGACGACCTTGAGATACCGGACCTGGCTTCAATGAGGCCACGGCATTTCTGCCGTGGAGATCAAGGAGCGCCTGCAGAAATACGACGAGGCCAACGCGCTTCAATGAGGCCACGGCATTTCTGCCGTG
Organism: Flavobacteriales bacterium; assembly: GCA_035325445.1. Classification (GTDB taxonomy): domain Bacteria; phylum Bacteroidota; class Bacteroidia; order Flavobacteriales_F; family PHOS-HE28; genus PHOS-HE28. The sequence continues at coordinate 7,131 of DAOKZW010000032.1, forward strand.
GAGATCATCACTCGGGCAGCCTTGGCCTGCCTCTATGCGTTGGCTTCAATGAGGCCACGGCATTTCTGCCGTGGAGATCTTCCGCCAGATGTACCCGTGATGATGCGCAACCCCGCTTCAATGAGGCCACGGCATTTCTGCCGTGGAGATCAGCGCGAGAAGCTGGAGAACGAGCGCCTGAAGCAGGCTTCAATGAGGCCACGGCATTTCTGCCGTGGAGATCGCCTCATCGAGATCACCATCGCCAGCGTGAGCAGCGCGCTTCAATGAGGCCACGGCATTTCTGCCGTGGAGATCAGGACTACCCGTAGCGTCTCCACCCTGCGAAAGTAGCTTCAATGAGGCCACGGCATTTCTGCCGTGGAGATCTTGACCCGAGGGCCATACTGCTGGGCAATGCCGATGCTTCAATGAGGCCACGGCATTTCTGCCGTGGAGATCGGCCAAACCGCGCAAGGACGCGGCCGAAGGCGAAATGCTTCAATGAGGCCACGGCATTTCTGCCGTGGAGATCTGAAGAAGCACCTCGACGATGTGACCGCCGAGCGGTGCTTCAATGAGGCCACGGCATTTCTGCCGTGGAGATCATGTTCGCCGTGTTCTCCATGTCTGTGATTCGTTTGCTTCAATGAGGCCACGGCATTTCTGCCGTGGAGATCAGCGGCACCATCTTCAGCTGGGATTTCTACGTACGGGAGCTTCAATGAGGCCACGGCATTTCTGCCGTGGAGATCGTGCTGACATTTGTCTTGGTGGTTGCTTTTGTGGTTGCTTCAATGAGGCCACGGCATTTCTGCCGTGGAGATCTAGCTGGATGCGCCGGATAAGGCCGTCCTGTTCGGCGCTTCAATGAGGCCACGGCATTTCTGCCGTGGAGATCTCGCCGTCGGCGCTCAGTCGCACGGTGCGGGGTTTGCTTCAATGAGGCCACGGCATTTCTGCCGTGGAGATGGGCATTGCCTTGGTTTCCACCGGCGCGGAAATGGGCTTCAATGAGGCCACGGCATTTCTGCCGTGGAGATTGAGATTGCCAACACGCCCATGGAAGGCATAACCACGCTTCAATGAGGCCACGGCATTTCTGCCGTGGAGATCTCGCTCTTGTCGTGCATGAGCTTACGGCCCCACTCGGCTTCAATGAGGCCACGGCATTTCTGCCGTGGAGATCCAAAGCTGCACGGGACTGGAATCGGCCGGGCTTATGCTTCAATGAGGCCACGGCATTTCTGCCGTGGAGATCGCCGTTGCGAACTGGCAGCGTGCCATTACCACAACCGCTTCAATGAGGCCACGGCATTTCTGCCGTGGAGATCGGCCGGGAGGACTGGACCTATGCCATGTGGGCCGAGCTTCAATGAGGCCACGGCATTTCTGCCGTGGAGATCCCTGTTTGTGCAGGTGGAACTGCTCGGGACGCAGCTGGCTTCAATGAGGCCACGGCATTTCTGCCGTGGAGATCCAGGTGCATGGTCATCGGAGTATTGGCCCGCCACGGGGCTTCAATGAGGCCACGGCATTTCTGCCGTGGAGATTCCTGCGCGCCGACGGCGCTGAAGCAGATGTCCGCGGCTTCAATGAGGCCACGGCATTTCTGCCGTGGAGATCTGCTCATCGGATTCTACCATGGCATGCAGGCCAAGCTTCAATGAGGCCACGGCATTTCTGCCGTGGAGATCGCGACGGCCTTTTTAAGCTCCTGCAACAGCCGTTCAAGCTTCAATGAGGCCACGGCATTTCTGCCGTGGAGATCGCACGACCCCGAACATCTTGGTCTTCCGTGGCGTATTGCTTCAATGAGGCCACGGCATTTCTGCCGTGGAGATCTTGGCCAGGATGCCCACGCCATCAAAGGCCACGTTCAGCTTCAATGAGGCCACGGCATTTCTGCCGTGGAGATCCAGCGATCCGCCACGGTTGACGGTAACCGGATGCCCGCTTCAATGAGGCCACGGCATTTCTGCCGTGGAGATCCACTACGGCACGCCCTGCCCTTACTGGTGCTGCACCGCTTCAATGAGGCCACGGCATTTCTGCCGTGGAGATCCACGATTCGTGATAACATTGTGCCCGTTACTGACACAGCTTCAATGAGGCCACGGCATTTCTGCCGTGGAGATTGCCGCCGGGGTCTGTTCCCCCCCCTGTTCCCCCCCCGCTTCAATGAGGCCACGGCATTTCTGCCGTGGAGATC
>DAOKZW010000032.1:9421-46097 GCA_035325445.1 Flavobacteriales bacterium
GCTTCAATGAGGCCACGGCATTTCTGCCGTGGAGATCCGCCCTCCCTGTATGCCGCGATACACAAGGCATGCAGAGGGGCTATGCGAGCGCTGGCCAAAATGGCCTTCGGGAAAGAACGGAGATGCCGCACTTGGAGTCTTTGCGGCAATGCAAAGTAACAGCATGTCAAGGAACTACAAGTGCCGCGAGGGCTGATGTTCATCCGTGTTGCCACCCCAGTGCTCGCACTGGCTATCCGCAGCATCGACCTGGTCGGATCAAACGATGGTGACCTGCCGCTTGACCGCGCTGAAGGGCTTGCCCAAACTTAACACGCTGGGGCGCTCGCGCGACGCCGGACCGAGGTCCATCAGGATCACATGGTCCTCCAGGCTGTCTATGGTCTCTTCGATGCGACCCAGGAGTTGCACCTTGCGCATGGGGCTTAGTAGGCATTGGAATACGCTGAGCTGCACCCATTCGCCGTAGCCCTGCATCAATTTGTACAGTTGCCTCCAGCGTTTGGGGTGGCGCACATCGTAGACGATCATGTACAAGTGTTCTTCCCGGTTCATCGTGTCACGAAGTTGGAGGGTTCAACCATTTCGCCCAGCAGATGGCGGCCCAGCAAACGCGCCTGCAGTTCCAGTACGGCCCGGTAGCTGGCCTGGTAGCCGAACACCGGGTGCGTCACCTCGTGCGAGAGCCTGCGCTCGAAGGCGGCAATGAAGGCCTTGCGACCACGCTCGTTGAGGTTGATGGCGGGGCCGGCCCGCAGGAAGTCGCCGGGCGAGATCTCTCCATTGTTGATCACCTGGATCACCGCGCTGTCCACGATCAGCGGGCGGAAGGGCTCCATCAGGTCCAAGGCCAGCGCGGGGCGGCCGTAGCGCGGCTGGTGATAGAAGCCCCGGTAGGGGTCGAAACCCACATGGGACAAGGTTTGATGCCAAGTGCGCGTGAGCATGGCGTAGCCGAAGCTGAGCAAGGCGTTCACCGGGTCGGTGGGCGGGCGGCGATTGCGGCCATTGAAGTCGAAACGGGTAACGCCTTCGTCGGTGCTGGAGAACATCCGGCTGAAGTGCGCGAAGTAGCGTGCCGCTGCCGTGCCCTCGATGCCCAGCAGTTCGCCCAAGCTCTCCGTGCGGGCGCATTTGGCGATCAACTGCTTGAACTCTTGGGCCAGTTCCCCGGGCATGCCGTCGTCCGTGTCCGCCGAAGCCGCATTTGGGCGAAGGCGGGCTTTCCAATTGCGGCGCAGCAGCGTGCGCTGGTTCGCGATCTTGGCCGCCACCAGGCCTTGTGCGATGTGCAGGCATCGCCCTTCATCAAAGCTGGCGCGGTACTGGGCGGTGCGCAGTTCCACGTTCTTGTGGCCGGTGCCCACCGTGTGCCCCATGAACCAGCCCCCGTAGCCGTGCCAGCTCACGGATATGTTGCGTTGCATCAGCTCGTGCAGGGTGGGGGTGGTGACGTACACATTGCCCAGGATCACCACGCTGCTTACGTCCACCAAGCGCACGGCAACCTTGTCCCCCTCATCCGGCTCCACCACCAGCGTTTCGCCTTTCTTGGACACCTTGCCGTGCTGGGCCTGCACGTAGAGGGGCAGGGCCTGGCTTTGCTGCACGGCCAATGGGCGCGGTTCCGCCTGGCGCTCCTCGGCGAAGTTGAGTTCATCAGGTAGGCAGATGCCGACCAGCGAACAGCGCGGGCACTTGGGGCTGTCCACCAAGGGCGGCGGCATGGTGCCTGCTGCGCCCATGGCCCGCATGTCCGCCACGGCCTTCAGCGCCATGCGTTCCAGTTCCTCGTCCACCGGCACGGGCACACGTTCCTTGCCGGCCACGAAGTAGATGACGCCGCCCCCGCAGGTGTAGCCATGCTCGCGCAACAGCAGCACCTGTAGGGCCAGTTGCACCCGCTCGGGGTCCCAAACGCCGCCCTCCACGTGGGGGCGTTTGCCCCTTTTGTAGTCCACGGGCGTTACGGATCCATCTTCGCCTTCCACTAAGTCCAGCTTGGCAATGAGGCCGAGGCGCCCGCTGCTGAGGGTAATGGAGCGTGCGTGGATGCGGGTGTCGTCCGCCAAGTCTTCTGCCTGGGGCAGCTTGCCCTTGCGCTGGTCCACCCGGCGGTGGGCGTGGGTGCCCTCCTCGGTGTCGGCACTGGCGGCCCACTCGCCCTGCACCCACATCAGGTAGCTCAGGCGCGGGCAGTAGACGTACTCGTTGACCATGCGGGCGGGCAGCAGCTCGGGGAAGCTGGCCATGCCTTCCGGCTGTTCGGAGGGATCTGTGGTTTCCATGGCACGGGTGGTAATCCCCGGCGCTTCCGGATGAAATTCCGGGGCGGGGCAGGCCGGGCCCCGGCGCGGGAAACCGGAAGTTCGGAAGAAAGGGTGCGGGAAGTCAAGCGGCGCGGGCCGTGGCGGGTGGGGCTACGGGCGTTCTTTCCCGGCCAACAGCGCCCGGCCCGCCGCAGTAAGGCGGTATTTTTGGAGGCGGCTGTTGGGCTTGTCGGGGACCGTCATTTCGATGAGGCTTGCTGCCAGCGCGGGCTTGAGGTACTGAGCGGTGAAGTTTGCGCGCCCGGCGAGTCCGAGAGCTCCTTGCATTTCATCGCGTGTCATCTCCGTAATCATTACGGCAAGGAGGCGTTCGACTTGTCCTGTGACTTGTCCCGTGACTTGTCCTGCGACTTGTCCTGCGACTTGTTCGGTGGCACTCGGCCCCGATGCCTTCCAGCGCCAAGTGAGCCGCACGCCACCATCGAATTCGATCGTGGGCACGGGTGTGCCCGCTTCGCGGCAGGCATCGTGGATCTTCTCGTAGCCGCGCCCCCAAGCCTCGATGAGCCCGGCCCGGAAGAAGGTGTTGGCAATGTCCGGGTTGGGCGGCCTGGAATCGTGCGGCCGCCGCAGCTTGTCCACGGTCCAGGTGGATGGCAGTTCGCCGGGGTCCCAGATGCGCAGTTGGTCCCGGTACACGCGGATCTGGATCGGCGTGCCTGCACCGTAGTCCTTGTGAACGAGCGCGTTCAGCACCGCCTCGCGCAGCGCCTCCTCGGGGACCGGGAAGGTCTCCACCCGCTGCACGCCACGATAGCTGATCCACGCGACCATGTACTTCGTGCGCAGCAGGTCGATGGTGCGCTCCATCTGGGTGAACAGGTCGCCATGCACCTCGTCGTGGAAGGCGAGGTCGCTCTCGCTGCGGAACATCCCGATCTTCACGTAGGCCCCGGAGAACCAACGCTCGGGATCTTCGTGGAACAGCAGCAGGGCGGCGCGTTTGAGCATGCCGGCCTCGGTGAGCCGCAACTTCGCGATCAGCTCGGCGCGCTTGGCCGCAAGGGCTTTCGTGGGCATCCGGGCGGCCTCCCGGGCGTACCCTTTGAACAGTTTGATGGCGGCCGGGCTCAGTTCACCGATGCCGACGCCCGGCACCGGCGCACTGTCCCAATGGCGCCCCAGTTTCCTCAGCAGGAACGCGGACAGCGCGTTGCCTGTGAGCTGCTGCTTCGTGCTGCCCGAGCGGACGTGGTATTCGCCCCGGTAGCTGATGGGCGTGGGCGAAGGTTCCACGGCGATCTCCACCAACGTTTTGCCCTTGGCCTTCACGGCCCGCACCGGCACCACGATGCCGAGCGTGTCGCGGATCTTGCTCGGCAGGTCCACCAGAAGGCGCTGCGCGTCGGGTGTGCCCACGGGTTCGCCCTTGTCGTTGCGGCCAATGACCAGCGTGCCCCCATCGGCGTTGGCGAAGCCGCAAAGTCAGCGCAGGTACTCGTCGCGCCACGAGGTCTTCCACTCGATGAGGTGGGTCTCGGATCTGAGGGGGCGGGGAGGGGGCATGGGTTTAGGTAACGGGCACGAAGAGACCGAGGCCGAAGTGACAAGCGAAGCCAAGCGCCAACGGTCCTTGCACGGGTTCTGGGAATTTGAGCCTCACGAATTGCCCATGCGTGTCCGGCTGTGAAAGGCCACGCTTGTTCCGGAAACGGTGGAAGTCGACCGGCCGCAACCGCCGCCCTTTGGCAGGATGGATCCTCGGTAGCAGTCCCTCCACGACAGGTTCCACGATGCCTCGTTCACGGCATTCCCGTGCAATCTGCTCCGCGACCCCGAAGTTTGTCTTGGAATGCCATGGCATCAAGTAGGGTGTGAGCGTCTCAAAGACCGTTGAACGCGCCAACAAAGGGGTCGGGACATTCTCCAGCGCACCACCGACAATGGCATCCGCCTCCCATGCCACACGCCACTCGCCCCCATCCACATTCCATAAGCGTTGGAGGCCACGTATCGCTTCGGCCACCTGTGGCCCGACTCCATCGGGGACATGCACGATGAAATGGTCTATTCGCCCATCCCCATCAGCGTCCTCGGGCAACCAGAAAGCGTGGCCATGACGGTTCTTGTCGCCCAACCCATGCCCAGAGATCAATGCGGGGATCGCATCCTCGCCCAATACACGCTTGATGCGTCCCATCACGGCCCGGCGTACCCACTCCGCCACACGAACAGTATCGATGAGCAGGGGCAGCGGGCGGCCATACAGGGCGAAGCGGAACGTGCTGTGCATGCGATCGCGCACCGGTTCTGAACGAAGCGTTCCCGTGGTGCGCAACGCCCCCGCTGGCCGCAGATAATCCACGCTGACGGCCGCAGGCGGGGCGCTCCATCCGGTGCTGCGGAGATCCCCGGTCTCCACGGCAAGCGCATCCACGATGCGCTCGGGAAGGGTCGCTTCGATGTCCTTGCGTTGCTTGGGTTTGATCTCTTTGCGTTGCTTCAAATGCGCCATCGCCTCCCGCCGGAAACTCGCGTATGCTTCGGCGGTCCGTGGAAGCTGCACCGGAACACGCTCGAACAACTCTCCCGTGCTCACATCGACCTCCTCCTCACCCGGCTTGCAGTTCGGTTCTCCTGCCCATGCAGAAAGTCTTCGCGCTTCCACCCAGCTTTCCGCCCGGCCGAGATACCCCAAACGGTCCAGCAAGGCATCCAGTAACTCCGCCTCCTCTGCGGTCAGGTCCACGCCGGGCCAGACGACCACGAGTTCCGAACCATCATCCATGCGGACGAAGGCGTCGAACACAAGAGTGGTCTTCCCAGACCTCATGGGCATGTAGTGCCGGGCATGGGCATGAACAACCTCGGGCAAGTCGAATTCGGGTATGCTGTTGGACAGTTTGTCCAGTAGGCTCTCGAACGTACCTTGTTCGAATTCCCCCGGCTCGATCTTCCTATGCCAAGTGGCGATCAGTGCCCGTGATATCCGCCATGGGGATGGCGGCCACTCGACATCCGCCTCGTTCACATGCTTTCCCCACGGGGTGGCATGGAACCGGCGTGCTGGAAAAGTGAAGGCAGTAGCTACCATGGGCTATTGTTCTTCATCAGAACCATCCGTTGCTTGTCCATCCTTCCCGGCCTTCGCCTTCTTCCCCTGCCACTTCACCGTAGTGATGCGCGGGTCGGCGAACAGGTTTTTCTCTGCGACAGCACGGATCAACTTGGGAAGAGCCTCTTCCAAGTCCTCCAACTCCGGTATGGAGAACCCCTTGGGACGGGTCACGATCAAGTCGACCAGATCGAAGTCGCATGCAGTGCGCAGACGCATGCCCTCGTTCAAGAAACGCCGAATCTTGAACAGCGCCATGGCCAAGATCAGATCCACCGCCTCCTGCGGCAAGCCGAACCCACGAAGCTGGGCAAGGTCGATGTTGAAGTAGGCAACGATCCGGTCGGCAGTGAACTCGGTGCGGGGATAGGGCACATTGCCGAACCCTTCCTTACTGGTATGTCCCTCACCACCCTTGCCGGGCTTTACATGGTCGTTCTTGACCCCTCCGCTCTGTGCCTCCCGGACCTGTTCCGCTTCAATGAAAGCCGACAGCACCCTTGGAAGGCGCAAGCGCCCACCCGCCAGATCGCTCTTGGCCAAGAAGACCCCATGGATCAATGAGTTGGGATCGACCCGCAGGAGAACGCTCGCGAGCTTGCGGATGTCCACCGCACCCTCTTCCATGCCGGCCAACTCCCGCTTCAACAGGTCCAACACGGTCTTGTCGTTCCCTTCGAGGATGTACGGAGAATTGATGCGATGTGCCTCAAGAACAGAGTTGGTCAGCGTCTTGTCCGCCTTGTCCAGCACCTTGATGACAGGCAATCCCTTGAGCGGCTCGGCCCAATCATCGTCCACATTGTTCCAGCAAACGGTTTCCATCCTGTTCGCCATGCTTTGGGCGGACTCCACCAAGAGCATTCTTCTCCCATCAGGTCCATCGTAGGCGGCAGCACCCAAATCGGGGAAGCCGGTGGGTTGGAAACGGGTTCCTTGGATGGGTTTCAGTGTTGCTTCCACGAGCAACCGTGGAGCGGTCTTCAGTTGGTCAAGGTTCATGGTCGGTTCATTTAGGGGGTCTGTTCTACTTCGGTCTGTGGCCGTGCCACCAGCATCCGCAATGCGGAAGCGAGCGGCTTCGCGTTCATGGGGATCATCAAAGCGGCAAGCGATCGGGGGCCGCCCAGCCCGCCATCGGACGGTGGCGTTCCCTTGGCATCTACAAGGGGGTAGCCGACGGCACGCAAGGTCCGCCATGCGATCCCCACGGCATCCCGAACACGGCCCGCGTGCAAGGTGTTCAGCAACTCTCCGGTCAATACAAGTTCCCTGTCGGGCGGAAGCAATTCCAGCCAATGGAGCAGGGACGTCGGAACAAAGAAGGGCTTGGTCGTCACAAAGGCGGCAGGCAGTTCCATGCGGACGCCTTCGCTCACCGATCGCTCAGGGAACTCGGTGAGCAACAGCCCCATGAAGAGGCCGGTTATCCGCTGCTCGTCCAGTTCACCGGCAAGGAAAGCCCTTACGTCGCCACTGGATGCACCGATCTTGAACGAGAACCATTGGCTGCGGTCATCATCCGCAGCACTCTCGATCGAACGCCGCAGGGCAATGAGGCCAAGGTTATCCACCAAACTTCCCCTGCCCCATACGGCCGTCCGGCTCTCAGGGTACCATTGCCAACGCCGGCTATCCTTGGTCCTTTGGACCGGCAGGATGAACGGCATCATTTCACGCCCCCTTCCGCCAAGACCTGCCAAGGCGGCCGCGATGCGGAATTCCGGGCTGCCATCATCTCCCTTCGTCACCCATGCAGAACTCAACAGGGGCAGACGGTTCAACGCATCCTGTGCCTTCCGTCCGGTAGATGCCGACCACAGCAACGCGCCCAGCCGGACCAACACACGCTGGACCTGTTTGGCACCGGCATCGCGGGCAAAGCCGAACAAGGCATCCTCAAGCCGCCGTGCGAGGGAAATGAACATTGCAGATGCCTCCTTGCCCCGCGCATGCCTGCGAACTTGGTCAAGGAACGGATCGATCTCCGCGATCAGGTCCGCGTCCGGGTTGTCGCGAACATCCACATGCCCCAGCGGTATCGCCAGATTGTTCTGGCCCAAACGCTCCATGATCGCATGGCGCTGGAATTGGACAATGCCCTTGTCCACACCAAGAGAGGCCACAGCGCGCGCGAAATCCAGCCCGTTCGCAGCCACCCGTTTCCCGACGGTCGCACGGCCCTCTTGGAAGATGGCCTTCACCTCGCGCCATGTGGCAGGCCGCTCCCATAGCGGCAGCCATAGCTCCGCACGGGAGTTCCGATCCGTGGAATCCAAACTCCCGACACCTGCGGGCGATACTTCAGCCGTGAAGGGGAACGCGTACTGACCACTGGACACCGTATCAAGCCTGCGTGTGGTGGAGGACGCGAAGGCGATGGTACCCTCGAAGTTCAATAGATAGTCCCAAGGCTGGATGAGCGATCCCCCCTCGAAGCCCGACCCCATGTTCGGACCGCCGGTAGTGCCCGGTGAGAATTGGCCGAAAGCACCCGACCCGGCGACTGCGGGCATCGGGGATCCGAACAAAGTAGCGGCCAAGGAGACATCATGCTTCCGTCCGACGATGCACTCCACCACCATTTGCGCAAAGCCGGACACGTAGCTTCCACTGCCCTCATTGCCACCTGTGCCAAGCAGTTGTGGAAAGCGCCTATCCTCTGCGGTCAGAACGTAGCATGCGTCCAACCAGCCCAGTTCCTCATCAGGGAACTCGGCACGGCACAACCGCAACAGGTTCAATTTGCCTTCATCCCCCGGCTTCTCCGTGATACCGTGTTTTGCAAGCATCTCCCGAACGCGCTGGATGGCTTCCGAGAACCGCGACAGTCGCGGAACTTCCCCGGCTTCGTTAATGCGTTCCAAAGCTTGTCTTGCTGAGCTTTCCGACGAACCCGGATAGAATCCCGACCGCGCCCCCCATGGTGCCAGCAATGGGGTAGGTTGATATTCCTCCCGGATGAATCGCTCCAGTTCCGGTTTGTCCAATACCGATGTGATATGGAAGCGGTCCTCCTTCCAATGACCTTGTGCGCAAGGATCCTTCTGCTCCGCAACTATCCGGAGAATGCCCAAGGCCTTCAGGTAGCTCGCAAGGGGCGTGGGCCTGCATCCGCCCAGCACGACTTCATGCCTGCTCATGTCGTTCAAAGGTCTCAGGATGAACAATGGCCGACCCACGCCGATCGGCGATGCGCAAAAGCGCTTCCCACCATGCCAGTTGGAAAGGGCCGTATTCCTCCAACAACCGCTGGGTACGGTCCGTCCATGACGGTCCCATGTCCCCTTCACCGATCTCCATCAGGTCCAAGCGCAAGCGGGTGGCGGGCACCACGCCAACGGGGGTCGCCACTTCAGGCAGATCCTCTCCCTCCCACACACCACGCACGTGGCGCCGGTGACCGCCCTCGGGCCGCTTCTCACCCGGCATGGACCGCAGCGACATGCGCACCTTGCCATGATGCGAGGCGATGAGGAAAGCGACGCGATCGGCATCGGGGTCCTCCCCATTGTTCAACAGCCAGCATAGTGAAGAAGCGAGTTCATGCCGGAAATATGGCCTCCCATGTTTTCCCGGGCATGGGGATTTGGCCCAAAGCATGCCGTTCGCCCGTTCGGGAGCACAACGTGTCATGGTCTTCTGGAACACCTCGTGCCCCTTGCCCACGTCATGCCACGCGGCCGACTTGAGCAGCACTGATCGCACAGGTCCGGCAATGTCCAGTTGGTCAAGCAGTTTTTCCATTTCCCCATGAACGTCACACAAATGACGCGGAAGATCGACCCATTGCATCCCCGTGCTCCAGCGGTCCGATGCGAAGGCGGACATCAACTCGCTCCGCAGGGGAACGATCGCTTGAACAGGCTGCTTGACAAGCTCCGCGATGAACCCGGCCTGCGCGTCATAGCCTCCATACCGGGCGTCCAGCATCAGCGTAAGGCCGGGACGGATGCGGTCCCCCTTGAACGGCTTCCATTGCTCATCCAAGTCGTCCCATATCCAAGCCACACGCCCTTCCTTCCTCTGTTTCACACCGAGGTAGGCCCGTAGCTGCCCAAGTGATACACGGCATACCTCTTCACGTTCCGGCGCCGGTTGGTCCTTGGCACCATGCTCGATGTCCCGCCAGAACACTTGGGCGTCCATGTCATCGCCGTCGCGGATGTAGGGCGAGATGTCCGTATCGAACCCGGAGAGGTCGGAATCGGTGTTGAACAGGTCATAAAGGTCACGTTGCCTCAACATGGGAACGATGGGTGCTGGCTGGCCAACAGCAGGCAGGTCAGCGGGAGAGGCTGATGTCATTCCATCAAGCGTGCTGCGGGCATCCTCCATCTCCTCCTTCTGATATGGAGAAGACTGTTCCGCTTCAACATCGATCCATCGGATCTCCGCACCACCCTGTTCGTTCCATTCGCCGTACCTGTTGCAACGACCGAACCGCTGGACCAACGAGGACCACGGAGCCAGTTCCGTGAACATTGCTCTTGCGGAGATATCCACCCCTGCCTCGATCGCCTGAGTGGCCACCACGATGCGGCCCGGACCATCCGTGGCAGGCACTTGCCCCAACGCCTCATTGATCGCCGCCCGTTCAGCCTGCCGGAAACGCGAATGCACCAGCAGAAGCGCACATCCGGTGTTCTTCGCCTTGAGAGCATGGTAAAGCGCCTGCGCCCGCTGTACCGTGTTCAGGATCACCACGGCCTGGGTGCCCGGCCGGTGTACCTCCATGACTTCGTCCGCCAACGCCTTCACGTAAGACGCCGCCTTGTTCTTGGAATTTTCCTTGGTCAATGTCGTCCTCGCGCGCGCCAGTTGCTTCACTGCATGGATCCTCTTCCGCACTTCTGCGTGCTGCCGATCAGCCTCAGTAAGCTGGCGGGGGACAAGAGCGGTTCCATGTGGCCGCATATCCACGGTGAGCAGCCAATCCCTGTTGAGCGTGGCAGACACCCATAGCGAATGCGAACCTCGACCCAAGACATGGTTCCTCCGCAGTGCTTCCAACTGTGCGGAAGTCTGCAACCCCACTCCCATCAACTGCACTTCATCATATACCCACAGCGTTTCGCTGTGGAGAAGACCGAAGTGAACAGGCCATTGATAACGGCTCATGCCGTATCCACGCATCAAGGCCCGGGAGAGCAGCATGTCCTGCGTGCCGATCAACACCATGTCTTCCTGTGGATGTTCGGCCCATGAGCTCATGTCCGCTTCGCCACCCATCAGCACATGCACCGATATCCTTCCTTCACCGGCATTTCCCAAAAGGCCCAAGCGCCGCAACCACCCCTCGATACTGTCCTTGGTCTGCTCCACCAGCACGCGCATGGGCAGGCACCACACAAGACGCCGGGGAGTATTCCTATCCTTGAGGATGGACCGCTTGTAGGCCCATGCGAGCGTCACGGCCGCTGTCTTTCCTAAGCCGGTCGGGACATCCAAAAGGTCGGGCCATGCATCATCCGCCAAGCCGCGTTGGTAATCGAACGGCCCTTGCGGAATACTAGTTGCCTTGGTGAAGAAGTCGGCGTAAGTCATCACTTGTCAGTATTGGGCGCGGCTCAGCAGCATGTCCTGCGTGCCAATGAGGATGGCGGGCTTTTCGGGATAGAGGTCCCATTCCTTGCGCTCACTGTCCAGTTCCTCGCCGCCCATGAGGATGATCGGTGAACGTCCGAAAAGCCATTTTAAATCGTTTTGAGCTTCCGTCGAAAGCCCATTGGGATTATTGAGCAAGTTGGTAATCCACCGCTTCATCTCGCTTTCGGTCTGCTCCACCAGCGTGCGCATGGGCAGGCAATACACCAGCCTTCGCGGCCAGTCCTTGCGCTGCAAGGCCACCCGGTTCCACAGCCACGCCAGCACCACGGCGGCGGTCTTGCCCAGGCCGGTGGGGATGTCGATCAGATGGGAATCGCAGTGGCGGCCGGTATCACCACCGGCCAACTCCCCTTGATAGGTATAGGGCTCCTTACCCGTTGCCCGCTCAAAGAATCCAGTATACTCCATTCAATGTGACGCAAAATCCGCCAGTGAATTTGTCCCAAGAAAGTGAATCAAGCCGACAAAACAGGACGTTGTTGACAACTCAATGCCGGAAGGCACCGCAACACTGAATGAGGAGGACCGCCCCCTCAATCCTGCCTCTGCCAGTTCCTCTCGATCACCTCCAGCAGCTCCTCGTGGATGGCGCTGTTGCTGGCCACGATCTCCTCGTCGTATACATGCAAGGAGGCTCACCCTTGGTTTTGTTCCCAAGCTGCCCGGTCCCTGTCGATCAGCTGCTGGAGGTCACTGGATCGGGGTAAGAGGACCTGGTACCGCGAAACGAATAGTTGATGATCGATCCCTGCCGTGGCATACTCCACCTTGGTGCGGTCCTTGTCCGTGCAGAGCAATAGCCCCACGGGCGGGTAGTCACCCTGTACCATGACCTGGTCCTTCCAATAGTTGAGGTAATAGTTCATTTGCCCCACGTCGCCGTGCTCGAAGGCGCGGACCTTGAGGTCGATCAGGAGGTGACAGCGGAGGATGCGGTGATAGAACACCAGGTCGATGCGGTCCTGCCCGTTGCCCACGGTGATGCGGCGCTGCCGGGCCTCGAAGCAGAAGCCGTTGCCGAGTTCCAAGAGGAACTGTTGCACATGGTCGAGCAGGGCGCGCTCCAGGTCATTCTCCAAGTAGTGCGGCCGTTCGGCCAACCCGGCGAACTCCAGCACGTAGGGGTCGCGGATCAACTCGGCGATGTTGTTGATCGCCTCCAAGCCCTGTTGGCGGGCATGCTCGATCACGGCCTGTTTATCGGTGGAGAGTCCGGTGCGTTCGAAGAGCAGCGAAGCGATCTGGCGCTGGAGCTGGCGTTTGGACCAGCCGCTCTTGATGCACTCGTTCTCATAGAAGGCGCGCTTCCACGGGTCCTCCATGGCCATCAGATCCACGAGATGGGTCCAGGATAGTGTCAGCACTTGCTCGGTGGGTAGCGGTGTGGGCAGCTTCGGGGATGAGGTGGAGAATTTCGTCACCAGCGGTGACGAATTTGGTATCCCGCTGATCATCAGATGGTTATTCGATTTCGTCACCACCGGTGACGAAATTGCGGTAGCCGGTTGCGGATAAATCAGATAGAGCGTCCGTACCCGCTCCAGCATGCGCACGCCGCACCGAGGAGCGGATGATGCCGGGACGCCGCAACGAGACCGGGACCGGGCCCATGGAATCCTGGGCCGTGGTGCGCGTACACAAGGGCCGCGCCGTGGTGGAGGACCTGGTGGTGGACGGCAGACCGATCAAGGAGTGGGTGGGGGAGTGAGCGTTCTCAATCCTGTCTCTGCCAGTTCCTTTCGATCACCTCCAGCAGTTCCTCGTGGATGGCGCTGTTGCTGGCCACGATCTCCTCGTCGTACACGGGGTCCTTGCTGGGGTGGAAGCCGCTGACCATGCCGCCGGCCTCGCGTACGAGCAGGATGCCCGCCGCCACGTCCCAGCTGTTGAGGCCGTACTCGTAGAACGCCTCGAACCGGCCGCAGGCCACGTAGGCCAGGTCGGCGGCGGCGCTGCCCAGGCGGCGGATGCCGCGGGTGCGGTGCATGAGTTCGCGGAGGAGTTCCATGTACTCGCTTTCGAATCCGAAATCGTCGTACGGGAATCCGGTGGCCAGCAGGCTTTCGTCCAGACGGGCTCGGGCCGAAACGGTGATGGGCTTGCCGTTGAGACGTGCGCCGCCCCCTGCCCAGGCGCTGAAGCATTCGTCGCGGTTCACCTCGAGCACCACGCCCAATTGGATCTCGGTGCCCTTCACCAAGGCCACGCTGGTGCAGTAGCAGGGCACGCCGTGCACGAAGTTGGTGGTGCCGTCGAGCGGGTCGATGATCCAGTTGAGGCCGTCCACGCGTTCGCCGGTGCCTTCCTCGGCGATGAAGCCCGCCTCGGGCAGCAGCTTCCTGAGGCCGGCCACGAAGCGTTGCTCGGCCTCCTTGTCCACGTAGCTCACCAGGTTGTTGAGGCTCTTGGTCTCCACGCTGGCCTCGGTGAACTTGAGGCTTTCGGCGCGGATGAAGGCGGCCACCTCTTTGCTGAGGGCGGCCACTTGGTCAGTGAGTTGTTGCAGGTCCATGGTCCTTGCGTTTTTTCAGCACCACCCATGCGGTGATGCCCAGCAGCACCAAGGCCAGGCTGATCACCTCGGCCTGGGTCCAGGTGCCGAGGAAAAGTTCGTTGACGCGGATCTTCTCGATGAGGAAGCGCTCCACGCCGTTCATGATGAGGTAGATGCTGAAGAGGATGCCCGGCAGGGCGATGCGCTTGCGCAGCCACCACAGGGCACCGAAGAGCAGCAGGCACATCATGGTTTCGTACAGCGGGGTGGGGAAGACGCCCGGCACCAGGTGGGTGCAGTAGCCGTCGAAGCAGGTGCCGTCGGTGATGGGCACGCCGCTGTACCCGCCGCGGTGGGGGCCGAGCACGGCGTTGACGTTGTTGGGGTAGTCGTAGCTCCACAGCCATTGGGGCAGCCAGCCGGGCTTGGGGGCGGTGTTGGCGATGCCCCAGTCGCCGTCGCCGGAAACGTGGCAGCCCAAGCGGCCGATGCCGTAGGCGAGCATGAGGCCCGGGGCGGCGGCGTCCATGCTGGGCAGGATGGCCATGCCGTTCTTTTTGAAGAAGCGCACCACCATGATGCCGGCCACGATGAGGCCACCGTACATGGTGAGGCCCGAGACGAGCTCGGACAGGTTGCCCGTGGCGAGCAGGTGGAAGAAGTCGGCCGGGCTTTCGAGCCAGTGGAAGACCTTGGCGCCGATGAAGCCCCACACGGCGGCGGTGATGGTGATGGTGCCGGCCTGCTGCCAGGGGTGTACGGTCACGGTTTTTTGCTTGGGATCAGGCAGGCGCTGTTTCTGTTTTTCGCGCCACAGCAGCCAGGCCAGCAGGGCGCCCACGGCGATGCCGCCGATGAGGCTGCCCTTGCCGCTGAGCAGGAAGCCCGGCGGGTCGGCGGTGACCTCCGCGGAGTGGAGCAGCACGTAGAGGCCTTTCCAGCCGAGCACGAAACCAACGAGCCCTTGCAGGGCGAGGTCGAGGAGTTTGGCCGGTTCGCCTTCCAGCACGGTGCGCGTGGTGGGCAGGATCAGCCCCAGGGCCTCCTTGCGCCTGAGCTCCCAGGTGAGGGTGACGTGCGCCCCGATGAAGGCCAGTGCCACGAAGAAGCCGAAGCTGTTCAGGAATTTCAGGAGGGGCCAGTCCAGACCGGTGAGGTCGAGCAAGGCGTGGTAGAGGGTGGGATACATGCGGGGCGGCGAAGATACCGGCACACCGGGAATGTGTTGTGCGCCGGTCAAGCCGGATCAGGTTGGGATTCAGGATTTTTCGGCCGGGGAGCGATCGCGGCGGGGTTGAACAAGGATCGGGGCCATGGGTTGCAGCATCCGTGTGGGGCCGCCCCCGGAAGCGCGCCTCGCGAAGGCGCGGCCAACGATAGGCGGACGGCGAGGTCTGGCCGGTGGTTTGATGCGATGAAACCCCGGCTGCGACCCCGCCGGGGTCGTGGTTGGCGGTGGGCATTATCGGTGCTACCTGCTGCGACCCCGTTGGGGTCGGGGAGCTATTGAGGGCTTGCTTTCCAATAGCTGTGACCCCGTCGGGGTCAAATGCCTTTCCCGACCTCGACCCCGTGGGGTCGGGGATGCTGTGTGCGGGCCACGGGCACGAGGATTTTCAACAACGCCATCCATCCGTGTGGGGCAGTATTGGCCCAAGGCCCCGGCTGTGTGCCGTCCCCATTCGAGCGGGCGGGCCTCGGTGACCGCCAGGCGAGGGATTGCCGGTACCTCTTGAAATGCGGAAAGGCCCGCCATGGGGCCTTTCCTTGTACGGGTCGGCGTTGCGTGCCTTACAGCTTGAGGAAGCGGGCGCGGGCCTTCACGGTGTTGTGGCCATCAACCAGGTGGAGGCTGTAGCTGCCAGCGCCCAGGTGGCCGACCTCGATCTCGGTGGCGTGGTCCTTTTCCAGCATCAGCTGGCCCAGCATGTCGTACACCTTCACGTGCACGGGGAGCCCGTTTGCCGTGGCGATGTACAGCACGGTGCTGGCCGGGTTGGGGTACAGCCGCAGGCCGATGGAGGCCTCCACCTCGGCAACGCCCACGTTTTCCACGCAGATGCAGTTGTCATTCCACAGGCCGCCGTACCCATTGGTGCCGGTGCACGGGGTGCCCGGCAGGGCGGGCCCGTCCACCACGCCCAGGCAGTCCGTCACCGGTCCGGCGGGCGCAACCTCTACCAGGTAGTCCTCCGTTTCGGAGAAGGTGGAGGCCACGCAGGGGTCCAACACGTCGCCCGACTGGTTGTAGCGGTATTGCACGCGCAGACGGTGTACGCCCGGTGCGTTGGCCGCTGTGAACGCCGGGAAGTTCGCAGTGCTGCCCGGCTGTATGGTGTTGCCGATGAAGGTCACCATCTCAGTGGCCTCGAATAGGCCGTTGTCATTGTAATCGATCCAAATGGCCGCCCCGTGGTTTCCCGTTCCGATGCCGCTGGTGAGGCTGGCCGTGTAGCTGGTGCCGATCACCAATTGCGCCGCCGCCACGCTGCCTGCGTAATTGGAGTAGCCGTTGGTGCCCTCGCTGGGGCCGCTGGAGTGGTTCAGGTTGGCGAGTGTGAAGTTGAGGATCTCGTCCGAATTGTTGGCGGCACCCGTGGGGATGCAGTAGCACTGCATGGGGTCGTTGGTGGTCACCAGCAAGGGGGTGCTGGTGCCGGTGCCGGCGGCATCGCAGGTCACTTGGCAGCGGTACCAGGTGTCGGCGGTCTGCGTGGTGGTGTAGCTGGCGGTGGTGCTGTTGCCCGGGGCATCGGACCAAGCGAGGCCGTCCGGTGAGCTTTCCCACTGGTAGGTGATGCCGTTGTTGTTGGTGGTGTTCTCAAGGCTCAAGGTGAATGCCACGCCCGGGCAGATGTCCGAAGGGCCCGTGGTGGCGCCGGGCACCGGCGTTTCGGTGCAGGGCTCGGCCGCCCAGTCCAACTCCACGTGCAGCGTATAGCCGATGCTTTGCGGGTCGGGCCAGGAGGAGATCACGATGTAGTAGGTGACACCTTGCTGTACCGGCAATCCGTTGATGGCCCGTGTGGCCCCGCTGGTGGCGGTGTGGTATCCCACGGTGCTGGCGAAGGGGCAGCCCGTGAACACCCACAGGCCCACCCAGTCGTCGTCGTTGGTGGTGCTGATGCTGATGGCCCCGGTGTACGTCGGGGTGTAGCTGTACACCACATCGTCACCGGTGATGTAATAGTTGCTGCCCGTACCGGTGGTCACCGCGCCGGGAGCCACCGGCGGCACGTCGGCATTCTCATAGTCGTCGCCGTAGGCCGAGGTGTTGCCGGTATCGTAGTATGGCAAGGAGGTGATCTCAATGGGCGTTTGGCACACATTCCCCGTCTGTGCCATCACCTTCAAGGAGAAGGCGCTGAGGAGGGTGAGCAGGAGGAACAAGGTCCAAAGGCGCTGAAGGAATCGGGCATGAACCGGGGCTTGTAGGGTTGATGTCATGGTGAGATAGCGGTTTTGGGGTATGGTTTCAGTCCGTTGATTTGTTGCCAAGATACGTCAAGGCAGGAAGCCTCCTTGATGGGCCCGGCCCGCGTGATGCCGGGGCGAGTGGGGTCAGCCCATCGTGAGGGCCCCGGCCATGATGGTGCCTGTGGCATGGCCATCCGCGTCTATGCGCTCCAGCTTCACGGGCACCGCGTGGTTGGCCCATTCGGCGTTGTAAGGCAGGGCCACCCGTATGTAATTGTCGGTGTACCCGAACAGCTGGCCGCCCAGTTCCCCTTCATCGCCGTATTCGAACAGCACGGTGCGGGTGTCGCCCAGGTGGCGTTCGTAGTGTGCGCGCATGAGCTTTCCGCCGATGTTGCGCAACTGGGCCGTGCGCTGGCGGCGTACTTCCATGGGTATGGTGTCCTCCATGCGCACGGCCGTGGTGTTGGCCCGTTCGCTGTAGGTGAACACGTGCAGGTAGTCCACGGGGATGGAGCGCAGGAAGCCGTGCGTTTTCAGGAATTCCTCATCGGTCTCGCCCGGTGTGCCGGTGATGACGTCCACGCCGATGCAGGCATGCGGCATCACGCGCCGGATGTGGGCCACCCGGTCGGCATACAAGGCGGTGTCGTAGCGCCTCCGCATCCGTTTCAGGATGGTATCGCTGCCGCTTTGCAGGGGCATGTGCAGGTGGGGCATGAAGCTGCGGCTGGCGGCCACGAAGTCGATCACGTCGTTGCTGCACAGGTTGGGCTCTATGCTGCTGATGCGGAAGCGCTGGATGCCCTCCACGCGGTCCAGGGCCTGTATGAGCTGAAGGAAGTTTTCCCCGTGCCCGCGCCCGAAGTCGCCGGTGTTGACGCCGGTGAGCACGATCTCCTTCACGCCGCTGGCGGCGATCTTTTCGGCGATGGCCACGGTTTCCCCGATGGTGGCGCTGCGGCTGCGGCCACGGGCCAGCGGGATGGTGCAGAAGGAGCAGAAGTAGTCGCAGCCGTCCTGCACCTTCAGGAAGGTCCGCGTACGACGGCCTGCGGAGGCCGCGTCACCTCCATTGAAGGAGGGGATGAACCGCTTTACCTCCTTGATGGCGCCATAGATGGCCTTGCCGTGTTCCTGCTTGGCCTCCAACGCTTCGAGGTGCTCCGCGAGGTCGAATTTCTCGTTGGCCCCCAGCACCAGGTCCACGCCCGGAATGGCGGCGATCTCTTCGGGCTTCAACTGCGCATAGCAGCCCACCACGGCGATGAAGGCCTCCGGATTGATGCCTTGGAAGCGCCGGATGATGTGCCGGCACTCGCGGTCGGCGTTTTCGGTCACGCTGCAGGTGTTCAGCACGAAAACGTCAGGCCGCTCTTCCACCCGCACCCGGGCGTAGCCCGCATCTTCCAGCTGCTTGGCCAAGGTGCTGGTCTCGGCGAAGTTGAGCTTGCAGCCCAAGGTGTGGAAGGCGGCTTTGCGGGGTGAACTCATCGGGATGGCGCTGGCGGTGGGGCCGCAAAGGTATCCATGGCCGCAAGCAATGGGGGTATGAAGCGGATGTGCCGACCCTCGCGGGCGCCGCCGGAAGCGATACCTGAAAATGGGGATTTTCACCTTGGCATGGCAACTGCAAGGGAGGGCCAACGTCTATGAAATGCGAACCCTGTCGAAGATGTTCAAGTCCATAGCCATGGAGCGTTCCCAAGTGATCCTCGTGGGCGGGCTGGTGGCCGCCCTGCTCGCCATGCTATTGTTGATGTTGGCCTACGTGCCTGTTTAGGCAGGCCTTGCCGCCCTGTTCGTACAGGCTATCTTGCCGCCATGCGCAGGATATCGCTCGCCCTGTTTTTCCTTCCGATGGTGGCGTGGGCCCAGCCCACCACCAAGGCCCTGTTGTGGAAGATCGATGGCCCCGGCGGCGGAAGCGCCAGCTACGTGGTGGGCACCGTGCACAGCCGCGACGCCCGGGCGTACACCCAAGTGCCACAGCTCCTGCTCATCATGCAGGACCTCGATGCCGTGGCCGGGGAACTGGACCTGGTGGAGAACATGAGCGGGGCCATGGGCGCGCTCAAGGTGATGATGATGCCCCCGGGGACGGAGCTGGCCGACCTGCTGCCCAAGCGCAAGGTGGAGCGGGTGAATAAGGCGGTGCGGGACAAGCTCGGGCCCATGGCCCCCATGATGGCCCGGGTGAAGCCGTTCTTCCTGATGGCCATGTTGAGCGAGACCGAGATGCGCACGGACAGCGCCATGGTGCTGGACCAATACCTGCAAGTGAAGGCCCAGGAAATGGGCAAGGATGTGCTGGGCGTGGAGACCATGGAGGAGCAGTTGCGCGCGGTGGACGACCTGCCGTTGAAGGACCAGGCGGAGATGTTGTATGAGTCGGTGCGCAAGGGCTTCGACCGGAAGGTGATCGAGCGGATGATGGAGGCCTATGCGGCGCAAGACCTGGACAAGCTGGCCGCGTATGTCAACGGCAGCGGCATGTCACAAAAGGTGGGCGACCGCTTGCTCACGGAACGCAACGGGGTGATGGCCACGCGGATGGACAGCCTGATGCGGGAGGGCCGGACCTTCCTGTTTGCGTTGGGGGCCGGCCATTTGCCGGGCCGGGACGGGGTGCTGGCCCAATTGCGGGCCATGGGCTATGCGGTGGTGCCCGTGGAGGCGGCGGCCCTGCGGCCGTGAAGACCTACCGGTCCACCAGGCCCATGGAGGTGATGATGGCGCGGTGGTCGCTCAACTCGTCGGGCAGGGTGCGGAAGTTCCATGACCGGAAGCGCCGGCCGTGCAGGATGTGGTCGATGCGGAAGTTGGGCGCATCGCCGATGTAGGTGCCGCCGAAGCCGCGGCCGCTTTCCTCGAAGGCATCGGTGAGGCCCGAGCGCAGCAGCTCGTGGAAGCTGTAGCTCATCGGCGTGTCGTTCAGGTCGCCGCAATACACCACCGGCCAAGGGCTTTGCCGCATGTGGGAGATCATGCGGTCCACCTGGGCCGAGCGCCGGATGAAGGCCCGCTTCAGGCGGTTGACGATGCGCGTGCCCGCCACGGTGGCGGAATCCTGCACGGTGCCATGGGCCAGGTTGCGCACGAAGGCGTAGTCGTCATCGCCGAACCGGATGCTGGAGATGTGGGCCGTGTAAACCCGGATGGTGTCCAAGCCCACCGCGATGTCGGCCCAAAGGCAGATGTTGTCGCGCTCGCCCTGGAACTGGATGGTGTCGTGCGCCAGGATGGGCCAGGTGCTGAACAGGGCGATGCCCATGGAATGCTCCAGCCGGGCATGCGCGGTGTAGGCATCGGCGCAATGGGTGTACCGGTAGTGGGCCAGCAGGCTGTCCTTCACCATGAGCGGGTTTCCTTGGCCCACGTTCAGGAATTCCTGGAGGCACAGGATGTCCGGGTCTTCCAGCCGGATCAGGTCCATGATCTCGTCCCGCGTCTGCTGGTTGTGGGTCCAGTTGTACAGGTTGAAGAGGCGCACGTTCCAGCTCATCAGGGTGAAGGGCGTGCGCACACCGGCCGGCTGTCCATGGTGACCGAACAGGCGGACATACTGCCCCAAGAAGCCCCAGCCCAGCAGGATGGCCAGCAACGACGGCAGCATCCGCTTGCGGCGGAACAGCAGCCACCAGCCCACGCAGAGCAGATTGGCCGCCAGCAGGTAGGGGTAGGCCATGCCGAAGAAGGCCAAGGGCCAGAAGGTCGCCGGGCGCACCCACGTGCTCAGATAGGCCAGCAGCAGGCCCGCCACCGCCAGGCCGTTCAGCCACCAGAGGGGCTGGTGCCAGCGGGATACGCGCCTCTTGGACCCCGGTGAGGACGGCTCATTGCCCATTGCCGCTTTTGAATAGGAAGTCGCGTTCCGCCTTCGTCAGGCTGTCGTATCCCGAACGCGAGATCTTGTCCAGGATGGCATCGATGCGTTCCTGCTGTTGTTTTTTGTCCTGGTTGTATTCGGCATCGGAGCGCCGCTGCCCGGTTTTGCCGGTGCCCTTGGCCACCGTCATGCGCGGCTTCCGGCTGCCCCGCAGGAAGGCGGCCGCCCGTTCCAAGCCGTCCACGAACGCACCCGACCAGTCGTGGCCCTTGGACAGCTGGCGGGCGGCGAGGTATCCGTACAGGGCGCCGCCCAGGTGGGCCAGATGCCCGCCTGTGTTGCTGCCGCCGCGTATGGCGATAAGGTCCAGCACGAGCACGGCCAGGCCGATGTATTTCAGCCGCACGGGGCCGATCAGGAACAGGTGCACCACCATGTCGGGCCGGTAGCTGGCAATGCCGATGAAAACGCCCATCACCGCCGCCGATGCCCCCAGGATGGGGCCTTGGCTGCCCAGGGCCAGGTGGGCGGGCATCAGCGAGCCCGCCGCATACATGGCGAACCCGGCCAGCCCGCCCAAGAGGTAGTTGCCCAGCAGCCGCTTACCGCCCAGCAGGTCCTGGAAGATCTGCCCGCTGTACCAGAACATGAGCATGTTCCAGAACAGGTGCATGGGGGCTTGGTGCGTGAACATGTAGGTTACCGGGCTCCATGGCTTGAAGATCAGTTTCGATGGTATGCTGGTGCCCATGAGCTGGTCGAGCAGCAGCGCGCCGATCCCCTGCACGTTGAACAGCCACCCCGCCAGCTCCACGGCCCATACCAGGAGAAAGACCCCGATGTTCACCATCAACAGGCGCTTCAGCATGCCGCCGTTGCGCCATTGGTGCCTGATGTCTGCGGTGAGGGACATGTGCGGTTCAATTCGCCGGTTCCGGCCGACCATGGGGCATGGCCATTCCGTTGGTCATCCTGGCTTCGTCGGGTGAAAGGGCAGCTCGGGTCTTTGTGGTGTTCATCATGTTCACCATCCCCCTCCGGTATGGTCCAATACGCCCTTTTTCCGCCAATGGCGGATCAGGAGGAAACCGAAGATCAGGCCGCCGAGGTGGGCGTAGTGGGCCACGTTGTCGCCGGGCCTCTGGCTCACCCCCGAGAACAGTTCCCACAGGCCATAGAGGGCCACGAAGTATTTGGCCTTGATGGGAATGGGCAGGAACAGCAGGAACAGTTCCACGTTGGGGAAGAACATGCCGAACGCGATCAATATGCCGAAGATGGCGCCGCTGGCCCCCACCATCACCCCGGCGTAGTTCCAGAACATGGCCTTCACCGCTTGGCTGCTGCCGGGGTGCTTGTCCACAATGTCGTTCAGTACCCGGTTGGCCTCGTCGGTGCTGATGTGGCTGGCCACCACCATGCTTTTCACCTCGTCGGTGCCCACGCCGTATTCGTGCAGTTCGGCCACGGCCACCTGGGTTTCGGCATAGCTCACGCTCATTTGCAGGGCCGCTGCGCCCAGCCCGCACAGCAGGTAGTATTTCAGGAATCGCTTGGAGCCCATCACGTGCTCGATGGGCCCGCCGAACATGAACAGGGCGAACATGTTGCTGGCGATGTGCCAGTACCAGCCGGGGCCGCTGCCGGGGCCGGCATGCAGGAACATGTGGGTGATCACCTGCCAAGGCTTGAAGTCCGGCGAACCGATCTCATGCAGGCCCAGCCACGTGTCCACCACGCTGCGCCCCAGGGAGTCGGTGCCCATCACGATCTTGAACAACAGCATCAGGCCGTTGATGATCAGCAGGTTCTTTACCACTTCGGGCAGGCGGGATGCAGGGTTCATGGGGTGTCAGCGTTCGAAGCGTTCATCGAGTTCCTTCGGCCCGAATAAGATCAGGATGGGCTTGCCTCCCGGGCTGAAGTAGGGTGCGGAGCAAGCGAACAGCCGGTCTATCAGGTCGTGCATCTCGGCACTGCCGAGGACCTTCGCGGGCTGCCCCAGCACGCTTCGCGCCATGCCCCGGGCCAAGGTCGCATGGCGTTCGCTCTTGAGCGCACCTCCTTGGTCGTGTACCTGTTCCAACAATTCGCCCAGCAGCAGGGAAGGGTCCTCAACGGCACTTTCCGAGGGCATGCCGTTCACCACCACCGTGCGACCGCTGAGCGGCTCCACCAGGAAACCCAAGGCATGCACCTCCGGGAGGATGGACATCAGCAGCGCATGGTCCGGGGCGCTCAGCTCCATGGTTACCGGGAAAAGCAGCGACTGGCTGCTGCCACCGCCCTGCTCCAAGGCGGACAGGGCCTGTTCGTAAAGGATCCGCTCCAAGGCCCGTTGCTGGTCGATCACGGCAAAACCGTTCTTCACCTGCGCGAGGATGTACCGGCCCAGCATTTGGAATACCGGACGGCTGCCGGTGTGCTGCAGGTCTTGGCTGCGGCGGCCGGGGCCGTCGGGCGCCAGTTCCATGGAAGGCAGGGTGGCCTGGGCCGGCGTGCTGCGTAGCCCGATGGCCTCATTGCCCAGGTCGAACATCTGTTGCCAGTTGGCCACGGAGGGCTTCACCGGCAGGTCATGGGGGCGCCATTGGCCGCTGCTGATCGGGGGCTCGCCCGGTATGGCGCCGGTGGCCGTGGCCCCCAACAGCAGCGCAGGCTCGGGCTCGAAGTCGATGCTCGGCGTGAGGTTGAAACGCCCCAAGGCGCGGCGTACCGCCGCATGCACAATGGCATACACCGCCTGGTCGTCACGGAATTTGATCTCCGTTTTCGTGGGGTGTATGTTGATGTCGATCCAAGCCGGGTCCAACTCCAAAAATAGGAACCAGCCGGGGTAGCTCTCTTTGCCGATGAGCTCGGCGTAGGCCTTGCGCACCGCATGCTCCAGGTAGTTGCTGCGGATGAACCGGCGGTTGACGAAGAAGTATTGCTCGCCCCGGCTGCGCTTGGCGAATTCGGGCTTGGTGACAAAGCCTTCGACGCGGACGAAGCCCGTGGCCTCTTCCACCGGCACGAGCCGCTCGTCGTAGCGCCGCCCGAGCAGGTGCACGATGCGTTGCCGCTCATTGCCCGGCTCCAGGTGGAAGAGCTCCTGCTCGTTGTTCACCAGGCGGAACCGGATGTCGGGGTGGGCGAGGGCCACGCGTTGGAACTCTTCCAGCACGTGCTTCATCTCCACGTTGTCGCTCTTCAGGAATTGGCGCCGCGCCGGCACGTTGTAGAAGAGGCTGCGCACCAGCAGCGAGGTGCCCACCGGGCAGGCCACCGCCTCATGGGCCTGTACACGGCTGCCTTCAATGACGATGCGCGTGCCGAGCTCGTGGCCCGCAGGCCGCGTTTTCATTTCCACCTGGGCGATGGCCGCGATGCTCGCCAAGGCCTCGCCCCGGAACCCCTTGGTGCGCACCGTGTGCAGCTCATCCGCCGTGCGGATCTTGCTGGTGGCGTGCCGCTCGAAGCAGGTGCGCGCATCGGTGGGGGTCATCCCTTGCCCGTCATCCGTCACCTGGATCAGCGTGCGGCCCGCATCCTTGATCACCAGGATGATCTGCTTGGAACCCGCATCCACGCTGTTCTCCAGCAACTCCTTCACCACGCTGGCGGGGCGCTGCACCACTTCGCCTGCGGCGATCTGGTTGGCCACATGGTCGGGAAGAAGACGGATCAAGTCGCTCATACAGGATAGAGGCCTCAAAGGACCTGCAAAGATGCGAGCCGCAGGGGGAAGTCGCTCCATCCGACGGGGTGCCATGAAGCGCACGCCCGGCAGCTGCGGCCCTTCCCGGTTTTATATCTGCTGATGCCCAGTGGATTGATGCGCCAGCAGCGGGCGCGCCCACTGTTGGCGTGTGCCGGGTGCCAAGCCCCGCCGGCGCTGCCTGCGGTCACTGCTTCACGAAGTGGACATGGCGCTGTGCCCCGGTGTTGCCCACCGTGGCCACATAGCTGCCGGCGGCCAAGTGCAGCAGGTCCAGCTCCAGCGGGCCAGGGCCGGCCACGCCGTGCAGCAGCTGGCGGCCTTGCAGGTCGGACACCCGCCATGGTTGCCCATGCCAAGTGCCCTCCACGGCCAAGCGGTCGTGCGCCGGATTGGGCCAGGCGCGCAGCTCGCCGGCAGCCTGCTCGGCAATGCCCACCTCGTCGATGTAACCCGTCTTGGCGAAGAAGTAAATGCTGCCTTCCTCGTTGTACACCACGGGATATAGCGGGTCCAAGTTCCACAGGATGACATGGCCCTGCGTGTTGCTCATCTTGGCCACGTTGCTGAAGGTCCCCAGCGCGGTGGTCACCGTGCCGTGGCCCCCATAGGTCCATGTGCGCACGTTTGCCCCGTTCTCGTTCACGTAGCTGTCCGTGTAGCTTTCGTTGAAGGCCAGCGGGAACTTGAGGATCCTCGAGGGTTGGGTGTAGGTGATCGGGTTGTAGGGGATGCCCCGCCCGAAGAGGTCGAGGCCGGCGGCGCTGTTGCGGACGTATTCATAGATCGTGCCCTGCCCTTGGAATTCTTGGGCGAACACGCGGTTGGCCTGTGGGAAGGCGCTGGCATAGGGCGTGCCTGCCGAGGTGCCGAAACGGGCCGTGCCCAAGGATTGGAGGGCCACCCCGGAAAGGTTCCAGGTCTGTTCCGCCCCGTCGGCGATGGACGGCATCACGGCGCCTTCCGCCAAGCCGTACATCGACATGGCGATGCCTTGGGGGGCTATGGCGGACTGGGTGATCGAAGGCTGGGCCCAGGCAAGGGGGGCGGTCAGGCAGAGGGTGGAGAGCAGAAGCTGGCGCATCATGTGGTTCTTGTGGGTATGGGCTGGGAAGGTAAGCGGGGGGCAGGCATGCCGCCGGAGTGCCCGGGGCCGAACGGTTTGTTTCGCCGCGCCCCGTTCGCCCGGCGGCGGGCCATTTATTTCTTCACGAACCGGACCTGCTGCCGGGTGCCTTCCGTTTCCAGCAGCAGCATATAGCCGCCGGGGGCCAGCAGGCCTACGTTCACCTTGCGGGTGGCCGGCCCGCTTGCCAAGCCTTCCAAGAGGCGGCGGCCCTGCATGTCCACCACCGACCAATGTGCGGCTCCGGTAGCGTCGGGCAGGTGCAGGACATCCGTGCAGGGGTTGGGCCAAACGGCAAGCGCTGGCATAGCCTGCTCACCGATGCCCACGTTGTTCTGTACGTAGAACATGGCGCTCCCCGGGTCTGCGATCATCACGGGGTAAAGCGGGGAGGTGTTCCAGAAGGCCAGGTCGCCCTCTTCGCTTACCACGAGCGCCACGTTGGCCAAGGTGGCCACGGGCAAGATCAGGGTGCCGTGCCCGGCATAGGTCCAATGCTTGTAGTTTACATCACCCCCGGTGGAGTAGGTGTCCGTGAAGCTCTCACCCAGTTCAAGCGGGAACTTCATGATCCGCACGGGATCGGTGTAGATCACCGGATTGGGCAGGCCCACGTTCCGGTCCCACAGGTCCATGCCTTCGCTGCCGATCTCGATGAAGTAATAGGCGGAACCCACCCCGGTAACATGGTGCGTCCACACCCAGTTTGCCTCCGGGAATTCGGCGGCATGGGGGGTGCCGTCGGCCTGCGCGAAGGTCATGGTTCCCACGTTCAGCAGCTCCAAGTCGCTGAGGTCCCAGGTTTGGCCGGCCCCTTCGCCGAGGGTGGGGAGCCCGGGGCCGGCCACCAAGCGGTGCATGTCCGTGGTAACCCCGAAAGGGCCGAGGTTGCCGTGCTGGATGGTTTGGGCGGAGAGCGGGGCCAGGAAGAGACAGGCCAAAGGGGTAATGAATGGTTTCATGCGTTGGAGCGTATGTGAGTTGGAGAGTATGAGCAAATATAGGCCGGGGCCGCAAGGACCTTCAGGCGGGGCCGGCCCCGCCCTGCCATGGACACGACGGCCTTCGAGGTTCCCTTAGGGCAGTTGCTCCTGCCGGGCGAAGGTGGGACTGGTGCTTCCCAGGTTCGACAAGATCCGGTCGCGGTCGTTGGCGGCGCCGGCGTACTTGGTCTGGCCGTCCAGGTTCACATCCTGGTTCAGGTAGCCGGCGATCACGTTTGTGGGGGTGCCGCCCACCTCCGTGAGGATGGGGTCGCGGTCGTTGTTCACGCCGGTGTATTTGACCACATTGTCGGGCACCGCGTTGCCGCACCACAGGAGCATCTTGCTGCCCACAGCCTTGCGGGGCAAGGTGCCGTGCACGGGGGTGGAGGCCAGGGTCAGGTCGATCGGTGCCGATGTGGCCGAGAGGGTGTAGGTGCCTGCCGTCATGATGCCCAGGTGGTTGCGGTGGCGCACGGCGATGTAGTAGTCGTCTTGTGCCACGCCCAGGAAGTGCAGCGGTGTCACCCCGTCCACGTCCACGATGTCGCCATCGCGCTGGATGAGCGCGGCGCGCCGGTGCAGGATGTTGGCCGGGGCGGTCTTGCTGCGCAGTTCCACCATCACCCAATCCACGATGGCGTTATCGCCCGTTACGGCCATCACGGAGGCATCAACCTCTTCGGTGCCGTGGTAGTTGAAGGGGGTGATGTCGTACGGCTGGGTATGGGGCACCAAGGGGTAGGTGACCCCCGGCACCGTGCCCGCGCGCAGCAGGTCGTGCATGCGGCCGGTGGCCTCCACGTAGGGGCCTTCCAGCAGGGCGCGCAGTTCAACGCTCACAAAGACCGCTTCGCTGCACGTGCAATCCGCTTGGATCACCCCGTCGCCGGTATTGGGGTTGCCATCATCGCAGGCATCGCCCACCCTGCCATACAGGTTGGGGCAGTTGTCGGTGTTGTCGGCCACGTAACCCGCCGGTTGCAGGCAGGCCATCACCATGGTGGCGGGGTCGCCGTAGCCATCGCCGTCAGCATCGGCATACCAGGAAGTCTCGGGGGCCAGGTTCACCGTTACCACGTTCGTGTTGTTCGTTTGCCCGCTGGCGGCACAGCCCGTGGCCAGGCGGAAGTAGCGCGTACCGGTGATGGCCGTTGTGGTGTAGGAGGCCGTGGTGCCGCCCGTGCCGCCCACCACGTTGGTCCAGCCGCTCACGCCGTTGGGCGATTCCTTCCACCGGTAGCTGATGCCGGGGCCCGTGGTCAGGCCCGTGGCCGTCAAGGTCACCGTGGTGCCCTGGCAGGTGCTCACCGGGGTGACCACCACGCCGGCCGCAGGCTGGCCCGTGCAGGCGCTGCCCACCACCCGTATGCAGTAGTCCTCCGTTTCGCCCACGTTGTAGTTCATTTGCGCATAGTTGTTGGACAGGACGGGGTTCTCCACGTTCACCACGCGCATCCTCGCAATGCCCTGCTTGGCCAGCAGGGGTACCTCGAAGGTGCCCGTTTCGGTATGTCCGCCAGATACAGTGCCCGTGGCGCTGTATACCCGTTCGCCATCGTCAAGGAAATCGCCGTCCTGGTTCCAATCGATGTAGATCTGGAAGGCATTGACGATACCCGGCGGGGTGCAGGTGGAGGAGGTCAGGCTGAAGGATACCTGGGAGCCTACCTCCAGGTCGGGTATCGCCACGGCCCCGGCGTAGTTGCCGTACCGGCCGGCCACCGATCCGGCACCCGGCGCCAGCGCGTTACAGGCGCTGCTGTTGTTCAAGGTGCCCACGGTTACGTTCGTGATGTCGCCGCGAAGGGCATTGAGGGCGTAATAGGAGGGGTAGTCGCATACCGCGCAGGGATTGGTGGGCAGGCTCACCGTTTTGGGCGTGCTGTTGGTACTGAGGCCGCTGTTGGCACAGGTGACCGTGCAATAGAACACCGCGTTTTGCGTGAGGCCCCCCGTGTAGGTGCGGGTGTTGCCGCCCACAGGGCTGTACGTACCACCACCGTTGGTGCTCGCATACCACTGGAAGCTGAGGCCACCATCGGTGCCCCCATTGGCCAGGCCCAAGGTGAAGGAGTGCCCCTCGCATACCTCGGCCGGCCCGGTGGTGCCCCCCGGATTGGGCGTGCCCGCGCAGGCAGGGCCTTCCCATTGGAACCGGACATTGGGGCGGATAGCCGTGGAAGTGCCGTCCAAGCCGTTGCTGGAGCACACGTTCGGGGTGTCATCCATGTTCCAGCGGCTCACCGAAGGCCCGTTCAGCGTGGTGGTCCATTGGATGCTGGTGTTGTTGGTCCACCCGTTGTTGTTGGAGCAGGTCTCTATCACCAGGTTGTCCGTGCCGTTCCATACGAAGGAGGCATTCAATGGCCGCTGGTTCCAGCCCGCCACCGGCTGGTAGGTGGTGGGGGTGGTGGTGGCCACCGGGGTGCCCGAGTGCCAGTTGGCGGTAATGGGGTCGGATGCGGTGGTGGTGTACACGCGCAGGTACCAGTTGGTCAAAGGGGCACAGCCGTTCACGTTGGTCACGTTGAACCCGATGGAGCTGATGAAGGCATTGACCGGTATGCCGGCGGCCGCCAGCTCGGTGCCCGAAACGAACAGCTGGGTGCGGTTGCCCCAGTTGTAGTTGCCCATGGGGCTCGGGTATTGCCAGTAGTCGTTGCTGCCGGTGCCGTTGCCCACCACGGAATAGTCCTGGGCGGTGGCCCCGCCCGCCGCAAGCAGCATCATGGCCATGGCCCCGGCCCGCCATCTGCGCCAGGCCCGGCCGCCCGGCATGGGCCATGGGGAAGGTTGGTTCTTGCGGAATGCGGAAAGGGAGGGGTAGGAAAGGTGCATGGGCGGGGGGGGAAGGAAGTGCGCAAAAGGATGTCAGGAACGAATGCCCTTGGCCGGTCCGTGGGTTCGGGTGGCACCAAAGGCGAACAATATTATGAATATCCGGAAATCCGCAGCGTGGCACCGTGGCCGGGGAGGGGGTGCGCGTGCCGGCACGGATCTTGCCCATGGCAACCTCCAGAGGTTCCCATCGATGAAATATCTTCGCAACCCCAAACCAAGCCGATGAAAAAGCTGCTCTTCCTGATGCTTGCCCCGCTCGCCGTGGCCACCTACGCACAAAATGATGCCAAGGCGCAGGTGCCGAAGGGCACCTACGTCAGTTATGGTGATGCCATCAGCCCGGACGGGGCGATGAGCATTGCCGAGTTTGAGAAGGCCGCAGCCAACGTGGACTCCATGTCCGTGAAGGTGAAAGGGGAGATCATTGAGAGCTGCACCAAGAAGGGCTGCTGGATGACCGTGAAGATGAGCGACGGCTCGCCCATGATGGTGCGCTTCCGCGACTATGGCTTCTTCGTGCCCAAGCAAGGGCTGGAAGGGAAGGAGGTGGTGATGCAGGGCCGTGCCCGCAAGGAGGTCACCGGGGTGAACATGCTGCGGCACTACGCCGAAGATGCGGGGAAGAGCCAAGAGGAGATTACTGCCATCACCGAGCCCGAGATCGGCTGGAAGTTCGAGGCCGACGGGGTGCTGATCAAGGAATGACGGACCTGACAAAGGGCGTGGCCATCGCCATCCACGGCGGAGCGGGCACGCTGGAGCCCTCCGCTTTCACACCGGAAAAGGAGGCCGCCTACCGCTCGGTGCTGCAACAGGCCGTGCGCCGCGGACATGCCGTGCTTGCCGGCGGCGGTAGCGCCATGGATGCCGTGGAGGTGGCCGTGCGCGTGCTGGAGGATTCACCCCTGTTCAATGCCGGGCGGGGATCGGTGTTCACCGCCGAGGGGCGCCATGAGATGGATGCCGCGGTGATGCAGGGCAGCGACCTCCGGGCCGGGGCCGTGGCCTCGGTGCAGAACGTGCGCAACCCGGTCACCTTGGCCCGCCGGGTGATGGAGAACAGCGGCCACGTGCTGGTGAGCGGAAGGGGAGCCTTCGAGTTTGCACACCGCCAGAAACTGGAGCTGGAGGACGACGAGTACTTCTTCGACCAGTTCCGCTACGACCAGTGGCAGGAAGTGCGCGGCACCGATGCGGTGCGGCTGGACCACAGCCAAGGGGAGAAGAAGTTCGGCACCGTGGGCGCCGTGGCGCTGGACAGCCATGGCCACCTGGCCGCGGCCACCAGCACCGGCGGCATGACCAACAAGCGGTGGGGCCGTATCGGCGACAGCCCCGTGATCGGCGCTGGCACCTACGCCAACGATGCCACCTGCGCGGTGAGCTGCACCGGCAACGGCGAGGCCTTCCTCAGGGCCGTGGCCGCACATGACGTGCATGCGTTGATGGCCTACAAGGGCCTGTCGTTGGAGGAGGCCGTGCGCATCGTGGTGCACGAGAAGCTGCCGCCGCTGGACGGCGAGGGCGGCCTGATCGCCGTGGACCGGAACGGCCGTACGGTGCTCGACTTCAACAGCACCGGCATGTATCGCGCACGGATCGATTCACGGGGGGAGGAAGTGGCCATCTTTCGCTGATAAGGCCGTGATCCACCACGCTCACCTCCGCCAAGGACCACCCGCAAAAAATCCACAGGCCTTCAGCCCGAACCGTGCATCTTTGCAAGGCCCGGTCGGGAAGGGCAAGGGAAACCATCGCAAAAAGCATAAATCGAAACAGACCTCAAACCCATGAAGAACCGCAATCTGCTCATCACCCTTGGAGTCGTAGGGGCCATTGTCCTTTGGGCCATCAGCTTCCAACGTGGCATGGTGGGCATGAACGAGGGCGTGGCCGCCCAATGGAGCAACGTGGAGAATGCCTACCAGCTCCGCGCCGACAAGACCAAGAACATCGTGGAGATCATCAAAGGGTCGGCGGATTTTGAGCAGCAAACGCTCACCGACGTGATCGAGGCCCGTTCCAAGGCCACCAGCATCCAGCTGAACGCCGATGACCTCACGCCCGAGAAGCTCGCCCAGTTCGAGCAGGCCCAGCAACAGCTCAGCGGGGCCCTCAGCCGGCTGATGGTCACCGTGGAGCGCTATCCCGACCTGAAGACCACCCAAGCCTTCCGCGACTTCCAGGCCCAATATGAGGGCATGGAGAACCGCATCGGCGTGGAGCGCCGCAAGTTCAACGAACTCGCCCAAGGGTATAACTCCAAGATCAAGCAGTTCCCCAACAACATGCTGGCCGGCCTCTTCGGATTCACCGAGAAGGCCTACTTCAAGGCACAGGAGGGCACCGAGAACGCACCCGAGATCAACTTCGGCAAGTGAGTCACGGAAAGGCCATTGAGCAGTGGCTCGACCCACACGAGCTGGACCGCGTGCGCGAGGCCATTCAAAAGGCCGAGAAGCAGACCAGCGGCGAAATACGCGTGCACTTGGACATCACCATCCTGGATGATGTGCTGGAGCATGCCGCCTTCGTTTTCCGGCAGTTGGGCATGGACAAGACCAAGGAGCGCAACGGCGTGCTCATTTACGTGAGCGTGCCCGGGCGGAAAGTAGCCGTGGTGGGCGATGAGGGCATCCATGCCAAGCTGGGCAACACCTATTGGCACGATGTGCTGGAGGTGATCCTCGCCAGCTTCCGGCAGGAACAGTACTGCGATGGCCTGTGCGACGGGGTGCGGATGCTGGGCGAAAAGCTGAGGCTGCACTTCCCGCACCAGCGCGATGATGTGAATGAACTGAGCGACGACGTGAGCTTCGGGAAATGAGGGTGCTGAAGGTCCTGTTCCTACTGGTGCTGGCCGCCATGACGGGCGCGGCGCGTGCCGCTGCCCCCGACCCCTGTTTCCCGCCCAAACCGCAGGAAGAAACTTCACTGGTCTTCCAGTTCGCCAAGTTCCTCAGCCCCGAGGAAGAGACCTACCTCAACAACAAGCTGACCAGCTTCGCCAGGGAGACCAGCAACCGCATCGCCGTGGTGGTGGTGGACACGCTGTGCGGGTACCCACCGTCCGATTTCGCCTTCATGCTCGGCGAGCAATGGGGATTCGGCAAGAAGGGAGTGGACAACGGTGTGCTCATCCTGGTGAAACCGCACGGCCGGGCCGGCGACCGCCATGTGTTCGTCGCCGTGGGCTACGGACTGGAAGGCGCCATCCCCGACCTGACCGCCAAGCGCATTGTGGATGAGGAGGTCCTGCCACGCTTCCGGGACGGCAATTTCTATGGCGGCCTCGATAAGGCCACCGATGTGCTCATGGCCTTGGCCAAGGGCGAGATCAATGCCGAGAGCTACGGAAAGGAGGAAACGCCCTGGCTTGCCATCCTGCTGATCTTCGGCTTTATCGGCTTCGTCCTGCTAATGGCCGTGCTGCGGGTCCGCGAATATGCCCGGGTGAACAACCTCGACTTCTGGGCCGCATGGGCCTTGATGAACGCAGCCAGCACCAAGCATAGCGGCAATTGGGGAGGCTTTACCGGCGGACACGGCGGTGGCTTGGGCGGAGGGGGCGGCTTCGGCGGTTTCGGTGGTGGCGGTTTCGGTGGTGGCGGCGCCGGAGGTTCCTGGTAAAGCATGGGCGGCTACAAAAAGTGGATCTTCGGCGGCCTGGGCTTCGTGCTCACGGGCACCCCCATCGGGGCCGCGGTGGGCTTTGCGCTGGGTTCGCTCATGGACAGTGCGGAGAACGCCTCCGTGGCGCCGTCGGACCAAGCGGGGAGGAGGCCCGGTGGGCAGCAACGGCAAACCACCACCAGCGACCTGGCCCTCAGCCTGGTGATCCTTACCGCAGCCGTGATGAAGGCCGACGGAAAGGCCACCCACGGCGAGCTCGGCCACGTGCGCCGCTTCTTCGTCCAGCAGTTCGGGCCCCAGCACAGCGCGGAGCTCATCCGCCTGTTGCGCGACGTGCTCAAGCGCGACATGGACCTGCGCGGCGTATGCCAGCAGATCCGCGGCCACCTCACCCATGCGGAACGCCTGCAGGTGATGCACTACCTGATCGGCCTCGCCCATGCCGACGGCCATGTACACATCGCCGAAAAACGCATCCTGGAGCGCATCGCCGCCGACATGGGCATCAGCGAAAAGGACCTGGCCTCGCTGGATGCCATGTTCAGGGGGCCGTCGGTGGACAGCGCCTACACCATCCTGGAGGTGGACCCCAAGGCCAGCGACGAGGAGGTGAAGAAGGCCTACCGCCGCATGGCCATGAAGCACCATCCCGACCGGGTGGCCCATTTGGGCGAGGAGGTGCAGAAGGCCGCCGGGGAAAAGTTCAAACGAGTGCAGGAAGCCTGGGAGCGGGTGGCCAAGGAACGCGGGATCAAGTGACCGGGCCGCAAGGGCGCATCACGCCTTTTTGCCCACGCGCAC
Source organism: Flavobacteriales bacterium (assembly GCA_035325445.1). Classification (GTDB taxonomy): domain Bacteria; phylum Bacteroidota; class Bacteroidia; order Flavobacteriales_F; family PHOS-HE28; genus PHOS-HE28. Next base: position 43,244 of record DAOKZW010000032.1, read on the forward strand.
CAAGGGTATCTCGCGCGGGGCCTGGATCACCAGGGGCACCTGCTCCACCACGGACACGTTCGGGTCCAGGCCCATGGCATCGCGGTCGCTCTGCGTAAGGCCCTTCAGCGCGAAGTAGGCATCGAGGATCATGCCGTCGCGCAGGCGGAACTCATTCTCCACCGATAGCACCCGCTCCGTGATCACGTAGAGGATGTCCGTGTGGAAATCGCCTTTCTTGATGGATTCGTACTTGCTCCTGAAGTTCAGTTCGCGGTCGGCGTCAAGCTCCTCCAGCACCCGGCGGAACAGCAGGTTCACACGGGGCTGCACCCGGAAGCCCAGGTCGAAGTCCACCCGGATCACCTTGTCGTTCACCAGCTCCGTCACCCGGAATTCCATGGTGTAGGGCTCGTCGGTGTAGTTCACATGGATGAACCAGTAGATCTCGGCCCGCTTCACCTTGCGGCCAAGGATGCTGTTGATGATCTGGAATTCCACCTCGTCCGGGTTGTTGGCCTTGGTGAGGTACGCCAGGTGCGTGGCGTACTTGGGGATATCGGTGTCCTTGCGCAGGTCGCACAGGGCCTGCGCGTGGTCCATCAGCGGCACGAACCGGATGAAGCGGTTGACGATCTTGCGGGCACGGTACCACGTGTACATCACGCCCAGTGCGCCCACCACCGCCACCAGCAGCAGGGGGTAGTGCAAGATCTTCACCGCATTGGCCACGAAGTTGGCCAGCTCAATGGCGAAGAACAGGCCGATCACCGCCATGGCCACGGCGAAATGCCAATGCCTCAGGTAGCGCAAGTGCCCGTACAGCAGGAGGGACGTCATCAGCATCGCCACCACGATGAAGAAGCCGTAAGCCGCCTCCATGTTGCCGCTGCTGCGGAAATAGAACATCACGCCCACGCAGCCCGCCCACAGCAGCCAGTTCACGCTGGGGATGTAGATCTGGCCGCGGATCACCGTGGGGAACTTCACCCGCACACGGGGCCAGAAGTTGAGGGTGATGGCCTCGTTGATCAAGGTGAAGGAGCCGCTGATGACCGCTTGGCAGGCCACGATGGCCGCCAAGGTGGCGATGATGATGCCCGTGACCAGGAACCAGTCCGGCATAAGCCCGAAAAAGGGGTTGCGCGTGCCCAGCAGCTCGCCCCGGTGGCCCAGTAGCCAAGCCCCTTGGCCCATGTAGTTGAGCACCAGCGCCACCTTCACGAAGCCCCAAGTGGCGCGGATGTTCACCCGGCCGCAATGCCCCATGTCGTTGAACAGGCCCTCGGCACCCGTGGTGCACAGGAATACCGCGCCCAGCAGCCAGAAGCCACCGGGGTAGTTCACCAGCAGGTCCACGGCATACTTGGGGTTCACGCTGGCCAGCACATGGGGGGTGTGCACGATCTGCCCAAGGCCCAGCACCGCCAACATGCTGAACCAGACCAGCATGATGGGGCCGAAGGCGAAGCCCACCACCTTGGTGCCGAACCGCTGGAAGAAGAAGAGCAGGCTAATGATCACCACCACGATGGCCACGGTGGTGTTGGAACCCGGGCTGATGATGCCGGCGAAGGCATCCACCCCCCCGAGGCCCTCCACGGCGCTGGAGACGGAGATGGGCGGCGTGAGGATCCCGTCGGCGAGCAGGGTGGCCGCACCGATGATGGCCGGTACCCATGCCCACGGGCCGAAGCGGCGCACCAGCGCATAGAGGGAAAAGATGCCCCCTTCACCGCGGTTGTCGGCCTGGAGGGCCAGCACGATGTACTTGAAGGTGGTGAGCAGGGTGAGCGTCCAAATGATGCAGCTCAGGCCGCCCAGCACCACCAGCTCGTTGATCGGGGTTTCCTCGCCCACCACCGCCTTGAATACGTATAGGGGCGAGGTGCCGATGTCGCCGAAGACGATACCCAAGGTGACCAACATGCCCCCCCAAGTGAGGGGGTGCGTATGCGCTTTGGCCATGGCTCCGCTTCCTTTGTTCTGCCCCGAAGGTCAGCAAAAAATGGGCGGCGAATGTAGGAAACCCCGGCAGATCGGGCAGGGGGGCGAATTGGGCCGCATCGGGGCCGATGCCAGGCCAACCGCCCCGGCCGCCGGGCAAAGGGCCTGAGCGCCCGGCATTACCGCATGTCGTTCACCTCCACGCCGGGGTACTTGTTCTTGTCGAACACGAACAGCGCGTCCACCAGTTCGGCATTGGGCACGAACCGCTTCAGCGTGTAGGTGACCTCGTTGCCGTCCTTGTATTTCATCACCACCTTCCTCGGCTCCATCTTGGCCTTGTCCACCGTGAGGATCACCGTGTGGAAGGCCTTCTTGGTGGGCTCCAGCGGAAAGAGCTTGATCGTCTCCACCGCCACGCCGCTTTCCGTGCCGCTGCCCACGTATTGGCTCTTGAAGCCTTTTTCGTACACGTTGAACAGGTTGGCCGGGTCCAAGGTCTCATCCATGTCCGAGGGATCGGTGATGGTCACCTCGTTCGTCTTCTTGCTATAGGTGTACAGCGCTTTCCCATCGTTGATCACCGTGTTGTCCAGCAACGTCAACCGGAATTTGCGGTCCTTCAACTTCAGGTTGCCCTCCTGCAGCAGGTCCAGCTTGCTCGCGGTGTTCACCAAGCGGCTGCTGAAGTCGGCATCGAAGCTCTTGTAGCTCTTGTTCTTGGCGATCACTTGGTCCACGATGGCCTTGCTCTTCGGGTCATCCTGGCCGAAGCTGTTCACTACCAAGAGAAGGGAAAAGAAGAAAAGGAAGATCTTTTTCATCGGGTCGTTTTTCGGGGGGCAAAAGTAGTTCGGAGGGGGAGAGGCAAGGGGCGTGCCAAATGGTGAATCAAAAGCTGAAACATGAAATTTGAAAGTTGAAACCG
>DAOKZW010000033.1:0-42320 GCA_035325445.1 Flavobacteriales bacterium
GTTGTAGGTGGCAATCTATTGGCCGGCTCCCTAACATCCAAGTGCCTAATTCAATAGGCGGATTACTTTGGCCCCATGACATCCGCGCGAAAGAACGTGCAACTCCAGGCGTGGGTGCTGGCCGTGGGCCTTGTCCTCATGGTGGTGAAGTTCATCACGTGGCAGCTTACGCACAGCAATGCCGTGCTGAGCGATGCCTTGGAAAGCATCGTGAACGTGGCGGCCGGGGGCTTCGCCCTGTACAGCCTCTCGTTGGCGGCCAAGCCCAAGGACCGGGAGCACCCGTACGGGCACGGCAAGGTGGAATTCATCAGCGCGCTGCTGGAGGGCAGCTTGGTGGCAGCCGCCGGTGTGCTCATCATTTACCGCGCCATGGAAGCCCTGTTCGTGGGCGTGGAGGTACACAACCTCGGTACGGGCATGGCGTTGGCGGCCGCCACGGGCGCGGTGAACCTGATCATGGGCCTGCTGTTGCGCCGCAAGGGCAGGCGCAGCCACTCCCTTACCATGGAGGCCAGCAGCCTGCACCTGCTGGCCGACGCTTGGACCACGGCGGCGCTGGTGGCCGGTCTGGTCGCCATCCACCTGACGGGCCTGCACTGGCTGGACAGCCTGCTGGCGTTGGGCTTCGCCGTATTCATCATCTGGCAGGGCGTGCGCATGGTGCGCCGCAGCGTGGGCGGCATCATGGACGAAACGGACATGGCCGTGGCCGCCGAGCTGGTGAAGATCATCGACGCCCACCGGAAACCCGCATGGATCGACATGCACAACTTCCGGGTGATCAAGTTCGGCAGCACGCTCCACATCGATTGCCATGTGACGGTGCCTTGGTACTACACCGTGGAGGCGGGCCACCAAGAGATCTCTGAGCTGGCCGCCTTGTTGAGCGAGCAATCCGGCCGTGAGGTGGAGTTCTTCATCCATATCGATCCGTGCATCCCGCTATCCTGCACCGTTTGCCAGATCCACGATTGCCCCGTGCGATGGCAGCCCTTCGTGGAGCGGGTGCCGTGGACCTTGGAGAGCGTGCTGGCCGACCGGAAGCACGGGGTGGAATGAGTATGGGGAATGCCCATCCTGCCCGGGCAAGCGTAATTTCAGGCGCCAACCAATGAAAAAGCAATCCCGGTTCCTTCGGCCAGCATTGGTGACGGGTCTCTTGGTCTACTTGGCGGGACTTATGGTGCCGCAGTCCTTCCAGATGCCGGTATCCGGTGCCTCCCGGGCCGATTACAATCAAGAGTCGTTCTGGTATCATCCATGGGGACGCTCGGGCGTGCACCGCGGGGTTGACATTTTCGCACGGCCCGGCACCCCGGTGCAGCCGGCCACGCCGGGGTTCGTGCAGGCCACGGGGCACAATGGCATGGGAGGCAACATCATGCTGGTCCTCGGACCCAAATGGCGGCTACACTACTACGCCCACTTGGAGAGCATCGAGGCCAAGCGGTTCTCCTTCGTGGGCCGCTCGGACTGGATCGGGACTGTGGGAGCCACCGGGAACGCGGCCGGCAAACCGGCCCATCTACACTACTCCATCATGACGCCGGTCCCATACCCATGGCAGGCGGACAGTGGCAAGCGTGGATGGCTGAAGATGTTCTACCTGAACCCGGTCAAGCTCCTGAACGAGGCGTGACTCCAGCCCGATCCATCGGCCGCCAAGCGGCCGATAGCCGCTCACGCGGCTGCGGTCTTCCACCAACAAAAAAGCCCCTTTCGGGGCTTTTTGGGGTGGAAGACCGGGCTCGAACCGGCGACCTTCGGAACCACAATCCGACGCTCTAACCAACTGAGCTACATCCACCATTTTGTTCGGCACGGGTGCCAAACGGGCCGCAAATATAATCCCAATGGGCACTCCCCGTTACTTTGCACGAGCATGCACATTCTCGTCCTGCCCAAATGGTACCCAGGCGCGCCTGACCCCCAGCTGGGCGACTTCATCCGCAAGCAGATGCTGGCCGTGGCCTCCATGCATAAAGTGAGCGTGGTGCATACCTGCGCCGTGGAAGGGCTTGCGGAGCCGTACCGGCAAGACTTGGACACTTCGGGCGGCGCATGGGAACTCCATTCCTATTACCGGCACGATCGCATCCCGCTGTCGTCATTCCGGAAAGCGATCAACTTCCAACGCTACAGGAAGGCGGCCATGGCCGGCATCGAACGCATGCTCCAAGAACGCGGCAAGCCGGACCTGATCCATGCGCACATTCTGACCCGACCGGCCTACGCGGCGTGGCTGCTCGCCCGCAAGTGGGACATCCCGTTCGTCATTAGCGAGCAAAGCAGTACGCACCTAAAGGGTACATGGCAGCAAAAACACAGGGCAGCCCGCTACCTCGATCGTTTCCTGTACCGGCAGGCGGCCGGCAGCACGGCGGTGAGCCCCCATCTCGCCAAGGCACTGGAAGCTGCCGGGCTTGGCCGCAACCACGCCGTGGTGCCCAACGTGATCCCCGGCATGAATCGCCCCCTCTCTCCTGCCGGGCCGGCCAATCACTTCATGATGGTCGCCGATCTGGTGGACGGCGTGAAGAACGTGAGCGGCGTGCTGAATGCCTTGGCCCTGGCGCGTTCCAAGGGGCACGACCTGAAGCTGGAAGTGATCGGCGGCGGGGCCGATGAGGAGATGCTGCATGCGCACGCCAATGCCTTGGGCCTGAAGGAGCATGTGGTGTGGCACGGCCGCCTGCCCCAGGCCGAGGTGCAGCCCCTGATGGCCCGCATGGGCACGGTGATCATCAACAGCCGTTTCGAGACCTTCAGCGTGGTGACGGGCGAGGCGCTGGCCTGTGGCAAGCCGGTGATCGCCACGCGCTGCGGCGGGCCGGAAGCCTTTGTGACGCCGGAAAACGGCCTGCTGATCCCCGTGGACGACGACCAAGCGCTGTGCGAGGCGATGATCCGCATGGCCCAAGAGCACGGACGGTATGCGCCGCATGCCATCCGGGCCAGCGTGGGCAGCCGTTTCAGCCCCGAGGCCGTGGCCCGAGGCTTCGACCAGGTCTATCAGCAAGTGCTCAAACGCGGCAAGTGATGCTGAAGGCGATCTCGGGCACCATCGTCACGCGCATCATCACCACAGTGATGGGCCTGCTGGTGTCGGTGATCGCGGGGCACCAGCTAGGCGCGGAAGGCCTGGGTACCATCGGGCTGATCGTGCTGGGCATCACCTTGGTACGGCTGGGCATGGACCTCGTGGGTGGCAGCGCCTTGGTGTACCTGGTGCCGCGCGTGCCGCTGGGCCGGCTGCTCCCCCCCTGCTACCTGTGGGCCGTGGTGGCTGCCGGGGTGGGCTGGGGCGTGGTGGAACTGTTCCACCTGGTGCCCGAGGGCTATGCGGGCCACGTGGGCGTGCTGGCCTTCTTGCAGGGCATCAGCGCCATCCACCTCAGCGTGCTTATCGGTCAGCAGCGTATCGGCGGCAACAACTGGATCGCCATGGTGCAGGCCTTGGTGCTGGTGGCCGTGTTTGCGGTGCTGGCCAGGGAGCCGGGCAGCGATGCCTTGGCCTTCGTGTGGGCGGCCTACGCCTCGGTGGGCGCGGCTTTGCTCCTCGGCCTGTGGGCCATCAGCCGACGGGTGAAGGTGGTGCAGCGCGAGCCCGTGAACGTGTTGGGCATCCTGCTACGGCAAGGCACCTACATCCAGCTGGCCAACGGCATGCAATTGCTCAACTACCGGCTGGCGTACTGGCTGATCGAGAAGTTCAAGGGCACCGCCCAACTGGGCATCTACACAGTGGCCAACCAGCTGGCCGAGGGCGCTTGGCTGGTGCCGAAAAGCCTGGCCCTGGTGCTGTACAGCAAGATCAGCAACCTGCGCCAGATGGACGTGCAGCGCAACCTCACGCTCTCCTTCCTGAAGCTGTCCATGGCCTGCGCCTCGGCTATCATGCTGATCCTGGTGCTGCTGCCTTCCTCGGTATTCCAGTGGATCTTCGGCCCGGAGATCACGGGCATTACGCCACTGATCGCCCTGTTGATCCCAGGTATCCTCGGCATGGCGGCCTCGCAGGCGTACAGCCATTTCTTCAGCGGCACGGCGCGCAACGTGCACAACGTCATCGGCTCCGGCCTCGGGCTGGTGGCCACCGTCGGATTGGGCTTGTGGCTGATCCCGGTATACGGGCTGTCCGGGGCCGCCATCACCGCCACCTGCGCGTACGGCCTCAACGCCATCTACCAAACGGTGGCCTTCATGCGCATCACCGGCGCACGCTTCCGCGACCTGTGGCCCAACAAGGCCGATGGGCACCGCTTGCGGGAAATGCTGGGACTCCACAGGACAACCGGCCGCTGATCACGACCCCGATCGGAAATGGGGCGGGGCGCATCACGGCCGTTGCCACGATGCGCCCCGCTGGCCCGTCTGGTTGTTTCAGTCCTGGCCGAAGCTGTACGTCAAGCCCGCCAAAAAGCGGTTCCGGTTGGGCACCATTGCCGACCCCAGGTCGTTGACAACAGCATGCTGCCAGGCCAGCTGCAGGCCCAACTGTTTCCACCATACGCGCATGCCGGCATGGCTGAACAGGATATTGCTTCCGGTAGTGGGGTCCGCCTCACCGTGCATCTCATCCTTCAGCATCGTCTCCCCGTAAGCACCCACCGACGGCAGCAGGCTGAACTTGCCGACGGGAATGAGCCGGAAGAGTTCGGCCGAGAACGTGCCCGCATGGCCCATCCGGTGGCCGTCGGCCGCCTCGGTGTTGTAGCGGCCCAAGGCGCTGAAACTTCCGCCCCATGCCTTGCCCCTGACCACATATTCCAAGCTGAGCATGGGATCCCACGTGCCCGTTCCGGGCTGCAGGTCATGGTCCAACAGCTCGCCGTGCTGCACCACGTCCGTACGGCCCAACGGCAGGCTTAGGCCGAGGCCCACGGTGAACCGGTGACGGATGCGGATGGTGTCCAGGCCCGTGGTGGAAGCGAAGACCGCATGCCGCACCAGCAGGGTGGGATCCCCCACGGCATAGAGATCGGCGCGGGCCGTGCCATTCACGGCCTGCAGGTTCTTCAGCAGCGGCACGCTCGCGGAAATGCTGGTCCGGTCGCCGAGCCAAACCTGGCCGCGGGCCTCCAGCACCGCATAGGTCTCCACATAGTCGGCATTGGTCATCTCCGGCGCACCGTGATCGTGCCCGCCATGTTTGAGGACCTTGAGTTGCTCCGCCGGCACCAGCATATCACCCTTGAGGTAGCGCATGCGGTATTGGAGCCCGAAGTTGTTGGCGTGATCTTTAGGCTGTACGCCGAGCAGCAGGCCGCAACTGCATTGGTCGCAGGCCATGGAAGGGAGCGCGAGAAGCATGAGCGCGCCCAGCACGAAAGACTTTTTCATGATGAACTATTGGAATGATGGGACAAAAGGGACACGGACGTCCCGGTCGGGACGCGAGACCGGTCAACCCCATGGAACGGGCACCATCGTCAGGACATGCCCCTGCAGCGTCCCATCAGCCGTTTGCGGCCATGCGGGTTCCGCCTCCTCTTCCGGAGCGGCCAGCTCCGGCGACCCGCCATCCGCGATCATATTGTCGATCCGGAAGGCATTGATCATTTCGGGCAACTTCCGCTCTTGATCATCGAGCGCCGCCAAGCGTTTGGACAGCTGGCATTCGCCATGGCACGTGCGCAGGTCCTCGGGCACCATGCGCTGCACGCACAACTCCCTCGCTATCCGGTTCCGTTCCAGCAGGAAATCCGCCATGATCCATCCGGGCGCGAACGTGATCGCGACGAAGTGGATGAGGACATATGCCGAAAGCCCGCGCATGTACCGTTGCTGTGGATGATGAACGCTTCGTGTTCCTTGATGTTCGCGCCGAACGATCGCGGCGGCAACATACATCAGATGCAGCACCCTCATTCCGGTTACGATCACCGTGGATCCGATCATCCTTCGTAAGATCGCCTAATGCACCCGCCTTCACTCCGCTGTGCCACGGGGCTGCTGCTGGCGCTCTTATTCCAGCTGCCCCTGGCGGCCCAGCCGCCCATGGCCACCCTCACCGGCCAAGTAGTGGAGGCGCGGTCGCTGGAACCGGTGCCGGGCGCATCGATTTGGCTGCTTCCGGGCAATGTATCGCTAACCGCCACCAGCGACAGCGCGGGGAATTTCAGGATAGCGGCGATCCCGGTGGGCCACTATACTTTATGGGTGGCGGCCGTCGGCCATGACACCTTGGAGGTGCCCGAGCTGTGGTTGCGCGCCGGCAAGCAAACGGTGCAGCGTTTGGAGCTGGTCCCGGCCACCCGTGAACTGGGCTCCGTGACGGTGAATGCGATGGCCGTGGAACGCATGGACCCGCTGGGTGTCCACACCTTCACGGTGGAACAGAGCCTGCGTTGGGCGGCCACCTTCTTCGACCCGGGCCGCATGGCGGGCGCCTTGCCCGGCGTGGCCGTGGTGAACGACGAGGCCAACCACCTGAGCATCCGCGGCAATTCGCCCAACGCCAACGCCTGGTTGCTGGAAGGCGCCGAGATCACCAGCCCCAACCATACAGGCAACGCCGCCACACCGAGCGACCTGCCCACGCTGACCGGCGGCGGGGTGAACATGCTGAGCGCACAGATGCTGGGCACCTCACGCCTGCTGGACGGCGTATTGCCGATGGCCTACAACAACGCGGTCGGCGGGATCCTGGACATGCGGCTCCGCGATGGCAACCGCGACCGGCAGGAATGGACCGTACAGGCCGGCCTGCTCGGCCTCGATCTTTCCACCGAAGGTCCCTTGGGCGCGGACAAGCGCGCCAGCTTCCTGGCCAACTACCGCTACTCCACCGTGGGCCTGCTCAGCCAAATGGGCGTTGACCTGGGCGATGAGGATATCACCTACCAGGACCTGAGCTTCAATGTGGCACTTCCCTTGGGCAAGCGCGGCAACCTGCATGTCTTCGGAGTGGGCGGCACCAGCAGCAACCTGTTCAAGGCGGTGCATGACACGGCCACCTGGGAAGTGGACAAGGACAACCGCAACATCGATTACAGCTCCCGGATAGGCGTGATAGGGGTACGGATGGCCGCGCCATTGGGAAAGGGCAGCAGCCTGCGATCCGTGGTGGCATGGTCGGGATCGGACCAGCAACGGCGGGAGGAACGCTTGCGGAACGACTACAACATCGGCTCCTCCACCAATGCCGAGCTCAACGAACGCAAGCTTTCGGGCCTGGTGGAAGTACGGGGCCGGATGAATGGCCGGATGCGGTACAGCACGGGGGTGAATGTGCTGCTGCGCGAGCTTTCGGCCACGTGGCACAACGCCGTCCACGGCCCCGGATCGGTGCCCATGTCGCATTGGATGCAAACCGATGAAAGCGTGGTGGTACGGCCGTGGGCAAACGTAGGCTGGAGCTTCACCGAGCATTTGGAGGCCACCTTCGGGGCCGGCCTCAGCTGGTACGACCAAGCGGACGAACTGGTGGGCGAGCCCCGTGCCCAGCTGCAATGGCGGATGCGCAAGGGGCGTTCCTTGGCCTTGGCGGCCGGCATACGGTCGCAGTTGCCGCAATGGCAGGCCATGCATTCGGGGCCCCTGCGCTCACGCGATGTGGTGCTCGGCTACGACCATCCCTTCAGCGAACACACCACCTTGCACGTGGAAACCTATATCCAACACTTGGACCGGGTGCCGGTGGCGGGCATGCACCTCCTGATCTACGACCTGCCGCGCTTCAGCGTGGTGAATGTTTGGGATGAGGCCCTGCTACCCGGGCTGGAGCCGGCCGGCACGGCGGACAACCAGGGCGTGGAGGCCGGTGTGGAGCGCCGGTTCGCACGCGGCTATTTCTGGCAGGCCAACGGTTCGTTGTTCAACAGCACTTACAGTACGCCCGGCCACAAGGACATGGACACCCGCTGGAACAACCGCTACATCATCAACCTGTCCGGAGGCAAGGAGTTCAGGAAGGAAAAGGAAGACCGCGTACGCACTTGGGGGGTCAGCGGGCGCCTGTATGCCATGGGCGGCCCCCGGGAGCAAAGCCTGTCCGCAAGCCCGATGCCCATGGACCAACTGGACCAACCGTGGAGCGTGGAACTGGCTCCGTTCCAACGGGTGGACCTGCGCGTGTACCACCGCAAGGACCGCAAGCAACACACCGGCCTTTGGGCGCTGGACCTCCAGAATGTGCTGGGCCGCAGGAATGAGGCGTTCCGCTATTTCGATGCACGCCAAGGCCGCATGATGACGAAGTACCAGCTTGGGCTGATCCCCAACCTGAGCTACCGCATTGAATTCTGAACCTGCGCCATGAAGGTCTTCCATCTCACCCTCGCCATCATTTTCCTGGCCTTCGCCGCCGTGCAATTGAACGACCCGGATCCAGTCCCTTGGACCGCGGCCTACCTGTCCATCGCCGTCTCATGCGCAATGGCGGCCTTCCAGGTCCGGCCGCTGTGGTGGTTGCGCATCGTCACGATCCTCATCCTTCTCTGGACCGTGGCCAGCTTGCCGGGCCTGTTCAAATGGTTGGGCAGCGGTCTTCCCGACATCACCGGCGAGATGAAAGCCTCCACACCGGTGATCGAGGAGATGCGGGAATTCCTCGGCCTGTTGATCGGTTCGGCCACCATGCTTCACCTGCTGCTGCAGCGCCCATCGCCGGGCAAGCCGGAATAGGATCCGTACCTTGGACCTTTCCAAACAACATTCCCATGGCCGCCAAGACCACCAAAGCCGCGACGAAAAAACAAGTCTCCAAGAAACCTGCAGCGCCCATGCGGTGGTCGGCAAGCGACCGGAAACGGCTGGCCGATGCGCTGAACACCCTGCTGGCCGCGTACCAAGTGCATTACCAGAAGCTGCACAACTACCATTGGAATGTGGAGGGCGCGGAATTCTTCGAGCTGCACGAGCTTACCGAGGAGCAGTACGGCCAGGCCCATGCGGACATCGACGAGATCGCGGAGCGGATCCGCGTGTTCCGTGAACGTCCCCTGAGCACCTTCGCCGAATACCTGAAGGCCTCCCCGATCAAGGAAGACCCGGGGACGCCGCCCCCTTCAAAAATGGTGGCCAACCTGCTCGCCGACTACAAGGCGCTGCTGGAGCTGATGTACTCCACCGCCGACCTGGCCGACGACGTGGACGATCTCGTCACGGAGGACATGATGATCAAATTCATCGCCCGCTTCGAGAAGCAACGGTGGATGCTGGAGGCGCTAAGCGGCAAGTGACCCCTCCCGGTCGTACGGGAAGCCCCGTGGCATGCGATCATTGCGGCGGTCCCCATGCCACCCCTTCCCCATTGGAAGTTGGCCCTTTACGGTTGAATGAAACATCCGATCCGGCCCCAATTTTGCGGATGTTCCATCGCATGACGAAGATCCGACACATCCTTATTACGCTGGCCTTGGCCCTGTCCGGCCATGCCCTGCTTGCGCAAAAAGCCATCTATGCTTACGCCATCGGCGATTGGCGCAACGGCCCGGTGGTGCAGATATCGCCGTTGATCGAAACGACGGAGATGTTCACCGGCCCGCAACTGATCAAATGGGTACGCACGCAGTGGCCTGAGCAATTCACGGCCACCACCGACATTGACGTGCAGTTTTTCGGCACCTTGGAGGAAGGTGAACTGAGCCGCCAGACCCTGAAAAGCAAATACGGGGTGCGCAAGCTCGAGGTGAACATGCTGGAGTCCGCGGAGATGCCGCGCACCCCGGAGCGCCCCGAGTGATCCCGACCCGGCAAGTCGTCACCGGGCAGGTAACCTGCCCAAGCCTACGGGTGGGCGACGATCAGCGGCGCGGAGGCGATCACCCTTCCCTGCACGGACATACGGACCAAATAGGCCCCATTCTCCAGTTCCGTGGTGTTGAGCACGTGCTGCTCAGCCCCGGTGAGGGTGCTGCCGTGGATCAGCCTTCCGCCCATGTCGAACACCTCCAACACACTGTTGCGTGCGTGTTGCGGTACGTTGATCGTCACTGTGGCATCAGCGGGGTTCGGGTACAAGGCCAGGCGCTCAGGTGCTTGCGCAGCCTCCCCGACTCCAACGGGGCTGCACGGGAAGTAGCTGCCATCCATGGTCTTCGTCCCGGTATTCTGGGGATCGAGGAAATTCTTCAGGCGCATGGTGGCCGGTTCCGGGTTGCTCTGCCAGTGGTAGCTCATCTTCCCGTAGTAGTCATAGCCATTGGGCGCGGAGCAGTAGGAAGAACCGCCGGTCAGCGTGCCGATGATGCGCTTGGAGGAATTGAACAGCGGTGAACCGGAAGAGCCCCCTTCGGTGACGCCATGCCCATTGGCCGTGGCGGCCCACTGGACCCGCCAGTGCGTGCCCGCCGGGCCGTTCCAGCTGCTGCTGGCCGTGGTCATCGTGTACGTGCTGATCTTCTTCCGGTCGCCGTCGGGATGGTGTATGCCCACCCCGCCCGTGCTGCCCACCCCCGTGGCATCCCAGCCAGCCCAGTACGGATTGTAGCTCGAAGGAATGGCGTTCTTGGCCTCCACCAGCAGGAAATCGGAGCCGGAGTCGCCTCCGCCATCGTTGCTGGCCCCCCTGCGGTAGAATCCGGTTACGGTACGGTTGGACGGTGCCGTGCCCGTGCCGCAGCCGCTGCGCTCGTAGTTGAAATAGAACTTCCATTGGTTCAGCTCCGCCTGCGTCGACCCCTCATCGCAGTGCTGGGCCGAAAGGAAGTAGGGCTTGCAGTCTTGGTCGAGGTTGTTCACCAAGGCCCCGCTGCACCAGTACGAAAACCCTCCCTGCACAATGCTCATGCGCACCACGGCATCGCGCTGAGCCTGCCAGTTGGCCCCCTCGCTGCAATTCACATCCACCTCACAGGCCCCCGCAGCGCGTGAAACCTCGTCCACAAAGCGGTAGGCATGCCCCACGCCGGTAATGGTCAGGCTGCCCTCGCCCATCACCTCGGCCGGTTCATAGTACTCCAAGATGCTGGCATCCCCGGGAACGAGGCTGGTGGTGAACAGGCCATCCTCCGTGTTGTTGTACGCCGTGAAGCCGCCCAGCACCGTTTCGCCGTCCTCGCTGTACACATAGAGTGAGGCGTTGTTCGGGATATGGAGATCGGCATAGTAGAGCTCAGTGGCCAAAGCCCCCTCGCTCACGACGCGCAGGCGCCATACGCGGTCGCCGTTGGGCAGGCTGGTCCACAGGCCTGCATTATGCAAGCCCGCGTTCACCGCAAGGATACGCCCGTAGGTGGGGATTTTACCTTCCGCCTCCCGCGCGGCATCCTCCAAGGCCACCGCGGCGGCATCAAAGGCCGCGCTACGCACTGCGGGCAGCTCCTGCACCGGCAATCCTTGGCGCAGGCCATAGGGCAACCCGCCCGTGGACACCTGTGCCGAAAGCGGGGCGAAAGAAATGGAGAGGGCAAAGAAGGTCGCGATACTGATCCTCATGTACGTCGTGTTCTAAAGGGGAATGTGATGGAAGCACCCGCGAAAATACGACACCCGGCCGGGCCGTCCCTTCGGGATGCCATCCCCTGCGGTTCCATCTTTGCGCCATCATGGGAAGGATTACCGGCATCCGGACGGGCTGGAACGAGGCATGGGCGGCCCTTCGCGGGCGGCGATGGCCCCTTTTCCTTGGAATTCTGCTGGCCCTGCTGGCTTGGGCGCGGTGGTGGCCCATGGCCCCCTTGTTCCAAGCCCCTGCCTCCACGGTATTGCTTGACCGGCAAGGAGATCTTCTTGGCGCCTCGGTGGCCGCCGATGGGCAATGGCGTTTCCCGGCCTCGGGCCCGGTACCTGAGCGTTTTGCCACCTGCCTGATCCAGTTTGAGGATCGCCGCTTCCGCTGGCATTGGGGCATCCGCCCCGCCTCGGTGGTGCGCGCCTGGTTGGCCAACCGCAAGGCCGGCCGGGTGGTCAGCGGCGGCAGCACGCTCACCATGCAGGTGGCGCGCATGGCACGGGGCAACCAGCGCCGCACCATCGGGCAAAAAGCCCTTGAGGCCCTGTTGGCATTACGGATCGAACTGCGGTACACCAAGGACCAGATCCTGGCCCTGTTCGCGGCCAACGCCCCCTTCGGTGGCAACGTGGTGGGGCTCGATGCTGCGGCCTGGCGCTACTTCGGCCGACCTGCCAACAGCCTGTCGTGGAGCGAAAGCGCCACCTTGGCGGTACTGCCCAACGCGCCGTCGGCCATCTACCCGGGCAAGGGGCACGAGGCCCTTCGCAGGAAACGGGACCGCCTGCTGGACCGGTTGTTGGCCGTGCAGGCCATCGACAGCATGGAGTGGTCCCTGGCCAAGGAAGAACCGTTGCCGGGCCGTGCGCTGGAACTTCCCCAACGCGCGCCGCACCTGCTGCACACCTTAATCACCCGTGGCGGCCAAGGGCGATCGCTGCGCACCACCCTCGACGGCGCCTTTCAGGACCGTGCCGCGGCGGCGGCGGCACGCTACGTCCCGCGCCTGCAGGCCAACGAGGTGTACAACGCCGCCGCCATCATCATGGACGTGCCCACGGGGGCCGTGCTGGCCTACGTGGGGAACCTGGGACAGGCCGGTGCCGCACACGCCGGGGCGGTGGACCTGGTGCGTGCCCGCCGCAGCACGGGCAGCACCTTGAAACCGTTCCTGTACGCGGCCATGCTGCAAAGCGGCGAGCTCACGCCGGACATGCTGCTGGCCGACGTGCCCACGCGCATCAATGATTTCATGCCGCGCAACTACGACGAACAGTACAGCGGGGCGGTTGCGGCCTCCAGTGCATTGGCCCGTTCGCTGAACGTGCCCATGGTACGGGCCTTGCGCACGCACGGCGTGGAGCGCACCCTGCAGATGCTCCGGGCCATGGGCCTGAACAGCATCGATAGGTCCGCGGACGACTACGGCCTGTCGCTCGTGGTGGGTGGCGCCGAATCGAGCCCATGGGAACTGGCCGGGGCCTATGCCAGCATGGGCCGGGTGCTGGACAACTTCGGGCGGATGGGCCTGCCCTACCGCACCGGTGACATCCACCCGCCGGTGGTGCTGGTGGATGAGCTTCCACCGCCCGGCCCGCCGCAGCCCTTGGGCACGCCCCCCGTGTTGAGCGCCAGCTCCATCCATTTCACCTTGAAGGCCCTGCGCGAGGTGGGCCGTCCGGCCGATGAACAAGGCTGGAGCCACTTCAGCGGGGCCCGGCACATTGCCTGGAAAACAGGCACGAGCCACGGCCACAGGGATGCCTGGGCCATCGGCCTCACCAGCCGTTATTGCGTGGCCGTATGGACCGGCAATGCCAGCGGCGAGGGCCGGCCGGGCCTCACAGGCACCTTGGCCGCCGCCCCGTTGCTTTTCGACCTGTTCCACCTGCTGCCCCCCAGTCCGCCGTTCGCGCCTCCGCACGACGAACTGGCGCAGGGCGTAATCTGCCGGGCCAGCGGCTTCCGGGCCGGTCTGGATTGCCCGCAGGTCGACACCCTGCCCCTTCCACCGGAAGCCTTGCGTTCGCCCGTATGCCCCTACCATCGCCGCATCACCACGGACGCCACCGGCACTTGGCATGTTGCCGACGGCGATGGGCTGACCACCTCCTGGTTCGTGCTGCCTCCGGCCATGGAACACTACTACGCACAACGCAACCCGGCCTACCGGAAGCTGCCTCCGTGGAAGCCGGGCAGCGCAGGCGATGAGAACCCCATGGAGGTCCTCTATCCCGAGCCCCGGGCCAAGCTGTTGATCCCGGTGGAGCTGGACGGCCGCCGCGGGCACATGGTGGTGGAAGTAGCGCACCGCGACCCGCAGGCCACCATCCATTGGGACCTTGACGGCACCTACATCGGGAACACGCGCGGCGAACACCGGCTGGCGCTCTCGCCCGCCGAAGGCATGCACCGCCTAACTTTGACCGACCAGGCCGGACACGTGCTACAGCGCACCTTCACCGTGGTATCCGGCACCAGGAACGCCGCCGCGCATGCTCCATAACATCCTTCCCGCCATGCTGATTGCGTTGTCCGGCGCGGTCCAGGCCCAGCCGGATTCGCTCTACATCACGCAAGACGGGACCACCACCGCCTATGCGGTGCACTATGACCCCTTGCCGGAACAGGATCATTTCCGGCTTATCGGCCGCTACACCTACGACACCAGCCGCGTGGCCGTGCAGCTCGACTACAAGCGCGGCAAGCCCAGTGGCATCTACCGGGCGTTCTATCCCAACGGGAAGCAATTGCTGTTCGGCGTATATGGCTGGGGCAGCCTGCACGGCGACTGGGTGGAATACGACCCGGCAGGGCTGATCACCGTGAAAGGCCAGTACCGCCAGGGCAAGCGCTCCGGCACCTGGGCCTTCCGGGCGCAAGGCATCATCGGCCACTACAAGGACGGCCGGAAGGACGGGACCTGGAAGTATTACGAGAACGGCAAACTGGTCCGCAAAGAGAAATGGCACAAGGGCCAACTGCGGCCCGGCAACACCTTCCTGTTCGGCCTTTGAGCCGCCCCGGAGGCCTTCGGCTTAACACGGCTTAACCGTGCGTTTCGAACCAGCCTTGCATTCCTTCCGTTAAATTCGTGCTGAGGGACCAAGGCGGCCCAGTGTGCCCCATGCTGTTGCGCCGCCCCCAATCCCGGAGATCCCCGATGAAAAAAATCCTTCTTGCCTTGGCCGTCCTTTCCACGGCCCCTGTTCTTGCCCAGCCCAGTTCCGCCAGCAACAAGCTCCAGGCCTTGCTGTACCAGATCGACAACATGTATGTGGACAGCGTGGACGACAACAAGCTGGTTGAAAAGGCCATCGTGAGCATGCTGGCGGAGCTGGACCCGCACAGCGTGTACATCCCGAAGGAAGACCTGGAGCAGGTGAACGAGCCCCTGAAAGGCAACTTCGAGGGCGTAGGCATCCAGTTCAACATCGTGCGGGACACCATCTACGTGGTGGACGTGATCGCGGGCGGCCCCAGCGAGCGCGTGGGCATCCGCGCCGGCGACCGTGTGGTGAGCGTGAACAAGGAAACCGTTGCGGGCACCAACATCAAGAACCAGGATGTGATGAAGCTGCTTCGGGGCCCCAAGGGCACCAAGGTCAATGTGGGTATCCTGCGGCAGGGCGAGCGCGACCTGCTCGACTTCAGCATCACGCGGGACAAGATCCCCATCAACAGCTTGGAGGCAGCATACATGGCCGCGCCCGGTGTGGGCTACATCAAGGTGAGCCGTTTCGGCGCCACCACCACCAAGGAGTTTGGCGACAAGCTGGACGAGTTGAAGAAGGAAGGGATGAAGGACCTCATCCTGGACCTGCAGGGCAACGGGGGCGGCTACCTGCGTTCGGCGGTTGAGATGGCGGACCAGTTCCTGGGCGACCGCAAACTGATCGTGTACACCGACGGGCGCACCACCCCGCGCGAGGACACCTACGCCACCAAGGGCGGCAAGTTCGAGAAAGGTCGGTTGGTGGTGATGATCGACGAGGGCAGTGCCTCGGCCAGCGAGATCGTCACCGGGGCCGTGCAGGACTGGGACCGCGGGCTGGTGGTGGGCCGCCGCTCCTTCGGAAAGGGGCTGGTGCAACGGCCGGTGATGCTGCCCGACGGCAGCGCGGTGCGCCTGACCGTATCGCGCTACTACACGCCCAGCGGGCGCTGCATACAAAAGCCGTACGCCGATGGCGTGGAAGCCTATCGGCATGAGCGGCTCGACCGCCTCAAGGAAGGCGAGCTGACCAATGCGGACAGCGTCCACTACCAGGACACCTCCAAGTACTACACCAACAACAAGCGGGTGGTATATGGCGGCGGCGGTGTAATGCCCGACGTGTTCGTGCCGATCGACACCACGTTGAGCTCGGCCTGGTTCAGCCAGCTGGTGCGCAAGGGCATCACCAACACGGCCGCCATCAACTACGTGGACCGCCGGCGCAACGAGCTGAAGGAACAATACAAGACCGTCAATGATTTCCGGGCGCGCTTCACGGTGGGTCCGGAGTTGGAGAATGAGCTCCTGCGGCTGGCCGAGGAGGCCCAGATCGAGCCGGACAGCGCGGGCATGGCGCGCAGCAAGGCCTTGGTGGACCTGCGCTTGAAGGCCTTGGTGGCGCGCGACCTTTGGAACACCACGGCCTACTGGCAGGTCATCAACGACAACAACCCGGTTGACCGCAGCTATGAGCAGGCCCTGAAGGTGATCACGGATGCGGAATTCCAGCGGACCAAATTGGCCGAACGTTGAGCCTTTGGGGTGGCAGCCGCAGGGCGGCGGGGCATGCGGCCGATCTAAATCCGTGTTAAGCCGGGCGGGGCGTTTGTTCCATCGGGGTGCGGCTGTCTATTTTCGCGCTTCGCACACAACCATTCACTGATGAAGGAGAATATCAAGATCGCCCTGCTGGGCATCATAGCTGTCGGCGTGGTGTTCATTGCCGTAAGCCAACGAGAACAACCGGCCGGACCGGCCACCTTCGCCCCGCTGCCCACGGCGAAAGCCACTCCTGCCTCCCCTGTGACGGCGGCCCCTCAGAACACCTTTGACCCGATCACGCCACCGGCCGCACCGCCGGAAGTGAGCGGGCCGTCCACGACCATTTCATTCGCCCAGTCCACCCATGATTTCGGCAAGATCATGCAGGACAGCGAGAACACCTACCGGTTCAAGTTCACCAACACGGGCAAAGAGCCGCTGGTGATCACCAACGTGCAGGCTTCCTGCGGTTGCACCGCCCCGAATTACCCGAAGCACCCCATCAAGCCGGGCGAGAGCGACGAGATCTTGGTGGAATACCGCCCGGGCAAGCAGGAAGGCATGCAGAACAAGACCGTGACGGTAACCGCCAACACGGAGCCTTCGCAGACCATTCTCTCCATTTCGGCCAACGTGCTGAAGTCCATGTAAGGACCGTTTGGAGCCATCATGGAAAGCCCCTCCCCGCCTCGGCATGGAGGGGCTTTTTGCATCCGTTCGTTCAGCCCAGCAGGGCGTCTATCCTTCGCGCCATGCGGCGGTCCTTATCGGTAACCACGCCCCCGGCGTCGTGGGTGTTCAGTTTGATCTCCACCCTATTGTACACGTTGCTCCACTCCGGGTGATGGCCCTCGGCCTCGGCGATCAGCGCCACGCGGGCCATGAAGGCGAAGGCCTCGCTGAAGTCCTTGAAGGTGAAGGTGCGCTGGAGCTTATTGTCCTTTTCCTGCCACATTTTGGGTCGTTCGTTCCTGGGTTACCATGTATTGCGGTTGAGGCCGCCCATCCCGCCCGCGACCCCTTCCCCTGAAGCAAGGCGAAGGCCGAAAAGGTGCGGAACGCGGTGCCCCTACCGATGGAGCGGCAGGTCGATCACATGCATCTGGGCGGTATTGGATACCAATTCCATCTCATCGATCAGGCGTGTGGCCCCCAAATACTTGTCGAGGACGAACAGCACATAGCGGACATCCACGGATATGTTGCGGCACTTGGTGGTATCGAACAGGATGTCGCTCATGGTGCTTTCCCACATGCGGTCGAAGTTGAGCCCGATGAGCTGCCCTTTTCCATTGATCACCGGGCTGCCGCTGTTTCCGCCGGTGGTGTGCAGCGATGACAGGAAGCAGACCGGCACTTGGCCGTCCACGGCATAGGGCCCAAAATCCTTCGCCTTGTACAGGTCGATCAGCTTTTGCGGCAGCACGAAGTCGGGTTCCGCCGGGTCGTACTTCTCCATCACCCCTTCCAAGGTGGTGAACGGTTCATACGCCATGCCGTCGCGCGGGCTGGCCCCTTCCACCTTGCCATAGCTGAGGCGCAAGGTGCTATTGGCATCGGGCCACCAGGTGCGCTCGGGGAAGAGCTCCATCAGGCCCCGCGACCAGGTGCGCATGGCGGCCTGGATGCTGTCGCTGAGCTCGGCATGCCGGGGCCTCACCTTGTCCGTGAAGTTCCTTGTGAATTCCCGCATCAGCGTGTAGGCCGGGTCGTTGGCCATTTGCTTGGCCACCTTGGGCGAGAAGTGGTCCAGGGCCTTGAACAGGCGCGTGCTATCAGCGAAGATCGTTTTGGCAAACACGGCCTCGGCAAAGCGGTCCGTGCTGCCTCCATACTTGGTATCGACCACATTCAACGCTGCCGGCGACAGGTCCTCCACGGCATGCTTCCGGTAGATGGGGAGCAGTGCCTCGAACACATCACGGTCCACCTGCTGCACGTAGTTCTTGAAATGCCCCCTGGCAACGGTGCGCAGGCGGGCCAGCTCGGCCTCCAGTCGGCCTTCCTTCTTCAGGTCCTGATGCTGTTCGATCAGTTTGCGGAACCCGTCGGAGAAGCGCATGAGCTCGGGCCCCATGTACACCATTTCCACGTACAGCTCTCGGGCCGTGGCATAGGTAAGGTACTCCTTGTACAGGCCGTTCAGTTGGCCAAGCACGTTCCCATACTCCGGTTTTCCTGCGGCCCGCCTACCGAACTCCTCCTCCAGGGCCACCTTCTGCCCTACGGCATCCAGCGCCTTCAGGCCTTGCACCTCCCCTTTCCACTTCTTCCATCCGTTGCTAATGCGGCTTTGCTTGTTGGCGTACTGCAGCTTCACCTTTTCGCTGCCGAGCATGGCGGCATCGATCACGTTCAGGCTGGCGGTGCGCATCTCGATCCGCAGCGGGTCGATCACATCCACCACCTGCTCCACGGCGAAGCTGGGCAGGTAGCGCTGGGTATTGCCCGGAAATCCGAAGATCATGGCAAAGTCGCCCTCCTTCACGCCGTCCATGGAAATGGGCAGGCTATGGCGCGGCTTGAAGGGCACATTATCCATGGAATAGTCGGCCGGTGCATTGTCCGGGCCGGCATAAATGCGGAAGACGCTGAAATCGCCGGTGTGGCGGGGCCAGACCCAGTTGTCGGTATCGCCGCCGAACTTGCCGATGGCGCTGGGGGGCGCGGCCACCATGCGCACATCCTTGAACGTTTCGCTCACGATGAGGTACCAGCTGTTGCCGAAGTTGAACGGCTGCACAACGGCCTCATACTTGGTTCCTTCCACTGCTTCCTTGGCGATGGCCTGGCCGGCCACCCGTGCCACCTCGTCCCTTTCCAACTCTGACATACCGGCCTTGAACACCTCCTGCATGCGGGCCGTCACATCCTCCATGCGTATGATGAAGGTGGCGGTAAGCCCGGGGCTGGGTATTTCGTCGGCCAAGGTGGCGGCCCTGAACCCGTCGCGCAGGTAATTGTGCTCCATGGTGCTGTGCTGTTGGATCACACCGTAGCCGCAATGGTGGTTGGTGAGGATGAGCCCTTGGTTGCTGATGACCTCCCCCGTGCATCCCCCACCGAAGATGATCACGGCATCCTTGAGCGAGCCGTTGTTGATGCTGTAGATATCCTCCGCGGAGAGCTGCAATCCTTCGTTGCGCATGTTGCCTTCGATGGCCTTCAGCAACGTGGGCAGCCACATGCCTTCGTGGGCCTGGATGACGGATGGAACGACCGCTGCAAGCAGGGCGATCAAACACAAGGCTGCGAAACGGGCAAAACGCATGGGCTCAGACGGGGATAGTATTCGGCAAGTTTAGCAACTCGCGGATCAGCGGGCTCCCTCAGGCCGCGCCTGGTGCCTTCCCGGCAAGTGCACCCGCCCTTGGTGATTGCCGCCGAAGTCGGGTTTATACACCCGCGTTCCACGGGCCGGGGCTTATCCCCCGTCGCCGAGGTCGATGCGGAGGGGGCGTAACGGAGAGAGCTGCTTCATGCATGGGGCGGACGTTCGCGGGCGAGCCTGCAGATAACCCCGATGGTAAAGGCAAAGGTGCCGGTACGGGGAGGGCATTCTCGGGCCATCAACCCTGACATGCCCCCAATGGCCTGTTTGAGAAGCCCCGCTGGTCCATCATGTGCGGCGCTTCCGGGCAGGTTGATCACCGCGCGGTACTTACTTTGGTGCGTTGCTTCCCCATGCGCATCCTCCGCCTGCTGACCGTCCTATCGCTCCCTTGGGGCCTTGGCGTGCATGCCCAAAGCGCTTCACATTTCGTGGAGAACAAAGGCCAATGGCCGGCATCCGTCGAGTTCCGTACCGCGGCGCCTGAGGCCACCGTTTGGTGCGAGGCGGGCAGCATCCTGATCGACCGGTTCGACGCGGCGGCCATCGCGAAGCATCATGCAGGCAGCGGCAGCGGCTACGACCCGCAGGCCCCGCGCACCATCCGGCACCACGCCCTGCGGCTGCATTTCCCAGGCGCCACCGGGCCGGTGCGCAGCGAGGGCCAAGGGCTGCAGGCGGGCCGGTACAACTACTTCCTCGGCAACGATCCCCGCCAATGGGCATCAAATGCGCGGGCGTACGCCATGGTGCTCCAACAGGAATTGTATCCGGGCATCGACCTGCGCCTGCGGCCCGGCGACGGCGTGATGAAATACGACCTGATCGTGGCCCCCGGCGCCGACCCCTCACAGATCCGCGTGGCCTACGAAGGCGCGGAGGGGATCCAACTCCGCGACGGGCGCCTGGTGATCGGCACCAGCCTGGGCGACCTGATCGATGAGGTCCCCTTGGCCTTCCAGATCAAGAACGGCGAACGGGTGCAGGTGGAATGCCGCTACACGCTGAAGAAAGGGGCCGCCGGTTTCCTGCTGGGCCCGTACGACCCCACCCTGGAGCTGGTGATCGACCCCAGCATCTCCTTCAGCAGCTACTCAGGCTCCACCTCCGACAACTTCGGTTACACCGCCACCTCCGACGACGCGGGCTTTCTCTATTCCGGCAGCAGCGCCTTCGGTCAAGGCTACCCCACCACCACGGGTGCGTACGATGTGAGCTGGAACGGCGGCACGGGCAACCAGAACGCCGGCACCGACATCGCCTTGACGAAGTGGGACACCACCGGTTCCTTCCTGGTATGGAGCACCTTCATCGGCGGCGGCGGCGACGACCTGCCCCACAGCCTGATCGTGAACGCCGACAATGAGCTGATCATGCTGGGCACCACGGGCAGCAGCAACTACCCCACCACGCCGGGCGCCTTCCAATCCACATCCGGAGGGGGCACAAGCTTCACGCCCATCGGCATCGGCACACGCTATCCGCAGGGCACGGACATGGTCCTTTCGCGGCTGAGCGCCGACGGCAGCCAACTGCTGGCGAGCACCTACATCGGCGGCAGCGCCAACGACGGGCTCAACAACGCCGCGGCCCTGCACTTCAACTATGCCGATGAAATGCGGGGCGAGGTGGACCTGACCCCAGCCGGCAACATCGTGGTGGCGAGCTGCACCCAAAGCACCGACTTCCCCACCACGCCCGGCGCCTATCGCACCACCTATGCCGGCGGCAGCCACGACGCGGTGCTGTTCGAGTTCAACCCCTCCCTCACCACCCTCCATTGGAGCACCTACTTCGGGGGCACCCTTGCGGACGCGGCCTATTCCCTCGAGGTGGACAGCCACGGCGACATCCTCATATCCGGAGGGACCACCTCCACCAACCTGCCCACCACGCCGGGCGCCATCAACGGTGCCAACAACGGCGGGCAGGCCGATGCCTTCGTGGCCAAGTTCAACGCCACCGGAAGCGCGCTCCTGGCCAGCACCTATTACGGCAGTGCGGCATACGACCAGTTCTATTTCGTGAGCCTGGACCACGATGACAACGTGTACCTCTTCGGGCAGACCAGCGCGCCTGCCGGCCTGTTGATCGCCGGGGCCACCTACTTCCAAAGCACGGGCGGCCAGTTGCTGGCCAAGTTCACCAACGATCTTTCCTCGGTCATCTGGAGCTCCCGCTTCGGGGCATTGTCCGGGCCCGGCGTGGGTATTCCCAACATCTCGCCCACGGCCTTCCTGGTGGACTATTGCAACAAGATCTACATCAGCGGCTGGGGCAGCCAGATCCTGGGATCGCTCACCACCACCGGCATGCCGGTCACCGCGGACGCCTTCCAAAGCACCACGGACGGCAACGACTTCTACCTCGCCGTGTTCGACATCAACATGACGGGACTTTCCTATGCCACCTATTTCGGCGGGGCGCAAAGCCTGGAGCACGTGGACGGAGGCACGAGCCGTTTCGACAGGCGTGGACGCGTGTACGGGGCCGTCTGTGCCGGATGCGGCCATCACCATGACTTCCCCACCACGCCCGGTGCGTGGAGCAGCACCAACAACTCGGCCAACTGCAACCTGGGCGTCTTCAAGTTCGACTTTGACGCGCCGCTGGTGATCGCCGGCCTGGCGGCAACGGTCCCGGCCTGCGCCGGCAGTCCCGTACAGTTCAGCAATCTGGGCAACCTGGGCACCAGTTGGCTGTGGGACTTCGGTGACGGCAGCACCTCCACGGCCCACGCACCGGCCCATACCTACGCGAACCCCGGCATCTATACGGTGAGCCTCACCGCGTACAATCCCGATGCATGCAACGGCCAGGACTCCGCCAGCATCCAGGTGCAGGTACTGCAGGCGGCGCCGGTCCTGCTGCCCATGCCCGACATCTCCGTTTGCGGCACCACGGACAGCCTGCTGCTGGTGGCCGCCACCCAAGGGGGCGCCACCGATTGGCAATGGTCCTCTTCCCCACTGTTCCTGGACACGCTCAACCTTTCACCCTCCGACAGCACCGCCACGCTGTCGCCTGTGATACCCGGCACCTACCATGTGCAGGCTTCCGTCAACGGCGGTTGCACGGCCACCGGCCACGTGGTGGTGAGCGCCTCGCTGGCCCAAGCCGCCATCTCCCCGGACCTGAGCATTTGCGCGGACGACACGGCGCTGATCACCCTCACCGGGATCGACGCAGGCTCAACGATCCAATGGGAGCCCGCCGCGTTGATCATCCAAGGGCAAGGCAGCACGCAGGTCCTGGTGGCACCTCCCACGCCCACCATGTTCACCGCCACGGTAACCAGCCCCACCGGATGCGTGTGGGCCGACAGCACGTTCGTGGATGTGTCCCTCATGGGCGCCAACAGCGTTACCGCCACCGCCGACCCCATGATCGTGGTGCCGGGCAGCACCGTGCACCTGCAGGCCACGCCGACCACCGGGGTAACCTATGCCTGGCAGCCCGCAGGGATCGTCAGCGACCCGGCCATCGCCAACCCCACGGCCGTGGTACACCAGACCACCACCTTCATCGTCACGGTGTCCGACGGGACCTGCACGGCGATGGATTCCGTGACGGTGAAGGTGCACGAACTGATCTGCGATGACCCGGACATTTTCGTGCCGGATGCCTTCACGCCGAACGGCGATGGCAGCAACGACGTGCTTTTCGTGCGCGGTCGCCATATCTCGGCCATGGAACTCAAGGTGTTCGACCGATGGGGAGAGCTGGTGTTCACCAGCACGGATCCAGCCGATGGCTGGGACGGCAGCTACAAGGGAAAGCCGGTGGACCCGGCCGTATTCGTGTATTGGCTCAAGGTGGAGTGCGTCGATGGGCAGTCCTTTTTCACGAAGGGCAATGTGACGGTGATCAGATGATGTGATGTGAAGAGGAGAAGAGGAGAAGAGGAGAAGAGGAGAAGAGGAGAAGAGGAGAAGTGAAGAAGAGATGGAGGTAATGAGGGTAATGCGGGTAAAACAGGGCATAGGGATGGCTGGGGGCATGTGCTCCTTGCTCCTCCTTGCGCTGCTCTTGGTCATACCGGTCATCAGCCTTCGTGCGCAGGACATCCACTTCTCGCAATTCTTCAACGCCCCCTACGCCCAATCACCGGCCAACATCGGGCAGTTTGACGGGCAGTATCGCATGGGGGCCATCTACCGGCAGCAATGGCGCAGCGTGACGGTGCCGTACAGCACCTTCGGCATGGGCGGCGATGCGGCAGGCCTGGCCGGTGTGGAAGGGCTGGGTCTCGGCGCTTGGATCTACAACGATCGCGCCGGCACCTCGCGGTTGAACACCTTCCACGCGGACCTGGGGGCCAGTTGGGCATTCGCGCTGGATGCCGACCGCACGCAGCACCTGGTCCTCGGGACGCAGCTGGGCTGGTCCAACATGAGCATCGACTATGGCGCCCTGCGTTTCGATGCGCAGTATAACGGCTTCAGCTACGACCCTTCGCTGGGCACGGGCGAGCAATTCCCGCGCACCTCTCGCTCCCGGATGGATGTGCACGCGGGCATCGGTTACCGGCACACACCGGGGAAGCGGCGGAACCTCACGGCCGGCGTGGCCCTGTTCAACCTCACCACGCCGGACGTCTCCCTGTTCGAGGGCGAGCCTTCCCCGCTGGACCTGCGCCCGGTGGTGCACCTGGGCGGGCAGTTCCCCGTAAGCGAAAAGGTGGACCTGCTGCCCATGGCGCAGTGGCAGGCGCAAGGCGAGTTCCGCGAGCTGGACCTGGGCGCGGCGGTGCGCTACATCATGCTGGACCAGTGGGGCCTCGTGCGGGCCTTGCAGGGCGGGGTGTTCATGCGCGCCAAGGACGCCGGGTACGTTTACGCAGGTCTGGAGCATGACGATTGGACCTTCGGCATCAGCTACGACGTGAACCTGAGCCGCCTGGAGCCTGCCAGCCGCAACCGGGGCGGCTTCGAGTTCACGGCCATCCGCGTGTTCCGCAAGCGTCCGGCCGTACCCGTACGATTCAAGGCATGCCCCGAGCAACTATGAGGAAGAGCCTGCATACCGGTGTTGTGATGGGATTGCTGCTCGCTGCCACCGGCCCGTCGCTGTGGGCGCAAAGTCCCGCGCAGTTCGTCACCTGGGGCGACCGGGCGATGGAGCAGGGCGAGCCTTACGGGGCCTCGCGCTACTACGCCGAAGCCCTGAAGCAGGAAGCGGGCACCATGGAGGTGCAGTGGAAGTATGCCGAGGCCTGCCGCTTGAGCCATCAGTACGGGCTGGCCGCGGAATACTATGACAGAGTGCAGCAGAAGGACCACGCCCGCAAGCACCCCGAGGCACTGCGCTGGCTGGCCGAGATGCAGATGAGCGACGGGCAGCACAAGGCGGCGGAGGCCACTTGGAACAAGACGCTGCAGCGCGAGAAAAAGAAGGATTCTTTCATCGCCCAGCGGGCTCGGAACGGTCTGGAAGGATGCCGCATGGCCCTGTCCGGGATCGCCCCCGAGGAAGGTGTTGAACTGGAGCATCTGCCCATGGACGTCAATACCTACGAAAGTGAATTCGGTGCCCGGACCGGCCCGGACTCCGCTTTGTATTTCACTTCGCTGCGCGGTGAACTGGGTTCTTCCGGTGAGGTCCTCGACACCTCCATGTACCATGCCCGCATCTACCGCACGGACAGGCAAGGCGAAGGCTGGGCCAAGCCTGAACTACTGCCTGCCGCCATCAACGACGGGGGCAACAACGCCAATATCACCTGGTCCACGGACGGGCGTTGGCTCTACTTCTCCCGCGATGACGGCAAGGGCATCTTCAGCATTTGGGCATGGCAGCCGGAACAACCTTCCTCCACGCCGGTCCCCGTCCTGGGCGAATACGGGGTCACCTACACGCAGCCCATGGTTGCCGAGATTGATGGCGTGCAGACCATGTTCTTCGTCAAGTCCAACACCGGCGATCGGACGGACAGAGACCTGTGGAGCTGCACCGTGGACGGCCCAGGCACGAGCAACGCAAGACCACTCGGCGCGCCGGTGAACACCTTGGGGAATGAGACTTGTCCGTTCTTCGACAGCGCCACGAACATGCTTTGGTTCAGTTCGGATTTCCTGCCCGGCTTTGGCGGCTATGATCTCTTCAAAAGTCCATGGACCGCTGACGGATTCGGGGAGCCCGAGAATGCAGGCCTGCCCTTGAACAGCCCCGCGAACGACCTCTATCCGGCCGTGTACCAATGCGGCGCACGGGGCTGGCTCACCAGCAACCGTGTCGGTTCCTTGGCCCGAAAGGGGGAGACCTGCTGCAATGACCTGTATGCCTTCACGGCCCCCGGAAAGGAAACAGCACCGTCCGAAGTTGAACCGGACACCCTGGCCCATACCGCCCTCGACGTGGACACCGCCGACTTTTCCGACCCCTCATTCAACTGGGCGGGCGCGTTGTCCAAGGCGCTGCCCATCCGCCTCTACTTCCACAACGACGAACCCAACCCGCGCAGCTGGGCCACCACCACCCGGCTGGATTACGAGCAAACATTCAACAGCTACTCAGCTAAACAGTCCGCCTACGATTCCGCTTGGCAGGCCACGCCGGAGGGCAGCGCGGCCTTCCGTGCATTCTTCACCAATGAGGTGGAGGCCAATTTCCAGAAGCTTGATGCCTTTGTTCCGCTGCTCCTGAAGGCCCTGGAAAGTGGCCAGCAGCTCACCTTGGTAATCCGCGGCTACGCCAGTCCCTTGGCCAAGGGCGACTACAACAAGAACCTTTCGCTGCGGCGCATCAAGAGCCTGGTGAACTACCTGGAGCGCACCGGCAACGGGCAGCTTCTTCCCTACCTGAGGAACACCGCGGACAACGGCGGCCGGTTGATCATAGAGGAACAGCCCTACGGCAAGAGCACCGCCGACGCCTCGGTAAGCGACCGCCTGGACGACCTGCGGCACAGCGTGTACAGCGTGGGCGCGGCCAAGGAGCGAAGGATTGAGATAGAACAAGTGATTGGGCAAAGTGAAAGGTGATTGGTGATTGGTGAAAGGCCCGCAGGGCGCAGCTTCCTGCCAATGATCACCTGGCGTTCTTTTCCTGTTAATTCATCCTTGCCATGAAAAGTATATTGCCCATAGTCCTTTTTCTGTCGATCGCGACCGGTTCATGGTCACAGGACAGTGTTGTGTACATCCACGATGGCGGATACGGCAGGTCTTATTCCTCGCCGGGCGACGGCCCACGGGACATCGGGGACTTGCAAGGGGCACTCCAGGCTTTTCGCGAGTCGTATGAACACGAAGGCAGTGCGTTCGAAGACTTCTACGATTATGCCTGCGCACTTTCCATTGATGGGCAAGTTGATTCGGCTTTCAAGTATTTGTGGCTGGCAACCGAACTCGACACGGCAGCCAGCATGTTGGGCGAGCCTGACTTTCTCAATTTGAGGAAAGATCGTAGATGGCGCGACTTCGAGGACAAACTCATCAGCAACCTCCAGAGGAAATACGGCCTCACATACAAGGATACCGCCTACGCCAAGCGGCTGTGGCATATCCACGCCAAGGACCAGGCCCACTACGATTGCATTTTCCTGGCTAGGGAAAAAATCGGTAACCGATCAACGATCGATCGCGCCGTATGGCAATTGAAGGAGCGGCTCAATCAGGAGAACCAGGAAGAACTGGAGCAGCTGATCGAGGCCAAGGGATGGCCGAAGATTTCCGAGGTGGGGGAAAAGGCGGCCCTCTCAGCACTCTTGGTCGTCCAGCACGCCGACTTGGCCATGCAGCAGAAGTACCTTCCGATATTGGAGGAACGCTGCAAGGCAGGTGAAGCCGACCCGGAGGGTTACGCCTTGCTGTACGACCGTGTCCAGATGGGGTTGAACAAGCCCCAGAAATACGGCTCGCAGCTCAAGTTCAACGAACAAACCGGAGCGTACGAGGTCTATCAACTCCTGGATGAGACCATGGTAGATCAATGGCGTGCGGAAATGGGCCTGGGCCCCTTGGCGGATTACGTGGGCATGTGGGGCATTGAGTTCACACCGGGGAAAAAGTAGGCAGCACACGGACCGGCAGGGACCGACGCCCTGCCCTGTCTGCTGCACTTGACGTCGCCTCATTACCTTGGCCGCATAGCGAAATCCCATGCGCCTTCTTCTGCTTTCCAATTCCACCATGCCGGGCGAGGCCTACCTCAGCTGGCCCCTACCCCACATCGAACAGTTCCTCGGCACCGGCAAAAGGATCGCCTTCGTTCCGTACGCCGCCGTCACGTTCTCCATGGAGGAATACACTCAGCGGGTGCGTGAGGCCTTGGCGCCCATGGGGCACGAGGTGTTCAGCCTGCACGAGGAAAACGATCCGGTGAAGGCGCTGGGCAACGCCGATGCCGTGATGGTGGGCGGCGGCAACACCTTCCAGCTGCTGCGCACCCTGTACAACACCGGACTGGTGCGGGCCATCCGGGTGCGCGTGATGGGCGGCCTGCCCTACATCGGCTGGAGTGCCGGCAGCAACGTGGCATGTCCCACCATCATGACCACCAACGACATGCCCATCACCGAGGTGCCCACCATGCGGGCCATGGGATTGGTGCACTTCCAGATCAATCCGCACTACACCGAGGCCACCATACCCGGGCTTGGCGGCGAAAGCCGGGACCAGCGCATCGAGGAGTACCTGGCGCTGAACCCGAAGAGCGTGGTGGCGGGCCTGCGCGAAGGCGCCCTGCTGCGCGTGGAAGGCGACCTGGCCGCGCTGGAGGGCCGGGGCATGCGGGTGTTCCGCCACGGACAGGAACCGAAGGACATCGCCGGGGGCGTGGAGCTGCGGGCTTCGCTGGGGGATGCGTGAGGGCATCGTTGTCCGTTGTCCGTTGTTGGTTGTTAGGCGTTTGTCACGGGTATCGGTGTGTTCCGGCCGTCGGAACTCCGTATCTTCGTAAGGTCATGGCGGAGCGCTACATCATCGAATTGACCGAACCCGGTCGCCGGAAGTTCTGGGAAGAACTGTTGTCCCAATTGGATTTCATCAAGGTGACGCCGCCCGCCAAGGCCAAGCCCGTAAAGAAGACCAAGAAGGAAAAGGAGTTCCAGGACGGGCTGCGCGAAGCCATCCTGGAAATGAAGGAGGATCTGGCCGGGCGGAAGAAAATGCAATCAGCAAGGGACTTCCTGGATGAACTTCAAGGTTGATCTTTCCGATTCCTTCAAGCGGGAGTTCAAGCGGCTTCTGAAGCGGCACAAATCCCTTCCTGAAGATTTTCGGGCACTGATAGAGACCTTGGAGTCGGATCCGTACCAGGGAACACCGATCGGCCAAGGCTGTTACAAGATCCGCATGGCCATCCGCTCCAAAGGCAAGGGCAAGAGTGGTGGTGCCCGAGTGATCACGTGTGTTGTCGCGGTCCGCGAAACGGTCTATCTGCTTTCCATTTACGACAAGTCCGAGCAGGACACCCTGAGCGCCGCGCGCCTCACGACCTTGTTGGCCGAGCTGGGGCTGCTGTAAACCGGTCTGGCCTAACCTCTCGTCCAGTGCCTTGCCCGTCAACCCGTGATCGTTGATCGCTTTCCCTTTTCCGCGGATCTCCCGCTCCCGCATCCTCTATGTTCGCACTGGAAACACGCACATGGAGGAGAACAGAAGCCAGATCAGCCAGGTCATGCACAGCTTAGGCGTTGACCTTTTGCTGTTGCTGAAGATCTTGGCCATCCTTTTGGCCGCTTGGTTTGTGGAGCGCCTGATCCACCTCGCCCTGCGGCGGGCCTACACCAAGGCCAAAGCCCAAGGCCGCGAGGAGATGACACGCTACCGCTTCTTCCGCAACGGCGTGCGCACCACGGTGGTGATCCTGGCCTTGATCGCCATCACCTACACGGTGCCCTCGCTGCGGGCCATGGCCTTCACGCTCTTCGCCGGCGCCGGTATCCTCGCCGTGGTCATCGGCTTTGCGGCACAAAAGGCCCTCAGCGACATCATCAGCGGCATGTTCATCGTGGCCTTCAAGCCCTTCCGGGTGGGCGACCTCATCCAGGCGGGCGAGGCCGGCGTGTTCGGCATGGTGGAGGACATCAACCTGCGGCACACCACCATCCTCACCTTCGAGAACCGGCGCTTGGTGATCCCCAACTCCATCCTCAGCGAGGACCGCATCGTCAACAGCAGCATCCGCGATGAGCGCACCTGCGAGTTCATCGAGTTCGACCTGGCCCTGCACGCCGACGTGAACCTGGCCATGGCCCTGATGCAGCACCGCGGCCTGCTCCACCCCGACCGGATCGTGAGCCCCAACGTGGCCAATAGCATGGAGAATCCCGAGGAGCCCATCACCGTCCGCCTGGTGAAGATCCACGAAGGGGCGATCACCTTGCGCATGTACGTCTGGGCCATGGACCCGGTCACCGCGAGGCGCATGCACTACGACCTGAACCAAGCCGTGCTGGAGGACTTCCTCGAGCAGGGCATCCCCTTCGCACTGCCCATCCGGCGTTCCATCCAATCCGACACCACGCGCCCCGCCGCACCCGCCCATGGCCAAGCTGCGAAGTGAGAAGACCGGCCTGCCGCCCGGATCCCTGGTGCCGGTAAGCGAAGAGCCCGCTGTGCCTACCACCATCCGCGTGTTCATATACGATGGCGAGCAGTACACCGAGCAGGATGATGTGCAGCCGGATGCCATTGAGGTGGGCGACCCCACCACCACCATCACCTGGATCGACGTGGCCGGGCTGGCCGATCTGCGCGCCCTGAAAACCATCGGCGACCGATTTGGCCTGCACCAACTGCTACTCGAAGACGTACTCAACGCCGACCACCGCCCCACCATCGACGAGTTCCAGGACCAGCTCTTCGTGGTGATGAAAATGCTGGGCCACCCCGAGGATGAGGAGGATGGCGAGGAGGACGACATCCTCATGGACCAGATCAGCTTCGTGCTCGCCAAGGGCTTGGTGATCAGCTTCCAGGGCGAACCCGGCGACGTGCTCGATCCCGTGCGGGAGCGCATCCGCAACAACGTGGGCCGCCTGCGCAAAAAAGGGGCGGACTTCCTGCTCTACTCCCTGCTGGACGTGATCGTGGACAACTACTTCAGCATCGTGGAGGAGCTGGGCAACCGCATCGAGGACATGGAGGAACGGATCAGCCAACGCCCCCGGCCCAGCGACCTTACCGACATGCAGGACCTGCGCCGCAAGCTCATCCTCGTCAGCCGCCAAGTGACGCCCACACGCGAACTGGCGGGACGGATGAACATCATCCCCAGCGAGCTGATCGACAAGAACACGCGCCGCTACATCAACGACCTGCAGGACCACACCGTGTACCTGGCGGAAAGCATCGCCATGTTCCGCGACCAGCTCGCCAACCTGGAGAACACCTACCACGCCGGCATCAACATGCGCATGGGCCAGGTGATGAAGCTCCTCACCGTCATCAGCACCATCTTCATCCCGCTCACCTTCATCGTGGGCGTGTACGGCATGAACTTCACCAACATGCCCGAGCTGGAATGGAAGTACGGCTACGCGGCGGTGATGGGCCTGATGCTGGTGATCACCCTGGTGATGGTGTGGTGGTTCAGGCGGAAGGAGTGGATCTAGGGGGATAAACACTCAGCGATCCCATTCCGTTGGTAGTTTGGCTCGCTGATTATGGAACTATCCCCTTTTGACATTCTCCACCCCGACCAACGGTGGCGCCCATCCCCGGAACAGCAGGCCGGCAAGAACTACGATGAGCTGATCCCGCCCTTGGTGGACAAGGTCCGCCGGGAAGTGGCCAAATGGCGGGATGCCGGCTATCCACGCTGCAGTGACACTTCTCGCTCGTTGCTCAACTTCTGGTTCGGAGTGGAACACGCCGCCAACGACGGATTCCGCTTCTACTTCAGCCAACGCGAAGCCATCGAAAGCATCATCTGGCTCCATGAAGTGGCGCAGGCGCGGGACAAGTTCGGCCTGATGCGCTACGACAGCAGCGGACGTGTCAGCACCGGCATGTTCGATGAAACCTGGACGCGCTACGTGGTCAAAATGGCCACCGGCTCGGGCAAGACCAAGGTACTGGGGCTGGCCTTGGTCTGGAGCTACTTCCACAAACTGTACGAGGCGGACAGCCCGTTGAGCCGGAACTTCCTGATCATCGCGCCCAACATCATCGTGCTGAACCGGCTTTTGAAGGATTTCGGGGGCCTTGCCATGTTCAGGGAAGAACCGTTCCTGCCCGAGAATGGATGGGGAGATCGCAACTGGCAGGTGGATTTCAGGCCGCAACTGCACATACAGGACGAGGTGGGCACCCTCTCCCCCGACGGCAACATCTTCCTCACCAACATCCATCGCGTGTTCTTCAACGAGGAGCCGGAACAGACCGTGGAGGAACTGTTCCTCGGGAAAAAACCGAAGGCCGATGCGGATACCAACCGCGGCCTGGACCTGGGCAAGCTCCTGCGGAGCGATAAGCTCACGGACCTGGTGGTGATGAACGACGAGGCGCACCACATCCACGACAAGGGCCTGGCCTGGTTCCAGGCCATCCAGGACATCCACTCCAAGCTGATGCTCCGCACGGAACGGGGCCTCTCCATCCAAGTGGATTTCAGCGCCACGCCCAAGCACAACAACGGCAGCATCTTCGTGCAGACCATCTGCGACTACCCGCTGGTGGAGGCCATCACGCACAACGTGGTGAAAACGCCCGTACTGCCCGACCGGGCCAGCCGGGAGAAATTACAGGAACTGGACAGCACGGACCTCGTTGAGCAGTTCCGGGACCACATCCACCTGGGCTACCAGGAATGGGAGAAGCAGTACAACGAGATCGGCCAGCACCGCACGCCGATCCTGTTCTACATGACCATGAACACGGAGGAGGCGGACCAACTGAGCGCCTACCTGCAGGAAAGCTATCCGCTATTGCAAGGCCGTGTGCTGGTGATCCACACCAAGAACAACGGCGAGCTGAAGGGCGAGGGCACCAAGACGAAAAAGGACAAGGACGAACTGGAGCGCCTGCGCAAGGCCGCCGACTCCATCGACGATGCACGGTCACCTTACCTCTGCGTGGTGAGCGTGCTGGTGCTGCGCGAAGGCTGGGACGTGCGCAACGTGAGCACCATCGTGGGCCTGCGGCCCTACAAGGCCACCAGCAACATCCTGCCGGAACAGACCTTGGGGCGCGGCCTGCGCAAAATGTTCACGCTGGAGGCCAAGGAACAGCTGGTGGTGGTGGGCACCCGCAACTTCCTCGATTTTGTGGAAAGCCTCAAGACCGAGGGCGTCACCTTCGAATACAAGCCCATGGGCGGCGGCGGCCCCGGCAAAAGCCCGTTGATCGTGGAGGTGGAAACCGGGGCCACGGACCGGGACATCAAAACCTTGGACATCCCCCTGCCCATCCTCACGCCCAAGTTCTACCGCGATTACGAAGTGCTGGGCAAGCTTGGAAGCGATATGCTTTTCCCGGGCAAGGTTGATCCCAAGAAGTACACACTGGACGAGATCCGGGAGATCGACTTCGAGGACCTGCACGGCCGGCACAGCCACACCACCGAGCTGAAGGGCGTGGTGCCCGACCACCGCAATGTGCTCGGTGCCCTTGCCCAGCAGGTGCTCAAGAACAGCAAGCTCTTCCAAGGCTTCGATGCCTTGTACCCCTTGGTGCGCGATTATGCCACGGACAAGTTGTTCACGAAGGTCTTCGACGCCGAAGACCCCCAATTCGTCTGCAACCTCACGCGGCCGGAAGCCAAGCGGGTGCTCTACGACACGTTCAAGCAGGCCATCGACAGCCTCACCGTCAAGGAAGCTGCCGCCGTGCGCTTCAGCGGGTACCGCAGCTTGCTGGACACGCCCGTGCATATCGCCAGTGAGCAGCCCGCCCTGCGCAGCGCCAAGACCGTCTTCAACCGCGTGCTGGGCCAAAATGACTTCGAGCGCGGCTTCGCCGGTTTCCTCAACAAGGCGCCGGACGTAACCGCCTTTGCCCGCAACACCCAGGCCGTGAAATTCTTCATGGAGTACCAGAAGGGCAACGGCAACATCAGCAGCTTCAACCCAGACTTCCTGGCCCGCACTGGCGAAACCGACGTGTGGATCATCGAGACCAAGGGCCGGGAGGATGAGGACGACAAGCGCAAGATCATGCGGCTGCGCCAATGGTGCATCGACGTGAACGCCGTGCAGGACCGCTTCACCTACCATCCCTTGTACGTGAAGGAGGAAACCTGGGACGCCCACTACAACGCCCTGCGCACCTTTGCCGACCTGGCCGAGCTGTGCCACGCCGACACGCAGGCCACCGAAGTGTGAACCCCATGCCCATGAAGAAGCGCACCATCACCGTCAAGGGCACCGAGGTCGCCATCGCCACGCGGCACGGGCAGGACTACATCTCGCTCACCGATATGGTGAAGGGCTTCGAGGGCGGCAGCGCCCTGATCGAGAACTGGATGCGGGCCAAGGACACCATCCTCTTCCTGGGCGCTTGGGAGCAAGTGAACAACCCGGATTTCAATTCCCTCGAATTCGAGGGAATTAGAAATGAGGCCGGCCGCAACAGCTTCTTCCTTTCCGGCAAACGCTGGATCCAGGCCACCCGTGCCATCGGCATTGAAGCCCGGACGGGGCGTTACGGCGGCACCTACGCCCACCGGGATATCGCCTTCGAGTTCGGTTCCTGGCTCAGCCCGGAGTTCAAGCTCTACCTCATCACCGAGTTCCAACGGCTCAAGGAAGCGGAAGCCAGCGCCCGCTCCCTCGAATGGAACGTGCAGCGCACCCTGGCCAAGGTGAACTACCGCATACACACCGATGCCATCAAGCAACACCTCGTGCCGCCCCAGCTCACCAAGGCGCAGACCAACGCCGTGTACGCCAGCGAGGCGGACCTCTTGAACATGGCCCTCTTCGGCACCACCGCCGCCCAATGGCGCAGCGCCAACCCCAAGGCCGAAGGCAATCTGCGCGACCACGCCACCTTGGAGCAGCTCGTGGTGCTCTCCAACCTCGAAAGCATCAACGCCATGCTCATCCACCAAGGGCTGCCCGCGCCGCAGCGCCTGGCACAGCTCAACGCCATGGCCATCACACAAATGCGCTCCCTGCTGAACGCGCCCGCCCTGAAACGACTCACCAAAAAGCAGTAAGCGCGGGACATGTCCCGCCCCAACCCCATGAACCTCTCCGAAAAAGAAAAGCAGGACATCATCGCCCACATCCAGGAGGGCCGCCCCCTGCCCAAGGAATACATCTACAAGCTGTACGCCGATGAGGAGGACGTCTTCCTCTTCTGGAACGGTCGCAGCGAGCAGGTTACCAACGCCGCCCTGCCCTTCCACAGCATAGAGCACATCGACGAGCCCCGCAAGGAGGTGGACCTCGCCCCCACCATGTTCGACCTCAAAGGCCGCCAACTGCAAGGCTGGACCAACAAGCTGATCTGGGGCGACAACAAGCTGATCCTCTCCAGCCTCGCCAACGGGCCCCTGCGCGAAGAGATCGAACGCGAGGGCGGCCTGAAGCTCATCTACATAGACCCTCCGTTCGCCGTGGGGGCCGACTTCGGGTTCAACATCGAGATCGGGGGCGAAACAGCCGAGAAGAAGCAGACCGTGATCGAAGAGATCGCATACAGGGACACTTGGGAGCGCGGCATGAGCAGCTACCTCTCGATGCTCTACGATCGCATCAGGTTGATGCACTCCCTTCTCGCGGAAGACGGAAGCATCTATGTGCATTGTGACTGGCGAGTGAACGCACCCGTTAGGCTAATGCTTGATGGCGTGTTTGGAACCAGCAACTTCATCAACGAAATCGTATGGAAGCGTGCGCATACCGTCAAGGGTAACATAGGGCAAGGGAGCAAATTCATGGGTGCCAATACCGACACCATTTTCGCCTATGGGAAGTCACCTGGCTATGTGTTCAACAACCAATTTTTACCGTATACGGATGAATATGTATCGACATTCTTCAAATACACAGATCCGGGCAGCAATAGGAAGTACCGACTTGTGAGCATGATCGGCCCCGGAGGATCAAGCAAGGGTAACCCAAACTACGAGGTG
The DNA here is from genome assembly GCA_035325445.1 of Flavobacteriales bacterium. GTDB lineage: Bacteria > Bacteroidota > Bacteroidia > Flavobacteriales_F > PHOS-HE28 > PHOS-HE28. The sequence continues at coordinate 35,518 of DAOKZW010000033.1, forward strand.
ATGGGGGTGCGTCGGTACTGGCGGTATAGCGAGGCCACAATGCAGTCGCTCATTGAACAAGGCATGGTAGTTCAAACGAAGCCGGGCACCGTTCCACAGAAGAAGCAGTACTTGGATGAAGGGGAAGGAGTCTCCATCCAAACCCTATGGGATGACATCCCCGCGCTGTCCGCATCGTCAACCGAAGGCACTTCATATCCTACGCAAAAACCTGAAGCTCTTCTCGAACGCATCATCAAAACGAGCAGCAACGAAGGCGACCTCGTAGCGGACTTCTTCGGCGGCAGCGGCACCACGGCTGCGGTGGCGGAGAAGCTGGGGCGCAAGTGGATCACCTGCGACCTGGGGCGCTTCGGCATACACACCACGCGCAAGCGCATGATCGGCGTGCAGCGCGAGCTGAAGGCCGCCGGCAAGGACTACCGCGCCTTCGAGGTGCTGAACCTCGGCAAGTACGAGCGGCAGTTCTTCATGGACAACTTAGTGAACGGCGCGCGCAAGCAGAAGGAGGCCGCCTACCTGAGCCTGATCCTGCAGGCCTACCACGCGCAGCCCGCCGAAAGCTTCACGCACCTGCACGGGCGCAAGGCCGGGCGCATGGTGCATGTGGGCCCGCTGGACGTGCCCGTGACCAAGCAGCGCGTGCTGGAGATCTTCGAGGAGTGCAAGGCCAAGCTGATCACCAAGGTGGACGTGCTGGCCTTCGAGTTCGAGATGGGCCTGATGCCGAACGTGTTCGATGAGCTGCGTGCGCAGGGCGTGGACATCGTGGCCAAGTACATCCCCAAGGACGTGTTCGACCCCCGCGCCGTGGCCAAGGGCCAGGTGAAGTTCTTCGACGTGGCCTACCTCGATGCCAAGGTCCACGTGAGCAAGCGCAAGGTGAAGATCGAATTGGTGGACTTCGTGACCAAGTACACGCAGGACGACCTGGAGGAGGTGGAGAAGCAGTTGAAGAAGGGCGCGAAGGTGGTGATCGAGCACGGCCGCATCGTGAAGATCAGCAAGGACAAGAACGGTTTTGTGGAGCGCACCACCCTTACCGAAAGCTGGCAGGACTGGGTGGACTACTGGGCCATCGACTTCAACTACGAGGACAAGAAGGAGATCATCCGCGAGCAGCAGGCCGATGGCAGCTTCACCGAAAAGTGGACCGGCAACCACCTCTTCGAGAACGAGTGGCAGAGCTTCCGCACCCGCAGGGAGCCGAAGCTGGAATACACCAGCGTGGAGCACGAGTACCCCAAGGCCGGTACCTACAAGGTGATGGTGAAGGTGATCGACATACTGGGGGTGGACACGAGCCGGGTGGTGGAGGTTAGGGTGAAGTGAACGGGCGCAACCATGGCCAAGAAACGATCCAACCCCAAGCAGGATGCGTTCCACCGGTTCTTGATCCGGATGGAGGCCGCTGACCAGTCTTTCACCATGGAAGACATCGCCCAGCACACGGGTTATCCACTGAAGGGCACGGTGAAAGCCAAAATCAGTAGGAACGAATGGAAGAACGTGCTGGTGAGGTTGGGACCGAACGAATTCAAGGCACAACGGGTCAGCGACTTTAGCAAGGAGCAGTTCGCACAACGGCTCAGCGTGAAGGACATGCACGGACAGCAGGAGGTCACGCTGTCGGGCAAGCTATCGGATAAGAGCCTGCACGCCGCGCTCTCGGCCATCGAAGTTTACAACAAGCCCGATTTCAAGTACAGGGAGGAGAACTTCTGCATACTGATGGTGAATGCTTGGGAGTTGCTCATCAAAGCCCGGATCCTACGGAACAATGGGGAGGACGAGGCCAGTATTCAGCAAAAGGACAAGGCGGGCGGTATGGTCCTTTCCAGGTCGGGCAATCCGCGCACGATCACCATCGGGGAAGGCATCAATGTTCTGGCCTTGGACGACCTGCTGAAAGAGCACCTCTTCGCACTGGTGGAGTTCCGGGACAATGCCATCCACCTGATGAACGATAGCCCCATGCTGAAGTTGAAAGTGCAGGAAGTGGGCATGGCATCCTTGCGCAACTATTTGGAGTTGGTGAAGGAATGGTTCAACATGGACCTCTCACGCTACAACTTCTACCTGTTGCCGATGAGCTTTTTCCACACGCATGAATTGCAGAGCTACTCCATCAATACTGAACTGGAGCAGCACAGGAACTTGCTCCGGTATATCGGCAACTTGGAGTCGGAGTACCACCGGAACGAGGACAATCATTTCAGCATAAGCCTGGAATTGAAGACAGACTTCGTAAAGGGCAAGATGCGCTATGCACCGGACGATCCGAATGCGATTCCCGTGAAACTGGACTCGGAAGAAGCCTTCCAAAAAAAGTATTGCTGGAACTACAAGGACCACTTATTGCCAAAGTTGAAAGAGCGCTACTCCGATTTTAGGTTGGATAAAAAGTTCTTCAAGTTGAAAAAGCAGCTGGAAACGGACATCGCCTATTCCAAGGTCCGACCACTTGATTGGACCAAACCCAAGGGCCAAACAAAACGGTTCTACTGTCCGGAGATCCTAAAGGAGTTCGATAAGCATTACACGAAGAAAAAATGAGCCAACCCTCGCTGCATCCGGCTACACCCTGAACAGATTCCATTTCAATGCACACCCCCACCCACAACCCTTTCGGCGCCACCCGGCTGGATCAAGTGCTCTGCGTGGAAGCGCGCCGCTACCGCACCTTGAAGGACGGTGACTTCTTCGTGTACCTGGCCATGGACGCCGTATCGTGGCATGCGCACCACTTCACCGTCAGGCGCAGCGATACCGTGGCGGACCATATCGCCTTCATCCGCGAGGCGCTTGCCAAGTACCGGTTGCCCCAGGGCAGCACCCTGGCCGTCTCACTTCCCGCCACGGCGGAAGAAGAACTGGTGGCCGCCTTTCCCTTATTCAGCCGGGTGATCTGCGATGCGGCCGGTGTGGCGGAGGTAACCCGTGAATTCCACGATGGGTTCGCGGCGCAGATGGGGGCCAGACCGGCATGACCCTGCGGCAACAGGGCTCATGCCTCAAAGCTCGAAGCCCCTTTAATACTTTGTGCTTGAAGCTTGATGCTTAACGCTTGAGGGCTTTGAGCTTGCCCCTTGCAACCATCCCTCCCTGCACTATTACTTTGCACTCCCCCAAGGACATGGCAACAAAAACCCGCTTCGGAAAAGGCGCGCCCCTCGCTGGCGAATGCACCGGTTGTGCGCGGGTCATGGTTTCCTTCGGGGTCCTCATTCCCTTCCGCTGATGGTACCGCGCGTGCACCCCGGCCTCCGGCCCCTTGCGACCGTACACGCGCATTCCTTCGGCAACAACCCGTACATCCCTTATGACCGTCGGTCCGTGGCCTGAGCCACGCGGCGCCGCACCGGCATTCACAACCCTACGATAACCCGCCGCTTTTCACGAAGCATGAAGACCCGCTATATCGACCTGATCGAACAAACCTTCGACTTTCCCCAACGGGAATTCGGTTTCGACCAAGGTGCGCTTACCTGGAACGGACTGCCCTTGATGGACATCATCAAGAAGCACGGCACGCCCCTGCGGATCATGTACCTGCCCCGGATCGGCGAGAAGATCGACCTGGCCCGGAAATACTTCGCGAAGGCCTTCGCGGAGCACGATTACAACGGCACCTACGACTACTTCTACTGCACCAAGAGCAACCAGTTCAGCTTCGTCATCAAGGAAGTGCTGAAGAAGGGCGTGAGCCTGGAGACCAGCAGTGCGTACGACATCGACATCATCGAGAGGCTGATGGCCTCGGGCGAAATGCCGCGCGACGCCACCATCCTGTGCAACGGATACAAGGACGAGCGCTACATCCGCAACATCGGGCGGCTGGCCAACAGCGGGGTGAACGTCATCCCCATCATCGACAACATGAACGAGCTGTGGGCGCTGGACGAGGTGATCGAGGGTCCTTGCGACATCGGCATCCGCATCGCCGCCGAGGAAGCGCCCAAGTTCGAGTTCTACACCAGCCGCCTGGGCATCGGCTACAAGGACATCATCCCCTTCTACATGCGCAATGTGAGCAAGCAGCGCAAGTTCCGCCTGAAGCTCATGCACTTCTTCATCAACACCGGGATCAGCGACAGCGCCTACTACTGGAACGAGCTCACCAAGTGCGTGAACGTGTACTGCGACCTGAAGAAGCTGTGCCCCACGCTGGACACACTCGACATAGGCGGGGGCCTGCCGATAGACAACCGGCTCGACCGCCAGTTCGACGTGGAATACATGATCGGCGAGATCGTGGGCCGGATCAAGGACATCTGCGAGGAGAACGAAGTGGACGAGCCCAACCTGTACAGCGAATTCGGCAGCTATACCGTGGGCGACAGCGGGGCCACCATCTTCAGCATCCTCAACCAGAAGAAGCAGAATGAAAAGGAGCGATGGAACATGATCGACGGCAGCTTCATGACCACCCTGCCCGACTCCTGGGCCATCAACCGGCGCTTCCTCATGCTGCCCATCAACAACTGGCAGGATGAATACGAACGCGTGTTCCTGGGCGGCATGACCTGCGACAGCGACGACTACTACAACAGCGAGCAGCACGTGAACGCCATCTACCTGCCGCGCTACCGCGAGGACCGCCCGCAGTTCCTGGGCTTCTTCAACACCGGTGCCTACCAGGACACCCTGGGCGGCTACGGCGGCATCCAGCATTGCCTGATACCCAAGCCCAAGTACGTGCTGATCGACCGGCTGCCGGACGGCACCCTCACCGACCGCATCTTCAGCGAGGTGCAAAGCTCCGAGCAGATGCTGGGCCTGCTGGGCTACGTTAAAAAGGAAGAAGCAGTGCTCCAGAACAAGGAACCCTGACCCCCTTTCGCCGCATGTAGCCCACCCCTTGGCCGGGATCCCCGGCACGCAGCTAATTTCGCCCCCACTTTCAACCGAACCATACCGAACAGCAAGCCATGAGCAGCACCCGTCCGATCTCGGACTTCATCGAGAAACACTTCCTCCACTTCAACGCGGCCGCCTTGGTGGACGCCGCGAAGGCATACAAGGCGCACAAGGCGAGCGGCAAGAAAATGCTGATCTCCCTGGCGGGGGCCATGAGCACCGCCGAGCTGGGCAAGAGCCTCGCGGAGATGATCCGTGAAGGCATGGTGGACATCATCAGCTGCACCGGCGCCAACCTGGAAGAGGATGTGATGAACCTGGTGGCCCACAACCACTACGAGCGTGTGCCCCACTACCGCGACCTGGGGCCGCAGGACGAGCGCGACCTGGCCGACCGCGGCATGAACCGGGTGACCGACACGTGCATTCCCGAGGAAGAGGCCTTCCGACGGCTGGAGGAACACGCCGTGAAACTGTGGAAGGACGGGCAGGCCAACGGCAAGCGCCGCTTCCCCCACGAGCTGTTCTACGAAATGCTCAACAGCGGCGCGCTGAAGCCGTACTACCAGATCGACCCCAAGGACAGCTGGATGCTGGCCGCCGCCGAACGCAACCTGCCCATCGTGTGCCCGGGCTGGGAAGACAGCACCATGGGCAACATCTTCGCCGCCCACTGCATCCTGGGCGAATGCGAGCCGCGCATCATGAAGAGCGGCATCGAGTACATGATCTTCCTGGCCGACTGGTACACCGCCAACGCCGGCACCGAAGGCGTGGGCTTCTTCCAGATCGGCGGGGGCATCGCGGGCGACTTCCCCATCTGCGCCGTGCCCATGATGGCCCAGGACCTGCAGCGCACGGACACGCCCTTCTGGAGCTACTTCTGCCAGATCAGCGACAGCACCACCAGCTACGGCAGCTACAGCGGGGCCGTGCCCAACGAAAAGATCACCTGGGGAAAACTGGATGTGGACACCCCGAAGTTCGTGATCGAAAGTGATGCTACTATTGTGGCGCCGCTGATCTTTGCATACCTCCTCGACCAGTAACCCTTCATGGAACGACGGATCAGATCCTTCGAAACGCTCACGGAAGAATTGCGTGACAAGCTGCAGGAACAATATCCTGACGGCATCGAGAACCATCACATCCGCACGGTGAGCACCCCCAAGGGGGAGAACCTGCGGGTGATCGAACTGCGCACCGCCGATGTGCTGTACCTGATCAAGCTCACCCCCGAAAGCCGTCAGGAGATGGATGAATTCCTCGAGCAGGATTCCGACGACGTGGGCGGCGATGACATCGGGGGCAGCGACGATATCGAGGGTGCCGACGAGGAGGAGGAAGAGGAAGAAACGGATGCCCCGCCCGCTGACGACGAGGACGACGACGACGAAGACTGATCCCGGCCATGCTGAACGGACGCTTCCACTTGGCTTTTGCCACCACCGACATCAAGCGGGCCAAGGCGTTTTACGGCAGCCTGCTGGGCTGCGATGAAGGCCGGAGCGCCGACACGTGGGTGGACTATGACTTCTTCGGTCACCAGCTCACCATTCAGCAGGTACCCGTGATCACCCGCGCGGCCCGCACCTACAACCCGCAAAGCCACGTGCCCAGCGACCATTGGGGCGTGGTGCTGCAATTGGCGGACTGGCGCAAGATGCGCGACAAGTGCAAGAAGGTGGGCGTGCGCTTCTTCATCGAACCCCAAGTGGTGATGAAAGGACAGCCCGGCGAGCAACACAGCTTTTTCATCGAGGACCCCGACGGCAACGCCATCGAGTTCAAAGCCTTCGAGGACCCGGACAACGTATTCCGCAAGGGTTAGGAACAGCCATGCAGAGCAACAAAAAAAAGCGGCCGAGGCCGCTTTTTTTGTTGCTCTGTAAGCGTCCGGTGAACCACCTCTTGTGAGGTCTTTTGGGGGTGGCTTGGTTTGC
>DAOKZW010000034.1:0-41726 GCA_035325445.1 Flavobacteriales bacterium
ATGTTCAGCCCCTCTGTGGGCCTATCCGATTGCGTTTATGAGTTGAATCCGGCCCTGCATTTCCTCCCGTTTTTTGTAGGGGCGAGGCCCCGGTCGGGCTAAATTCGCGCACCTGAAAAATTTGAACCCCAAAACCTGATCGAACGGAACCGTTGAACCCATTGATATGAAGAAGACCCTTTCCCTCCTCCTGGTGGCCATGATGGCCATGGGCAGCAGCCATGCCGGCGAAGGCATGTGGCTGTTGAACAAATTGAAACAGCTGAACGAGGCGCAGATGCGCGAACTGGGCTTCAAGCTCACGGCCGAGGACGTATACAGCCTGAACCAAGCGAGCATGAAGGATGCCGTGGCCCGTTTGGGCGGCGGATTTTGCAGCGGCGAGGTGGTGAGCGCGGACGGCCTGATGCTCACCAACCACCACTGCGGCTACTCGGCCATCCAGAGCCTGAGCACCGTGGAGGATGATATCCTCACCAACGGCTTCTGGGCCATGACCCGGGAGCAGGAACGCCCCGCGGGCTTCTCGGTGAGCTTCCTGCAATACATCACCGACGTGACCGATACGGTGCTTTCCGTGGTGCACAGCGAGATGTCGGAAGAGGCGCGCGAGGAGGCCATCAGCCAAGTGGCCGAGGCGCTGAAGGCGCGTGCGACCGGCGGGAACAAGTACCTGGACGCCAACTTCAAGTCCATGTTTGCCGGCAACCAGTTCTACCTGTTCGTGTACAAGACCTACCCGGACGTGCGCTTGGCGGGCACGCCCCCCAACGCCATCGGCAAGTTCGGCGGCGACACGGACAACTGGCAGTGGCCGCGCCACACGGGCGACTTCAGCATGTTCCGCATCTACACCGGCGCGGACGGCGAGCCGGCCGAATATGCCAAGGAGAACATCCCCTTCAAGCCGCGCTGGCACTTCCCGGTGAGCTTGGACGGCGTGAAGAAAGGTGACTTCGCCATGATCATGGGCTTCCCGGGCAGCACGGACCGCTTCCTCAACAGCGATGGGGTGAAGCTGGCGCTGGACGTGGAGCAGCCGAGCCGGGTGAAGGTCCGCGGCGAGAAGCTGGCCATCATGAAGAAGCACATGAACGCGGACAACGCGGTGCGCCTGAAGTATGCGGCCAAGCATGCCCAAGTGGCCAACTACTGGAAGTATTTCATCGGCCAACAGAAGGGCCTGAAGGATCAACACGTGTGGGAAAGGAAGAAGGCGCAGGAGAACGAATTGGCGGCGTGGATCAAGGCCGATAAGGACCGGGTCCTGCAGTATGGCACGGTGCTGGAGGACCTGGCCAGCGGCTATGCCGTGCGGGGCCGTTTCGAGAAGGCCAGCACCTACATGCAGGAGGCGGCCTTCGGCAGCGAAATGGTCCTGGCAGGGCTGCGCCAGCTGTACGGCCTGAAGATGGTGATGGAGAGCGACCCCAAGAACACGGCGAAGATCTCGGCCATGGCCGAGGCGGCCAAGGCCACGGCGCGCAAGTTCTGGAAGGATTACGACCCGGCCACGGACCAGGAGGTGACGGCCGCCATGTTCCGCATGATCTACAACGACGTGGACCCGGCGCAGCAACCCGACGTGATCAATACCGTGACGAAAAAGTTCAAGGGCGATTTTGATAAGTGGGCCGAGGTGATGTTCAAGACGAGCATCCTCACCGACAGCACGCGCTTGATGGCGTTCCTGAACAAGCCGAACTTGAAGGTGCTGCAAAAGGACCTGGGGATGGAAACGATGGAAAGCAGCCTGAACACCTATCGCAATGTGCTGGGACCGGCCATTGACGGGGCCGAGGAGAAGATCGGGCGGGGCTACCGCCTGCTGCAGGCGGCCATGATGGAAAAGGACCCGCAGAAGATGTGGTACCCGGACGCCAACAGCACGGAGCGCCTCACCTACGGCATTGTCAATGACTACAGCCCGGTGGACGCCAAGCACTACGACCTGCTGACCACGGAAGTGGGCATCCTGCAGAAGGAGGACCCCACCAACGATGAATTCATCGTGCCCGCACGCCAGAAGGAGCTCCTGATGGCCAAGGACTTTGGCCGCTATGCGGATGAGAACGGCCACCTGCCGATCAACTTCCTGAGCGAAAACGATATCACCGGTGGCAATAGTGGCAGCCCGGTGATCAATGGCAACGGCGAGCTGATCGGCATTGCCTTCGATGGCAACTGGGAAGCCATGAGCGGCGACATCTCGTACGAGCCCTTGCTGCAGCGCACCATCAGCGTGGACATCCGCTACGTCCTTTGGATCATCGACAAGTTCGCCGGTGCCAAGCACCTGGTGGACGAGATGACGCTGGTGAAGACCCCGCCGCCCGCCCCCATGCCGGAGGCGGCCCCGGAAGTTCCCGCAACCCCGGTGAAGAAGCCCGTGAAGAAGGGCTGATCCCAGCTGATGCGCATTGAGGCAGGCCGCTCCCCGGAGCGGCCTGCTTTCGTTTGTGGCCGGGTGTTTGGACCTATGGGTGCCGGGCCCTCCTGGTGCCGCCAGGTCCGGTGCCTTTCCTGCAGGCCACCGGGCAGGGCTGCATGTCGAACACATCAATTTGCCGGGGGCGGCAGCGTGCGTACGGGGCGTTGGGCCAGCCCCCAGGCACTCGAACATGGAATGGTGCGGGGAGTGGTCGGCGACGCCCATGGAGTCTTCCCTCAGCAAGGCGCTGGGGGCCCGCCATGGGCGTGCCCGTTTCTACATGCCTACTTGGCCTGTAGCAGCAGGTCCAGGCGGTATTCGGCCACGCCTTCCGCGATGGGCGGCACGGTCTTGCGCATTTCGCGGTAGCCGTTCTCCAGTTCGATGCGCAGTTCAAAAGCGGTGCCCGTGGGGATGAACAGGGCATAGATGCCCTCGCTGTTCACCGGGGTTATGGACAGCCTTTCGCCTTGGAGGTTGTAATACCCGACCAGGCAGTCGTACAGCGGCTTACCGGTGATGCTGTCGGCCACCGCCCCGTAAAATTGCACTTGGGCCGGTGTTTGGGCCACGGCATGCAGTGCGGCCACGGTGAGGAGTATGGTGAAGGCCCGGCGCATGGGGCTTTTACGCGCCCGGGAGGCCGGCGGTTGCCGTCCGGGCAGGTGCGTGCAGGTAGGCTTATCGGCGGCGGGCCTTTGCCTGCTGCTGTTGCTGGCGCTGGATCTCCTCCATGCGCATTTGCCACTTGCTCTTCTTGCGCGGTTTCTTCATGTTGGCCAGCAGTTCCTCCCGCACCTTGCCCTCGTTGATGATCCAGCGGCTGATCACGGTCATCTGCAGGATGCTGATCACGTTGGCCAAGAGGTAATAGTAGCTCAGGCCCGATGGCAGCGAGTTCATGAAGAACAGCATCATCACGGGGAAGAGGTACATCATCACCTTCATGTTGGGCATGCCCTGCTGCTGGGGCATCTGCTTGCTGTTCACCAAGGTGTAGATGATGGTGCTGGCCGCCATCAGGAGGGTGAATAGGCTGACGTGGCTTCCGTAGGCGGGGATGTTGAAGGGCAGGTTCAGTATGCTGTCGTAGCTGCTGAGGTCATCGGCCCAGAGGAAGGGTTGCTGGCGCAGCTCGATGCTGCTGGGGAAGAAGCGGAACATGGCATAGAGGACCGGCAGCTGCAGCAGCATGGGCACGCAGCCGGCCACGGGGCTCACGCCGGCCTTCCGGTACAGGTCCATGGTGGCCTGCTGCTTCTTCATCACGTCATCCTTGCCATACTTCATGTTGATGGCGTCGATCTCGGGCCGCAGGGCGCGCATGCGCACGCTGCTCTTCTGGTTCTTGTAGGCGATGGGCAGCAGCAGCAGCTTGATGGCGATGGTGAGCACCAGGATGATGATGCCGTAGCTGAGGTTGAACCGGTGCAGGAAGTTGAAGATGGGAATGACCAGGAAGCGGTTCATCCACCCGAAGATGCCCCAGCCCAGGTCGATGATGCGGCTGAACTCGGGGATGCCGGTGCGGCGCAGGGTGTTGTACTGGTTGGGCCCCAGGAATAGGCGCATGTCCAGCACGGCGTGGTCGCTGGGCTCCTGTGCAAAGAAGAGCTTGGCGTCGTAGCGCTTGGAGAACAGGGTGTCGTCCGGCAGGGTGGTGATGGAGATCTCGGATCCGTTGCTGGTGAATCCGTCGTCCTTCACCATGGCCACGGTGAAGAAGTCCTGCTTGAAGGCGACCCAATTGGTCTTTCCCTCGAGCTTCTTTGCGTCGTCCTTGGTTTCACTGAGGAAATCCCTGTCGCTGGTGAGGTACTTGTAGTACACGGTGCAGCTTCGCTCCTCGGTGGGGCGGTGCTTTTCGTTGTGGAACCCGGTGAGGTTCCAGTGGAACATCACGTTTCGGGGGTCCACTTCCGGCAGCCCCACCAGCTCGGCGGTGGTGTGCATGAACCATGATGCACTGTCGAGCTGATAGGTGATCTGGATGTACTTGCGCGGGTCGGTGGTGGCGGCCTTCAGGCGTACGCCGGTTTCGCCGAGTTTCTCGGCGGTGAAATTCATGTCCTTGGTGCTGAGCCTGAGGTTGCCCAGGAAAAAATTGTATTCGTACGTGCCGCTGTCGGGTGCCGAGAGCAGCAGGGGCTTGTGTCCGTGGTAGGTCTTGTAGTCCTTCAGGCGGATCACGTTGGGCCTGGCACCAAAGGAATTGATGGCCACCTGCAGGTGCTCGTTCTCGATCACGATCACCTCATTGGAGCCGGTGGCGGTGGGGGCGAAGATGCCGAAACGGCCATGCAGGTGGGCGTTGCGCACGCTGTCTTGGTTGATGCTGTCGGCCTGGATGGTGTCTGCCGGGGCCAAAACGGCCTGTCCCTGTTCCAAGGCGGCCTTTTGGCGGCTTGCCAGGGCGGAGTCCGCTTGTTGGGCTTGTTTTTGGATGGCCAGTGCCGCAATGCTGTCCTGTTCGTGCTGCATCCGGGCCCTTTCCTCGGCGCTGGGCATGGTGAGGTACTGGTAGCCGAAAAGGATGGCAACGAGGAGGAGGATGCCGATGATCGAATTACGGTCCATGCTTGGGCGTGGTCGCGTGGTGCTTTGGTGAAGGGCGCGAAGATAGCTGCCGCGCCGGGCGCGGCCTTGCCTTTTTGGCGGTGGGCGGGCCTACCGGGTCAAGCCTTCACCGCCTTGGCGTGCACGTTGCGTTCCTGTTGTTCCAGGGCGGCCTTCACGAAGCGGACGAAAAGTGGGTGTGGCCGGGCCACGGTGCTTTTGTACTCGGGGTGGTACTGCACACCCACGAACCAAGGATGGTCCTTGATCTCCACCACCTCCACCAATTTGGTCTGGGGGTTGGTTCCCGCGGCCACCATGCCGGCCTTGCGGTACTCGTCCATGTAGGAGTTGTTGAACTCGTACCGGTGGCGATGGCGTTCCTTGATGCTTGTCTTGCCATAGGCCTTGGCGGTGTGCGTGCCTTCCACGAGCTTGCATGGATACGCCCCCAGCCGCATGGTGCCACCCATGTCCACCTTGGCCTTCTGCTCCTCCATGATGGAGATCACGGGGTGCTTGGTCTCCAGGTCCATCTCGGTGCTGTTGGCTTCCGCGTGCCCCAGCACGTTGCGTGCGAATTCGATCACGGCGCACTGCATGCCCAGGCAGATGCCCAGGAAGGGAATCTTGTTTTCGCGGGCGTATTTCACGGCCTCGATCTTGCCTTCTATACCCCTTGCGCCGAATCCGGGTGCCACCAGGATGGCATCCAGGCCGCCGAGGTGCTTGGCAACGTTCCGGGCGTTCAGCTTCTCGCTGTGCACCCATCGGATCTCCACGCGGGTCTCGCTTTCGGCCCCGCCATGGTCCAGCGCCTCCTTGATGCTCTTGTAGGCATCGTGCAGCTCCACATACTTGCCCACCAGGCCGATGTGCACGGTGTGCTTCGGGGCCTTGAACCGGCGCAGGAAATCGCGCCAAAGGTCCAGGTCCGCCTCGGGGAAGTTGGTGATGCCGAGTTTTTCCAGCACTACCTTGTCCAGTTCCTCCTGTTGCATCAGCAGGGGCACATCGTAGATGGTGGATGCATCGGCGCTCTCGATCACGGCGCTGCGGTCCACGTTGCAGAACAGGGCGATCTTCTCCTTCATGCCGGCCTGCATGGGGCGCTCGGTTCGGCATACCAGCACGTCCGGCTGCACGCCCAGGCTCAGCAGTTCCTTCACGCTGTGCTGGGTGGGCTTGGTCTTCAGCTCTCCGCTGGTGCTCAGGTAGGGCAGCAAGGTGAGGTGGATGGCCAGCGCATCGTGGCCTTTTTCCCATTTCAGTTGGCGGATGGCCTCCACGTAGGGGAGGCTTTCGATGTCGCCCACGGTGCCGCCCACCTCGGTGATGACGAAGTCATAGATGCCTTTTCGGCCCAGCGCTTGGATGTGGCGCTTGATCTCGTCGGTGATGTGGGGGATCACCTGCACGGTCTTGCCGAGGTATTCGCCGCGGCGCTCCTTGTTGATGACGCTCTGGTAGATGCGCCCGGTGGTGACGTTGTTGGCCTGTGAGGTGGGGGTGTCGAGGAAACGCTCGTAGTGGCCCAGGTCCAGGTCTGTCTCGGCGCCGTCCTCGGTCACATAGCATTCGCCATGCTCATAGGGGTTGAGGGTGCCGGGGTCGATGTTGATGTAGGGGTCCAGCTTCTGTATGGTGACCGTGAAGCCACGTGCTTGCAGGAGCTTGGCCAGCGAGGCGCTGACAATGCCTTTTCCCAGGCTGGAGGTTACGCCTCCGGTAACGAAAATGTACTTGGTGGAACCCGTCATCACTGGTTGATCCCGCCCTGGATGGGAATGGTAATCACGGGGTGTAAATGTAGGGTGCAGGATTGAACCGTGGGGCTAAAAATGTTCAGCCCGCCCATCCGGCGTGTCTTAGAAGGTGTACGTGAAGCCCACGCTGGGCAGCACGGGCAGCTGGTATACTTCTTTGGCGCTGATACGGTCGCGGTAGAAGATGTTCTTCCTGTCGTACACGTTGGTGATGCTGAGGTCGAGCTGCATCACTTGGTGCTCGTCCAGCCTCCAGGTCTTGGCCACGCCGAGGTCGAGGCGGTGGTAGTCGGTGAGGCGTCCACCGTTGAGGGGCCCGTAGATGACCCCCATTTCGCCGTTGGTGGCGTTGATGTCGGTATAGATGCCGTTGCTGAAGGGGAGCTTCTCATAGAACCCTTGGTTCTGTGTGAAGGGGAACCCTGATCCGTAGTTCCACCGGGCGTTGGCCTTCCAGCTGTCATGTTTGCCGAAGGTGTAGCTGGCCACCAGGTTCACGTTGTGGCGGCGGTCCCAGATGGGGTTGTACTCCTGCTTGCCATCGAAGCGGTCCACGAAGTTGAGCGAGTACACCATCCACAGGTAGAGGCCCTTGTCCTCATACTTCAGGAGCATGTCCGCGCCATAAGCGTTGCCGGTCTCCACGATGAAGTCCTTCTTCAGCTCGTCGGGCTTGCTCACGAACTCGGGTGTGTCGTTGTACAGCTTTTCGCGGTTGAGGTTGGTTACCTGCCCGAACCGCTTGTAGTAGCCTTCGATGTTGATATTGGTCTTGTTGGAGATGTCGAACTCGAATCCTCCCACCACGTGCGATGCGCGCTGCAAGGGGTTCTTCACCTCTACCACGTCGCCATTGGCCAGGGTGAGGTTGCGGGGGATGTCCTCGGGTGCGGTGATGAAGCCGTAGAAGAGGTTCACCACGTCGCGGTCGTTGTTGGTGGCGATCAGGTTCTGGCTGTACAGCCCCCCGGCTCCCTTGATGCGGAACCGGTCGGTAACGTTGACCTTGAAGCCGATGCGCGGCTCGGGGTTCATGACGGCCAAGGTGGCGTAGTACTGGAAGCGGAGCCCGGGGTCGATGACCCACTTGCCCAGGCGCATCTTGTAGTTGACGAACCCGGCGAGCTCGGTGCTCACCTTTTGCACTTGGAGCTTATAGCCCAAGGAGTTGAAATAGCTCAGGTCGGTCGTTACCCCGGCAATGTCGATGCCGTAGTTGATCTCGTCCTTGCCGATGAAATATTTGAAGTTGAGGCCCCCGTTGAAATTGTTGATGCTGCTGTTGCGCGGGGGGAGGTCTCCCTCGAGCATTTCGATCTTGTAGTTGGAGAGCGCGAACACGCCTTCGATGAGCACTGCGCTTCCGGAAGGGACGAGCACGAAGTTGGACCCGGCGCCCCAGTTGTTCCACTCCAGGTCGCTGACACCCCTGAACTTGGCGGCGTCATGGAAGTTGAATCCGAAGAAGTTGGCCTTGCTTCCGTTGGCCCCGTTGATGGAGATCTTGCCGTAGACGTCGGAGAACTGGAAGGGCAGGCCGGCGGAATCGGCATAGTTATACAGGCCCTTGCTGGTTTGGTCAAGGTAGCTGTGCTTGAGGTTGATCAGGAAGGAACTGCTTCCGGCACCGGGCTCCGTCTGTTTCTTGATGGGGCCTTCCAGCAAGGCCTTTGCGGCGAAGGTGCTGCCCCCCGCCTGGCCGGGGGGGGGGGTGTTGTAGCCGTCGGGGGTGGGGATGTCCATCACGCTGCTGATGCGCCCGCCGTACTGGGCGTTGAAGGCCCCCGTGAGGATATCGGCGTTGCGGATGATGTCGTTGTCGAACACGCTGAACAGGCCGATGCTGTGGAAGGGGTTGTACAGGGTCATGCCGTCCATGATCACCTTGTTCATCACCGGGGAGCCGCCACGTATATAGAGCTGTCCTCCTTGGTCGCCGGTGAACACCACGCCGGGCACCACCTGCATGTACTGGGCCAGGTCGGCCTGCCCGCCGATGGCCGGCAGCCTGTCGATCTGCTTGGGGGTGAGCTTGGTGACACCCACGCGGACGTTCTCCTGCGCCTTCTGCTGCTCGGCGGTCACCTCCACGGCCTGCATCTCGATGCTTCCCTTCTTCAGGTACAACTTCTCGGTCAGGATCTGGTCGGCCTTGATATCAATGGTCTTCTGCAGCGTGTCGAAGCCGAGGTACACCACGCGGAGGGTGTATCGCCCCGGCGGCACCTTGCTGATGGAGAAGTAGCCATTGACGTCGGTTTGTGCGCCGCGCAACTCCGTTCCGACCAGGGAGACCGGTGTGAAGATGGAAGGTTCGCCGGTGCTCTCGTCATATACGAAGCCGCGCACGGTGCCGGTTTGGGCCAACAGGGAGAGGGGGGATGCCAACACGCCGAGGATGGCCAGGCGCCGGAGGAAGGTTGCGATCATGGATGGGATGGTTCCTTGCAAAAAGGGGCGCTAAGTTAAAAGATGCTGGCGGGTTGCCCCGAACCCGGCGCAGGGATCACCTGCGCAGGACCCCAAAGGCCCCGGCGGCCAAGATCAGCGGCCCGGCCAGCAGGGCGGCGGCCAGCAGGGGACTGTCGTAGGCCCATAAGATCCCTGTTGCCGCCAGGCCCGTGAGCCCGAGGACGACCAACTGCGTTTTGGTTTCGCCCCTATCGTATCCGTACAGGCGGGCCAGTGTGCCGAAACCGGCCTTGAAGAGGGTGGCCAGCGCAATGGCGGCCACGGTGGCGAGGAGCCCGGTCTGCAGGTTGAAGAAGTAGGCCGAGACGAAGAAGACGGCTATGAGCAGGACAAAAACGCGCTGGGTCCTTTGCATGGGCGGGTTCAGTACAACAGCTCATTCTTGTTGCCGAAGGGCTGCCGCAGCTCGTATTTCAGGTCGTGCAGCACGCTGGCCTTCACGTTGATGCGGAAGGTGAAGCTCTTGCGGATGCCGATGGGGATCACGTTCATGTTGAACTCCCAGCAGTGGAGGTCCCAGTACAGGTTCAGCGAGGTGGGCGTCCATTCGCCGGCCTCCATGTCGTAGCCGCTGCTGAAACCGAGCTTCCACCACTTGAGGATGTTGAGGTCGCCGCTGAAGAGCACGCTTTGCGACTGCTGCTCGAGGTAGTCCTTTGCGCGGTAGCTGCGGGCCATGCTCCAGCTGTAGTTCACGCGCAGGTGCCAAGGGATGCTGAAGTTGATGCGGGCACCCTTGCCGGGGTCCACGTCGGTCACCACTTGTTCGTCGCCGCGTCCTTCGCCCATGGGTTTGCCGTAGCGCTTGCTTTGCAGCTCGAACCCGAGGGCGGCCGTGGCATTGCGCAGATGCGCGGGGGATCCGTCCAGTTTGCGGGTGGACACCTCGATGTTGCGGCCGAGGCTGTCGGTGGCATAGGGATCCCAAGTGCTGGCCAGGTTCAGGTCCAGCACGTTGAGCAGGCGGGTGCGGGCGGCCACGCCCACCGGCGACCAGTGGATGGAGTCCTTGAAGAGGTCGTAGTTGGCGTTCACCCCGAAGTAGTCGATGAAGCTGATCTTCCGGGTGGGCAGCTCGCCGGTGGCATCGGGCTTGCGTGCGGCCACCTTGCCCTCCAGGCTTTGTACCAGGCCGAGGGAGACGAGCCCGCTGGCGTTGGGCGAGGGCTGGCCGTAGATGCCGATGTCGTAAGGGGAGTAGCTGGCATGGCTGCCGTTGGTCCCGTACGGCCCGAAGATGCGTGTGTCGTTGCCGGGCAGGTAGGTGAGGGCAGCCGAAGGCGTGATCACATGGCGGATGGCCTTCAGGCGGCCGCTTCGGAAGGCGTACATGCCATACAGCTTGCTGGTGGCGGTGGCGCCGATGTTCCAGTCGAATACGTTGTTCAGGCCGGGCACGGTATCGGTCTGCACGGTGCCTTGGTCGGGGAGATAGGTTTTCCGCAAGGCATCGAAGTACATGCGGTCGGTGATGTTCAGCTGGGGGTTGAGCGTGAAGGCGCGTGTCTTGAGCGAGGTGCTCACCGCGGCGGTATGGCGCACCCCGTTGCGCATCTGGTCCATCAGGCGGGGCAGGTTGCTGATGGAGAGCTGGTCCTCGGTGGTGCGCAGGCGGTTCTCGAAGATGGAGTTCCAGGTAACGCCGATGCGGTCGTACCACTTCTGCTTGCCTGCGGGCTGATGGAACAAGGTGGTGGGGAAGAAGCGTTGCAGGATGAAGTTCACCGAGGGCAGGGTGATGTCGAAGGTTTGGTTGAGCGTGTTCTGGCTGTGGCGCGCGGCCAGGCTTAGGCTGCTGTTCAGCTTGCCGCTCCAGTTCCGGCTCCAATTGATGTTGCTCTGGAAGGTGTTGCTCAGGTAATCGCTGTTGCTGCTGTTGAAGTTGTTGGTGAAGTTCTGGCTGCTTCCCAGGTTCACGCTGGCGTTGAAGCGGCTGTTGAGGCTGGCTTGCGGGGCCATCAGGTGGCTCCATCGCACGAAGAAGGTGCGCTGCTCGCTGAAGTCGGGATATTCGCGCAGGCTGTTGAGCTTGTTGGTGTACTGCACGTCCATGTTGCCACTGTACCGGTAGCGGTTTTTGTAGCGGGTGATGGACCGCAGGCCCCAGCTGCCCTTGCTGTAGATGTCGCCGGTAAGCTGCTGGTCCACATGGTCGCCTATGGGTACGTAGTAGCCGCCGTTGAGCAGGAACATGCCGAACTGGTCGGAGGTGCCCCACGTGGGGATGAGCAGGCCGGCGGCTCCCCGGTTCTTATGGTTAGGGAAGAATCCGAAGGGGGCCACCAAGGGGGTGGGCACCTTGCCGATCTTCATCATGGCGGGCCCCATGATGATCTTGTCCTCGGGGATCACCATCATGCGGCTTACGGCAAATCCGTAGTGGGGGCGTGGCCGGTCGCAGGTGGTGAGGCTTCCTCCTCGGCTGTGGATCTCCCCGCTGGGATGGCGCTTGCTCAGGCTTGCCAAGGCGTACAGTTGGCTTTCGGCGGTGCGCACCTCCCTGATGATGCCCTCCTTGGTGTTGAAGTTGTACCGGATGCTGGCGGCCTCCACCTTCTGGCCTGCTTGGGTGAAGGCCGGTTCCCCGGTGATGGTCCCGCTGCTGTCGGTGGTGCCGTAGGCCTCCACCTCTTCGCGCGCGAGGTCGAGCACGATCCGGTCGGCCGTCAGCTCCATGTCCTGGTATTTCACGGTGGCTGCGCCGAAGAGGTACACCTTTTGCTGGGCCATGTCGTACCGCATGCTGTCGCGCGCCCCATACTTCACCTCGTCCTGCAGCGTTTGTGCTGTTGCGGCCCATGCGGTTACTGACATCAGGGTGATGAAAAGCGCACGCCATGGCCCGGCCTTGCGGGCTTGGGCCCCGGTACCTTCGCGGCGGAAGGCCGCAAGGCCCGTATTCATGAGGGATATCCTGACAGCGTTGAACATCAGCGGCCGGACGCGTCCGAAAGCCGTGCCGAAAGTAGCGGTTGGCCATGGGGCGGCGCTGCGGGCCATGCGCGGGCGTGTGGCGGCTTGGGGGCTGGCGGCCGTGTTGTGGGGCTTGTGCACGGCTGACGCCATGGCGCAAAAGTCGGCCACGAGCGCCAATCGGGTCACCACCGTGGTGCTGGATGCTGGCCATGGCGGCAAGGATGCCGGCGCCCTGGGCACCAAGCGCTACAAGACCACGGAGAAGCACGTGGCCCTGGCGGTCACCCTGCTGGTGGGCAAGTACATCAAGGAGAACCTGCCCGATGTGAAGGTGATCTACACCCGGGAGGACGACAGCTTTGTGGAGCTGATGGAGCGGAGCAACATCGCCAACCGCAACAAGGCCGACGTGTTCATCAGCATCCACTGCAACTCCAACGCCAAGCCCGAGCCATACGGCAGCGAGACCTACGTGATGGGCCTGCACAAGACCGAGGCGAACATGCGGGTGGCCATGAAGGAGAACGAGTCCATCCTGTTCGAGGCTGACCATGAGCTGAAGTACGACGGCTACGACCCTAAGGACCCGGAGAGCATGATCGCGCTGAGCTTGCGGCAGAACGCTTATTTGGACCATGGCCTGTTGCTGAGCTCGCTGGTGCAGGACCAGTTCCGCGAACGGGTGGGCCGTACCGACCGGGGGGTGAAACAGGCCGGGTTCCTGGTGATCAGCTACACCACCATGCCGGCCATCCTCATCGAGCTGGGTTTCCTGAGCAACCCCAAGGAGGAGGATTTCCTGCAAAGCGCACAGGGCCAGGAGTACTTGGCCTCGGCCATCTACCGGGCCTTCAAGGACTACAAGAACCGGTTGGAGCACAAGGATGTGGAGCTGGTCCAGGAGGCCAAGGTTGACACGCCGAAGGCGGGAGGCCCCACGGGAGACAAGGGCAAGGCCGCGGAAGGCGGCGTGCGCTTCAAGGTGCAGATAGCCACCAGCAGCAAGCGCATCCCCATGGATTCGCCCAAGTTCAAAGGCTTGGAAGTGGAGGAGACCAAGGTGGGCGACCTGTGGAAATACAGTGTGGGCAATGCGCCCGACCTGGCCGGGGCCCGCGAAGCCCAGAAGGCCTGCAAGGAGAAAGGATTTGACGGTGCGTTCATCACGGCTTGGCAAAATGGTGAGCGCATCGATCTTCAGCAAGCCGTTAATTTGGTCCGCGATAGATAACCCCGCCTACCCGTGCTGAAACTCAAGCGTCAGTATTCCATTGCACTGATCGTGATCACGGGCACCGCCCTGCTGATCTTTGGCCTGAACTACCTGAAAGGGATCGATCTGTTGCGGCGGGGCCATACCTATTACGGGGTCTATGCCGACGTGTCGGGCATCAACGATGCCACGGCGGTATTGTACAATGGTTACAAGGTGGGGCAGGTGGTCAGCACGGAAATGCTTCCCGATGGTTCCGGCCGGATCGCGGTGGCCCTGCAGATCAACGAGCGGCGCCTGCAGATCACCAAGGACACCAAGGCTGAACTGTACAGTGCCGACCTGTTCAACCGCGCCGTGCGCATCACCCTGGGCACGGGTGGGCCCGCCACACCCGGCGATACCTTGCTGGGCGGGGCCGAATTGAGCCTGACCGAATCAATGAGCTCACAGATCGACCCCCTGAAGCGCAAGACCGAGGCCATCCTCGCCAGCGCGGACTCGGTGCTCAGCGCCGTGCAGCTCATCCTCAACGACAAGGCGCGGGGCGACATCGACGCCAGCTTCACCAGCCTCCGCTCCACGCTGGACAATATCAACGCCACCACACGGCGCCTGGACGACCTGATCGCCAAGGAAAGCAACCACATCAGCGGCATCCTTGCCAACGTGGACAAGGTGAGCGCGAACCTGGCGGCCAACAACGGGCACCTCACCAATATCATGGCCAATGTGGACAGTGCCACGGCCGCCTTCGCCAATGGCCGCCTGGAGCGCATGATGGCCGACCTGGAATCCACCTCGGCCGAACTGAAGGAATTGATGGCCCGGATGAAGAACGGGGAAGGAACCTTGGGCAAGCTCATGAGCGACGACAGCCTCTACACCAATCTCAACTCGGCCACGCATCAAATGGACCTGCTGCTGGAGGACCTTCGGCTCAACCCCCATCGTTATCTGAGTATTTTCGGCCGTAAGGACAAGCTGCCCAAGCTCAGCCGGTCCGATATCGAACGTATCCGCGAAGCGTATCCACCCCATAGCCAACCATGAGCATCGGTGCCATCATCTTCATCGTGGCCCTCGCGGCCGCCACTTGGTGGTTTACGCGCAACGTCATGCGCATCCGCCGCAACATCCTGCTGGGGCGGGATGAGGTGATCAACGACCGCAAGCCCGAGCGCTGGGCCACCATGGCCCGTGTGGCCTTGGGCCAAAGCAAGATGGTGGTGAGGCCCGTGGCGGGCATCCTGCACATCATCGTGTACGTGGGTTTCGTCATCATCAATATCGAAGTGCTGGAGATCATCATCGACGGCATCTTCGGCACCCATCGCGTACTGAGCTTCCTGGGGGGGGGCTACGATTTCCTCATCGGCAGCTTCGAGGTGCTGGCCATCCTCACGTGGCTCGCCTGCGCGATCTTCCTGGCCCGCCGCTTCATCTTGCGCATACCGCGATTCTGGTCCAAGGAAATGACCGAATGGCCGCGCACCGACGCAGGCCTGATCCTCACTTTCGAGATCCTGCTGATGTCGGCATTCCTGCTGATGAACGCGGCCGACCACACCCTGCAAGGGATGGGCTACGGGCATTATGTCCAAGCTGGGGCCTTCCCGGTGAGCGCCTCCGTGGCCGCCCTCTTCGGGTTCGCCAACATGGAGCCTTCCACCTTGGTGTTCATCGAGCGCTTCTGCTGGTGGTTCCACATCATCGGCATCCTGGGCTTCCTCAACTACCTGCCGTACAGCAAGCACTTCCACATCCTGCTGGCCTTCCCCAACGTGTGGTACAGCAAGCTGAAGCCGAAGACCGAGATGGACAACATGCCCCGCATCACCGCCGAGGTGAAGAGCATGATGGACACCTCGCTGCCACCGCCGGAGCCGCCCGCACAACCCGCCAACGGCCTGCCCCCCGAGCATTTCGGTGCCAAGGATGTGTTTGACCTGAGTTGGAAGAGCCTGATGGACGCCTACACCTGCACCGAGTGCGGGCGTTGCACCAGCGTGTGCCCGGCCAACATGACGGGCAAGCTCCTCAGCCCGCGCAAGATCGTGATGAACACGCGCGACCGCGCGGAGGAGGTGGGCAAGGTGTTGGACAAGAACAATGGCCAGTGGGTGGACGACGGGCGCGACCTCTTCAGCTGGATCACCGACGAGGAGCTCTGGGCCTGCACCACCTGCAACGCCTGCACCCAAGCCTGCCCGGTCAACATCGACCCCGTGCACATCATCCTCGACATGCGCCGCTACCTCGTGATGGAGGAAAGCAAGCCCCGCCAGGAGCTCAACGCCATGTTCACCACCATCGAGAACAATGGGGCGGCATGGGCGTATGGACCGGACAAGCGGTTGGATTGGGTGAAGGAGTGATTGCTTGGTTGTCAGTTCTTGGTTGTCAGTTCTTAGTTGTCAGTTCTTAGTTGTCAGTTGTTAGGACGCTTTAATAGACTTCATCAGGAATATCTCGCCCCATCTGGATAGTGAAGAACTAACAACTAACAACCACTGACCAACAACTACCACGAACCATGACTACCCTACGATCCTTCATCGAGCTGGAAGCCTGGCAAAAGCCACGGGTGGTACGGAAGGCAATTTCACGACTCGCCAAACAGTTCCCGGCTGAGGAGAAATTTCGTCTGACGGATCAGATCATCCGCTCAAGCCGGGGAGCCTGTGCCGCCATTGCGGAAGGTTATGGCCGGTACCATGGCCGGGACAATGCACGCTTCGGCCGCATCGCAAAGGGCTCCTTGACCGAAACGATGGATCATCTGACCGTCGCGTACGACGAGGAGTTCATTTCACGGGATGTGCTGAAGAGTCATTGGGCCATGGTGGAGGAGGCCCTCCGCGTGCTGAACGGATATATCAATTACCTGCTGCGCATGGATTCTTCAGACAGCAGAGCCTCGGACCCTCAAGAGGCCTATGGTGCCGAGGACGACATTTATGCAGGCCAGTCCGATGACCTATAAAGCAGGCCACGTAGCACACCCTGACAACGAACAACCGACAACGAACAACCATCCATGAGCCAAGAGATCAAGATCCAAACCATGGCCGAGCTCGCCGCCAAGGGCGAAAAACCCGAAGTGCTCTTCTGGGTGGGGTGCATCGGTTCGTTCGATGACCGGGCCAAGAAGGTCACACGCGCGTTTGCGAAGATCCTGAACGCGGCCGGGGTGAAGTTCGCGGTGTTGGCCAATGAGGAAAGCTGCACGGGCGATCCAGCACGGCGGGCGGGCAACGAGTTCCTGTTCCAGATGCAGGCCTTGCAGAACATTACCGTGTTGAACGGCTACGGCATCACGCGCATCGTTACCACGTGCCCGCACTGCTTCAACGTGATGAAGAACGAGTATCCCGTGCTGGGGGGGCATTATGAGATGATGCACCACAGCCAGTTCATCAACCAACTGCTGAAGGAGGGACGGATCAAGGTGGAAGGAGGCAAGTTCGAGGGCAAGACCATCACCTACCACGATCCGTGCTATTTGGGGCGCGGGAACAATGAGTACGAGGCGCCACGCGCCATCCTCGAGACCTTGGACACGGCCATCGTGGAGATGAAGCGCAGCAAGGAGAAAGCCTTGTGTTGCGGCGCCGGTGGTGCCCAGATGTGGAAAGAGTCCGAGCCGGGCAACAAGGAGGTGAACGTGGAGCGCAGCGAGGAGGCCGTGGGCACCGGCGCCAAGATCGTGGCTGTGGCCTGCAACTTCTGCAACACCATGCTTACCGATGGGGTGAAACACCTCGGCAAGGAGAGCGACGTGCAGGTGAAGGACATCTCCGAGCTGATCGCCGAGGCGAACAAATTGTAGGCCGACAGGTGGCTGGTCCCCCTTCGAGGCAGCATCCGTGCAGGGGCCGTCGCAAACTAAACGTGCTTATGCGGTGAACATGAAACGGACGTTGCTCGGGTTCATCGCATGTTCCCTGGGGAGCCTGGCGTATGCGCAAGGGATTCCGGCGGACAGCCTGCAGGAGCGGGGAGGAGTAAGCTACCGGATCGGATCCTCGGAACCCTACACGGGTAAGGTCACATCGGTCAATGAGAGATCGGTCACCTTAGAGGTGATGTACAAGGAAGGGGTTCCTCATGGAAGCTTCGTGGGATGGTATCCCAATGGCCGCAAGGCCATGGAAGGGGCCTTGCACGGTGATA
Source organism: Flavobacteriales bacterium (assembly GCA_035325445.1). Classification (GTDB taxonomy): domain Bacteria; phylum Bacteroidota; class Bacteroidia; order Flavobacteriales_F; family PHOS-HE28; genus PHOS-HE28. The sequence continues at coordinate 17,531 of DAOKZW010000034.1, forward strand.
CCCGCGTGGGGATGTGGAAGGCATGGCATGAGAATGGCCAACTGAAGCGGAAGGGGAAATTCGTGGATGACAAGGAGGAAGGGCGCTTCATGTGGTACAATGCCGAAGGAATGCTCACGAAGGTGGGCCGGTACCGGGCCGGAAAGGAGGATGGGAAATGGGCGTGGTACCACGACAACGGGCGGAAGATGCAGGAAGGTGTGCTCCGGAACGGCATGGAGGAGGGCGAATGGCGCGAATGGTACCCCGATGGGAAGCCCAAGATGCTGGGCCAGTTGCGGAAGGGGGAGAAATACGGCACTTGGGCGTGGTGGGATGAGAGCGGGAAGAAGCGGGTGGAAAGGCATGGCCAAGCTGTGACCAAACCGGCGCCGGACAGCGTGTACCACTACTTGGAGCAAATGCTGCAATTCGTGGAGGAGGGTGACAGGCAGGGTGCGTTACGGATGTTGGACAAGGCGGAGGCTGAACTGGACGATCATTCCGGGAACGATCCCAAGGCCATGTGGTTGGCCATCTTCCGGGGTCAACTTTTCATGCGGTTCGAACAGGTGGAGGAAGCACAGCGGACCCTGCTGAAGGCTACGGGTATCCCGGATGTGGATGTGGAGGCCATCGTGTCCACCCATGATGATACCGGGCATGAAGCTCTTCGCGGGGTGGCCGATCGATTGAAAAGTGCCTCGGGAGCGGATGCCCGTTTGGCCCCCCATGTGGCCCTGGCCTTGGTATACAATATCCTCCAGGATTCCGTGGCCATGCAACAAGAGCAGCAGTGGATGATGGACCATGCGGACGAAGAGGCCCAAGGTTGGGTCATCCGGATGTCGTTGGACCTGTACCGGGCCCAAGCAGAAAAGGAGGAAGCCTACTACCGGCTGGGCGTGGCCCGCGATTCGATCCGGGTTTTCGGGCCAACCCGCGACCGTGAGCTCGCCGTGGTCATCTACCTGGTGAAGCTGGCCCAATACGAGGAGGCCGCACGGCTGGCAGCAAGGTACTTGGAGGAGGATCCGGAGGATGTGGCATTCCTTGCGGAAGCGCTCAATATGGCCATGGGCCGCGGGGATATGGAAGGGGTGCGGAAATACAAGGAGGTTCTTCGCCACATCGATCCGGCCATGCTTGACCGTAAGGATTGAGCCTGATTTCGACGCGGTCCAGGTTTGCCGGTCCAGGGAGTCTTGGCCTTCGCGGCGACCACGATCCATTCATGGCCATGAATACGTCGGCCTTGGGGCATAGGGCGCGGCCAAGATCATAAAGTCCTCGACTGACGCTGGTTTTAATCGCGGCCGAAGAGCCTGGGACGCCTTCGCGTTGAGTGGCGTGGGGCTGAGCCTCCAGCACGCGATCCATTCATGGCCATGAATGGATCGCGTGCCTTTTGTCCCCGCCGGGTCGCTTGAAAAGAACCCTGTGGCGACACCCTCGGCCCCCTCACTGCAACAACACCTTCACTGCCGCCTCCAGCTGTTGGTCGCGGCCGGTGCTGAGCAGGCCGGGTTCATTCGGCTGGCGCACGTCCGGTTCCAGTTGCTGGTTCTCGAGGTACTTGCCGGTGGTATCCACCATGCCCACTTGCGGGATGCCGAAGATCACCCCGTTCTGCAGGCGCTCCCACCACACCGCGGTGCCGGTGCCGGGCACGGGCATGCCCACCAGCTTACCGATGCCCAAGGCCTTGTACGTGAAGGGGAACATGTGCGCGTCCGAATAATTGGACTCGTTCATGACCACCACGGAGGGCTTGCTCCACTTGAACTGCGGCTCGGTGCCGAGGTCCTGCCCGCGCGGGCGCAGGTGCATGTACACTTTGCCGGCGAGGAAGGTGGCCAGGTCATCATGCAGCCATCCGCCTCCATTGAAGCGGGTATCCACCACCATGGCCTCCTTGCCGTGGTACTTGCCCAGCATGTCCTCGTACACCGCCTTGTAGCTTTCATTGTCCATGCCTCGCACGTGCACGTAGCCGAGGCGCCCGTTGCTGAGGCTGTCCACCAGGCGCCGGTTTCGCTCCACCCACCGTTCGTACAAGAGTTCGTCTTCCTCACCGATGCTGATCGGCTTCACGGTCTCCTCCCAGCGTTGCCCCGTTTTGGGGTCGAACAGGGAGAGCAGGGTATTCTGTCCGGCCTTGCGGTCCAGGAATCGGGCAGGGTCTTCCTTGCCGGTGATCGGTTCCCCGTTGATCTTCTCGATCACCGTGCCGGTCTTGATCTTCGACCCTGCCTTCGCCACGGGCGACTTGGCGATGACCTCGGCCACGGTGAGGCCCGGCCCGCTGTCGTTCTTATAGAACAAGCCCAACCGCGAGGTTTGGTCGCCTTGCCCTGAGCCGGGGCGGTAGTGGCCCCCGGTGTGCGATGCGTTCAGTTCCCCCAGCATTTCGCTCAGCAGGTTGGCGAAGTCCACGTTGTTGTTGATGTGCGGCAGGTACTTGGCGTATTCGGCCTTGTAATAGGCCCAGTCGGTCCCCTGCATGTCTTGCACGTAGAATTTCTTCAGCGCTTGGCGCCAGGCATGTTCGAACAGGAAGGCGCGTTCGGCCCCCTCGTCCAGGTTCATCTCGCCCTTGATGCCTATGGGCTTGACGCCGCCGTCCTCCAAGTCCAGCTTCTTCAGGCCTCCCTCGCTGGTGAAACACAGGAACTTGCCTTCCTTGTCCATGTGCAAGGCCCCGGGGTCTTGGGATCCGAGCTTGGCGAGCAGCTTTGTTTCCTTGCTACGCAACTCGGTTTGCCAGAGGTCATACCCATCTTCGAACTCGGCCAGGTAGTACAGCTTTTCGCCGTCCTTGGAAAACACGGCGTCGGCCAATTCACTGGAGTGGATGGTCAGCCGCATCTTGCGGTCCTCGATCCCGTCCAGTTCAAAGGTGAGGGGCTTCACCGCAGGTTCCTCCTTGCCCTTCTTGCCTCCCTTCCCGGGCTTATCGCTCTTGCCATCCTTGCCTTCTTTACTTTCCTGCCCATCATCCTTCCCTTCATTCTTCAGCAGCTCATATTCTTCCTTGCCCAGCAGGAAGGTGTCCATGGCGGCCTGGGTGAAGAACATGGCGTAGGCATCCACCTGGCGGCCCCAGCTGCTCTGGGCCTTCATGCCATCGCGCCCGCTGAACCACAGCATGGCCTTTCCATCGAGGATCCATTTGGGGTGTGATCCGCCGTACCCGCTCTTGGTGAGGTTCATCACGGGTTGGGAGCCATCGGCCTTCACCAGCCCGCATTGGGTGATCCACTGTTTGTCCTGCAGGAACTCCACGAGCAGCCATTGGCTGTCGGGCGACCAGGAGAAGTATTGGTCGCCATCCACATAGCTGTAATTGCGGTCGGCGGCAAGGACGGTGCGGGTCTTGCCGCTGGCGAGGTTGAGGACCTTGATGGCGGTGCGTTCCTCCAAGTAGGCCACTTCCTTCCCGTCGGGTGACCATACGGGCTGGAATTCCTCGGCGGGCGTGGCCAGCAGGGGTTCTTCCTTCAGGACCGTGGCATTGAAGAAATACTTTTCGGCATCGCGTGTGAGTGATGTCCGGTAAAGGTCCCAGCTGCCTTCCGCACCATTGCGGGAGCGCTCGCTGGCGTACAGCAGGCTGCGCCCATCGGGGCTGAAGCTTACCGAACGCTCCATCTCCGGGGTGTTGGTGATGCGGCGCGTGGTACCCTCGTTCACCGAGGTGACGAAGACCTCGCCGCGATGGATGAAGGCGACCTCCTTCCCGTTCGGGGAGAGGGCCATCTCCGTGGCGCCACCGTTCACCGGCACGGTGCGTTGGGCCGGGAAGCGGTCGTCCACAGCGGTGGCGACGGTGAGCCGAACGGCCCCGGCCCCGGGGGCCATGGTGTACAGGCCGCCTTGGTAGCTGAAGCACAGCGTGCCGCTGTTGCTGATGCTGAGGTAGCGCACGGGATCCTTTGTGAAAAAGGTCATCTGCGTTGCCGGCCCCCCATTCGCGGGACGGCGGTACACGTTCATGGTCCCGTGCTCCTCGCTCAGGTAATACACTTCGCGACCATCCGGGCTGAACACCGGGTCGAGGTTCTCCCCGGCATAGGTGCTGATCCGGTTGTATGCCTTGGTGCCGGTGTTGTAGGTCCAGATGTCACGGGTGACCGAGGACGTGTGATGCTTGCGGAAGATGTCCTCATAGCCCTTGCGGTCCTCATACACGATGCTGTTCCCGTCGGGGGCGTACCGCGCATGATGTGCTGCGGAGGAGATGAGCTGCACGGCCTTGCCCCCGGACAGGGGCACGGTGTAGAGCTCGCCCAGCCCCGCATCCGGGAACTGGCGGTCGCTGGTGGCCAGCATGCGGCTGCTGGTGAAGAGCACCTGGGCTCCGTCGGGCGTGAAAGCGGAAGGAATGTCATTGGCGCTGTGCCAGGTCAGACGGGTGGCGGCACCGCCCTTGGCGGGCATTACGAACACATCGTAGTTGCCGTGCCGGTTGCTGGCAAAGGCCAGTTGTTTCCCGTCGGGCGACCATACGGGCGAGCGTTCGTATGCCTCGCTGGTGGTGAGCAGGGTGGCTTGGCCACCCGTGGCAGGAACGCTCCACAGGTCGCCTTTGTAGCTGAAGGCGATGGTGTGCCCATCCGGCGAGATGGCGCCATAGCGCAGCCAGAGGGCCTCGCTTTGGGCAGTGGCTACTTGGGTGAAGGTGATGGCCATGATGGCCAGCGAGGCAAGACGGTCCCGGTTCATGTGTTGATCTATACTGTGCGCCAAAATAGCGGCGGCGCGCCAGGTTCGGGCTGCCCATGGGATGAGCGGCGCATGGCGCCCTTGGACGGGGGCAGCTTCGCGGGGACGTAAACACCATGGGAAGACAGGGCATCCTCTTGGCTGGCGCGGGTGGCGCCTTGTCCAACGGCTACCCGCAGTGTGGTACTGGAGCGGCCCTGTATCGTGGTTCCGTCGGACCTCGGGTGGAACCTCCCTCCGTGTGTCAGCTCGGGAACGTCGTGATCGATGTATCGGCCTTGGAGCCGGTATGCGCTTAGAGGGGTGAAGGGCCACGGGGGGCGCGAGGTGCATCGTGTACATGTGTATAGCGGCGGCGCCACGTGGCGGGGAAGGGCGGGCATGGCTGAATGATCCCGACCTTTGGGCCATGGAAACCTTATTGACGGGATCAGCGGTGGCCAGCATGCCCGGCCATGCGCGTTTGTGGATCTATAAGAGCGCAACGCCATTCACGCAGGAACAGCTGGCCATCATCCGTTCGAAGGGCTTGGCCTTCACGGAGGCGTGGTCGTCGCACGGCGATCAGGTCGTTTCCGCCTTGGATGTCCTCGAAGGTCATTTCGTTGTGCTGGCAGCCGACCTGGAGCACATGAAGATCTGCGGCGGTGCGGTGGACGGCAGCGTGCAGTTCATCAAGTCGCTGGAGCGTGACTTGGGGCTTAACCTGACGGACCGGATGGTGGTGCTCTATGAACAGGAAGGGGCTGTGCACTCATGCCGGGTGAATGACCTGGAGGGGATGATCAAAGAGGGAACGCTCACCGGCGATACGGCTGTTTACGACGACCTGGTCGCTACCAAGTCCGATCTGGATTCCCGTTTCCGCACGCGGCTGCGCGATACGTGGATGGCGCGCTACCTGTAGGGATACGGGGGTTCTCCACGTCGGCCTGTTGGCGAAACCCGGGGTGTGCGCCTCGGGAAGGGCGCGCCGTGTGCCACTTTCGCCGTGATGCGTGAGCGGATCGCGGAATGGAAGCACATGTTGCCGGATGGCACGGGCGAAGTGGCCGTGCTCGTCGCGCAGCTGCTCGTGGTGCTATTGGTCGTGGGGTGGGCCTACAACCGGGGGTTCCGGCCTGTTGAGCGGGGGCCGCTGGTCCGCCTGCATTTGCTGGTCATCGGAATGGGCGAGGCCCTGTTGGTCCGCCACATCCACGACGAGCTGTGGCAGCCATTGATCATAGCGGCCGCCGTCATCCTTGCCGGATTGATCGATCGGTCGGGTTACGGCCGGGGCATGGGCGTGCCGGTCATGATGATCGCTGCGCTGCTGGGTTTGGGCTTTGTCCTCAGTGCGGTCGCACTGACGGTTGTGGCCGTGCTGGTGTACATGCTCAGCCCGGTGAAAAAGCGTTGAAGGCATTTGGACCACGCCGATGAGACGGGGTAAGCGGAGCAAGATCAATGGACAGGCATGGCTGTTCGGCCTCGCCGTTCCCGGTGTGGCGTTGTTCATGCTGTTCTCCTTGCTGCCCTACGATAAAATGGTGGGGCAGTGGCCGCTGGGGATCAGGCAGGGGGAGGTGATGGCCTTTCAGGAGCTCTTTGATCACCGGCCCGGCCAGCATGTGGAAGGGCACGCGGAAATACTTTCCCTGAACGCGAACGGGGAGCGCAGCGCGACCTTGGCCACGGAACATGCGGAAAGGCAGGCCGCCATGCAGGCCACCGGCCCCGGGTCCTTCACCTTGCATTTTACCAGTAGCTCGCCGGATGAAGCGGCTGCCATGGCCTTCGTCGCCGCTGACCTGCCATCGCTGGTGGTGCTCTATGCCCAAGCCGTGGCGGACTCCCTGCCGATCATGGCGCCACCGGTGTCCTTGGTAAAGTTGCAACGTGATGGCAGAAAGGGGGAGCCCTACCTCGTTCAGGAGCTGGTGACCCCGGAGTACATACTGAAGCATGCGCCGGTATCCATGACCTTGGTCGGCCGGGATGGCACGATCAGTCCGGAGGACCGGTCCGTGCCGGCCCCCATGGACACGATCGGCAAGGACAACGGAACATCTCCTTTCCGGGCCGATCGTTTTGATACCTCGGCTACGGCCGCCTTGGGCTTGCTCGCCATTGCTGAGGACCGGGAACCCTTGTTGCGGGGGCAGGCCGGGGCGATGTACGACCGGGTGGTTGGCGGCATCACGCCCTTGTATGCCATGAAGGGCGCGCAGGCCGATGCGGATGCGCCACAAGAGTTGCAGGAAGCCTTCCGTGCGGCCATGGGCAGTGTCGCCGATCAGGCGCGCATCATGCGCTTGGCGAAGCAGCTTCATGCCGACAGCGCCTTGTGGGCCCAACGCCTGCTGGCCATCGATTCCGCCGCGGTGCCCGTGCTGGCCAAGGGCCGCAACATCGGGTTGGTGCAGGCCGAGGTTGACCGCACGCGCGAGCTATTCCTCCAGCGGTTGTTCCACCCGGAGGTGGAACGGTTCATCGGGCAGCCTGCACCGGTGCAAGCACCCCGCGCGGTTGCCTTGGACCCGTGGCTGGCCCAGTTCCGCAGTGGAAAGGACACGCTCCGCTTTGTGCGTGGCAAATACGACATCGATCACGACCTGGTGGTTCCGGCCGGCATGGCCATCGTTTTGGAAAAAGGTACGCGCTGGTTCATGGCGCCAGGGGTCAGCGTGGTGGTGAATGGCGAACTGCACATGCGGGGCACCGATGTCAATCCCGTCTTCATCAGGCCCCAGGATGCGGCAGCCCCGTGGGGCTGCATCGCCGTGAATGGGACTGGGCGGACACGGGTACGGATCCAGGGCCTGCGGATCAGCGGCGGCAGCGACCTGCTCGCCGAAGGGGTGTACCATGGCGGGATGCTGAGCTTCATCGGGGCGGATGTCACCATCGCGAACAGCAGCATGGAGGAGGCTTTTGGCGCGGCAACGGTCAGTGTGAAACGCGGCACTCTTCATCTGTCGGACAGCTACTTCGCCGCGGCGCATGGCTCGTATGTGCGGCTGACGGAGGTGAAGGGAGCCATGGAACGCTGCGGATTCGGGCAGCCCGATCGCGCCTCAGCCACCGACGGGCGCGCGGCTCTGAGCCTTCGGGCATCACAGATGCAGATCAAGGGCTGTACCGTGGTCGACATGCCTTTTACGGCATTGCGATTGGGACGTGGCTCCAAGGCTGACATGAGCGGTATGCGCTTCACCGGCAATGGCACCGCCATCATGGCCCTTGATGGGTCAAGCGCCCAAGTGGTGCGGTCCGAGTTCACGGGCAACAAGAAGGTCTTTGTCCTGCGCAGCGAACACCCGTTGCTCGGCGGTGCCGAGGTGAAGGAGGAAGGGAACAGCTACTCCTCGAACGGGACCTTCAAGGAGGTGGATGCCGCCAGCAAGTTGGTGGGTGGCGGTGCACTGGCTGTTGAGGGACAGTAGCGGTTCGGGAAAAGCGGCTGTGCCGTGCTACGGCCTCAATACGTAGTGTGTGTTCCGGCCGCCGCCTTTCCCTTTTATCAGCACGCCCTTCTCCATCAGGTCGGCGATATCCCGCGAAGCGGTATCCTGCGAGGTTCTGGTCATCTTCGCGTACTTGCTGGAGGTGAGATGCCCATGGAAGTTGCCGAATAGCTTATCCAGCACCTTCAATTGGCGAGGATTGAATACAGTTTGCGCATGTTCCTGCCAGAAGTGGTGCTTGATGAGCACGGATGAGAGCATGGCTTCCGAGGCATCCAAGGCCCGGCCAAGGCAGGCCAGAAACCAAGAGAGCCATTCGGTTACGTCCATGGTGCTGCGCTGTACCTGTTGCAACAGGTCGTAGTATTTGTTGAGCTCGGTGCGGATCTGGGCACTCATGCTGTAAAATCGTTGGGGCGAACCATCGGCGCGGGCCAATAACATATCGGCGATCGCCCTGGCAATGCGGCCATTGCCGTCCTCGAACGGATGGATCGTGACGAACCATAGATGGGCAAGCCCGGCCTTCAGCAAGGGGTCGGTGCCATCCTCCTTATTGAACCATTTCAGGAAAATGCTCATTTCCCTCTTCAGACGACCGGCTGCCGGGGCTTGGTAGTGTATTTTCTCCTTGCCCATGGGGCCGGAAACTACCTGCATGGGGCCGGTCGAATCATCCCGCCATTGCCCGGTGATCACCTTGAGCATGCCGCTTCGGCCCGAAGGAAACAAGGCGCTGTGCCAAGCGAAAAGGCGTTCCGCGTCCAGTTTGCTGCCGGAATTGTCAGTGGCATCCAAGTGCATCTCCACCACGCCATCCACATGTCTGTCCACCACCGGAAGGCCGGCCGTGTCCATGCCTAGGCGCCGGGCCAATGAGGAACGGACCTGTGCCGGATCCAGGACTTCGCCCTCGATGGCACTGGTTCTAAGCACGTTCACGGTCATTGCCTCGAGGCTGGCTTCGCTACGGAGGTCAAAACCGATGGCCTGCATCTGTCCCAGCAGACGCCCGAGTTTTCGGTGCGTCTCGGTGAGCGCTGCGGTCAATGCCGTTGCATCCCACCGGAATCCGGGCCAGTCCTTCCGTTCATGGATGTACAGCGGCATTCCCCAATGAGTTCTTGCGGGGAAAGATACGGTTATTCTCCGCAACATTTGCGGAGAATAACCGTATCTTTCCCCGCAAACCTCCGGCCCGTCAACCCTTCAGCTCAGCAAGGACTCACCGTTATCATCGGTGGTGAGCACCTCGCTCAGGTGGTCGAACCACGGCCGGATGGCCTTGAAGTGTGTGTTGACCACATCCACGAAGCCGGGCGCCATCACTTCCTTGTCGGTGAAGTCGTGGCTGAAGGTGAGCTGCTTGAAGCGCAGGAGGGGCGTGGCCGGATGGTCCTTGGGGAAGCCTTGTGGGGCCGTCTTCAATTGATCGCCCTCCATCTCGCCCCAGTGGCTGCGCAAGTTCTTCCCGCGCAGGATCTTGTTCCAGGTCTCGTATTCATAGAGCATGTCCATGCGGATGCGGCGCAGATCCTCGGACTCGGGGTCCCAAAAGCCACAGCCGATGAAACACTCGCCCGGCTTGATGTGGAAATAGTAGCCGCCGCGCAGGGCTGGCTTCATGCGATCCAGGCCACCGGCCATGTGCTGTTTGTATAGCGGTCGGTCCGGACGGAAGCGCCGGTTGCTGTATATGCGGAAGATCGCTTCCTTACCGTTGGCCGTGGCGATCTTGTCGTGGCGGTTCATCCGCTCGATCAACGCATCGGCGAAGGCCCGTACATTTTCCAGCGCGGCTTGATACCGGGGTCGGTTCGCCTCAAACCAGTCGCGGTCGTTGTCGTGCTTGGCCAGGTCCTTCAGGAACTTGAACGTGTAGGGTTGGATGCTGTACGGGATGTCGCTCATGGTACGGGCAAAGTTGGCTTCCAAGGGATCAAGGTTAAAATGGTATGCAAGGAACACCGGTGGAACTACTTTGGTGCCGAGCGGGAAACCGCCTGGATCATTCACGAAGCCCAACATGGAGAACTACATGGACCGCCGCACCTTCATCCGCAACACCACATTGGCCATTCTGGGCATGGGCCTCGTGCCCCGCACGGTGAAAGCTTTTTACCGGCCGGGCGACCCCAAGGTGCGCCTGGGATTCATCGGTGTGGGCCTGCGTGGGCAGGTGCACCTGGCCGAACTGGCCCTGCGCGACGATGTGGAGATCATCGCCATGCACGACCCCGATGCCGGCATGATGGCCATGGCACGCGAGGTGCTGGCCAAGGCCAAGCGCAAGCCTGCCGTGGAATACACCAAGGGCAACGACGACTACAAGGAATTGCTGAAGCGGGATGACATCGATGCGGTGATCATCTCCAGCCCGTGGGAATACCACGTGGAGCAGGGCATCGCGGCCATGGAAACGGGCAAGATCGTGGGCATGGAGGTGTCCGGCGCGATCACCTTGCAGGACTGCTGGGACATCGTGCGAGCCAGCCAACGCACCGGCATCCCGCTGATGATGCTGGAGAACGTGTGCTACCGCCGCGATGTGATGGCGGTGCTGAACATCGTGAGGCACGGGCTCTTCGGCGAACTGGTGCACGGGCAGGGCGGCTACCAGCATGACCTTCGCAACGTGCTGTTCAACAGCGGCAAGCCCGGAGGCTACGGCGATGGCGTGGAGTTCGGCCCCCATGCCTGGAGCGTGGCGAAATGGCGCACCCAACACTACGTGGACCGCAACGGCGAGCTCTATCCCACGCACGGCCTCGGTCCCTTGGCCATGATGATGGACCTGAACCGGGGCAACCGTTTGACCCGTTTATCCAGCGTGGCCAGCAAGGCCCGTGGGGCACACCAATTCATCGTGGAGCATCCCAAGTGCGGCCCCGACCACCCCAATGCCAAGGTTGATTTCAAGTGCGGCGACATCGTGAGCACCCTGCTGCAATGCGCCAACGGCGAGACCATCCTGCTCACCCATGATACCACTCTGCAGCGCCCGTACAATCTGGGCTTCCGGGTGCAGGGCACCGACGGCCTCTGGCAGGACACCGGCTGGGGTAATCCCGACCAGGGGCTGCTCTACTTCGAGAAGCGGATGGACCACAGCCACCGCTGGGCCAATAGCAAGGAGTTGATCGAGGAGTGGGACCACCCGCTATGGAAGCGCTACGCGCAACAGGCGGAAGGGGCCGGCCATGGTGGCATGGACTTCTTCGTGGACCATGCCTTCATCGAGTGCATCAAACGGCAGGAGCCGTTTCCGATGGACGTGTACGACATGGCCACATGGTACGCCATCACCCCGTTGAGCGAGAAGAGCATCGCCGAGGGCGGACAGGTGCAGGAGATCCCCGACTTCACCGAAGGGAAGTGGCAGGAACGCAAGCCGATCTTCTGCTTCGATGACCGGTACTGAGGGAGCGGGAATGAGGATGGGTGTCGGCATGCACGCAGCCAAGTCAACGAGGCGGATAGGCTTGTGGGCCCTGATCCTTGGCTGTTTGATACCCCTTGTCTCATCGGCCCAGGAGAGTTCGCCCTTCACCTTCCGGATGGCGTACTACGGTCCGGCCCGCGACAGCGCCTGGGCGGCGGATCACCGGGTGCGCCAAGTGGGACGTTCGCTCTTCACCGCCGACGTGGACTGGGGCCTGTGGGTACACACCATGCATCGCTTCGTACCGGCTGAATGGCTGAAGGATCGCCCGTTGCTTTTCGCCGAACGCAACGGCACCCGCGTGTCGGACCAGCTCTGCCTCAACAACCCGGAGGTGCTGCAGATCACCGTGGACAGCCTGCGCGCCATGATGGCCCGCAACCCGGCCGCGCACTATTGGAGCGTGAGCCAGATGGACAACTTCAACCATTGCCAGTGTGCCCAATGCCAGCGGACCGATAGCATCGAGGGCTCACCGGCCGGCAGCATCCTGCGGTTCACCAACGCCGTGGCCGACAGCTTCCCGGACAAGGTGATCAGTACGCTGGCCTACCAGTACAGCCGCAAGGCGCCACGCATAACGCGGCCACGTCCCAACGTGAACATCATGCTATGCAGCATCGAGGAGGACCGGAGTAAGCCCATCGCCACGCGCACCGGTCCCGGCACCTTCACGGCCGACCTGCACGAATGGGCGTCACTCACGCACAACATCATCATTTGGGACTACGTGATCAACTTCTCGCACCTGGTTGTGCCTTTCCCCAACTGGAAGGTGTTGCAGCCGAACATCCAACTCTTCCGCGACGCCAGGGTGCCCATGGTCTTCGAGCAGGGGCTGGGCGGCCCCGGTGGCGAGATGCCCGAGTTCCGCGCGGAACTGCTGGCGGCCTTGCTGTGGAACCCCGATCTGGACATGGATTCCTTGCGCACCACCTTCCTGAACGGCTTCTACGGCCCGGCAGGCCCCTACATCGATCGCTACACCCGGTTGTTGGAGGAGGAGCTGGACCGCTCCGGTCATGCACTCACGCTGTATGAGCACCCGCAGGCACACAAGGACGGCTACTTGAGCCCTGCGAATTTGGAGCGATACAAGGCGCTCTTCGATCAGGCCGAGGCGACGGTGATAGGGGAGGACCCGCTCTACGCGCAGCGCGTGGAGGATGCCCGCCTCGGCATCCAGTACGCCGAACTGGAGATTGCCCGTGCCATGCCGGGTGCGGCGAACGGCTTGTTCGAGAAGGATGATCTCGGCTGGTGGAGACCCAAGCCATACTACACCGAGCTGCTGGACAGCTTCGCGGTGCGGTTGAAACGGCACGGGCATCTGCTCTTGCACGAGACCCGCATCACCCCCGACGAATACCACGCCGAGTTCAGCACTTTCCTGGCCCGCGGTGCGGTGGACCATCAGGCCGTTGGTAGGCCGATCACCTTCACCACGCCCCCGGATCCCCAATACATGGGTGGCGGTCCCGATGCATTGGTGGATGGCTTCCGCGCCGGGAACAACTACCAGTTCGGCTGGCAGGGCTGGTGGGGCAAGGATCTGGTGGCCGTCATCGACCTGGGGGAATCGCGGTACATCGCTTCCGTGGAAATCGGCTTTCTACAAGACCAGGCCAGTTGGATCTTCCTTCCGGGCGAGGTGGTGGTGGAGCATTCCTTCGACGGTGACAAGTGGGCACACTTTGACGCTGTATCCATCCCGTTGGAAAAGCAATCCGGCCCGCCCGGCATCCGTAACGTCACCTTGCAGCAGGAAGCCATCCCTTGGGCCCGATACCTGCGCATCACGGCCCGGAAGCGGGGAGCACTCCCCCCATGGCACGGCAGCCAAGGCGATTGCTGGCTTTTCTGCGACGAGATCGTGGTCCAGTGGTAGAAGTGAAGTGTAAATTGCGCCAAGGGCATTCAAAAACCACCCTCGCCCCGATACAATTTCACCGGTCCGTCCAGCTTCACCTTCACCACGTCCATCCACGGGTCGGTTTGCTTTTCGGGCACATCGATGAAGACCAGCCCCGGCACCTTGCTCCAGCTGATCTTGCCCACCACGCGGTGCTCAAGTTGCTGGCCGGTACCGAGCAGTTCTGCTGAAATGATCGCGTTGTCCAACCCCTTGATCTCCACGCTCCCTGTCATGCCGTTGGCCAGGAACAAATAGAGCTCGGTGCTATCGGTGCTGAGTGTGGTGGGGCCGAAGAAGTGTCCGTTGGGCAGCCCGGCTCGGGTGCCGTAGATGGCTTGGGCGTGCTTGCCGGTCCACTGGCCAAAACCTTCCAGCACCTCCACTTGTCCTTGCGGGATCGTGCCGTCCTCCTTCGGGCCAATGTCCAGTAAGAGGTTGCCGCCATGGCCGATCACGTCCGCGAAAATGGCGATCAGGTCGTGCATGCTTTTGTACAGCGTGTCCTGCGGCTGCCAGCCCCAGTCGGTGCCGATGGTCATGCAGAGCTCCCATGCGGTGGTCTTGGGCGTTTCCACGGGAATGTTCTGCTCGGGTGTGGCATAGTCGCCGTAGCCGGCCAGCCTTCCGTTGATGATCGCCTTCGGGTTCCGCTCCAGGATCAAACGCCGGATCCTGTCGGCCTGCCACTCCTCGGCGCTGTGCTCCCAATCGTCATCGAACCACCAGAGGTCGGGGTTGAGGCCGTCCGCGATCTCCCGGATCTGGCCTTCGTTGTATCGCAGGAAGCGTTGCCAGCGTGCGGGCTCGTCGGCAATGGCGTAGCGGCTGCTGTCGCGCAGGAAGCCGGGGTAGTCCGCGTCGCTCCAGTCGATCAGCGAGAATTAGGCCCCGCACTTCAGATCACGCTTGCGGAGCTCGGCGAAGAAGGGGGTGATCAGGTCGCGTTTCGCCGGCGCGCCCATCTTCATGGAGAGGGGCTTCCTGCTCTGGGCCGGGCTCAATCGCGTATCGTACAGGGCCACGCCATCGTGGTGCTTGGTGGTGATCACGGCGTACTTCGCGCCGCTGCGCTGGATCAGGTCCGCCCATGCCGCCGGGTCGTAATGGCGTGCCGTGAAACCCTTGATCTGTTCCATGTATTCGCCATGCGGAATGGCACCGTTATGGAACGACCAGCTTTCGCCCACGCCCTTCACGCTGTAAATGCCCCAGTGGATGAAGATGCCCAGCTTGGCATCCTGGAACCATTGCAGCTCCGGCCTTACGGGCTCCTGCGCGCATGTAGGCCACGTGATCAGGGCCGCCATTACGCATGCCAACAAGTCATGTACATACTTCCGGATCGATAGCTTCATCGGCTCTTAACTCAGCACGGCCTTCACGCGCCGTTGCAATTCCTGCTCCATGGCCGTGTAGGCAGCCAGCAGGTGCATCTGGTTCATGGCGCGGTCCAGGTTGTGGTCGGGGCGCATGGCCTTGTAGTACACGTCGCCTTGCAGGTAGTCCGTCAGGAAGCGGATCCCTTGTTCATACATGAGCATCTGGCCGCTCCAGTAGATCAGCTCCTTTTCCCTGTCGGAAAGCAAGGGGCCCATCTCGCTCATCCATCCGGCCACCAAGCCCTCGAAGATCTCCGGGTCGATCTGGCAATGGGCGGGATCCGGGTCATCCTCAGCGGCGGAGGAGATGAAGGTGCGGATCATGTCGCCCAGGTCGAAAAGGGCCTTGCCGGGCATCAGCGTGTCAAGGTCCACCACATACTTGGCCTCGCCGCTGGCCTTGTCGAAGAGCACGTTGTTCAGCTTGGTGTCGTTGTGGGTGATCCGGGTGCGTACGTCGGGATCGGCCACCATTTCCCGATAGGTGTCCACAATGCCCGCATGTTCCCGGAAGAAGCGGATGGCCGGCTCCGCCTTCTCCTTGCGTTCCGGATCGGCTTGGGCGATGCTGGCGAGGAAAACGTTGTAGCGCGCCGCCAGATCATGGAAGCCGGGGATGATCTCCTGGAAGGCCCCCACGTACACGCCATCGAGGTGGTGCACCAGCCGCCCGAACTGCTGTGCGGCGCTGTAGGCCTGCTCCTTGGAACCGGCGCGATCATGGCTTACCGTGTCGCGGAAGTACGGGAACATGCGCCACGTGCCGTGTTCCGGATCGACGAACAGGTCGCGGCCGTCCACCGTCCTGCGGCCGCGCATGAAGGGATAGTCCGGATGGTGCGAGCGCAGGTGCTCGGCGGCCAGATAGTTGTTGTAGGCGATCAACTGGGGCTTGGTGAAGACGGTGGTGTTCACCTGCTGCAACAACCAGTCGTTGTCACCTTGGCGGTCCTTCAGCAGATAGGTCTGGTTGATCAGGCCGCTGCCGAAGGGCACACGGTCGTGCCGCACGGGTGTGATCCCGAACGCGCTGCAGATGCGGTCCACTTCGGCATCAGGTGGCATCTTGCCGGCGGCTTAGGTTTCGACGTACAAGATTGGCATCATCCGCGAATGTCAGGCCGGTCCATTGTGCATCGGTGGGGATCACCCGGAAGCGATGGCCCCGCGCGATGGCGATCTGCACCACTTCAGGCAGGCCGTACTCCCCTTGGCGTTCCACGGCCGAAAGCTCCGCGAACAGCGGGAACAGGGAAGAGCGGAAGATCCACAGGTTCATGCTCGCCAAGCGGTCGTGCGACCAGCGGGCCCCTGCTTCGTCGAGCAGGAAGCCGTTCTCTTCACGGATGCCCCTGACCTCTTCCGTGGAAGCGAGATACCCATCGCCATCCAGCGTGCACAGGGCCCGGTTCACCCCGCCGGAGGGGCTGAGCGTTCGGTCCAGTCGGTAGGCCACCAAGGCATGTTCGGTCGCCGTGCCCCCCAAGGCATGGCCCATGGCCGCCCCTATGGCTTCGTGCCCGTAGTGGTCGTCACCGTTCACCACCACCGCCGTACCATCGATGCCGGAAAGGCCCCGCAGGGCGGCGTCCGCCGTGCCCAAGGGCATCTGCTGGACAGCGATGCGGACATGCGGCCGATCGCCATACTTCAGCCGGAAGTCCGGTTCCAAGGCAGGGGAGGAGACCAGCACCATGGAACGGCACCCGGCCTCGGCGGCCTCGGCCATGGTGAGGTCGATGATGGTGCGGCCATCGGGCGTCACCGGCTCCAGCTGCTTGGGGCGGCCAAAGCGGGTGCTGCGGCCTGCGGCGAGGATGATGAGGGAGGCCATGGGCAATGATCGGCCCCCAAATATCGCCAGTACAGGATCGGCCTGTACAGGCGACACCACGTGGTGTTCCGGACCAGCAGGTAGTTTTTGCCCAGATGGGGACGTTCGTGGGGCGCACCGCTTCATCAGTACACCAGCCAACAGCCACGCCATGCGATTGTATCGGTGGATGGTGACGGCGGCCGTGGCGGAATTACTTTTATGCGCCCCGTGATGCACATGCCCTGTCAGCTTGCGCCGGAAGACCGGTGGTTTGGCGCAAACCGTGCTTCAGTGTAGGGTGCCCACCCATGTATGACCTGCCCCGATCAATAGCACATGGCCATGATGAACACCACGCCTGAACTCATCACCACCCGGAAAACGGCCACGGCCATGATCCGCTTGGTAATCCCGTGCCAGGACATGGGCGAGCACATGGACACTGCGGTCCAGGAGGTTTTCAAAGTCATCGCCGGGCAAGGTGTCCCGATCACCGGCCCGATGTTCTGCCACCACCACCGCAAGCCCGACGATACTTTCGATTTCGAGATCGGTTTCCCGGTAGGCCACGCGATCGGGGAGGAAGGTCGCGTAAAGAACGGCGTGCTGCCCGCAGCGAGGGTGGTGCGCAGCGTGTATCAAGGCCATACGAGGGATTGGCCCAGGCATGGCAAGCCATGCAGCGTTGGGCGGGTGAACATGGGTACGGCGAAACAGGCATCTTCCGGGAGTGCTACTTGAACGATCCGGAAGAGGTGAGCGGCCCTGAAGAGTACCGAACGGAGTTGAACTGGCTGGTCGGCATGGCCTGAGCCGGTCCCTGTTGCCTGCATGCCATCTAAGCACATGAGCACCAAAAAGGAAGAGCCCGAGATCCTGAGTTTCGAGACCCGCGCCGATTGGGAAGCCTGGCTCGCCCAGCATCATACAAGTTCCCGCGGGGTCTTCATCCGCATCGGCAAGAAGGGGAGCGGACTGCGTTCCATTACCGCGCCGGAGGCGCTGGAGGTGGCCCTCTGCCACGGTTGGATCGACGCCATCCGCAAGTCGGGCGACCAAAAAACATTCCTGCAACGCTATATGCCCCGTGGGCCGCGCAGCATCTGGAGCGAGATCAACAAGAAGAAGGTGCAGGAGTTGATGAAGGCGAAGCTGATGCGGCCCGCGGGCCTGGCCGCCGTGCAGCGCGCCAAGGAAAACGGCCAGTGGGATAATGCCTACGCGCCGCCCAGTACCATCGTCGTACCGGCTGACCTGGAGGCGGCATTGAAGAAGAACAAGAAGGCGCACGACTTTTTCACCACCTTGAAAAGCAACAATCGGTACGCTTTCCTGCACCGGTTGGCCATTGCCAAGAAACCAGAGACCAGGGCCAAACGCGTGGCCACCTTCGTGGGCATGATGGAACGGGGCGAGGTGTTCTATCCGTGAGGAGGTTGGGCGTGGTGGCCCGGCTGCCAGAAATGCGGCGGTAATGGATGCGGAGGTCCAGCGCGACCGTCACCCTATCCGCGGGGTTCGCGGGTTGGACGGGCCCAGCGCTTCGGCCTGTCAGGAAATACAGCTCCGGTCAGCAATTGCATCGAGCGGGCGCACGCAGGGACCGGACGGGCTGCCGTTTGGTTGGCAGGTACTGGCGATCGGGAGTCTATGCCTTGACGGCTTCCGCGTCGATGGTCTTCTCCACCTCGGCGATGGCCCGCCGCGTCTTCAATAGGCTGTCGGGCGTTACGCTGATGGTGTCGATGCCCAGCTCCACCAGGAATTGCGCAAAGTCGGGGAAGTCGCTGGGGCCTTGGCCGCAGATGCCCACCTTGGTGCCGGTGCGCTTGGCGGTGTGGATCAGCTGGCGCAGCATCCCCTTCACGGCCTCGTTGCGCTCGTCGTAGATGTGGCTCACCAGCGCACTGTCGCGGTCCAGGCCGAGGGTGAGCTGGGTGAGGTCGTTGCTGCCGATGGAGAAGCCATCGATGCGCTTGGCGAACTCCTCGGCGAGGATGATGTTGCTGGGGATCTCGGCCATGAGGAAGAGTTCGAGCCCTTCCTTGCCGCGCTCCAGGCCGTATTCCTTCATCACGGCGGTCACTTTGTGCAGCTCCTCCACCGTGCGGCAGAAGGGGATCATCACCACCACGTTCTTCAGGCCCATTTTTTCGCGCACGCGGCGGATGGCCTTGCATTCCAGCCCGAAGGCCTCTTTGTAGGCATCGCTGTAGTAGCGGCTTGCGCCGCGCCACCCGATCATGGGGTTTTCCTCCTCGGGCTCGAAGTGCTCGCCACCGAGCAGGTTGCGGTATTCGTTGGTCTTGAAGTCGCTGAAGCGCACGATCACCTTGTTGGGGTGGAAGGCCGCCGCGATCTTGGCGATGCCGTAGCTGAGGCGCTTGATGAAGAAGGTCTCCTCGTCCTCGTAGCCGTTGATGAGGTAGCTGATCTTGCCGCTGAGGTTGGTGTCGCCCAGTTCCTTGTGCTGCAGCAGGGCCAGCGGGTGCGCCTGGATGTAGTTGTTGATGATGAACTCCTCGCGGGCCAAGCCCACGCCGGCGTTGGGCAGGCCGGAGAACTTGAAGGCGAGGTCCGGGCTGGCCACGTTGAGCATGATGGGGGTGCGCACCTCGGGCAGGTCGGTCAGCAGGGTCTCTTCCTTGCGGAAGGGAATGATGCCGCCGTACACCACGCCGGTATCGCCCTCGCAGCAGCTGGCTGTCACCTCCATGCCGGTGTCCAGCAGGTCGGTGGCATTGCCGCATCCCACGATGGCGGGCACGCCCATTTCGCGGGCCACAATGGCGGCGTGGCAGGTGCGGCCTCCCTTGTTGGTGATGATGGCGCTGGCCTTCTTCATGATCGGCTCCCAGTCGGGGTCGGTCATGTCGGTCACCAGCACGTCGCCTTGCTGGAAGTCCTTGCCGTCGCTTCCCCCGCCGCGGCCATCGAGGCTGAACATCACACGCACCTTGCCGGCGCCCACGCGGTCGCCGATGGCGATGCCTTTGGTGATGACCTGGGGCTCGCTGGCGGGGTTGTGGTCCACCTTGTATTCCACGAGGCGGTCGCTGTTACCTTGGCTGTGGATGGTCTCGGGCCGGGCCTGCACGATGAAGAGCTGCTTGGAAAGCCCGTCCACGGCCCATTCCACGTCCATCGGGCACCAGTGGCCCTTCTTGTCGCTGTAGTACTTCTCGATGGCCACCACATTGCGGGCGATCTCCAGTGCCTGCTCGTCGGTGATGCAGAAGCGGTTGCGCTGGGCCCGTTCCGTGGGGATGGTTAGCGTGGGCTTACCGGGCTCCACGCCATAGACCATCTTGCGGTCCTTGTTGCCGAGCTTCTTTTCGATGATGCTGCTGTAGCCCTCGGCCAAGGTGGGCTTGAACACCAGGAATTCATCGGGGCTCACTGCGCCCTGCACCACCATTTCGCCCAGGCCGTAGCTGCCGTTGATCAACACCACGTTGCGGAACCCCGATTCGGTGTCGAGGCTGAAGGCCACGCCGCTGCTGCCGAGGTCGGAGCGCACCATCTTCTGCACACCTACGCTGATGCCCACTTGAAAGTTGTCGAACCCGCGGGTTTGGCGGTACACGATGGCGCGGTCGGTCCACAACGAGGCAAAGCAGTTGCGCACGGCGGCGATCAGTTCCTGGTGGCCGCGGATGTTCAGGTAGGTTTCCTGCTGTCCGGCGAAGCTGGCATCGGGCAGGTCCTCGGCGGTGGCGCTGCTGCGCACGGCCACGTCCGTGGCCTCCTGTCCATATTGGCGCGATAGCTCATCGTAGCGTTCCATGATGCCCTTCCAGATGGGCTCGGGGAACTTGCCGTTCTTGATGAGGGAACGCACGGCCAGGCCGGTGCGGCGGATGTTCTCCACGTCGTCCGGATCGAGTTTGGCAACGATCTCGCGGATCTCCTGGTCGAGCTTGTTGTGCTCGATGAAGGCCTCATAGCTGGCCACGGTGACCACGTAGCCGCCCGGCACCTGAACGCCCAGTTGGCCCAGGTTTTGGATCATTTCCCCGAGGCTGGCGTTCTTGCCGCCCACGGTGGGGATGTCCTTCAGTTCAACTTCGTGGAGCCACTTCAGGTAAGGTGCGTTGGTCATCAATGTCGGGGGTGTAAGACGAGAGGCTGAAACGGGAAAAGCTCCCGAAAAGTTAGTGGTAATTGCGTTGGATACGCCCCTCCCTTGAAGGGCGGAACGGCAGGCTTGTGCTAGCGGTCAAGGACGATACGGGCCGAGGTGTCCGGGAAAGGGTAGCTTCGCGATCAAATACCGAGCACCATGACCGATACCCCTCCCTGCCCCGAATGCCGTTCGGCGATCACCTATCCCACCGGTCACTCGCAGATGTGCGCTGAGTGCGGCCATGAATGGAATCCCGAGGAACTGGCTGCTGAGCTGGCCGAAGCGGGGGCGGTGCGGGATGCCAATGGCAACATCCTCCAGGACGGCGACGACGTGGTGGTGATCAAGGATCTGCCGGTGAAGGGCATGCCCAAGCCGGTGAAGGCAGGCACCAAGGTGAAGAACATCCGGTTGGTGGACGGCGCCAGCAATGCCGGGCACGACATTGATTGCAAGATTGACGGCTTCGGGGCCATGGGCCTGAAGAGCATTTTCGTGAAGAAGGCCTAGGCCGGGGATCTTGTTATTCCATCTTTGTTTGGCGCTGCCTTCGGGCGGGCGAGGTAAGCACCTACCTTTGATCGATAAACGCCCCAGTGGTTTTGCTGGGGATACACAGCCGCCGCACAACGGGGCACATTACAGCAAGAACATGGCAATTGGTACGGTCAAGTTTTTCAACACGGAGAAGGGTTTCGGATTCATCACCCCGGATGATGGCAGCAAGGACGTCTTCGTCCATAAGACAGGCACCCGCGAGCCCATCCGTGAGGGGGACAAGGTCTCCTATGAAGTGGAGCAAAGCCCGAAAGGCCCGAATGCGATCAATGTATCGCGGGCCTGAGGAAGACGGCCTCTGAAAAGAACGACGAAGCCCCGGCAATTGTCGGGGCTTCGTGTATGCGGAAGGTGCGTTTTGGCGCAGCCAAGCCTACGGCTGTGTGGGCACCTGTCGCCACTGGTCCGTCCAGTCGCTGTTCACGTTGGGGTCGTACATGCCGTCGTTGGTGCCGAAGTACTGGCCGTCACTGTTCATCCAGTAGTTGTCGTAGCCGCCCTGGATCTTGCCGGCTTCGCCGGTGTACGGGTTGTAGGCATCCTGTTCGCCGCGGATGGCATTGATGGTGCTGTTCTGCATGTTGTCCATGCTGTTCATGGTGCTGTTGTAACCGCCCATGATGGAATTGTTCACGCTGTTCACCCTGTCATTGTGTGCCGCTTGCTGCGCATTGAAAGCGTTCCAGCGGGCGTTCATGCGCTGGTTGTGCGCCGCCCAGCTCTGCTGGTTCTGCATCTGTTGCTGCTGGGCTTGCATCCTGCCCTGCTGCTCCTTCATTTGGGCGTCCCGGTGCTGGGCGGCAATGCCCTCTGGTGCCGGCTGGGCCGTTAGCGAGGATTGGATCAGGCTGTTCTTCTCCGCCTCGAAGTTGCGGGCCGTTGCATCCAGTGTGGAAACGCCGTAACCCCAGGCCACGAAACCCTCGCTGTCCATGCGCACCCAGTTCAGGAAGAGGGCCCGGCGCTGATCGCCTTTCTTCCACACGCTCATCATTGCCTGCAGGGTTGGGCGGACATTCCCGGACATGTATAATTTGCCCACGTCCTCCATGCCCTTGCGGGTCAGCTCGGGCATCGGCTTCACCTCCACCAGTTCATAGCCTTCGGCGCGCATTTTCGGGGCGATGTCCTGTTGGAACACTTGTTCGGGCGCCAACGGCGCACGCAGGGGTTCACCGGCCATTTGCGCAAACTGCCGCATCTGCCCGGTCACATCCTTGAACATCGTGAACCTGTTGTTCCGCACCTCCAGCCCGGGGGCGGTGGCGCTCCAGTAGCCGGTTTCCAAGCCGCTCACCTGCCAGTGCGCAGGCAGCTGGATGTAGGATGAAGGCACCTTGTATTGCTCGCTGTACACCGTGTACTTGCGCAGGCCCTTCGCCGCAGGCGCCCCTTGGCTGGCATCCATGGAACCCGCCCAGGCCGCATCCCCTTCGGCGACCGGCTGCCCGGTGGCGGCGGCAACCCGTGCGGCCAGCGAGCTGTACTGATCGTCGGCCTGGTAGCCCAATTGTTCCTCATCGGCCTGCCCACAGGCCAGAAGGAGGAGCGGCATAGCGAAGAAGGCGAATTTGCAGAGGTTCATTTTCTGGGGGTATTTGCCTATTCATCGGGGAGGGTGCGGAAATGTGAACAGGGCAGCGCAATTTTTTTTCCGGTCCCGGACCGGGCTTTTCTTTGGAAGGTCATGCCAGCGGGGGAAATCCATATCCGGAAGGCCGACGCAAAGGATATCGATGTCCTATGCGCCATTGGGCGACAAACCTTCCTCGAAACCTTCGGGAAGGACAACACGGAGGCCGATATGGAGCGGTACCTCACGGAACGGTTCAGCCGGGAACAGATCCTGGGCGAATACCGGGATCCGGGCTCACGGTTCTTTCTGGCCGAAATGGACGGTGAAGCGGTCGGTTACATGAAGGTGAACCGGGGTGAGGCCCAGACCGAGGCGATGGGGGAGAAGGCCATGGAGATCGAGCGGGTGTACGTGCTGCAGGAGTTCCATCGGCAGGGCATCGGGTCAATGCTGATGGAACAGGCCTACGGTGTGGCGCAGGAATGGCAAGCCGAATGGATCTGGCTCGGAGTATGGGAACACAACCGCGCCGCCATAGCGTTCTATGAACGCTGCGGGTTCACCCGCTTCGGGGAACACGTGTTCCAATTGGGCGGTGATGCCCAGACGGATGTGTTGATACGGAAGGACCTGGGTGGATAAGGAAATGGATGGCGATCTTCGGAACGCCATGGCTGATCTGCCGCAGCGCCGCTCCATCCGATTGAAGGGA
Source organism: Flavobacteriales bacterium (assembly GCA_035325445.1). GTDB lineage: Bacteria > Bacteroidota > Bacteroidia > Flavobacteriales_F > PHOS-HE28 > PHOS-HE28. The sequence goes on from DAOKZW010000034.1 coordinate 41,208, forward strand.
TACGATTACACCCGGGTGGGGGCGTATTTCGTGACAATCTGCACACAGGACAGGAAGCCCCTGTTCGGCAAGGTGGTGGATGGAAAAATGGTGCCCAGTGCAATCGGCGAGATTGTGCAACGATGCTGGGATGCCATTCCTGACCATATGCCTATGGCCATCTGCGACGCCTTCGTGGTGATGCCTGATCATGTGCACGGGATCATTGTGATCAGGGATGTGGCGGCCGATAGATCTGAAGTTACGGGCGGCGAATTCGCCGCCCCGACAGATCCATCGGAGCCGCCACCTATACAGAAATTCAATCAATCCCGACCACCTATTGCCATCATGGAGAAGGATTCCTTGGGACATATCGTGCAAACTTTCAAGGCTGCTGTTTCCCGCCAGGCCATACGTGACGGATTGATGCCCCGAGGTATTCCGATCTGGCAACGCAATTATTACGAACACATCATCCGCAACGTAAGCATCCGGCGAACTACATCTTGTGAGGTCTTCCGGAGGCGGCTTGGTTTG